>NZ_JBGGWA010000009.1:0-345970 GCF_041321145.1 Paraburkholderia sp. IW21 | reverse complement strand
ACAGGTTTCTTCAGCTTCATCACCCTGCCCGACGCACCGGAAACCCCCGCCATTGCTGGCTCTCCCGCCCCCGTGCTCCGGTGTCCGAAGCACGAAAGAGCGAGATTCTAGCGAGCCAGACGGCGGCTTGCAAGCGGTATCGGGAATTATTTCAAGGCGCCTTTTTATGCGCCCGGTTCATCGACAACCGGCGCGTTCACATCGGGCGCCAACGCGCGCGCTCCCGGAGCGCCGATTGTCCAATCGTGCAGCACGGTATAGGCAACCGCCAACAAAGTCGGGCCGATAAAAACACCGAGGAAGCCAAAAGCAAACGCACCGCCCAAGATACCCAGCATCACCAGGATGAGTGGCATGTCACTATTCTTGCCAATCAGGATCGGCTTGATGACATTGTCGGACATGCCGACGACCAACACACCCCATACGACAAGGAAAATCGCCCAGCCGGTTGCCCCGCCGTGATACAGCCAGATCGCCGCGGGCAACCAGACAACAACCGGGCCGCCCGGTATCACTGACAGGAAAAAAGTGGCCAGCCCAAGCAGCGCCGGCGCCGGCACGCCCGCAATCCAGCAACCAAAGCCGGCAAGAATGCCTTGCACAAGCGCCGTGCCGAGAATCCCGTAGACCACGCCCTTCACCGTACTGCCCGCCAGCGCCAGCAAGTAATCGGCGCGTTCGCCGGCGATGCGCCGCATGCCCGCCCTCAGCCAGGCCGCCGCGCCCTCCCCTCCGGTATAAAAGAAGAACGCCAGCACTATGCTCAGCGCCAACAAACCCAGACCGTGCGTAACGGCAATCGCAGCCGCCAGAATCCACTTGCCGGCCGGCGCCGCGAGCGCACGCGTTTGCGCGATCAGTTCAGAGTTGCTGCTCGTTACACTCCCCCAAAATGTCTCGATGCTCGAACCAACCAGCGGGATTCGCCCAACCCACGGCGGCAAATCCGGCAAGCCGGCGTCGAAGAGCCGCCCCACCAACGCGACGATGTCGTGAACGTGCGCGCCGAAAGCAAAGCCCGCATAGACAAACGGTCCAAGCACCACAACCAGAATGATGAGCACGATCAACGTCGCGGCTAGCTTGCGCCGGCCGCCGACTGCCGCAGTCAGTCGACGATACAAGCCCCACGAGCTATAGCTGAGAATGGCGCCCCACAGCAGCGCGGTCGTAAAAGGCGCCAGCACCAGCAATGAGCCGCCTACCAATATGATCAACGCAAACACAGCGGCGAGACGTTCAATCAGTTGGTCCGATTTCACTAAAAATCTCCTGTTGTGCCAGACCCCGACGACGGATAAACATACGCTTGCCAGGCACCCTCTAAAGGCTGCCAGTATAGAAGCGAGTTACGCTCCCGGGGACGTCTTATACCATCCAGCCAAGCCGCCATGCAACGCGCTGGAGGCGCCCGAAAGGGGCTGATTTTTCCATGTGGAAACGTCTTAATCCATCCGGCATTGCTGACCAAATAATATGGCGTCGTAGAAAAGACTAGAATATAAGGTTCTGTGCACCCCAAATTCCGGATTTATGCGCTCGCGAATCGCCAAACGTCTCCCCCCCGATGCCGACAAACTTGTCGGTCTTTCGCTCGCGCTTTTCGCGTCGGGCAGCCGCACCGAAGACCGCTTCTGGGAAGCGAAGCTCGATGCGCTGCTGGCCAAAATCGTCCGCAACGCCAACCAGACTACGCTGGACGCCGCGCTCGATCATCTGCAGCAAAATCATCCCGATGCTTACGGCGCACTCGCCGACATGGCGGAAACCCACAGCGAGTCGTTCATCGTCGAACATGAAGGCACTCCCTATGAAGCGTTGCTGATCGCCGCGCCGGTGCTGGCCTGGACTCGCTACATGATTCCATCCGGGCCACTCAAAGCCGACGCAGCCGACGCGCTGCGCGCGCATCTGCAGGCGCACGTACTCGCGGCCAATACGCGTGTCGCCATGGTGCCGTTTCTGTACAGCATCGATCAGCTGCCGCGTCACCACGTCGAAACCTGGCGCATTGCCCAGCAGCTCGCTCAGGCAGCAATGGCCGGCGGCAACGTCAAGCTCAATTTCGGCGAACTGCCGGAAACTTCACCAATTCTGGCCGACCCGCGCTTCCTCCTCGCCGTGGTTGCGGCGCCGGTAGGAGAGCCGGCATTTCGCTGGCAGGAAGAAGAACACGGCAATCGGATCGAGCGCGGGCAATGCCTCGAACAATGGGCAACGCAAGGGGGCGCCAATTTGTCGCTGGTGCTGCCCGGATGTGAGTTCGAGTGTCTGCTGCCGGATGCCTATTATTCGGCGTGCCGTGACGCCGACGAATGCGTGCGCCCTCACACGGTACGCACCGCAGTGCGCTATCTGCTCGACACGATCGGCGCGGCGCCGCAGGAGTTGCGCGCGGTTGTCGCGGGCTTCGGCGAGCGCCGTATCGACGAATACCGCGTCGGCTTCACGCGCCGGGGCAGCAATGATGTGATCTACGGCGTCGTATGGCCACTTTACGGCCGCGAGAACGGCGAGCCGGGCATCGATGAAGAACCGCAAGAGAGCGCCGCGTCGGACGACCCGCTCGAAGAAATCGTCGCGCTGCTCAAGGAAACCGGCGTGACAGACGTACGCCGCCACGCGGGCCGTTTCGAGCCGGAATATTGCGATGACTGTGGCGTCCCGCTCTATGCCGACCCGCTCGGCGAAATCGTCCACGCCGAAATGCCTGAGGACGCGGAGCCCGCGCAGCCGCATTTCCATTGACCCATCGGCGCGGGCGCCATTGCGCCGCACTGTCGAAATCGGAAAGCCCCGCCTCGCGCGGGGCTTTTTTTATGTCATTCCTCTTATGCCTTTTGGACAGGCCGTCAAGTTGCAGGGAATTTGTCATCATAGGGCCGGTGACGCATCGTGACGCCTTCGGCTCCTTCGCCGGGCGCCTGCATCGCGTCACTTCGCCCGATTCATCTGGAGACATGGCATGCGATTCTCAATACTTAACTCAAACGCGGAACGACGCGATGGGCTCAAAGCACTACTGCGGCAAATCGACCGGCTGGCGCGTTTTAATGAAGCACAAGATTGGCGTCAGGTTGAACGCACGCTCAAGCGTCAGCGTCCCGACTTGCTCGTGATCGATTGGCAGGACTGGATGTCGGTCGCGGATACCCGTCATCTGCTCAGCCGCTACCCAGACCTGCGCATAGCCGTGCTGGCCGACGAAGTCTCGCCAACTGCCGTACGAAATCTTATGGACGAAGGCGTGCTCGGTGTGGTGCCGCGCGAAACCGACCCGTCCCTGATCGTGCGCGCTTTCGAGATGGTACTGCTGGGCGGCCACTATGTGCCGGCCGGAGCGTTGGCGCTCAGTCCGCCGCTGCCGCCGGATGCCACCATCCGGCCATTCGATGAGAAGAGCCCTCCACCGCGCCGCGTAAAACTTTCCAACGGCTTGTCGCCGCGCCAGGAGCAGATCATGCGCTGCGTCCATATGGGCAGCACCAACAAGATGATCGCGCGCACGCTCGGCATCAGTGAAGGCACGGTCAAGATCCATCTGACCAGCATATTTCAGCAACTCGGAGCGCCTAATCGCGCTGCTGCGGTCGCGCTATACAACGGTTGGCTGTCGGTCCATTTGCAAGTACTGCGCAACGATGGCGTAGGTCCGGTTCATCCTGTAATGGGGCAGGCCGGGGTGGTGCCGTTGCGGCGCCACACGGGGCGGCGCTTCCAGTATCCGTTGCCGTGTAACGACACGGTCGACACACTGCCAATGGCGGCCGAGCCGAGTACGCCTTATGGCGAGGTTCCAGCCGGGCCGCCGTCGGAGCCAGTTAAGCCAGGTTCCAAATGATGTCCGCCGGCGCGCGCGCCAGAATCGGAACGCGCACTTTCCGGCAGCGTTCGCGCCGGCTGGCATGGAATCCGCTCACACCTTTTCTCGTCCAACGAGTAATATGAGATACATGGGTTTCCTCTACACACCGCTTCCGTTCTGGGTCGCTGTCGGTGGCTGGATCGCCACTGCGATAGTGGTCGCGCTCGCGCTGTGGAAAAATCCTTTCAAACGACTTCAGGACGGCACACTTCAGCATGTCTGGCTCGCGATCATCGTCGCGGTGTCGGTGCTGTGGGCGAGCAACGCTTGGCTCGACGACGGCACCGTCATGCATCTGCTCGGCGCCACGCTGGTCGTCACCTTATTCGATTGGGCACTGGCGCTGATAGCAATGGCGATAGTCACCGGTCTTGCCGCTGTCGTCTTCGACGCCCCTTGGCAGGGCATCGCGCTGACTTTCCTCGTGTTCGGTGCGTTGCCTGTCGGCATCTCAACCTTGATTCAGCGCGCCAGCATTGCGTGGCTGCCGCGCAACCTCTTCATGTTTATCTTCGGCCAGGGTTTTGTCTCACCCGCGATTGCCGTATCGCTCACGGCGACTGCGGCGCTCGGCATTCACATCGCGCTCGCTGACGGTTCAATGACGGTGGTGCCGGCCGGCTACGCGCTCAGCGTACTTCTGCTAGCCACCGGCGAGGCCTGGTTCACGGGCATGTCGACCGCGTTGATCGCAGTCTACCGCCCGGCGTGGGTCACCACTTATGATGTGCGTCGATATCGATTGGGCGGACCACGCACCTGACACGGGCACGGCGTCGAGCACGTTTTCCGCGGCAATCGGCCATCTGGACACATGCACGCCTGAGCTCAGGCACCACGACGGGACAAAATATTTGTGTCAGGATTGAACTCATCCCTCTCGCCAGGCATCTTACGTGCCTTATGTCTTATTAGCGCCTAACGAAGAACTAGATGGATCGCACCAACGTACCGCGCCGATTGCTGCGGGTGGTCGGCTTGTTAGCAACATTTGCAGCGGGTCTCTCGCTCATCTGCACTGCTCCCGCATTCGCCGATCAACTCGAACAGCACAACGATCTCGTCAACAAATTTGTCAATGACATGCATGCAGACCCGCTAGTCGCGGACTGCGCCGCGCATGGCAATTTTGTTGCAAGCACATCGACTGCCTTCGATCATGTCGAGTTTCCACCTAGTTCTTTCGACAGCGCGCATGCGTCGGTCACGCCCTGGAACGACTCGTTCGACGAGGGCAAGCAGCGCGTCAAGGTAGACAACATCGTTACCGTCGAGGGTCTTGGTGTCCGCCAGAGCGGCGGCGGAGACCCCGCCGATCTCAAGTTCCGCTGCGGCTACGTCGGCACCCAGATGCTGGCGTTCAGCTGGAACGATCCGGTGCCGCCGGCCCGTGCGCATAGCTCCGGGTCTACGGGGTCGCGAGCGTCGTCGGGAAAGCATAAAAGTGTGAAGGGCAAGCACTCGGGAAGCGGCAAGACCACGAAGAAAGCGACCGGAAAGTCTTCGAAGGCAAGCTCGGGCAAATCTTCGAGAGCGACTTCCAGCAAGTCTTCGAGCAAATCGGCCACGAAGAAGGCACCGGCGAAAAAGCATCAATAACGGGCAAGCCCCGCAGCCGAGTCAAGCAGCCCGCACCACGGGCCATGCCCATGCCGGCACTCAACAAAAATCGGGGCACACACTTCCAGAGTGTGTGCCCCGTTTCTTTATTGAGCGTCCTGTTAGGCGAACGTCTCCACGTGCCGCAAAATCGCCTGCAGCATCGCGGCGCCCAGCGACGCGCTGCGTTCGCCGTTCCACCCCACCCGCTCGTCAGGCAGATTGGCGTTGTCCTTGAACGGCATCTCCAGCGTCAACGACAGACAGCCGAATTCGTTGCCGATGTACTTCGAAGCCAGCTTGAGCGCGTCCTCGCGATACTTGCTCGCGGCGTAGCCATGTTTGTCCTGGAAGTCCGGACTCGCATGCTTGAACGCTTCAATGAACGCCTTCTGCTCCTGCCCCTGCCGCTCGGTGAAACCCGGCAGCATTTCGGAGCCGGCCACGAACACGTACGGGAGTGCCTCGTCGCCGTGGATATCGAAAAAGAGATCGCAACCGGTCGCGTGAATTGCATCACGCACCACCAGCACCTCGGGACTGCGCGCGGCGTCCGGCGCCATCCACTCGCGATTCAGGTTCGCACCGGCCGCGTTGGTGCGCAAATTGCCGTGCACGCTACCGTCCGGATTCATGTTCGGCACGATATAGAACACCGCGTGATCGTAGAGCTTGCGCGCGACCGGATCACCCGCCCAATCGCCCCAACCCGCGAGGCGTTTTACGAGACCTTCGATAAACCATTCGGCCATCGTCTCGCCAGGATGCTGGCGCGCGATCAGCCAGATCTTCTTCTTGGGCGTGTCACCGGTTTGCGGCGTGCCCAGCGTCAGCAGCGACATCGGCCGGCCTTCGACAGTCCGGCCCAATTCTGTGAGCGTGGCCTGCGGCATCTGCTGAACCGCGCCTAGAAACTCCGAGTGACGTTCCTCGCTATACGGCTCGAAATACGCGTAGTAAACGCGATCGAAATCCGGCGTGTGGTCGATCGTCAGCACGCGGCCGTCGTAGGAAGTCGGCACGCGGAACCAGTTCACGCGGTCATAGCTGGCCACCGCCTGATAGTCGCGCCAGCCTTCGGCGAAGGCGCACGCCGCGGCATTTTCGAAACTCATCACGCAACGCTCGCCTGCCGCGCCGGACAACCTGAAATAAAACCACTGCGCGAATTCGGCGTGACTGTCGGGCCGCACGCGTAGACGGATATTGCCAGCGTCTTCGCAAGACAGCACTTCGATCGCACCTGCGTCGAAGTTGCTCGTAATCGATAACGTCATGATGTTGTTCCCTGCTTGTGTGTGCGGCAATCGCTTAGTCAGCGATGCGGCGGCGGAATACGTAAGTGGAATCGTTCGAGGCTTCGGCGTCGAACGCGTAGCCCTCGTAATCGAAGTCCTTCAACTGCTCGGGCTTGTCGAGGCGGTTTTCGACCGCGTAGCGCGCCATCAGGCCGCGCGCGCGCTTTGCATGGAAGCTGATGATCTTGTAGCGGCCGCCCTTCCAGTCTTCGAACACCGGCGTGACGATGGGCGCGTCGAGCAGCTTGGGCTTGACCGACTTGAAGTACTCACCCGAAGCGCAGTTGACCAGCACGCGCGACGCGACAGCGTTCTTCTTCAATTGCGCGTTCAAGGCCTGCGTGATCCGCTCGCCCCAGAATGCGTAAAGATCCTTGCCGCGCGTGTTGGCAAAGCGCGTACCCATTTCGAGCCGGTACGGCTGCAACAGATCGAGCGGGCGCAGCAATCCGTAGAGGCCGGAAAGCACTCGCACGTGGCGCTGCGCGTAATCCAGATCCGCCGACGACAACGTCTTCGCGTTGAAGCCTTCGTACACGTCGCCATTGAACGCGAGTACCGCCTGCTTGGCGTTGTGCGTGCCGAAGGTCGGCGACCAGTCCGCGTAACGCTGGAAATTGAGGTGCGCAAGCTGATCGGAGATGCTCATCAACGAGCCGATCTGCTGTGGCGACAAACGGCGCAATCCGCCGATCAATTCGGCCGCGTCGTCGACGAAATCGGGGATCGTGTGCTTTTTGACGTGCGGAGGGGTTTCGTAGTCGAGCGATTTCGCCGGCGACAGAACGATTATCATAGAGGCTTGCAGGCACGCCGTGCCTGGCGGTCAAAGACGAAAGCCAGATTGTAACGAATGCCCGGTTCCCATGCCTCACACGGCGCTTTGCGCGTTGTCCTCGATTCCAATGTGTGGATCGATATTCTCGTGTTCGACGATCCGCACACGCGGCCGATCCGCGCCGCGCTCGAAAGCGGTGCGCTGGCTGCGCTGATCGACGCGCGCTGTCTCGCCGAACTCGCCTACGTGCTCGACTATCCGCAATTCGTGCATCGAAATGTCGACAAGGCGACCGCGCTTGCCGTCGTCGCGCGGCTCGCGCAGCTGGTCGAACCCGCGGCGCCGGCGGAAGATGGCAGGCCTTTGCCCAAATGCAAAGACCGCGACGACCAGAAATTTCTCGAGCTCGCCCACGCCGCGCAGGCTGACTGGCTGGTGTCGAAAGATCGTGCGGTGTTGAAGCTCGCCAAGCGGATTGCGCGTGACTTCGGTTTCCAGATTGCGCAGCCGGCGCCGTTCGTCAGCGCCTATATGACAATTGCGGACGAGCCCGCGCCGGTATGACCCCTGGCCGGATGGCCAATGTCGGGCCGACTGCGCGCACACGGCGCCGCGATTCCCTACAATCAGGCTTCGCCCGTTTAAACGACGTCTTTCACCACCACCCGCCCACGCTCCGGACAGCGCCATGAATGCACCGCACGAAACGCCCATGAGTCCCTCGTTTCCATCGCGCCTGCCGGATGTCGGCACGACGATTTTCACCGTGATGAGCGCGCTCGCCGCCGAAAAAGGGGCGGTGAATCTCGGCCAGGGCTTTCCCGACTTCGGCTGCGATCCCCGCATTGTCGACGCGGTCGCGAACGCGATGCGCGACGGCCACAATCAATATCCGCCGATGGCAGGCGCAGCGCCACTGCGCCAGGCGATCTCGGACAAGATTGCGAACCTGTATGGCCGCCGCTACGATGCCACCAGCGAGATCACCGTGACGGCCGGGGCCACCCAGGCGCTGCTGACCGCGATTCTCTGCACGGTGCATCCGGGCGACGAAGTCATCGTGGTCGAGCCGAACTACGACAGCTACCTGCCGTCGATCGAACTGGCCGGCGGCAAGCCGGTTTTCGTCACGCTGGACGCGCCCGACTACAAAATCCCCTTCGACAAGCTCGCCGCCGCGATCACGCCGAAAACGCGACTCCTGCTGATCAACACGCCCCACAACCCGACCGGCACAGTCTGGCGCGCCGAAGACATGCGCAAGCTCGAAGAAATCGTGCGCGGCACCAACGTGCTGATTTTGTCCGACGAAGTCTATGAACACATGGTGTACGACGGCGCGCCGCACGAAAGCGTCGCGCGTTATCCCGAACTGGCGCAGCGCAGTTTCGTGGTGTCGAGCTTCGGCAAGACCTATCACGTCACCGGCTGGAAAGTCGGCTACGTCGCCGCACCCGCCGCGCTCACAGCTGAATTCCGCAAGGTGCACCAGTTCAACGTGTTCACGGTCAACACGCCCATGCAGATCGGCCTTGCGGAGTACATGAACGACCCGGCACCGTATCTCGATCTGCCCGCGTTTTATCAGAAGAAACGCGACTTCTTCCGCGCCGGCCTCGCGAACTCCCGCTTCAGGCTGCTGCCGTGCACGGGCACGTACTTTCAGTGCGTCGACTATTCGGCGATCAGCGATTTGCCCGAAGCCGAATTCGCGCAATGGCTGACCGGCGAGATCGGCGTGGCGGCGATTCCAGTGTCGGCGTTCTATCACGAGGCGCATGAATCGGGCGTGGTGCGCTTCTGCTTTGCCAAGCAGGAAGGCACGCTCGCCTCCGCGCTCGAGCGGCTGGCGCGGCTCTAGGATGCCCCTCGCGATGCCGCGAACGAGCCCACGTTCCTCGCCATCGCGCGCAGCAGCTCGGGCGTGTGTCGAACGTCCGGGTTCATTCCATCTGCGCCACCGGCCGTCAGGCGGCGCGCGACGCCGCGATATACGCCTGACGGTCTTCCGTCACGCGCTGCGCAGCAGGCCGTGCGTTGATCATCTTCACATAGCTTTTCCAGTCCACGCCGGCGTCGAGCAGAAAATCGCGGCCGTAGATGGTCTGCGTCGCCATGCCCACCAGCGGCAAGCTCACGTAACCTGCCGCGTCGGCAACACTGAAACGCTCGCCGCGCAAATACGGCCCGAACTTCGCAATCCGCTTGAAGCCGGCGATGTGATGCGCGAGCAGTTTCTCGACACGCCCCTTGGTCGCCTCGGTCACGGTGCCGCCAAAGAACGCCTCTTTGTAGAGATTGCGCGCGGTCAGTTCGAGATGCACGTCGATGAACATGATCAGTTCCCGCTCCTTGGCCGCCTCCCATGGGTCGGCGGAAAAAATCGCCTTGTCGGGAAATCGCGCGGCCAGATACTCGACGATGCTTTGCGATTCGCACAGATCGCCATGTTCGGTCTGGATATACGGCACTTTGCCGAGCGGGGAATGGCCGAGCATGGTCTCTTCCTGGCTCGGCAGCACGGACACTTCCTCAAACGGAATACCGTGTTCGAGGAGCACGAACTTCACTTTGTTGTAATAGTTAGAAAGCGCGAAACCGCACAGCTTGATCATCGGGTGTCTCCTTCCTTCGGGTTGTTTGAGACCGCTCGTCACAATCAAAGCAGCGGCCTTCGATCAATCATCCAGTAAATTGCACGATCGTGCTATTCTAAAATAATCATGGAGCCGAGCATCACAATGACCTCTCGCAATTTCAGCATCGAGACTATCGGCATTGTCGGAACCGGTGCAATGGGCCGCGGCATTGCCCAGATTGCCGCGCTGGCGGGCCTCACCGTGCGGCTGTACGATACGAACCCTACCGCGATCGGCGCCGCGCGTGACTACCTTGCCGAGACTTTCGCCAAATTGACCGCTAAAGGCAAGCTCGACCAGGCCCGCTCGCTCGCCGCTTTGGCGAACGTGAGCGCCGCGCAGGCCATCGGCGATCTGGCCGATTGCGATCTGGTCGTCGAGGCGATCGTCGAAAAGCTCGACGTGAAGCAGGCCCTCTTCCGCGAACTCGAAACCGTGGTAAGCGGGCGTTGTGTGCTGGCGTCGAATACATCGTCGTTGTCGATCACCGCGATTGCCGCGGGATGCACGAATCCGTCGCGCGTGGCCGGCTACCATTTCTTCAATCCAGTCCCGTTGATGAAGGTCGTCGAAGTGATCGACGGCCTGCGCGGCGACCCCGCCGCCGGCGACGCGCTGATGGATCTCGCGCGCCGCATGGGCCACACGCCGGTACGCGCGAAAGACATGCCCGGGTTCATCGTCAATCACGCCGGCCGCGGCATGAATACAGAGGGCTTGCGCGTGGCGGGTGAAGGCGTTGCGAGCTTCGCTGACATCGACCGCATCATGCGCGAGCAGGCAGGCTTTCGCCTCGGGCCGTTCGAACTGCTCGATCTGACCGCGCTAGACGTCTCGCATCCGGTGATGGAATCGATCTACCACCAGTTTTATGAAGAACCACGCTTCACCCCCTCGCCGATCACGGGCACGCGGCTCGCGGGTGGATTGATCGGCCGCAAGACGGGCGAAGGTTTTTATCGCTACGAAAACGGCAAGCAGCAAGTGCCCGCCGAAGCGCCCGCGCCGTCTGAACTGCCGCAACGCGTATGGGTCAGCAAGCGTTATCCGCAAGCGCATGAAGCCGTCGTGCAACTCATCGCCAAAGCCGGCGTGAAGCTCGACGAAGGCGCTACGCCCGCCGCGGATTCGCTGATCGTCGTCACACCGTTCGGCCATGACGCGACCACTGCCGCGGTCGACGAAGCGCTCGATGCAAGCCGCGTCGTCGCGCTCGACGCCCTATTCCCGCTGGTCACCGCGCAGCGCCGCACGCTGATGACGACACCCGCCACCAGCCGCGCCGCACGCGATACCGCGCACGCCCTATTCGCTGCCGATGGCATTCCGGTCACTGTGATCCACGACTCGACTGGCTTTGTCGCACAACGCGTGGTGGCGACGATTGTCAACATCGGCTGCGATATCGCGCAAAAGCAGATCGCAACGCCGGACGATATCGATCTCGCCGTGACGCTCGGCCTCGGCTACCCGCGCGGACCGCTTGCACTCGGCGACGCGCTCGGCGCGAAAACAATCCTCACGATCTTGCGCAACATCTTCAGCGTGCTCGGCGACCCGCGCTATCGTCCGTCGCCCTGGCTTGCACGGCGAGCGCAACTTGGCCTGTCGCTGACGCAACGCGACGCTGCGGATACCCAAACGGAGACACGACAATGAGCGCCGAACTGCTGACCTCGCGCCCGACCGAAAGCGAATCGACACTAGTCCTCACACTGTCGAACCCCGGCGCACGCAACGCGTTGCATCCGGACATGTACGCCGCGGGCATCGAAGCGCTCGACTCGGTGGAGCGCGATCCGTCGATCCGCGCCGTCGTGATTACCGGCGCGGACAACTTTTTCTGTGCCGGCGGCAATCTGAACCGATTGCTGGAAAACCGCGCGAAAGATCCCTCGGTGCAGGCCGGGAGCATCGACCTGCTCGGCGAATGGATTTCGGCGCTGCGCCTGTCTTCCAAGCCGGTGATCGCCGCCGTTGACGGAGCCGCCGCCGGTGCGGGCTTTTCGCTGGCGCTCGCGTGCGATCTGATCGTCGCCGCGGAAGACGCCAAATTCGTGATGTCCTACGCGCGTGTCGGCCTGACACCGGATGGCGGCGGCTCGTGGTTTCTCGCGCAAGCGTTGCCGCGTCACCTGGCAACCGAGGTGCTGATCGAAGGCAAACCGATCGGCGCCCCGCGTCTGCACGATCTCGGCGTCGTCAACAAACTGGCGAAAACCGGCACGGTGCGCGATGCCGCTGTCGCTTGGGCCGACGAGCTTGGCAAGATTTCGCCGAATTCGGTCGCGCGCATCAAGGGATTGATCGGCGCGGCAGGCACGCAGCCGCTCGCTGAGCACCTGGTTGCCGAGCGCGACAATTTTGTCGCGTCGCTGCATCACCGCGAAGGCCTTGAAGGGATTTCCGCGTTCCTCGAAAAACGCGCTCCGGTCTATAAGTGAACGAAGTGACAATGCCTGAATTTCAACTCCCCAAACGCCGCCGCATCTTCCTGATGCGTCACGGCGACGTGACCTACTTCGACGACTCCGGCCGCGCGATCGATCCTGATACCGTACCGTTGAACGCCAACGGCCGCGAGCAGGCGAGCGCGGCAGGCCGCGTGTTCGCCGAGCAGCAAGTCCGGTTCGATCGGGTGATCGTGAGCGGTTTGCCGCGCACGGTCGAAACCGCGCAGCGCGTGCTGGCCGGGACGGGCCAGCAGATCGAACTCGAAATCGAGCCTGCATGGCAGGAAATCCGCGGCGGCAAGCTCAGCAACATTCCGCTGCAAGATATCGAAGCCGCATTTCTCGGCGTGTTCGACGGCATCGTGCCGGAAAGCACGCGCTTTCTCGACGGCGAAACCATCGGCGCGTTATTCGATCGCGTGTTGCCCGCAGTGGCGGCGTTGCGTGAGGACACATCGTGGGACACCGTGCTGCTTGTGCTGCACGGCGGTGTGAACCGAGCGATTCTGTCGCACGCGCTCACTGCCGGCGGCCGCACGTTCTTTGGCCATCTGGCGCAGGCCACCGGTTGTATCAACGCGCTCGACGTCGGCGCCGCGCCGCGCGACTGGGTGCTGCGCATAATCAACTATTCACCGCCGTCGCCGCTGCATCGCGACGTCCGCAATACGACGATGGAAATGCTCTACGCACAATTCATTCAATACAAGCGTAGCTGAACCGAACTGGAGGAGACATATGGTGCAAGCCACACAGACTGGCGAACCAGAACACAAACCCGATTACTCGGCTTTCGAGGGCACACGTCCGGTCAACGAGCGGCAACGCTTCGACAGCGACGTGCTCGCGGCGTGGCTAGCCCAGCATGTCGACGGATTTTCCGGACCGCTCACGTTGGAACAATTCGCCGGCGGTCAGTCCAACCCCACGTTCAAACTGGTCACGCCGTCGCGCTCGTATGTGATGCGCGCCAAGCCTGGGCCGGCTGCGAAGTTGCTGCCTTCTGCGCACGCCGTCGAACGCGAATACCGCGTGATGCATGCGCTTGCCGACACCGACGTACCGGTCGCGAAAATGCTCGCCTTGTGCGAGGACGAAAGCGTGATCGGCCGGGCGTTCTACGTGATGGAGTTCGTCGAAGGCCGCGTGTTGTGGGATCAGTCTTTGCCCGGCATGGCGCCTGCGGAACGCACGGCGATTTACGACGAAATGAATCGCGTGATCGCCGCGTTGCATAGCGTCGACGTGACGGCAGTCGGTCTTGCCGGCTACGGCAAACCGGGTAACTACTTCGCACGCCAGATCGGCCGCTGGAGCAAGCAGTACATTGCGTCCGAAACCGAGCCCATTGATGCCATGCAGCGTCTGATCGAATGGCTGCCGCAGCATATGCCGGCCGAAACGAGCGAGCGCGCGTCGGTCGTACATGGCGACTACCGGCTCGACAATCTGATCTTCCATCCCAACGAGCCGCGCGTACTCGCCGTACTAGACTGGGAACTGTCGACGCTCGGCGATCCGCTCGCCGACTTCGCCTATCACTGCATGGCGTGGCACGTGGATCCGAAGCAGTTCCGTGGCATTGCAGGGCTCGATTGGGCAGCACTCGGCATTCCCGACGAAGCACAGTACGTCGAGCGCTATTGCAAACGTACCGGCTTCGAAATTCACGGCGACTGGAATTTCTATCTGGCGTACAACATGTTCCGTATCGCCGCGATCCTGCAAGGGATCATGAAGCGCGTCGTCGACGGCACTGCGGCCAGCGCCCAGGCGCTCGACGCCGGTCGTCGCGCGAAGCCGATGGCCGAACTCGCCTGGCGCTACGCACAAAAGGTCCGCTAACCGAAATCCGCGTACCGAGTTGCGCTCCCGATCAAACGTCATCTGTCATCCGTCATCCGCGAGGTCATACATGAATTTCGATTACACCCCGAAGGTTCAGGCGCTGCGCGAGAAACTGCTCGCCTTCTTCGACGAGCACATTTATCCGAACGAGCAAGCGTTCTACGCCGAAATCGCGCGCAATCGCCAGAACGGCAACGCGTGGTTGCCGACCGAGCTGATCGAACAACTGAAACAGAAGGCGCGCGACGCCGGCTTGTGGAATCTGTTCCTGCCTGAATCCGTACGCGGCGCCGGCCTGACGAATCTCGAATACGCACCGCTGTGCGAGATCATGGGCCGGGTGCCCTGGGCACCGGAAGTATTCAACTGCAACGCGCCCGACACCGGCAACATGGAAACGATCGAGCGCTACGGCAGCGACGACAACAAACGCGAGTGGCTCGAACCGTTGTTGCAAGGCCAGATCCGCTCGGCGTTTCTGATGACCGAGCCGGACGTGGCGTCGTCGGATGCGACCAACATCCAGACGAGTATCGTGCGCGATGGCGATTACTACGTGATCAACGGCCACAAGTGGTGGTCTTCCGGTGCGGGCGATCCGCGCTGCAAGGTGTACATCGTGATGGGCAAGACCGACTCTGAGGCGCCACGCCATCAGCAGCAGTCGATGATTCTGGTACCCGCCGACGCGACCGGCATCACTGTGCACCGCCCTCTCACTGTATTCGGCTACGACGACGCGCCGCACGGCCACATGGAAATCACGCTCGAAAACGTGCGCGTGCCGGCCTCCAACATGCTGCTCGGTGAAGGACGCGGCTTCGAGATTGCGCAAGGCCGCCTCGGACCGGGACGCATCCACCACTGCATGCGTTTGATCGGTCTCGCTGAACGCGCGATTGAATTGATGGCGAAGCGCTCGCTGCAACGCGTGGCGTTCGGCAAACCCGTCGCTGCGCAGGGCGTCACGCAGGAGCGTCTTGCCGAAGCACGCTGCATGATCGAGCAAGCGCGTCTGTTGACATTGAAGACCGCGTACATGATGGACACGCTCGGCAACAAAGGCGCACGCGGCGAAATCGCGATGATCAAGGTGGTCGCACCAAATATGGCGTGCCAGGTCATCGACTGGGCGATTCAGGCACACGGCGGCGGCGGTGTCAGTGACGATTTTCCGCTGGCGTATGCGTATGCATGCGCCCGAACGTTGCGCTTTGCCGATGGCCCCGACGAAGTGCACCGCAATGCGATCGCGAAACTCGAACTGGCGCGCCATATGGATGCCGGCGCGGCGGCTCGCGTCGAGACGCCGATTACGCGGGTTTGAAATCGAGGTTGGGGCAGTAGCCGGCGTCACGGCCAGCAGCATCGTTCGATCTGTGCTTTAATTTTCGTCAATTGCGGCGCCCTCTGCGGCGCCGCTTTCACGAAACAACGGAGCCACGATGATCGACGTCTATAGCTGGGCAACCCCGAACGGCCACAAGGTTCACATCATGCTCGAGGAAACGGGGCTCGCGTACGCCGCGCACGGCGTGGATATCGGCGCAGGTGACCAGTTCAAACCTGAGTTCCTGACTATCAGCCCGAACAACAAGATTCCGGCAATCGTCGATTCCGAGGGTCCCAAAGGCGCCGATGGCAAGCCGTTCGCGCTATTCGAATCGGGCGCGATTCTGATTTATCTCGCCGAAAAAACCGGCAAATTCCTGCCGACCGATCCGATCGCACGCTATGCAACACTGCAATGGCTGATGTTCCAGATGGGCGGCTTGGGTCCGATGCTTGGGCAAACGCATCACTTTCGCATCTACGCGCCGGACCCGATCGAATACGCGATCAATCGCTATACGAACGAGACGCGGCGCCTCTATGGCGTGATGGAAACACAACTCGGCAAGACGCGATATCTGGCCGGCAACGACTATACGATCGCGGATATCGCCGCGTTTCCGTGGACGCGCTCGTGGCAAAACCAGGGCGTCGAACTCGATGCGCTTCCGAATGTGAAACGCTGGCATGAGGAGATTGCCGCACGTCCGGCGGTGGTGCGCGGCGTTGAAGTGCTGGCATCGGCCCGCAAGCCACTCATGGACGATAAGGCTAAAGAAATGCTGTTCGGTGCGACGCAGTACGCGAAGCGTTAGTTTTGACGCGGCGTAGGCATCAGCGTCGGCAACGGCAACGATAAAAAAACGCGAGTCGGCATCACTGCCGCTCGCGCTGATTTGCTAGCGCGTACGCGCCGAAACGCTAGAAGTAATGCCGCGTGATGAACTCCGCAACACATACCGGCCGCTCACTCCCCTGCCGCTCCAGCGTCACATTCCACACGACCTGCACGCCGGCGTTGTCGACCTCGGTGACGGATGCCACCGCAAACTGCGCGCGCAATTGCGAGCCGACCAGCACCGGCGACGTAAACCTCACGCGATTCAGTCCGTAATTGACGCCCATGCGCTGCTTAAGCGCCACCGTCTTTCCGAGCAAGGCCGGAATCAACGACAGCGTCATGAACCCATGTGCGACCGGACCGCCGAACGGCGATTCACGTCGCGCCCGTTCGGGGTCGACGTGAATCCATTGGTGATCGCCGGTGGCTTCGGCGAAACGATCGACGCTTGCCTGATCGACCGTCAGCCATTCGCTAACGAGCGGCTCAGCGCCCACCAAAGCACGCAACGCCGATGCATCGCCAAACTTCGCGGCAGCCGCCGCACCGTTCGTCACGAGGCCGCTCCCGGATTGCGCAGTCCGAACAGCGCTTTCGAACGGACAGTGATCACCGTTTCGCCGTGCTGATTGATACCTTCCCACTGCGTCGACACAATGCCGCGATCCGGCTTGCTCGCCGAAACTCGCTTGTCAAGCACGGCGTTCATCATCGTGATCGTGTCGCCGACGCGCACCGGCTTCAGCCAGCGGATCTCGTCGATACCGGGCGAGCCCATCGACGTCGAGCCCGCGATTGCGTTGCGCACCAGCATGCCCATCATGACCGAGCACGTATGCCAGCCGCTCGCCACCAATCCACCGAACGGCGACTCCGCGGCTGCGGCGTCATTCAGATGAAACGGCTGCGGATCGAACTTTTCCGCGAACGCGACGATCTCTTCGCGCGTGAACGTATGCTTGCCGATTTCGGTACTCGTGCCGACCGTCATGTCTTCGAAACTCAAACCCATCGCCGCACCTCGTTTTTCAATTCGAAAGCTGATCAGGCTTCGGCCGTGACAAAGCCGGGCAGCGCGGCGAACCGCGCCAGATGGTGATCGACATCGCCCAATGTGGTTTCGATGATAGCAAGCCGTTTGAACAGATGCGCCGCAGCCACTTCGTTCGTCACACCCATGCCCCCGTGCAATTGCACCGCCTGCTGCCCGACGAAACGTGCAGCCTGACCGACTCGCGCCTTCGCGGCCGAGACTGCGCGACGACGTTCGTTCGCGTCTGCGCTGGGGTAACGCATGGCTGCGAGATAAGTGACCGAACGCGCCTGCTCGACGTGAATCAGCATGTCGACCATGCGGTGCTGCAACGCCTGAAACCGCGCGATCGGCTGGCCGAACTGCTGACGCGTCTTGGTGTATTCGAGGGTGGCGTGGTTCAGTGCGTCGAGCGCACCGACCGCTTCCGCGCACAGCAGCACCGTGCCGTAGTCAGCGATATGCTCGAGCGCCGCGGCGCCCGTATGTTGGCCTGCGAGCCGGCGTGCCGGTGTGCCATTGAACGCGAGCGTCGCGGCGCGTTGGCCGTCGATCGTGCGGTAATCGGTGATTTTGACGCCGGCCGCATCGCGCGCGACGACGAAGAGCGCGATCTCGCCATTCAGCCGAGCCGGCACGATCCAGTAATCCGCCTGCGCGCCATGCAGCACAACCGACTTTGTGCCGGTGAGCGTCTGCTGCTCTCCTTGCCCACTCGCTGCCGTCTCGACCTCGAACAGGTCGTAGCGTGCGTGTGGCTCGTGAAATGCCACTGCCAGCTTGATCTCGCCCTGGGCAGCGCGTTCGAGCAGCGCAGCATCTTCGCCCTGCCCGGTGCCCGCCAGTTGCAAGGCCTCGACACCCACCGCCGTTGCCCAATACGGCTCGACCACCAAAGCACGACCCAGCTCCTGCATAACCACCAGCATGTCGATCGGACTGCCGTTGAAACCGCCTTGACCTTCAGGCACCGGCAAGGCGGTCAGACCCAGTTCGGTGAAGGCCGCCCAGTGCGCATCCGACACGCCGGCTTCCGATTGCACAATCGCCTGGCGCGCTTCAAAACCGTAGCTCTTGTCCAGATAGCGGCGCAGCGCGTCAGCGAATTGTTGTTGTTCGTCGTTGAAAGTGAAGTCCATGCGCCGCTCCTCAAAGTCCGAGAATCATCTGCGCGATGATGTTCTTTTGAATTTCGTTCGAGCCGCCATAAATCGACGTCTTGCGGAAGTTGAAGTAGTACGCGGCCAGCGGTGCGGCGTCATCGTCGCCGGCGAGGCTATGTTCACGTTCGCCCTCAAGGAATGGCACGTCGAACGGTGCAGCGAGCGGCCCGATTGCTTCGACCATCAGTTCCGTCAACGCTTGTTGCACTTCCGTGCCCTTGATCTTCAGCATGGATGCCTCAGGTCCCGGCCCACGTCCGCCCGTTTCATTGGCCACCACGCGTTGCACGGTGACTTCGAGCGCCATCAGCTCGATCTCGAGGCTCGCGACTTTCGCTGCGAACACGGGATCTTGCAGCAACGGTTTGCCGTTTTTCTTCTGCTCCAGCGCGAGGCGCTTAAGGAATACGAGTTCGCGCTTCGATTGACCGACACGCGCAATACCCGTGCGCTCATGGCCGAGCAGGTATTTTGCGTAAGTCCAGCCACGATTCTCTTCGCCGACCAGATTCTCTACCGGCACCTTCACGTCCTCGAAAAACACTTCATTGACTTCGTGGTCTTCGTCGAGCGTGATGATTGGGCGCACGGTAATACCGGGCGTCTTCATGTCGATCAGCAGGAACGAGATGCCTTCCTGCTTTTTCGCGCCGCTGTCGGTACGCACGAGGCAGAACATCATGTCCGCGTACTGGCCAAGCGTGGTCCAGGTTTTCTGCCCGTTGACGACATAGTGATCGCCAACGCGCTCGGCGCGCGTGCGCAGCGAGGCCAGATCGGAACCGGAGCCCGGTTCGGAATAGCCTTGGCACCACCAGTCTGTACCGTCGAGAATGCGCGGCAAATAGTGACGCTTCTGCGCCTCGTTGCCGTACTTCATCAGAACCGGCGCCACCATCGAGACGCCGAACGGCAGCACGGACGGCGCGCCGATACGCGCGCACTCTTCCTCCCAGATGTGCCGTTGGGTCGCGTCCCAGCCGGGACCGCCGTATTCTTTCGGCCACGCGATGACCGACCAGCCGCGCGTGCCGAGCAGCGTGTGCCAGCCCGCGAAGTCTTTGCGGTTCAGACGCTTGTGGTTGAGTACTTTGTCGCTTAGCTCCTGAGGCAGATTCACTTCGAGCCAAGCGCGGATGTCTGCGCGGAACGCGTCTTCAGCGGGGGAATAGTCCAGATTCATGCGTAGTGTCTCCTGGCCGCAACCGCCCGCTGCCAGTGAGCCACTGCGCTATTGCAGCGGTTCCTTCAAGGCAGCCGGGATCGGCAGCGGCATCACTTCGATGCCTTCTTCGACCAAGGCTTTCGCGTCTTCCGGTGTCGTGACACCGCGAATATTGCGTGCAGGCGCTTCGTTATAGTGAATGCGCCGTGCTTCCTCGGCGAAGCGGTCGCCCACGTTCTCAGTCTTTTCCAGCACCTCGCGCAAGGCGCGCATCACACGCGCCTGCATTGCTCCCGTGCCCGCCGGGGCTTTCGTATCAGTCGCACCCGACAGATTCAGTCGAGGCGCCGACGGCAAACGGCTCACTTCGTTCGCACCGCAGATCGGACATTCGACGAGCTTACGGGACTGCTGCGATTCGAAGTCATCAGCCGAAGCGAACCAGCCTTCGAACCGATGGCCATGCGGACACTGTAAATCGAGGACCTTCATGTGGAATCAGGGCTTGCGTGCCAGTTTAGCGCAAAACGGAAATTTGTGAACGGTCGTTCGTAAATTTTTTACGGGCGGCACGTTGACGCCAGGCGTCGCTGACAAATCGAACGCGGTGGGCGATTTTAACGCTTTGCGCAACGGACTGCCGAAGACGGGTCCGATTGGCAAATGGCACACCGAACGCGGCCGTTGAATGGGCGCGCCAATCGCCTGGTGCTCGTGAGTTTGCGCGCTTACCTTTACCAGCTTCTACGCCACAAGGCATTCGAGTTGGCGGCCAAGCCGCGGCTCCAGTTCACGCGCCTCCTTGGCGAGGTTGATCTGCTTGGCCGATTTCGCGACATCGAATACGTTCGCCTTGATGTCATACCCGCCACGCGCGGTGAGCCAGCCAAGGATGTCCGACAGGTGCCACACCGACGCACTCCCTTCGTGGACCGGCGGCGGAAAATCGATTGCATGGTTCAGCATCAGCTTACGCATGTTTTGCCGCGATACGCCCGCGACCTCCGCGACATCCGTGAGGCCGACAAAATCAGGCCCCGCCTCGACAAGGCGCGCGGACGGCACCGCCCGCTTGATATCTTTAAGTGCGCTGACGAGCGCCTCGAACGCGGACGCCCCTTCGCGAGCAAAAACCAGCGCAAGGCGCCCCGGTTGCCCCACACCGATAGTAGCGTCGTCGCATCCGGCTTCGCCCAGCCGCTCGACGATCTCGTCAAGATCGCAGTCTTCCGTAGCGAGTCGGTATTTCAACGTGAACACATATTCCATAAACTACTCCTGCCTTCATTCAGCTTCGGCTTCCGCCCTTCGAACACTATGACTGCCGGCGTGTCGTGCAGTTGTCGACGATACGCCTGAGGTGCTTTGCGTGATTACCGGGATTCTTCGGCGTACTCCACACGCTCGATATGCAGAACTCTCCGCAACGACACTCTGCGTCGTTGTAAGGACCGTACATTTTCCCCCAGGCGTGACCTTTGCCACCGCCTTGCACACGCCAGCCGTTTTTTTCCGCGTAAGCCAACGCGGCCTCGACCTCTTTCTTGGAATGGATTCCACGAACCATCTATACCCTCCAATTTAGTGCGTGGGCGAATGGTTGTCAAGCGACAACCATTCGCCCACGCAACACAATCGAATCCGTCTCGCACTCTTCGTTATCCAAAATAAGTGAGATGGCAGACTCCGTTGTCAGACATCGATACTAGAGTGGCAATGGCGATGGGACGAGACTGTCAGATAGCATAAGACGAGAACCCCTTTTTTCGGACATGGTTAAAACACCCTCATCGATATCGCGCGCTGCAATAACAAAGCCCCTGCCGGTCATAGACCAACAGGGGCTTTTTGCAGACTTCCACCCGGCGCGTGACACGCGCCCATTCTGGACTGACGGCGCTACTGCGGCTCGGCGATCGGCCAGGTGCCCGACAAAACCTTCTCCAGCCAGAATGTTCCGATGACGGTTTTCACGTCCGTGATCTTGCCGGTGCGCACCCACTCCGACACGTCGGCAACACTCGCCGTGAACAGTTCGAGAAATTCGCCCTCGTCGAGTTTGCGCTCGCCCGCAGTCAGGCCGCGCGCGAGGTAAATGTCGATGAATTCGGTCGAGTAGGAAATGATCGGGTGAATGCGTGTCAGATAGACATACTCACGCGCCGTATAGCCGGTTTCTTCCCGCAGTTCCCGTTTCGCGCAGGCCAGCGCGCCTTCGTCAGGGTCGAGCTTGCCGGCCGGATATTCGACCATGACCTTGCCCATCGGATAGCGGTATTGGCTTTCCAGCAACACACGGCCGTCATCGAATAACGGAATCACCATCACGGCGCCCGGATGCTGGACGTATTCGCGAGTAGCGTGCTTGCCGTCCGGCAAGCGGACGGTATCGCACTTTAGCGTCAGGAACGGCCCTTGATGGATCGTCTTGCTCTCGAGACAGGTCTCGGCGAGCGCGGCGTCATGATCGGGAAGTTCAACCATATGCGACCTCAGGACAACCTGGTGCGCGACGGCGAGACGCCGTCAGCGGCGTTTGACAAGATACTGGAAGGTAAAGCCGGGGAATGCGAACACGACGAACAGAGCGAACGTGATCGCGTAAAACTGCCACCCCTGGTCGAAGCGGTTACCCGCGCGCGCTTCGAGCAGAAAACCGAGCGCGCCGACCACGAAGTACAGCGCGATCAATTCGGCAATCCGGATCCAGGCGCTCTTCTTCGCCGCTTTCAACGGCACAGCGGCGAAGAGGCGCTGATTCAGGAATGGCAGGTTGGCGCCCACCAGCGCCAACAGCACAATAAACCAACCCGCAGCCGACATCAGAGCAGCAGCGTGTGCTGGATAGCCTGCAGACAGGCTTTCAACAGCGGATCTGGCACGATACCGAGCACCAGCACGGCAACACCATTAAGCGCGAGCAAGGCACGCGTGCTGGTGTCGGCGAGGATCGGCGACTTGTCTTGCGGCTCGTCGAAGTACATCAGCTTGACGATACGCAGGTAATAAAACGCACCGAACAGCGAGGTGATCACGGCCAGCACGGTCAGCCAGGTCAAACCTGCGTTCATGGTTGCCTGCAGCACCGCTAGCTTGGCGTAGAAGCCGACCGCAGGCGGAATGCCGGCGAGCGAGAACATCATCACCATCATCACGAATGCGAACACCGGGCTACGTTGGTTCAGGCCCTTGAAGTCTTCGAGCGTGTCTGCCTCGAAATCGCGGCGCGCCAGCAGCATGATGATGCCGAAGGTGCCCATCGTCGTAATCAGGTAAATGATGCTGTAGTACATCGCCGAGCCGTATGCGTTGGCAGCGCCCGTCGTCTTGTGATCGACTACACCTGCCAGCAGGCCCAACAGCACGAAGCCCATGTTCGAGATCGCCGAGTACGCGAGCATCCGCTTGACGTTGCGTTGCACGATACCGGTGATATTGCCCACGATCAGCGACAGCGCAGCCAGGATCACCAGCATTTCCTGCCATTCGACTGCCAGCGGCAGCAGACCCATCACGAGGAAGCGCAGGCCCCACGCGAAAGCCGCGACCTTTGGACCACCGCCGACCATCAACGTCATTGCCGTCGGTGCGCCCTGGTACACGTCAGGCACCCACATGTGGAACGGCACCGCGCCCATCTTGAACGCCACCCCTGCCACGATGAAGATCACGCCGAACAGCAGCACGCTCGGATCGTAGTGGCTCGTGCCGATCGCCTTGAACACTTCGTTCAGGTCAAGCGAGCCGGTCGCGCCGTACAGCATGGAAATACCGTACAGCAGGAAGCCGGAAGCCAGCGCGCCGAGCACGTAGTACTTCATTGCAGCTTCGTTCGACGGCGCTGCGTCACGGCGCAACGCGATCGCAGCGTACAGCGACAGCGACATCAGTTCCAGACCGAGATACAAAGTCAGGAAGTTGTTGCCGGAGATCATCACGAGCTGGCCGAGCAACGAAAACATGCCCAACAGGAAGAACTCGCCGCGGAACAACCCGCGATCTTCCAGGTAGCGGCGCGAATAGACGATCGACACGGCATAACCGAGCGTCACCACCGCTTTCATCACACTGGCGAACGAATCCACCACGTACATGTGACCGAAGAAGTAATGCACTTGTGGGTCGAACGCATTCACCGCGAACCAGATGCCGGCAATCAGCGTCGAAAAGAACGCGATGAAATACGTGGTACGGCGACCGGCCTGGCCGACGAACGTGTCGTTGAGCCACGCGAGCACAACGGCGAGCATCACCAGTGCGTCGGGCAACAGAGCAGTCATAGGGGCGTTTTGCATGGTCTTTAAATTCCTCCGCTCTGCATTACTGTGGCAACGGCAGCTTGGACTGCGCGACGTGGGAGAGGAGGTTTTCCACGGATACGTGCATCACATCGGTAAAGGGCTTCGGATACAGACCCATGAACAACGTCAGTGCGGCGAGCACTGCCAGCATGAAAAATTCGCGGCGGTTGATGTCGACGAGACTTTTCACGTGATCGTTGGCGATCGCGCCGAAGTACACGCGCTTGTACATCCACAGCGTGTAGGCCGCGCCAAGAATCAGCGTGAAGGCCGCGCCGCCTGCGATCCAGAAGTTGTACTGGACGGCAGCCAGAATCACCATGAACTCGCCGACGAAACCGGAGGTACCCGGCAAGCCGCAATTGGCCATCGAGAACAGCATCACGAACGCCGCGAACTTCGGCATTACGTTGACGACACCGCCGTAATCCGCGATCTGACGCGAGTGCATACGGTCGTACAGCACGCCGATGCTCAGGAACATCGCGCCCGACACGAAACCGTGCGAGATCATCTGTACGATCGCGCCTTCCACGCCGAGTTGATTGAAGATGAAGAAGCCGAGCGTCACAAAACCCATGTGCGCGATCGACGAATACGCGACCAGCTTCTTCATGTCGGCCTGCACCATCGCGACCAGACCGATGTAGATCACCGCGATCAGCGACAGCGTGATGACGACCGGCGCCAGGAAGTGGCTCGCGTCCGGCGCGATTGGCAGCGAGAAGCGCACGAAACCGTATGCGCCTAACTTCAGCATGATCGCGGCCAGAACAACCGAGCCGCCGGTCGGTGCTTCCACGTGGGCGTCAGGCAACCACGTGTGAACCGGCCACATCGGCACCTTCACGGCGAAGGCCATGAAGAACGCTATAAATAACAATATCTGCGGGGTCATGCCGATCTGCGCGTTCTGCCACGTAGCCAGATCGAACGTGCCGGTCTGGATGTACAGGTACAGCAATGCGACCAGCATCAGCAGCGAACCCATCAGCGTGTAGAGGAAGAACTTGAACGCCGCGTACACGCGGTTCGCCCCACCCCACACACCGATGATGATGTACATCGGAATCAGCGTCGCTTCGAAGAACACGTAGAACAGCATCCCGTCCGCCGCGCTGAACACGCCGACCATGATGCCGGAGAGGATCAGGAACGAAGCGAGGTACTGCGACACGTTCTTCGTGATGACTTCCCACGCGGAGATCACGACGATCACCGTAATCAATGCGGTCAACACGACGAACCACATCGAGATGCCGTCGACACCGAGGTGGTACGTGATATTGAAGCGCTCGATCCAGTTCGCCTTTTCGACGAACTGCAGATCGGCGGAACTCGAATCAAAACCAGTGATCAGCGGGATCGTCACGATGAAGCTGACGACCGAGCCGATCAGCGCAGTCCAGCGAGCCGGAGCCGGGTTCCGGTCGGAACCGATAGCCAGGACCAGGAGACCTACGAGAATCGGTAACCAGATCGCAATACTGAGAATCGGATAAGCGTGCATTAGTGTCCCTCGCCTTATTTGCCGCCGAGCGTTACAAACAGGGTCAGGAGCCCCAACATGCCGACAATCATGGCAAACGCGTAGTGGTAGATGTAGCCGGATTGGAGGAAGCGGATCACGCCGGCAAACCAGCCGATAAAGCGTGCGCTGCCGTTGACGATACCGTCGATGACCACGACGTCGCCTTCCTTCCAGAGACCACGGCCAATCGCCACGGCGCCCCGCGCAAACACGACTTCGTTGATCTTGTCCATGTAGTACTTATTGTCGAGCAACGTGTAGATCGGACCGAACGCGCGCTTGATGACAGCCGGCAGATCAGGACGAACCAGGTACAGGAACCACGCCACCAGGATACCCGAGAGCGCCAGCCAGACCGGCAGACCTGCGACCGAATGCAGACCCATCGACGCCCACCCCTGGAATTCTTCAGCCATTTCATGCAGCGCAGGATGGTTTGCGCCGATGAAGATCACTTTGTCAAAGGCCACGCCGTGCTGGAAGAAATCGCCGAACAGCAGCGGACCGATACCGATCGCGCCAATCACCACCGACGGAATGGCGAGCAGAACCAGCGGCAACCACACCACCCACGGCGTTTCATGCGGCTCGTGCGCGTGGTCGTCGTGGCCATGGCCATGTGCATCGTGGCCATGTGCAGGGTGAGCGTGCCGCGCGGCTTCAGCGCCCATCGGCGAATCCGGATGCTTCGGATCGCGGAACCGCTCCTTACCGTGGAACACCATGAAGTACATACGGAACGCATACAGCGCAGTGACGAACACGCTCGCCACCACAGCGAAGTACGCGAAACCCGAACCCGGCAGATTCGACAGCTTCACTGCGTCGATGATCGAGTCTTTCGAGTAGAAGCCCGAGAAGAACGGGGTACCGATCAGCGCCAGCGAACCGATCAGCGACGTGATCCACGTGATCGGCATGTACTTGCGCAGGCCGCCCATGTTGCGCATGTCCTGATCGTGATGCATGCCGATGATCACGGAACCCGCGCCGAGGAACAGCAGCGCCTTGAAGAATGCGTGAGTCATCAGGTGGAAAATGGCGACCGGATAAGCCGACACGCCAAGTGCAACCGTCATGTACCCGAGCTGGGACAGCGTCGAGTACGCGACCACACGCTTGATATCGTTCTGGACGATCCCGAGGAAGCCCATGAACAGCGTGGTAATCGCACCAATCACCGTAATGAACGACAGCGCGCTATCCGACAGCTCGAACAACGGCGACATGCGTGCGACCATGAAGATACCGGCCGTCACCATGGTTGCCGCGTGAATCAGTGCGGAAATCGGCGTCGGGCCTTCCATCGAATCCGGCAGCCAGACGTGCAGCGGGAACTGCGCCGACTTACCCATCGCGCCAATGAAGAGGCAAATGCAGGCCACCGTCAGCAGGCCCCAGTCCGTACCGGGGAAACTCAATGCCGCGAGTTCGGTGCGCTTCGCGAACACGTCGCCGTAGTTCATCGAACCGGCGAACGCGAACAGCAGGCCGATGCCGAGCAGGAACCCGAAGTCACCGATGCGATTCACGAGGAACGCTTTCATGTTCGCGTAGATCGCGCTCTCACGGGTGAAATAGAAGCCGATCAGCAGGTACGACACCAGACCCACCGCTTCCCAACCGAAGAACAGCTGCAGGAAGTTGTTGCTCATCACGAGCATCAGCATCGCGAACGTGAACAGCGCGATATAGGAGAAGAAGCGCTGGTAGCCGTCCTCGTCGGCCATGTAGCCGATCGTGTAGATGTGCACCATCAGCGACACGAAGGTCACCACGCACATCATCATCGCCGTCAGCGAGTCGACCAGGAAGCCGATCTCGAACTTCGTCTTGCCGATCACCATCCATTCGTAGACGGTCGCATTGAAACTCGCGCCGTCCATCACCTGGAAGAAGACGATGGCCGAGAGGATGAACGAGATCGCGACGCCAAGAATCGTGACCGAATGCGCGCCGGCTCGCCCTACCGCTTTCCCGAACAGCCCCGCGATCAGGGAGCCGGCCAGCGGTGCCAGCGGAATCGCCAGCAGCAGGTTTTCATTGAGTATCGTTGACATAACCGCTTTACCTGAAATTAACCTTTGAGCTGATCGAGATCCTCGACATTGATCGTGTCGAGGCTACGGAACAGGGTCACCAGAATTGCGAGGCCGATCGCCGCTTCCGCTGCCGCAACCGTGAGCACGAAGAAGACGAAGATCTGGCCATGCACGTCGCCGAGGTAATGCGAGAACGCGACGAAATTGGTGTTCACCGCCAGCAGCATCAGTTCGATCGCCATCAGGATGATGATGACGTTGCGACGATTCAGGAAAATCCCGACGATGCTGATCGCAAACAGGATCGCGCCGAGGACAAGGTAATGAGCAAGGGTCAACATGATTTCTATCTCCTGTCCGCTCAGCTGTTCTTGGCGGGTGCCGAGTCGGCCGCTGCTGCGGCCTCTTCTGCCGCGACGGTCGCCGCGGTCTTTTCCGATGCCATCTTCACGATGCGCACGCGGTCCTGAGCACGCACCTTGACCTGCTCGCTGACGTTCTGGCGCTTGCTGTCTTTCTTATGGCTCGTGGTCAACGCAATCGCGGCGATGATCGCGACCAGCAGCACGAGGCCGGCCACTTCGAACGCAAAGATGTAGTCGGTGTAGATGACCTTGCCGATGATGCGGGTGTTCGACCAGCCGGCCATACCGTTCGCGGCAGCCGTGGTGTCGCGCAGCGCCGTCGCGGTCGCGCCGTAGCCGTGCCACAGGATCAGCGCGGTCTCGATCACGATGATCGCGCCCACCAGCGTCGCCATTGGCACGAAGCGTTTGAAGTCTTTTCGCAGCACGTCGATGTTGATGTCCAGCATCATCACGACGAACAGGAACAGCACCATCACCGCGCCAACGTAGACCAGCACCAGCAGGATCGCGAGGAACTCGGCTTGCAGCAACATCCAGATCGCGGCTGCGTTGAAGAACGCCAGCACCAGAAACAGTGCGGACGATACCGGGTTGCGCGAGGTGATCACCTTCAGCCCTGAAACAACCAGGAGCAGCGCGAAGATGTAGAACAGTACGGTCGTGAATTCCATGATTACCGGTTCATCGTTAGGCCATCGTCAGGCATTGTTCTTTGGCACGTGCGTTTGGCAAAACTGCCAGAACAGCCACACAGGTGCGCCGTGCCGCGGCGGTCAGGCCGCGGCGCTCGGCCCGACAACAGGCCGTGTTATTGCTGCATTTACTGCCGCATTTACCGCTTAACAGAAGCGCTTCAACGATACGGTGCGTCGGCTGCCTTGTTCGCAGCAATCTCCGCTTCATAGCGATCGCCCACGGCCAGCAGCATGTCTTTCGTGAAGTACAGGTCGCCGCGCTTTTCGCCGTGATATTCGAGAATGTGCGTCTCGACGATCGAATCGACCGGGCAGCTTTCTTCGCAGAAACCGCAGAAGATGCACTTGGTCAAGTCGATGTCATATCGCGTAGTACGGCGCGTATTGTCCGCACGGGTTTCCGATTCGATCGTGATGGCGAGCGCCGGGCACACCGCTTCGCACAGCTTGCAGGCGATGCAGCGTTCTTCGCCGTTTTCATAGCGGCGCAGCGCATGCAGGCCGCGGAAACGCGGCGAGATCGGGGTCTTCTCTTCCGGGAACTGCACCGTCACCTTGCGCTGAAACGTATAACGTCCGGTCAGCGCGAGGCCTTTGAGCAGCTCCGTCAGAAAGAAGGTCTTGAAAAAATTTTGGATTGCGGTCATAGGTTCATCCGCCCTTTATTTCCAGATATTCAACGGCGACATGATCCAGAAGCCGACCACCACCAGCCACACCACGCAAACCGGAATGAAAATCTTCCAGCCCAGACGCATGATCTGGTCATAGCGATAGCGCGGGAACGTGGCACGCGCCCAGATGAACACCGACAACAGGAAGAAAACCTTGGCGACGAGCCAAACGATGCCCGGGACAAACGACAGGAAGCCGAACGGTGCGCTCCAGCCGCCGAGGAACAGTGTTGCAGCCAATGCCGAGATCACGATCATGTTGATGTACTCGGCGAGGAAGAACAGCGCGAACGCCATCCCCGAGTAATCGATCATGTGGCCCGCGACGATTTCCGACTCCCCCTCTACCACGTCGAACGGGTGACGGTTCGTTTCGGCGATGCCCGAGATGAAGTACACGACGAACATCGGCAACAGCGGCAGCCAGTTCCACGACAGGAAGTTCAAGCCGTAGCCGGCGAAGATGCCGCGCTCTTGCGAAGTCACGATGTCCGACAGATTCAGGCTGCCCGAGGTCATCAGCACGACGACGAGCGCGAAGCCCATCGAAATTTCGTACGAGACCATCTGAGCTGCAGCGCGCATCGCGCCGAGAAACGCGTACTTCGAGTTGGACGCCCAGCCGGCGAGGATCACGCCGTACACGCCGATCGACGAAATCGCGATCGCGTACAACAGACCTGCGTTGATGTCGCCGAGCACCGCACCCGCCTGGAACGGAATCACTGCCCAGACCGCGAAGGCCGGCACCACCACCATGATCGGCGCGATCAGGTAGATCCAGCGGCTTGCCTGGGCCGGCTGAATCACTTCTTTCAGCAGCAGCTTCAGCACGTCGGCAATCGGCTGCAGCAGACCTGCAGGGCCGACGCGGTTCGGGCCGAGACGCACGTGCATCCAGCCGATCAGCTTACGCTCCCACAGAATCAGGTAAGCCACGCATAGCAGGATCACGACAGCCACCACCAGGATGCGCACCAGCGCCCACACCGTAGGCCATGCCACACCGAGAAGCTGGGTGCCGCCCGAGTTGATCGTATCGAACAAGCTCATTTACGCCTTCTCCACCACCAGTTCACCGAACAGGCTGCCCAGCGCCGCACCGGCAGGCGTAGCCGCCGATACGCGGACGACCGTCTCCGCAAGATTTGCATCGCGCACGGCCGGCAACTGCACCGATTGCTCGCCCTGGCGCACGCGCACTGCGTCGCCTTCTTTCAAACCCAGCTTGTCGAACAGTGCGGCCGGCAGACCGACCGAGTTCGCCGCACGTGCCGCTGCCGTCAGATGCAGCGACTCGGCGCGACGCACCAGCGCATCAGCGTGATAGATCGGCACGTCGGCGATACGCTCGAACTTGCCTTCTGCTGCCTTCACTGCCTTGCCACGTGCAACCGCCACGCCCGTCTTGTTCGACAGACGCGACTTCAACTCGCCGTCGCCGAGTGCCGCCGTGCGCACTTCTTCCGACGTGTCGAATTCGAAGCCCGGCACGCCCAACAAACTGCCCAACACACGCAACACCTTCCATGCCGGACGCGTGTCGCCCAGCGGCCGCACGACGCCGTTGAACGTCTGCACCGTACCTTCGGCGTTGACGAACGTACCGGCCGTTTCCGTGAACGGCGCGATCGGCAGCAATACGTCGGCGTACTCGGCGCCCGTCTGGAACGGCGACATCACGACGACCATTTCAGCCTGCTTCAGCGCGGCCAAAGCCTGCGCCGGATTGGCGGTGTCGAACTCGGGTTCGACGTTCATCAGCACATAAGCCTTGCGCGGTTGCTCGAACACTTCGCGAGCATTCAGGCCACCGTCGCCCGGCAATGCGTTCACGAGATGCGCACCGACCGTGTTGGCTGCTTCCGTGAGGAAACCCAGCGTCGCGCCGGTCGCATCTGCGATCCATTGCGCCGCCGCGTGAATGGCGGCGAAGTCCGGATGACGGACCGCGCCGTTGCCAAGCAACACCACGCGGCGTTCGCCGGTGGCCAGCGACTTCGCTACCTGCTTGTTGGCGTCAGTCGGCTGGGTGCCGGCGAAGGCTTCCGGCAGCGCAGCGCCGTTTGCCTCCGAGACCGCGCCGGCGATACCAGCCAGCGCGCCGAGCCATGCCGACGGCGCTGCAACCACACGTTGCGATTGCGGAATCAGCGCGTCGTCATGGGTGGCTTGCACGAGCGTGAGCTTCGTGCCGCTCTTTGCAGCCTGACGCAGACGCGCTGCGAACAGCGGATGATCACGGCGCAGGTCCGAACCGATCACCAATGCAGCGTCGACGTTCGACAGATCGGCGATCATCGTGCCGAGCCACGGCGCACCGTTGACCGGCGCGGAGAAATCCGACTGACGCAGACGGAAGTCGACGTTCGGCGTGCCCACCGCCTGCGCCAATTGCTTCAACAGGAACAGTTCTTCGACAGTGCTGTGGGCGCTGCCAAGTACGGCCAGCGCGCTCGCGCCATGGTCGCCCTTGATGCCCTTCAGCCCCTTGACCACATATTCAAGCGCGGTCTGCCAGTCGGTCTCGACCCACTTGCCGCCTTGCTTGAGCATCGGCTGCGTCAGACGTTCCGGGCTGTTCAGGCTTTCGTACGAGAAGCGGTCCTTGTCCGAAATCCAGCATTCGTTGATGGATTCGTTTTCGAACGGCAGAACACGCATCACGCGGTTGTTCTTTACTTGCACCACAAGGTTCGCGCCGACGGAATCGTGCGGGCTCACCGACTTGCGGCGCGACAGTTCCCACGTGCGGGCGCTGTAGCGGAACGGCTTGCTTGTCAGCGCGCCGACCGGGCACAGATCGATCATGTTGCCCGACAGTTCGGAGTCGACCGTCTTGCCGACGAACGACGTGATTTCCGAATGCTCGCCGCGGCCCAGCATGCCGAGCTCCATGACGCCGGCGACTTCCTGACCGAAACGGACGCAACGCGTGCAGTGGATGCAACGCGACATTTCTTCCATCGAGATCAGCGGACCGACGTTCTTGTGGAACACGACGCGCTTTTCTTCGCTATAGCGCGACGCCGACTTGCCGTAACCCACTGCCAGATCCTGCAACTGACACTCGCCGCCCTGGTCGCAGATCGGACAATCCAGCGGGTGGTTGATCAGCAGGAATTCCATCACGGATTGCTGGCCCTTCACCGCCTTCTCGGACTTGGTGCGCACGATCATGCCCGCCGACACCGGCGTGGCGCATGCAGGCACGGCCTTCGGCATCTTTTCGACATCGACCAGACACATCCGGCAGTTGGCCGCGATCGACAGCTTCTTGTGATAGCAGAAGTGAGGAATGTACGTGTCGACCTTATGCGCAGCCTGGATCACCATGCTGCCTTCAGGCACCTCTACTTTCTTGCCGTCTATTTCAAGTTCAACCATGATGGTCAATCTTCCTTAACCTGTTACCGCTCAATCGTTCGCCCTGTTCACCGCCCGTTTCAGGCGATGAATCCCGCGGTTGACGTGTTCTGGCGCGTACCTGTTCAGCGTACTTAAGCAGCCACTGTTTCCGCCGCTGCCGCCGCACCGGCGTGACCGCCGACAAGGCAATGCTTATGGGCGACGTGATATTCGAATTCGTCCCAGTAGTGCTTGAGCATGCCGCGCACCGGCATGGCCGCTGCATCGCCGAGCGCGCAAATCGTGCGGCCCATGATGTTTTCAGCGACCGAGTTCAGCAGATCCAGATCTTCCGGACGGCCGAGGCCGTGCTCGATACGATGCACGACGCGGTACAGCCAGCCGGTGCCTTCACGGCACGGCGTGCATTGACCGCAGGACTCTTCGTAATAGAAATACGACAGGCGCAGCAGCGAACGCACCATGCAGCGCGTCTCGTCCATCACGATGACCGCGCCGGAACCGAGCATCGAGCCGGCCTTGGCGATCGAGTCGTAGTCCATGTCGGTCTGCATCATCATCTCGCCGGGGATCACCGGCGCCGACGAACCGCCAGGAATCACGGCCTTGATCTTCTTGCCGCCGCGCATGCCGCCGGCCAGTTCCATCAGCGTCGCGAACGGCGTGCCGAGCGGAATTTCATAGTTGCCCGGACGCTCGACGTCGCCCGCGATGGAGAAAATCTTGGTGCCGCCGTTATTCGGCTTGCCGATTTCGAGGTAATTCTGCGGACCGATTGCGAGCAGGAACGGCACTGCGGCGAACGTCTCGGTGTTGTTGATCGTGGTCGGCTTGCCGTACACGCCAAAGCTCGCCGGGAACGGCGGTTTGAAGCGCGGCTGGCCCTTCTTGCCTTCGAGCGATTCGAGCAGCGCGGTTTCTTCGCCGCAAATGTAGGCGCCGTAACCGTGGTGCGCATGCAGTTCGAACGAGAAGCCCGAACCCATGATGTTGTCGCCGAGGAACCCGGCGCGACGGGCTTCGTCCAACGCTTCTTCAAAGAGCTTGTAGACTTCCCAGATTTCGCCGTGGATATAGTTGTAGCCGACCGTAATGCCCATCGCGTACGCGCCGATGGCCATGCCTTCGATCAGCGAATGCGGATTGAAACGCAGGATGTCGCGGTCTTTGAACGTGCCCGGCTCGCCTTCGTCCGAATTGCAAACGAGGTACTTCTGCCCCGGGAACTGACGCGGCATGAAGCTCCACTTCAGACCGGTCGGGAAGCCCGCACCGCCACGGCCGCGCAGACCCGACGCCTTGACGTCGGCGATCACCTGCTCGGGCGGAATCTTCTCTTCAAGAATGCGGCGCAGCTGGGCGTAACCGCCGCGCGCCACATAGTCTTCGAGATGCCAGTTGTCGCCGTTCAGGCCAGCGAGAATCAACGGTTTGATGTGACGATCGTGTAAAGACGTCATTTCGAAAGTTCCTCGAGCAGCTGGTCGATCTTCGCGCGGCTCATGAAGCTGCACATGCGATGGTTGTTCACCAGCATCACCGGCGCGTCGCCGCACGACCCCATGCACTCACCTTCTTTCAAGGTGAACTTGCCGTCAGCCGTGGTTTCGCCGAAGTCGATGCCGAGCTTCTGCTTCAGATATTCGGCAGCACTGTCGGAACCGCCGTCCGGACCGAGCTGGCACGGCAGGTTCGTGCAGAGCGTGATCTTGTACTTACCAACCGGCGAGGTCTCGTACATCGTGTAGAAGGTAGCCACCTCCTGCACGGCGACCGCCGGCATGCCGAGATAGTCCGCGACGAACTGCATGAGTTCGGGCGACAGCCAGCCATGCTCTTCCTGAGCAGTGGCCAGCGCCGACATCACGGCGGACTGTTTCTGATCGGCGGGGTACTTCGCGATCGCACGATCGATTTCTTTCAGGCCTTCAGCTGAGATCATTTTCAGACACGACTCTTTCAATTCCTACCGAACGAAAACCCGTCGCTCACGTCTTGCCGCGACAGACCCGGCGTTCCTTTGCTTGACGCGCGCTTCGGTGAAAACTGAAGACACACGCCGATGAATACGTCCTAGCGATCTACTTCGCCGAACACGATGTCCTGCGTGCCGATGATCGTCACAGCGTCGGCGATCATGTGGCCGCGCGCCATTTCATCGAGCGCGGACAGGTGAGCGTAGCCCGGTGCGCGGATCTTCAGGCGATACGGTTTGTTCGCGCCGTCCGAGATCAGGTAAATACCGAACTCGCCCTTCGGATGCTCGACCGCTGCGTATGCTTCGCCTTCCGGCACGTGGAAGCCTTCGGTGAAGAGCTTGAAGTGGTGAATCAGCTCTTCCATGTTCGACTTCATGCCCACACGCGACGGCGGAGCAACCTTGTGATTGTCGACCATCACAGGACCAGGATTCTTACGCAGCCACTCAATGCACTGTTTCACAATCCGTGTGGACTGGCGCATTTCTTCGACGCGAACCAGATACCGGTCATAACAATCGCCATTCACGCCGACCGGAATGTCGAAATCCATCTTGTCGTAGACTTCATACGGCTGCTTCTTGCGCAGATCCCACTCGATACCCGAGCCGCGCAGCATGGCGCCGGTCATACCGAGTTGCAGCGCACGTTCCGGGCTGACCACGCCGATACCGACCAGACGTTGTTTCCAGATCCGGTTGTCAGTGAGCAGCGTTTCGTATTCGTCGACGCACTTCGGAAAACGCGTGAAGAAATCGTCGATGAAGTCGAGCAGCGAACCTTGGCGGTTCTCGTTCATCCTCGACAAGGCCTTCGCATTGCGAATCTTCGATGCCTTGTACTGCGGCATTGCGTCCGGCAGATCGCGATACACGCCGCCCGGACGGTAGTAAGCAGCATGCATCCGGGCGCCGGACACCGCTTCGTACACGTCCATCAGGTCTTCACGTTCGCGGAACGCATACAGAAACACGGCCATCGCGCCGACGTCGAGCGCGTGTGCACCGATCCACATCAGGTGGTTCAGCACACGCGTGACTTCGTCGAACATCACGCGAATGTATTGCGCACGAATCGGCACTTCGATGCCGAGCAGCTTCTCAATCGCCATCACGTAGCCGTGCTCGTTGACCATCATCGACACGTAGTCGAGACGGTCCATGTACGGCACGGACTGAATGAACGTTTTGGTTTCCGCGAGCTTTTCGGTCGCGCGATGCAGCAGACCGATGTGCGGATCGGCGCGCTGGATGACTTCGCCGTCGAGTTCGAGCACGAGGCGCAGCACACCGTGCGCGGCCGGGTGCTGAGGGCCGAAGTTGAGCGTGTAGTTCTTGATCTCTGCCATGGCGTTCTCTTAGTGTTTCAGACCGCCATAGCGATCCTCGCGGATCACGCGCGGCGTGATTTCCCGCGGCTCGATCGTCACAGGCTGATAGACGACGCGCTTCTCTTCCGGGTCGTAACGCATTTCGACGTAGCCGGAGACAGGGAAATCTTTACGGAACGGGTGACCAATGAAACCGTAGTCGGTCAGAATGCGGCGCAGGTCCGGGTGACCCTCGAAGACGATGCCGTACAGGTCGAACGCTTCGCGCTCGTACCAGTTGACGGAATTCCAGATATCGACGACGGAGGCGATGATCGGCACTTCGTCGTCCGGCGCGAATACGCGCAGACGCAGACGCCAGTTGTTCTGCACCGACAACAAATGCAGAACGGCCGCAAAACGCGGACCTTCGTATGCGCCATCGGCGTAGGTCTGATAGTCGACGCCGCACAGATCCACGCACTGCTCGAAGCCGAGCGAGCGGTCGTCGCGCAGACGCGTTGCCACATTGAGGTAATCGCTCGCCTTCACGACGATCGTCAACTCACCGATTGCCTCGGTGGTGCTCAACAGGAGGCCGCCAAAGGCCGCCTCGAGGTTCGCTTTCAGGGTCTCGAGTTTGCTTGCCATATTGTGGGGAAGACGTTGGCCTTATTGACGGGCGATTGTGTTGGTGCGGCGGATCTTGGCCTGCAACTGGATCACGCCGTACACCAGTGCTTCCGCCGTAGGCGGGCAACCCGGCACGTAGACGTCGACCGGCACGATCCGATCGCAGCCACGAACCACCGAATACGAGTAGTGGTAGTAGCCGCCGCCGTTTGCGCACGAGCCCATTGAAATCACCCAGCGCGGCTCGGCCATCTGGTCGTAGACCTTGCGTAGAGCCGGCGCCATCTTGTTGCACAGCGTGCCGGCTACGATCATCACGTCCGACTGACGCGGACTCGGACGAAACACCACGCCGAAACGGTCAAGGTCATAACGGGCAGCACCCGCATGCATCATCTCGACCGCGCAGCACGCAAGACCGAACGTCATCGGCCACAACGAGCCGGTGCGCGTCCAGTTGATCAGCTTGTCTGCCGTAGTGGTGACAAACCCTTCCTTCAAGACCCCTTCGATACTCATTTGCTTTCCACTCCAGACGGGGTGGCAAGCCTTGGCCACCCACGCAAACCGGCGATTAATCCATCATTCCCAGTCGAGGCCGCCCTTCTTCCAGATATAGGCAAAGCCCAGCAGGAATTCGAGCAGGAAAATCATCATCGCCATGAAGCCGGGCCAGCCGATATCGCGCAGCGCTACGCCCCACGGGAACAGGAACGCGGTTTCAAGATCGAAAATGATGAAGAGAATGGCGACGAGGTAGTAGCGCACATCGAACTTCATACGCGCATCTTCGAATGCTTCGAAGCCGCACTCGTACGGTGCGTTTTTCTCGGTATCGGGCTTATTGGGACCGAGGATCTTGCCGATACTGACCAGTGCTACGCCTAAACCGGTGCCCACGAGGAGGAACAACAAGACGGGGAAATAGGCTGCGAGGTTCAAGACAATCCTCAATCGGTTGGTTCTGAGTGCCGCCAAGAGCATAGCACTCCTGACGCGAAATCACTTCGGCAACACACATGCCGTAAGCCCAACGCAAGTAGCGCGTCAGAAGTGAAAATGCCAGCCGAAGCGAAGCAAGCGGCTGGCATTAGATAACATTTGGTGCCGACGGCGAGACTCGAACTCGCACAGCTTTCGCCACTACCCCCTCAAGATAGCGTGTCTACCAATTTCACCACGTCGGCACTATATGCAATCCGGGAAAACAACTTATAAAACCCGCGAATCGCTTCAAGACTTAGATTGTAACTGGTCTAAACAGTTTGTTCAACGCACAAAGGCACGCTGAACGAAAATTTATTTCGGCACGTCTGTAGCGGGAACGGACGCGGCCGATGCCGGCAATACTGCCGAACCACCCGCCGGTGCGGATGCAGCGGACGCAGCGACCGGCGCGGTCACCGCCGCGCCAAGCAGGCCTGCGGACGGTTTCGAACGATACGCGCCGAGGTATGTGAGCGTCAGCGTCGTTACAAAAAACACCGCGGCAAGTACCGCCGTTGTACGCGACAGAAAGTTTGCCGAACCGGTCGCACCGAACAGGCTGCCCGATGCGCCACTACCGAAAGCAGCGCCCATATCGGCGCCTTTGCCGTGTTGCAGCAAGACAAGGCCGATGACCCCAAGTGCCGACAACAGCTGAACGACGATAATCAATGTTTTCAAATACAGCATCACACTCACCTGAGTCTTTATTTAACCGCGCCACACAAAGTGTGCCGCGCGGGATTGGGTCATCCTTGCGGAAGCGCCCTGCTTAACTGGCGACGCTCGTCGCGCCGGCCGCCTTGCAGATCGCCAGGAAATCCTGGTCTTTCAACGACGCGCCGCCAATCAGGCCACCGTCGATATCCGGCTGGCGGAACAATTCTTCCGCGTTCTCCGGCTTCACGCTGCCGCCATACAACACCGGTACATCCGCTACCGCCGCGCCCTTTGCCGCAAGACGCGAGCGCAGGAACGCATGCACTGCCTGCGCCTGGTCCGACGTGGCGCTCTTACCCGTACCGATCGCCCAGACCGGCTCGTATGCGACAACGAGGCGCGCCGCATCTTCCGCCGACAATTTCGCCAGCACTTCATCCAGTTGCGCGCCGACCACTTGCTCAGTGGAACCGGCGTCGCGCTCTTCGAGCGTTTCGCCGACGCATACGATCGGCGTCAACCCTGCTTCCAGCGCACGCTGCGTCTTCACCGCGACCAGTTCCGAGCTTTCACGATGGTAGGCGCGGCGCTCCGAATGTCCGACGATCGCCAGCGTTGCAGCGAAATCGACTGCCATCTGCGCCGCCACTTCACCGGTATAGGCGCCGTGCGTGAACGCGGACACGTCCTGCACGCCCCACACGACCCGGCCACCGTCCAGCAACGATTGAGTCTGCGCGAGATACGGACACGGCACACAGACACCGACGCGCACATTGGCCGGCAATTCGCTTGCGCCTTGTGCTACCGCCTGCAACAGCGCTGCGTTCTCGGCGAGGCGCCCGTGCATCTTCCAGTTACCGACTACCAGCTTGGCTCGTTGTTTCGACATCGTCTCGTCTTGTCTTGGCGGCGGACTTGGTTTGCGCTTACAGCCCGCCTTTCGGATTCATGCGGCGTGCGCAAAACGCGCAATTTTACTGCGTGGGGTGGATCGGGTCAAACCAACCGTGTCAAGCGTCCTGACCCCAAGTCAATACGATCTTGCCGACGTGCGTGCTGCTTTCCATCAGCGCATGCGCAGCGGCCGCCTGCGCGGCCGGAAATACACGATGCACCACCGGCTTGATGCGGCCGTCTTCAAGATGCGGCCACACGCGCTCTTTCAACTGCGCGGCGATCTTCGCCTTGAATTCGATCGGCCGCGGACGCAACGTCGAACCGGTCACCGTCAAACGGCGCCGCAGCACTTCGTTCAGATTCAACTCCGCCTTCGCGCCACCCAGCAATGCGATCAGCACGATACGGCCGCCGTCGGCCAACGCGGTCAGCTCACGCGGCACATAACTGCCCGCCACCATGTCGAGGATGACATCGACACCGCGATCGTTCGTCAGCGACTTGATGACCTCGACGAAATCTTCAGTCTTGTAGTTGATCGCCCGTTCGGCGCCCAACGCTTCACACGCACGGCATTTTTCATCCGACCCAGCCGTGGCGAACACGCGAAAGCCGAGCGCGTGCGCGATCTGGATCGCCGTCACGCCAATGCCGCTCGAACCGCCCTGCACCAGCAGCGTTTCATTCGGGGCACCTTCGCCCTTGCCCAGTTGCGCACGGTCGAACACATTGCTCCATACCGTGAAGAATGTTTCCGGCAGCGAAGCTGCCTCGACATCCGACAAACCCGTCGGCACCGGCAAACACTGCAGCAGCGGCGCGGTCGCATATTCCGCGTAACCGCCGCCTGCCAGCAGCGCGCACACGCGATCGCCGACTTTCAGACCGAACGGATTGTTTTTCTCGTCGAGCGTGCCGCCAACGATCTCACCCGCCACCTCCAGTCCCGGCAGATCCGAAGCGCCCGGCGGCGGCGCATAGCCACCTTTGCGCTGGAACACGTCCGGACGGTTGATGCCGGACGCCGCCACCTTGATCAGCACCTCGCCCGCTTTCGGCTGCGGCATGGGCCGCTCCGCGAGCTTCAGGACTTCCGGCGCACCAAATTCGGTGATTTCGATCGCTTTCATCTGCGTCAACTCCAAGATTGGATTGCGTTGCCTACCGACATGAAGCGGCACGAATCGTCCGAACCGCGACGGAGCGCTTCATGCATACAGAGTACCCGCTTGTGGTCACTTGCACCCGTCTGCATCCATTTGCAGCGCAATCCACCCTGCACCCTTCATGAAAAACGGCCGGCGCGCATTCGCGCTGCCGGCCGTCGCCCTGCTACCGCATTACTGCGGCGTCGGTTCGCCTTGCGGCGCGCCGTTCGAGGCATCGTTCAGCAACGCCTTGGCCGACAAACGCACACGACCCTTTTCGTCCGTCTGGATGACCTTGACCTTCACTTGCTGGCCGTCCTTCAGGTAGTCGTTGATGTCCTTGATACGCTCGTTGGCGATTTCGGAGATGTGCAGCAGACCGTCCTTGCCCGGCAGGATGTTCACGATCGCGCCGAAATCGAGCAGCTTGAGCACGGTGCCTTCGTACACCTGGCCCACTTCGACTTCCAGCGTGATGTTCTCGATACGCTTCTTCGCTTCGGCCATCCCTTCGCTGCTCGTGCTGGCGATGGTGACGACACCGTCGTCCGAAATATCGATCGTCGTGCCGGTTTCTTCGGTCAGCGCGCGGATCACCGAACCACCCTTGCCGATCACGTCGCGGATCTTTTCCGGATTGATCTTGATGGTGATCATGCGCGGTGCGAACTCGGAGAGTTGCGTGTTCGCGCCCGACACAGCCGAGGTCATCTTGCCGAGAATGTGCATACGGCCTTCCTTCGCTTGCGCGAGGGCGACCTGCATGATTTCCTTGGTGATGCCCTGGATCTTGATGTCCATCTGCAGGGCGGTCACGCCCTGTTCCGTACCCGCTACCTTGAAGTCCATGTCGCCGAGGTGATCTTCGTCGCCGAGGATGTCGGTCAGCACGGCGAAGCGATTACCTTCGAGGATCAGGCCCATGGCGATGCCGGCGACGTGTGCCTTCATCGGCACGCCGGCGTCCATCAGCGCGAGGCAGCCGCCGCACACCGAAGCCATCGACGACGAACCATTCGATTCGGTGATTTCCGACACGACGCGAATCGAGTAGCCGAATTCGTCAGCGCTCGGCAGGCATGCCGCCAGTGCGCGCTTGGCCAGACGGCCATGACCGATTTCACGGCGCTTCGGCGAACCGACGCGGCCCGTTTCGCCGGTCGCGAACGGAGGCATGTTGTAGTGGAGCATGAAGCGCTCGCGGTACTCGCCTTCGAGCGCGTCGATGTTCTGCTCGTCGCCCTTGGTGCCCAGCGTTGCGACAACCAGTGCCTGCGTTTCGCCACGCGTGAACAGTGCCGAACCGTGCGTACGCGGCAATACGCCGGTGCGGATTTCGATCGGGCGCACGGTGCGCGTGTCGCGGCCGTCGATACGCGGCTCGCCGTTCAGGATCTGGGTACGGACGATCTTTGCTTCGATGTCGAACAGCACGTTGCCGATGGTTGCCTTGTCGGCGGCCACCGTACCGCTGGCCGCCGCATCTTGCTCGAGGCCAGCCGACGTCGCTGCGTAGACTTCCTTCAGCTTGGCCGAACGCGCCTGCTTGTCGCGGATCTGATAAGCGGCGAGCAGATTGGCTTCCGCCAGGTCCGTCACGCGGGCAATCAGCGGCTCGTTCTTCGCAGCGGGCTTCCAGTCCCATTCCGGCTTGCCGCCTTCGCGGACCAGCTCATGGATCGCGTCGATCGCGATCTGCATCTGTTCGTGGCCGAACACCACGGCGCCGAGCATCACTTCTTCGGTCAGCTGTTGCGCTTCCGATTCCACCATCAGCACCGCGCGTTCCGTACCGGCGACGATCAGGTCGAGCGCCGATTCCTTCATCTGCGGACGCGTCGGGTTCAACACGAATTCGTTGTTGATGTAGGCCACGCGTGCTGCGCCGACCGGGCCGTTGAACGGCAGACCGGAAATGGCGAGCGCCGCCGACGCGCCGATCAGCGCGGGAATGTCAGCGGGGATTTCCGGGTTCAGCGACAGGACGTGGATCACGACCTGAACTTCGTTATAGAAGCCTTCCGGGAACAGCGGGCGCAGCGGACGATCGATCAGGCGCGAGGTCAGCGTTTCGCCTTCCGACGGACGGCCTTCGCGACGGAAGAAGCCACCCGGAATCTTGCCGGCGGCGTAGGTCTTTTCGAGGTAATCGACGGTCAGCGGGAAGAAGTCCTGACCCGGCTTGGCGGTCTTGGCGCCGACCACGGTAGCCAGCACAACGGTATCTTCGATGTCGACGATCACGGCACCGCTCGCCTGACGAGCGACTTCGCCCGTTTCGAGGCGGACGTTGTGTTGTCCCCACTTAAATTCTTTGACGATCTTGTTGAACATAGTCATTGCTTTTCCTCATCGTTATGCCGCGCGGACCAGAAGCGGCGCGGCAACGCCAGGACCGGCGCCGCATGGGAAGAGGAGTGTTATGCCATTCCAGAGAACCACGCCCTACGTTGCGTACGTGCGCGAACCGCTGGAATGACACAAAGCTCTGCCCTGAAGCCCGGCCGTATTTCTGTTTTTTGCTGCCCTTTTACTGCTTTTCCTGTTAGCCGCTGCATGAATCGTCACGCTGCCGCAGCCGACAGGCGGTGCGCCTCACATGAAGCGCACCGTGCAAAAACAAAATGCCTGTATCAGTGGAACTGACACAGGCATCTTGCTGAACGACTGGCCGATTACTTACGCAGACCCAGCTTCTCGATCAGTGCGCGGTAACGATCCGCGTCCTTACCCTTCAGGTAGTCGAGCAGCTTACGACGGCGGCTCACCATGCGCAGCAGACCGCGGCGGCTGTGGTGATCTTTCGTGTGTGCCTTGAAGTGAACGGTCAGTTCGTTGATGCGGGTCGTGAGCAGCGCGACCTGAACTTCGGGGGAGCCGGTGTCGTTAGCTGCGCGTGCGAATTGCGCAACGACTTCGGACTTCTTGCTTGTTTCAACTGCGGACATGTCGATTTCCTTAAGAACTAGACAGGCGGTCACGGAAGAAAGGCCGTGCCGTGGGTTACCCGTGCGCGCATGACAACCATGCCTCACAAGGGACGCGTATTGTAGCACAGCCCAATCCGGCCGCGAACCCGGCTGCGCCGGGCCGGATCATGGGCGCGTTGCCGTTGCTCAAGGCCCGCTTTACGGACGTTTCATCTTGCACACGGTCGGCGGGACGGTACGCGCGGCCGGCAACGCCAGTACCGTGCGGAAACCGTATCCGGAGCCTTCGTTGTCGAAATGCACGCCCGGCGTGCCAGCCTTATCCATCTCCATGACGTAAAGGGGCTGGATCAACTGGTGGTCCTCGGCGCGCATCCACGACGCGTGGAAACCGTTGTCGAATTTGCTGCCTTCGAGTGCTTTGGCGACAGCCGTCGGGTCAGCGCTACCGGCGCGGTTCATCGCCGCGGCGAGCGCTTCGATCATCAACGGCATGCGCAGTACCGGGTAATCGTCCCGCGCAGCCGGGAAACGGGCCCGGAACGCCGCGTACCAGGCGTCGGAGGCCGCGCCGCCGGCATTCGGATGCCAGTCGGCTACCGCGATCACACGCTTGACGCCGGCGTCACCCAACGCAGCAGGCGCGCCAAGACTGTTGCCATAGAACGTGTAGAACCTGGTATCCAGGCCCTGCTCCCTTGCCGCCTTGACGAGCAGTGTCAGATCGTTGCCCCAGTTGCCGGTGATGACTGCGTCCGCGCCGCTCGTGCGGATCTTGGCGATGTACGGCGCAAAGTCCTTTACGCGACCGATCGGATGAAATTCGTCACCAACGACCGCAATATCGGGCCGCTTCGTAGCCAGCGTCGAACGCGCGAGGCTGCTGACATCGTGGCCAAAGCTGTAGTCCTGATTCAACAGATAGACCTTCTTCACCGCTTTGTCGCGCTGGATCACGTCAGCCAGCGCATCCATACGCATGCCCGCGTGCGCGTCGAAGCGAAAGTGCCAGAAGCTGCAATTGGCGTTGGTGAGGGCGGGATCGTCGGCGGAATAGTTGAGGAACAGTTCGCGATTGCCCGGCTCGCGGCTGTTCTGCTTGTCGATCGCGCCGATCAGCGCCGCGGCGACCGCCGAACTGTTGCCTTGCATGATGAAACCGATGTGCTGGTCAGCGGCGGCGCGCAATTGCACCAAGGCCTCTTCGGTGCTGCCCTTGCTGTCGAGCACAACCAGTTCGAGCGGATGCGCGCCGTCGGCGAGCTTCACCCCGCCTTGGGCGTTCACCTGTTCGACGCCGAAGCGCAAATTGCGCTCCACCGCCGCGCCCGCGTTCGCGAAGGGACCGGACATGCCTTCGATCAGCGCGAGCTGAATCGGCGTGCCCATGGGGCTGGTTGCCGGCTTGCCAGCCTGACTGGATGCCGTTTCGCCCGCAGCGTGAGCCACCGCCGCGGCCATCGAAACCGCCACCAGCGTTGCCGCTGCCACCCGTTGCCACTTCGCCATGGTCATTGCCCCGCTTGAATCGTCGAAGCGCGGATCATAGGGCGTTCACGGCGGAATAAGCAAGCCGGCGAATCCGTTACCGTGTTTCCAGCGGGGGCTTGTACGAAGCACAAATCTTTTGCAGCCGACCGTGTCAAAATAATGTGTCTCGATGATAAAAACCGCTACCTCAAATGCCATCGGAGGAATTCATGTTCAACCGCCACCCATCCACGGCGGCCTCGATCGAAGCGCCGCCCGCAACGGGCCTGCGCCGCGCCGCACTCGTCTGCCTGAGCGCGCTCACGCTCACGGTTGCGCTTGCCGGCTGCGCGCAGCCATGGCAGCAATACAGCCAAGGCGCGGACGAATCGACCATCGTCGCCCGCCTTGGCGCGCCGCGTGAAAGCTATGATCTGCCCAACGGCGGCAAGCGGCTGATGTGGCCGACCCAGCCAATGGGCGAAACCACCACCGCCGCGGACATCGACGCCTCCGGCAAGATCGTCACGGTGCGCCAGGTGCTCCAGCCCAACGAGTTCTACCGGGCGGAAATCGGCAAGTGGACGAAGAGCGACGTGCTGGTGAACTTCGGCCGCCCGGTCGAAACTTCGTACTTCCCCTTGATGAAGCGCGAGGTCTGGACGTATCGCTATCTGGAAGACAACGTCTGGTACATGATGTACAGCTTTTATTTCGACGATCAGGGCATTGTGCGGCTCACGCAGAAAACACCTGATCCGCTGCACGATCCGGATCGGCGCAGCCTGTTCTGAGCGCCTGCTCGCACCAATGCGCATGGATCCACGAAGCCGCCTCCTCAGGCGGCTTTTTCGCCTCGGTTTAGCGTGTGCCCTTCAAGGCACGCGGCACGGTGAAGAGAAATCACCACAAAAACAAGAAGCCCCATGCTTTTTTTCAGGGCACGGGGCTTCTCGTCAATCTGCATGAGCGGGCACGCGACCAGCGTGCCCTCCCCATCACTCCGAACGTTGCGGATTCAACTTATCCACGTTCGAATACAGCTTGTTCAGCGCCGAGATATACGCCTTCGCCGAAGCGGCGACGATATCCGGATCGGTGCCGACGCCGTTGACGATGCGTCCGCTCTTCGACAAGCGCACGGTCACTTCGCCCTGCGCCTGCGTACCGGTAGTGATGGCGTTCACCGAGTACAGCAGCAGTTCCGACCCGCTACCCACTTCCGTTTCGATCGCATTGAGCGTGGCATCCACCGGACCGTTGCCGCGCGCTTCACCCGTCACTTCCTTGCCTTCAACCGAGAACACGATCTTCGCGTGCGGCTGCTCGCCCGTTTCCGAATGCTGCGACAGTGACAGGAACTTGTAGTGCTCCCTCTCCTGCGCTTCAGCCGATTCTTCAGTGACGATCGCGATGATGTCTTCGTCGAAAATTTCCGACTTGCGATCGGCCAGTTCCTTGAAGCGTGCGAACGCGGTATTCAGTTCACCTTCGCTATCGAGCGCGATGCCCAGTTCCTGCAAACGCTGCTTGAATGCATTCCGACCCGACAATTTGCCGAGCACGATCTTGTTCGCGCTCCAGCCGACGTCTTCGGCACGCATGATTTCGTACGTGTCGCGCGCTTTCAGCACGCCGTCCTGGTGAATGCCCGATGCGTGCGCGAACGCGTTCGCGCCGACCACCGCCTTGTTCGGCTGCACGACGAAACCGGTGATCTGCGACACCAGCTTCGAAGCCGGCACGATCTGCGTGGTATCGAGACCGATATCGAGGCCGAAGTAATCCCTGCGGGTCTTCACGGCCATCACGATTTCTTCGAGCGACGTATTGCCCGCGCGCTCGCCCAAACCATTGATCGTGCACTCGACCTGACGCGCGCCGCCGATCTGCACGCCGGCCAGCGAGTTCGCCACCGCCATGCCAAGGTCGTTATGGCAATGCACCGAGAACACGGCTTTATGCGAGTTCGGAATGCGCTCGCGCAGCGTCTTCACCAACTGGCCGTACAGTTCCGGCACGCCATACCCGACGGTGTCCGCGATGTTGATGGTGGTCGCGCCTTCGGCGATCACCGCTTCCAGCACGCGGCACAGGAAATCCATGTCCGAACGGCTGCCGTCTTCCGGCGAAAACTCGACGTCGTCCGTAAACTTGCGGGCGAAACGCACGGCCAGCTTCGCCTGTTCGAACACCTGGTCCGGCGTCATGCGCAGCTTCTTTTCCATGTGCAGCGGCGACGTGGCGATGAACGTGTGGATGCGGAAATGATCGGCCGGCTTGAGTGCGTCAGCCGCGCGTTGGATGTCTTTGTCGTTCGCACGAGCCAGCGAGCAGATCGTGCTGTCCTTGATCAGGCCCGCGATGGTCTGGATCGAATCGAAGTCGCCGTTCGAGCTGGCCGCAAAGCCCGCTTCGATCACGTCCACCTTCATCCGTTCGAGCTGCTTTGCGATACGGATTTTTTCTTCCTTCGTCATCGACGCGCCGGGCGATTGTTCGCCGTCACGCAACGTGGTGTCGAATATGATCAGTTTGTCGGCCATGTCGGGTCTCCTGAGGAGTCGGTCAATTGTGGGGATCGGATAGTGGAATTCGGGCGTTTGCGCCACCGCTGGCGACGCTAAACCACAGACGAGGCAGACGGAAGGCGGAAAAACGATCAGCGCGTTAGACGCGCCAGCATTAGTGCGCTTAGGGGTGCGCCGGCTTGTCGAGGCTCGAGTTGCAGCTCAAATGGGAACGTGAACGCATTCATCGAACGACTATAGCGGCATTCCCGTCATCGTGCAATTGGCGTCAGACCTGCCCGCCGCGGGCCGCAGGACGGACTTGAAAATCGAAAAACGGCAACCCTGAGGCTGCCGTTTTTTCATGTCGCGGGCACGCAGCGAGCGTATTGCCGTTACCTGTCCCGCACAACCGACCGAGCCGGATTGGCCCTGCCCCGCAGTGCCTGGTAGCCCCAGAACACATAACCCGACAGACCGTACAGCACGAACAGGCCGAACAGCATCAGCGGCGGATCGGACGAGACCAGCACGAACGCCACCACCACCAGCAGAATCACGCCGAACGGCACGCGATGCCGCACGTCGAGCGCTTTACCGCTGTAGAACGGCGCGTTCGACACCATCGTCACACCGGCGTAGATGGTCAGCACGAAGGCGACCCACGGCAGCCACACCAGCTTGAGCGGCACGCGGTTATCGGTGGCGAGCCACACGAAACCGGCGATCAGCGCCGCGGCAGCCGGGCTCGGCATACCCTGAAAGAAACGCTTGTCGACCACGCCGATGTTCGTGTTGAAGCGCGCGAGACGCAACGCCGCGCCCGAACAGTAGACGAACGCCGCAAGCCAGCCCCAGCGGCCGAGGTCCTTCAGGATCCACTCGTACATGACGAGCGCCGGCGCCACGCCGAACGACACCATGTCCGAGAGGCTGTCGAACTGCTCACCGAACGCGCTTTGTGTGTGCGTCATACGGGCGACGCGGCCGTCCATGCCGTCGAGCACCATGGCCACGAAGATCGCGATCGCCGCGATTTCGAAGCGCACGTTCATCGCCTGCACCACGGCAAAGAAGCCGCAGAAAAGCGCGGCGGTAGTGAACGCGTTCGGCAGCAGGTAAATGCCGCGCTTTCTCAGGAACTGCTGACGCTGGGCGCGCCGGCTATCGACTGCCACCGACTCCGTCGCGATCGGCTTATTTCGGCGAAACGGACGTGGCAGCGGTCCACTGCTGCGGGGGCGACGCGGTTTGAATGCGGCCATTCGGAAAACCTCCTTGATGCCGCTTTATAGTTCAGCGAGGATCGTGGACGACGCGGAAACCTTCTCGCCGATCGACACACGCGGACGGCTGCCAACCGGCAGATACACGTCGACGCGCGAGCCAAAACGGATAAATCCATAACGTTGACCACGTGTGAGCGGCTCACCAGCTCTTACGTAGCAAAGAATGCGCCGCGCGATCAAACCGGCGATCTGAACCGAGGTGACGGTCTGTCCGCTGGCCATTTCGATGACCAGCGCATTGCGTTCGTTTTCGGTCGAAGCCTTGTCCACCGCCGCATTCAGATACGCGCCCGGGAAATATTCGACCCTGGAAATCGCACCATCCACCGGCGAGCGCTGCGAGTGGACGTTGAAGACGTTCATGAACACGCTGATTTTCAGCGCTTCACGGTTGGCATACGGATCATGCGCGGTTTCGACTGCGACGATACGGCCGTCGGCCGGGCACAGTACGGCGTTCGCCTGAGTCGGAATCGGACGTGCCGGATCGCGGAAGAACTGGACAACGAAGATCAGGATCAGCCAGAACAGCCATGCAAAGCCGAACCCCGCGAAGGCGTGAACCAGTAATGCAACGACGGCCGCGATGGCGATGAACGGCCAGCCTTCTCGCGCGATGATCGGATGAGGGTAATTCATGGATGGCTTCTGTATTTTTGTAAAACCGTAGGATAGCAAAAGCCGCCCAGGGTTCAGCACCCTTGGACGGCTTTTTGATTTGTCCGGCTAATACGACACGGCGGCGGCAGTGCGCCGCGCCGGACACGAGCCAGGACTCGCTTAGTTCTTCGACTGATCGACCAGCTTGTTTGCAGCGATCCACGGCATCATCGAACGCAGCTTCGCACCAACCGTTTCGATCTGGTGTTCGGCGGTCAGACGGCGGCGCGATTGCAGCGTCGGCGCGCCGGCCTTGTTTTCGATGATGAAGCTCTTCGCGTACTCGCCGGTTTGAATGTCCGTCAGCACAGCCTTCATCGCCTTCTTCGTTTCAGCCGTCACGATCCGCGGACCCGTCACGTACTCGCCGTATTCGGCGTTGTTCGAAATCGAGTAGTTCATGTTCGCGATGCCGCCTTCGTAGATCAGGTCGACGATCAGCTTCAGTTCGTGCAGGCACTCGAAGTACGCCATTTCCGGCGCGTAGCCCGCTTCCACCAGCGTTTCGAAGCCAGCCTTGATCAGGTCGACCGTACCGCCGCACAGCACGGCTTGTTCGCCGAACAGGTCGGTTTCGGTTTCTTCGCGGAAGTTCGTTTCGATGATGCCGGCACGGCCGCCGCCGTTCGCTGCTGCGTACGACAAAGCGATGTCACGTGCTGCGCCCGACTTGTCTTGCGCAACGGCGATCAGGTGGGGCACGCCGCCACCTTGCGAGTACGTGCCGCGAACCGTGTGGCCCGGCGCCTTCGGCGCGATCATGATCACGTCGAGGTCGGCACGCGGGATCACTTGACCGTAGTGCACGTTGAAGCCGTGCGCGAAAGCCAGCGCTGCGCCTTGCTTGATGTTGGCGTGCACTTCTTTTGCGTAGACTTCGGCGATCTGCTCGTCCGGCAGCAGCATCATGACGACGTCCGCACCCTTGACGGCTTCCGCCACTTCCTTGACTTGCAGGCCGGCGTTCTCAGCCTTGCTCCACGATGCGCCGCCCTTGCGCAGACCGACCGTGATGTTCACGCCGCTTTCCTTCAGGTTCAGCGCGTGAGCATGGCCTTGCGAGCCGTAGCCGATGATGGTGACTTGCTTGCCCTTGATAAGGGAGAGGTCGGCGTCCTTGTCGTAGAAAACTTTCATGTCGGTTCCTTGGCTAAATTCGGTGAAGTCAGTGAAATACAAATATTGCGAATGGTGTGTTGCCTGGCCGGGATAGTACGAGCCGCCCGGCCCCGATCGAGACGGTATGTCGGCTCGCGCGTCAAACCTTCAGAATGCGCTCGCCGCGGCCGATGCCCGAGCTGCCCGTACGGACGGTTTCGAGAATCGCAGTGGCGTCGATCCCTTCGATGAAGGCATCGAGCTTGTCGCTCGCGCCCGTCAGTTCGATCGTGTAGGTCTTTTCGGTGACGTCGATGATGCGGCCGCGGAAAATATCCGACATCCGTTTCATCTCCTCACGCTCCTTGCCGACCGCCCTCACCTTGATCAACATCAGCTCGCGCTCGATGTGGGCGCCCTCGGTAAGGTCGACCACTTTCACCACCTCGATCAGGCGGTTCAGATGCTTCGTGATCTGTTCGATCACGTCGTCCGAGCCAATGGAGACGATGGTCATGCGCGACAGCGAACGGTCTTCGGTCGGAGCCACCGTCAAGGTTTCGATGTTGTAGCCGCGTGCCGAGAAGAGACCGACCACGCGTGACAACGCGCCCGGTTCGTTTTCCAGCAGGACTGAAATGATGTGTCTCATGTTTCGCTTCTTCCAGATGTTTTGTCGATGTATGCGAGCGGCTTCGCGCCGCCTCGTCCGCTTGCGCCCTTTGTGGAGGCGCGCATGACGAAGCCAACGCAGATGCCGTCGTTATAGATCTTCCGAACCCATGAGCATCTCAGTGATGCCCTTGCCGGCCTGGACCATCGGCCAGACGTTTTCGGTCGGATCGGTCTGGAAGTCGAGAAACACCGTGCGATCTTTCAGGCGCAGCGCTTCTTTCAGCGCCGGCTCCACATCGGCCGTGCGTTCGATACGCATGCCGACGTGGCCGTACGCTTCGGCGAGCTTCACGAAATCCGGCAGCGCATCCATGTACGAATGCGAATAGCGCTTGCTGTATTCGATCTGCTGCCACTGGCGCACCATGCCCAGATAGCGGTTGTTCAACGAGATGATCTTCACAGGCGTCTCGTACTGCTTGCAGGTCGAGAGCTCCTGGATACACATCTGGATCGAGCCTTCGCCAGTGATGCAGAGCACGTCGTCGTCCGGGTGCGCCATCTTCACGCCCATCGCCGCCGGCAGGCCGAAGCCCATCGTGCCGAGACCACCGGAGTTGATCCAGCGGCGCGGCTTGTTGAACTTATAGAACTGCGCCGCCCACATCTGATGCTGGCCGACGTCGGAACACACGAAGGCATTGCCGTCGGTCAGTTCCCACGCCTTTTCCACCACGTACTGCGGCTTGATGATCTTGCTCTTGCGGTCGAATTTCAGGCAATCTTTGGCGCGCCAGGCTTCGATGTCCTTCCACCAGTCGGCGAGCGCCGCGGTGTCCGGGCCATGCTCGGCCGTTTGCAGCTGCTCGATCAACTCCTTCAGCACTTCCTTCACGTCGCCGACAATCGGAATGTCGACCTTGACGCGCTTGGAGATGGAGGAAGGATCGATGTCGATATGGATGATCTTGCGCGGACGCGACGCGAAGTGCGCCGGGTCGCCGATCACACGGTCGTCGAAGCGCGCGCCGATGGCGATCAGCACGTCGCAGTGCTGCATCGCCATGTTGGCTTCGTACGTGCCGTGCATGCCGAGCATGCCGAGGAATTTCTTGTCGCTCGCGCGGTAGCCGCCCAGACCCATCAGCGTATTGGTGACGGGATAGCCGAGCAGGTCGGCGAACTGGTTCAGCTCACGCGATGCATCCGCGAGAATGATGCCGCCGCCGGTGTAGATATACGGACGCCTGGCCGACAGCAGCAAGGCCACCGCCTTGCGAATCTGGCCGGAGTGACCTTTCGTGACCGGATTGTACGAACGCAGCGAAACGCTCTTGAGCGGTTCGTACTGGCACGGCGTCTTCGACACGTCTTTCGGAATGTCGATCAGCACCGGACCGGGACGGCCGGTACGGGCAATGTAGAAGGCTTTCTTGACGGTAGCGGCGAGATCGCGCACGTCCTTCACGAGGAAGTTGTGCTTCACGCAGGGACGCGTGATGCCGACCGTATCGCACTCCTGGAACGCATCCTGGCCGATCGCGGCGGTAGGCACCTGGCCGCTGATCACCACCATCGGAATCGAATCCATGTAGGCGGTGGCGATGCCGGTCACCGCATTGGTGACGCCGGGGCCGGAGGTCACGAGGCACACGCCCACTTTGCCGGTGGAACGCGCATAGGCGTCGGCGGCGTGGACTGCGGCTTGTTCGTGGCGCACGAGGACGTGCTGGAATTTGTCCTGCTTGTACAGCTCGTCGTAAATGTAGAGTACCGAGCCGCCGGGATAGCCCCACACAAACTCGACGTCTTCGTCGGCCAAAGCGCGCATGAGCACGGTGGCGCCGATAGAGTCAGCTTCAGGATGGGGTGTCGTATCCGACGTGGAGAATTCCGCGCTGGGCATATTCATTTATTCACCTTTCGAATTTTCGGCAAAAAATTGATCGGGTGCTCTCTGCCGGGCTTGTGGCTCGGGTTCAAGCGGCGCGTCCAGTTGACAGGTGAGCTTCTTGGGCCACACCTCAATTGAGACAAGTCACTTATGTTGCGAACCAGCGACAATATCTTCAGAAAGCCGCGCGGTCAAGCAAATATTGCCGTGGCGCCCTGCCCCTCAATCCCGTTATTGACCGAAAGCGAGTTATCGGGACGCAGAGTGGGCCATGTTTCGCCCCAGCGGCACGAAATTTTGTTAGCATCCGCGAGTTTTTACGACATTTTTCGAACGTTTACGCGCACGCACGCTGCGCCGACCCCCAAACGGATGGCATCAGACAAGGAACTCGCCGATTTTCTGGCGGGCGTCGAAAGGCGCGCATTCAAGCAGACGGTCTACGCCGTGCGGGACGACGACGCCGCGCTCGACATCGTGCAGGACGCGATGATCAAGCTCGCCGAAAAATATGGCGACCGTCCTCCCGCCGAACTTCCGCTCCTGTTTCAGCGTATTCTCCAGAATGCGATGCACGACTATTTCCGTCGTGCCAAAGTGCGCAATACTTGGGTTACTCTCTTCTCGTCGCTCGGCAACGCCGATGACGACGAATTCGACCCGCTCGAAACATTCGAGGCACAGCAAGGCTCGGCGGGCTCCGAGAGCAACGAACAGAAACTCGAACGCGAACAGGTCTTACAGTCGATCGACGACGAGATCCAAAAATTACCGGCACGTCAACGGGAGGCGTTTCTCATGCGTTATTGGGAAGATATGGATGTCGCCGAGACTGCCGCCGCGATGGGCTGCTCCGAGGGCAGTGTTAAAACGCACTGTTCGCGGGCCACCCACACGCTGGCGCAAGCGCTCAAGGCCAAAGGAATTACGCTATGAGCTCCCTCGAAACTAAAGAACTCGAGTTCGCCCGCCAGGTGCGCCGCGCGCTCGACGAAAACGCCGCCAGTATTCCGTCCGCCACCGTCGACCGGCTCGCCGTGGCGCGCCGCGCCGCGCTTGCCCGCAAGAAGCCTGAAACCGTGACTGCGCCGGTGTTCGTGCCCGCTTTCGCCGGTGCGGGCATGCCGGCCGGTATGCCGCAACGGGAAGCGCCGCAGCGCCGCCGTTCGCCGCTGCGCCGCTTTGCGCTCGCGTGGCCGCTCGCCGCGCTGGTCGTGAGCCTCGTCGGCATCGCCTACTGGGAAGACCAGCAGCGCACCGCCGAACTCGCCGATATCGATGCCGCCATGCTAAGCGACGACTTGCCGCTCAATGCCTATCTCGACCACGGCTTCAACGCGTACCTATCACGCGCCCACTGAGCGGGAGATTCCTCGGGTGAGTTACAAGCGCGGCCTGGCCGTTGTTTTCGGATGCGCAATTGCGGCCCTGGTGTCGTTTGCCGCGACGTATCCGCGCTTTTATCCGAGCCCGTCGACCGCGAGCGCGCCTGTCGCCGGCAGCAATGCGACTGCCAAGGCGCCCACGCCTACTCTCGCCGTCAATCTGCCGAGCCTGTCCGACAGCAATAGCCCGATGGCATGGTCGCGTCTGAGCTCGGCCGAGCACATTGCGCTCGCGCCGTTCGCCAGCGAATGGGATTCCTTCAGCGACGAACGCAAGCGAAAATGGATCAAGATCGCGTTGCGTTACCCCAAATTATCGCCAGATGCCCAAAAGCGTCTGCATGACCGAATGACTGAATGGGTGCGCATGACGCCTGATCAGCGGCGCGTCGCACGCGAAAATTACCAGGTGTCGAAGGAACTGCCGCGCGAAGCCCGCCAGAATGCGTGGAAGGCTTATCAGCAGTTGCCGGAAGAACAGAAGGAGCGGCTCGCCGCGAGCGAGCGCAAGCGGCGGCCCAGCGTGGTTAGCGCGCCGCCGTCGGGCAGGACCGAAATCAAGGGGCTGGACCGTCTGGTCAATGCCCGCGACCATGGCGCAAGCGGCGCCGCATCGGCGAGTGCCGCGGCGGCCGCCTCATTGCCGAGACCGGCTTCCATGCCGGCGATTCCCGCCGCAGGCAGCTTCGTGCCTGCCACGCCGGTGCCGGTTTCCCCGGCCGAGGCGCCGTCGATCTTCAACGGCTCCTGATCCGCACCCGACCACCATGTCCCAGTCGCTCGCCACTCCGCCCCTTGCCGCCGATTCATCCGTCACCACACCCACCGTTCGCCGGCGCCTCGCCGCGTTGCTCTACGAAGCCGTGATCCTGTTCGGCGTGGTGTTCATCGCCGGCTATCTGTTCAGCACCTTGACACAGCAGCGCAACGGCCTGACCCATCACAACCTTCTCGCGGCATGGATCGGCCTCGTGGTCGGTCTCTATTTCGTCTGGTTCTGGACCCACAGCGGCCAGACTCTGCCGATGAAAACGTGGCACCTACGCGTCGTTGCCGCTAACGGCGCCCCGCTATCCGCCAGCCGCGCGATGGTTCGTTACGTGCTGGCGTGGCTATGGTTTTTGCCGCCCCTGGCGCTGCATCCGTTGCTGAGCCTCGCCGTGCCGCAAACGCTGGTGATCGCCGCGATCTGGTTCGCGCTGTGGGCCGCCACCGGCCGCGTCGGTCCGCAACGTCAATTCCTGCACGACCGTCTCGCCGGCACGCGCGTGATCAGCGTCGCAGGCTGAGCAAACTCGCCGTCCTTCTCCCCACTTCGCCGCTCCCCTAACGTAGCCTCCCTCACCCGACACAGTCAGAAGAACTTCTCGTGACTGTCACGGCACGGTCACGCGCAACTGGCGCAATACGGGCACCGCAACTCGACGCGTGAGCCATGGACCCCAAAACGTCCGCGACTTCCCTGTTCCGTCAGACCGGCCCGAGCGTCGACCCCGTCGCGTTCCGCCCGGACCTCAATCCAAGTCACGGACTGCCGTTACCTGTACCGTCGTTACCGCTCGACTCGCACGCCGGCCATCACGACGATGAGCACGCCGAACCGCATCGCTATCGCACGATCTGGCTGTCCGACATCCATCTCGGCTCGAGCGGTTGTCAGGCGCCCTATCTGCTCGACTTCCTGCGGTATAACGAGTCGGAATACCTGTACCTCGTCGGCGACATCATCGACGGCTGGCAGCTGAAAAAAGGCTGGTACTGGCCGCAGGCGCACAACGACGTCGTGCAGAAGGTGCTGCGCAAAGCGCGTAAAGGCACCCAGGTCATCTACGTGCCGGGCAATCACGACGAAGCCGCGCGCCAGTTCTGCGATCTCGCGTTCGGCGATATCCACGTGCGCGGCGAAGCGTTCCACACGACGCTCGCCGGCAAGCGCCTGTGGATCGTGCACGGCGATCTGTTCGACGGCGTGATCCAGCACGCGAAGTGGCTCGCTTATCTCGGCGACACGCTCTACACGATGATCCTGATCCTGAACCGCTGGTTCAACCGGATCCGCAGCCGGCTCGGCTTTCCGTACTGGTCGCTGTCGCAATACCTGAAGCATCAGGTGAAGAACGCAGTGAATTTCATCTCGTCGTTCGAACGCGTGATGACCGACGAAGCACGCCGCCGCGGCTGCGACGGCGTGGTCTGCGGACATATCCACAAAGCTGAGATCCGCGACATCGACGGCGTGCTGTATTGCAACGACGGCGATTGGGTCGAAAGCCTGTCGGCACTCGTCGAGACGTATGAAGGCGAACTCAAGGTGATCTACTGGACCGTGATGCGCGCACCGGAAGTCGGCGTGCAAAAGGCCCGGGCGACCGCGTAGTCCCTCTCCACTTCTATTAAGCCGAAACCGATGAAGATCATGATCGTCACCGACGCATGGGAACCGCAGGTCAATGGCGTCGTGCGCACGCTGAAAAACACCACGCGCGAACTCATTGCGCTTGGCCACCGCGTCGACCTTCTGACGCCGCTCGAATTCAGGACGATTCCGTGCCCGACTTATCCCGAGATTCGCCTGTCGCTGTTGCCGCGCCGCAAGCTGCGTCAGCGTATCGACGAGTTCGCGCCCGACGCGCTGCATATCGCCACCGAAGGCCCGCTCGGCATGGCCGCGCGCGCTTATGCCATCCAGCATAAGCTGCCGTTCACGACGGCCTACCACACGCGCTTTCCCGAATACGTCCAGGCGCGTTTCGGCATTCCGCTCGCGGCGACCTACAAGTTTCTGCACTGGTTCCACAAGCCGTCGCTGGCGGTCATGGCGCCCACGCCCGTGGTCAAGACCGACCTCGAAAAATTCGGCTTCACCAATGTCGTGCTGTGGACCCGCGGCGTCGATCTGGAGATCTTTCACCCGATGGACTCGAAGGTCCTCAACACCGCGCGGCCGATCTTTCTGTATGTGGGACGCGTGGCGGTCGAGAAGAACGTCGAGGCGTTTCTCAAGCTCGATCTGCCCGGCTCGAAGTGGGTCGCGGGCGAAGGTCCGGCGCTTGCCGAACTGAAATCGCGCTATCCGCAAGCGAATTACCTGGGCGTGCTGACGCAAGCCGAACTGGCCAAGGTCTATGCAGCCGCCGACGTATTCGTGTTCCCGAGCCGCACCGATACCTTCGGCCTCGTGTTGCTCGAAGCGCTGGCCTGCGGCACGCCGGTCGCGGCGTATCCGGTGACCGGCCCGATCGACGTACTCGCCGACGGCGGCGCGGGCGCCATGCACGAAGACTTACGCGAGGCTTGTCTCGAAGCGCTGAAAATCGATCGCGGCCATGCGCGCGCGTGGGCTGAACGCTTCTCGTGGGCCGCCGCATCCGAACAGTTCGCCGCGCATCTGAAGCCGCTGCCGCGCACGTCGTACAGCGAGGAAAGCGCCGCCGCATGAGGCGACGCGCCGAGCCGTTTATGCGAACCCGAAACTCTACCGTGGCACGCGCCTCGAACGGCGCGTTGCACGCCGTTGATGCCGACGCCGGCACTGAAAGCATCGAACCGTTCGACGACGTGAGCGAGCATGGCACGCCCGATCATGTCAGTCATGCGAATGGTTTGCATGGCATGAACGGCGCGAGCTTCGACAGCGAAACCCACCCTGAACCGCTCAGCCCCGACGATCCGCTCGCGCCGCTCCCCTTCAATCCGTACAAAGGCAATCGCGGCCTGACCCGCGCGTGGCACGCGATGAAAAATTCGCTCGCCGGGTTTCGGGTGGCGATCCGCGAGGAAAGCGCGTTCCGCCAGGAACTCACGCTCGCCGCGATCCTGATTCCGTGCGGCGTGCTGGTGCCGGTCGATCCCGTGTCGCGCGTGTTGCTGCTCGGCTCGGTGCTGCTGGTGCTGATCGTCGAGTTGCTGAATTCGAGCCTGGAAGCGGCCATCGACCGGATTTCGCTCGAACGCCACGAGTTGTCGCGCCGGGCCAAGGATCTCGGCAGCGCGGCGGTAATGGTCGCGCTCGGCATGTGCCTGATGACCTGGGTGCTGATTGTCGGACCGCTCGCCGTGCGCTGGCTCAAAGCGTGGCTATGAAGCCGAGGCGCCCCCCTCCAGGGCGCCCTGAGCAATGAAAACCCTGAGTATCCGCTTGATATAAGAACGGTCGGTTTATAATCGACCGATAGTCTCACAGGAAAACGCTGGGTCGCCCCACGTTTTCCGCTCCGCAGGAAGTCCCCCGCCCCGAAGGAAGTCCCCTTGGGGATTGGGGGATGGTCCGCTTGGGGGGCCTGTCGGGCAGCGACAGGTGTGGGGGCGCGCTCGACTATACCAACCGCGTCCGGGTGGATCACGCAGCAGCGGCACGCCGCCACGCGCCCAGCCCGGTGTAACCAGGGCCGGACTACATGGAAGCCAAACCTCCCCGCCGCACCCGCGAACGGATCCTCGAACTGTCGTTGAAGCTGTTCAACGAGATCGGCGAGCCGAACGTCACGACGACGACGATTGCCGAGGAAATGGAAATTAGTCCAGGCAACCTGTACTACCACTTCCGCAACAAAGACGACATCATCAACAGCATCTTCAGCCAGTTCGAGCAGGAGATCGAAAAGCGTCTGCGTTTCCCCGACGACCACCGCGCCACCATCGACGAAATGTGGTCGTACCTGCAGTACATGGTCGATTTCACCTGGCGCTATCGCTTTCTGTATCGTGATCTGAACGATCTGCTGGCGCGCAACCGCACGCTGGAAACACACTTCAAGCAGATCATCAGCCACAAGGTGCGCTTTGCGAGCCAGTTCTGCGAGCAGCTCGTGGCGGACGGCGAAATGGTCGCAACGTCCGAAGAACTGCACGTGATCGCGACCAACATCGGCGTGATCGCGACATACTGGCTGTCGTATCAGTTCGTGATGAATCCGCGCAAGTACAACGAGCAGGAAACGATTCGCGCGGAACTGCATCAGGTGAGCGTGCAGATCGTGTCGCTGATGGCGCCTTATCTGCGCGGCCGCTCGCGGCAGATTTTCGACGATCTTGTCTCGGGCAAGCTGCCCAAGCGCGAATTCTACGATTACCTGCCGCCAAAGGATGGCGCCGCGCCCCGTAACGAACCGAAGGACGCTTGAGCATGAAGTCGGTGTGTGTATATTGCGGCTCCTCCGACGGAGCCAAACCGTTGTATGCCGAAGCCGCGCGCGCGTTCGGCCGCGCGCTGGTCGAAGCCGATCTCGCGCTGGTCTATGGCGGCGGCAAGGTGGGCCTGATGGGTGTGATCGCCGATACGGTGATGGCCGAAGGCGGCCGCGCGATCGGCGTGATTCCCGAGTTGCTGGTCAACAAGGAAGTCGGGCACAACGGCTTGACCGAACTGCATGTGGTGCCCGACATGCATCATCGCAAGAAGATGATGGCCGACCTGTCCGATGCGTTCGTCGCGATGCCGGGCGGCGTGGGCACGCTCGAAGAGCTCTTCGAGGTCTACACGTGGGCGCAACTCGGCTATCACCAGAAGCCGGTGGCACTGCTGAATATCGACGGCTTCTACGATCCGCTGATCGCGCTGCTCAAGCACACGGTAGACGAAGGCTTCATGCGCCAGACCTACTTCGACATCCTGCAAATGGATGCCGATCCCGTCGCGCTGATCGATAAGCTGCAGCGCTATCAGCCGCCTGCCAGCGACAAATGGGCCATCAAACGCGACGCCGTTTGATTTCCGTTGCCGCGCTTGCCTGGCGCGCTGCTTCGATCTTCCGAACACCGGCCGCACGTTCCCTGCGGCCCTTACCCGAACGATGAGGTTGCAATGACGAAAGCCGTTCTGATCACCGGTGGCAGCCGCGGCATCGGCCGCGCGACCGCACGTTTGCTGGGCGCGCGCGGCTGGTCGGTCGGCGTGAACTACGCGCAGAATCTGGCAGCCGCGCAGGAAACCGTTGCTGAAGTGGAACGCGCCGGCGGCCACGCACTACCGATTGCCGGCGACGTTGCCAACGAAGCCGACGTGATCGCGATGTTCGACGCGTTCGAGCAGACATTCGGCCGCCCCGATGCGCTCGTCAACAATGCCGGGATCGTCGCGCCGTCGAGCCAGCTCGCGGATATGGACCTCGCGCGTCTGAAGCGCATGTTCGACGTGAACGTGCTCGGTGCGTATCTGTGCGCACGCGAAGCCGCACGCCGGATGTCGACAACCCGTGGTGGCGCGGGTGGCGTGATCGTGAATATCTCGTCGGCGGCGGCGCGTTTGGGATCGCCGAACGAATATGTCGACTACGCCGGCTCGAAAGGCGCCGTCGACACGATGACCATCGGCCTCGCCAAGGAACTCGGCCCGCAAGGCGTGCGTGTGAACGCGGTGCGCCCGGGCCTGATCGACACCGAAATCCACGCCAGCGGCGGCAAGCCCGAGCGCGCCGCCCAGCTCGGCGCAACCACGCCGTTGGGCCGCCCCGGCAGCGCCGACGAAGTCGCCGAGGCGATCGTCTGGTTGCTGGGCGACGCGGCATCGTACGTGACAGGCGCGCTGCTCGACGTCGCCGGCGGACGTTAATCGCGGCTCTTCTGTCAGCGTGGCCGGCGGGTCCACGCGGCCGGGTTTTACTTTCCGACTCCCATTCCCGTCGATCTGACGAGGAATCGGCGGGATCCGTCCAGCTTGCGGCCATACTCCCCACCTTTTCTGCAATCAACCGTAATAAAACGGGACTACAATCGCAGCGTTTGCATGCAACCGCATGCGACGCACAGCCAGAGCTTCAGTCCGCGGCCCATGTCGCCGCGTGCGGCGATCAGAGATTCTCATGTACGAAAACCCATCCGCGCCTTGGCGCACGGGGAACGTCGCGGTTGCGACGTCTGCGCCGGCCGGGCCTGCCGATGGTGCACCCGAGCTCACGCACCCCGGCTCGGCACCCTTTGCCGAAACCGCCGCGGCCTCACCAGGCGGCCACCTTGCCGAAGCCGCAACGCCCGCAAGCCCCCCCGCCCCTGCCGGTCACGCTGACCCCGCCGCTCTCGCTGCGCGTGGCGCCCCGCGCTTGCGCGCGCTCACCGCGGCCCGTCCGCTCCTGTGGCTCATCGCGCTGGCGATCCTGTGCGCGTGGCTCCTGCCCGGCACCTTGGGCCACGATCCCTGGAAGCAGGACGAGACCTATACGTTCGGCATCATCCAGCACATGCTCAACACCGGCGATCTGGTCGTACCGACCAATGCCGGCCAGCCCTTCGTCGAAAAGCCGCCTATCTACGACTGGGTCGCCGCCGGCCTCGCGTGGATATTCGGCCGCTACCTGCCTTTGCACGATGCGGCACGCCTCGCGAGCGCGCTGTTCGCCGGACTGACGGCTTATTACACCGCGCGCGTCGCCCGTCGCGCGGTGGCCGCGTCGAGCTGGCTCGATGTCCGCGTGATCGGCACGCTTGCGTTGTTCGCGAGCACACTCGTCGTCATCAAACACGTACACGACATGATGACGGACGTCGCGCTGATGGCCGGCGCCGCGATCGGCTTCTGCGGACTGTTCGAACTGGTGCTGCTGCATCTGCGCGACGAGGCCCGCCTGCTGCCGGTCGACGAAGACCGCAGACGCCGCGCAATTCTGGGTAGCGCGGCCATGTTCGGCGCGGGCGTGGGCGTGTCGTTGCTGGCAAAGGGCCTGTTCGTGCCGCTCGTGTTCGGGGCGACGACCGTTGCGGTGCTGGTGCTGTATCCCGCCTGCCGCACCCGCAGCTTTGCAAGGGCTCTCGGCATCGCCGCACTGGTCTGCGCGCCGTTCGCGCTGATCTGGCCGATCTGTTTCTATCTACGCTCCGAAGCGCTCTTCAAGGTCTGGCTGTGGGACAACAACATCGGCCGCTTCTTCGGCTTTTCAGTCGCCGAACTCGGGTCTGAAAACGAGAGCCGTCTGTTCGTGCTGCGCAGCGTGTTGAGCGTCGGCTTCCCGGTCGTACCGTTGGCATTGGCCGCCCTCGCCGGTGGGGCGTGGCGGCGCTGGCGCGATCCGCGCGTCGCGCTGCCCGTGATCTTCGCAGGCACCGGCTTCGCCGTGCTGCAAAGCTCGGCAACGGTCCGAGAACTGTACATTCTGCCGTTCATCGCACCGCTCGCGCTGCTGGCGATGCAGGGCATCGAGAGGCTGCCGCAGCGCCTGCATGCAAGCTGGGACATGACGAGCCGGGTGCTGTTCGGCAGCACGGCCGCGCTCGCGTGGATCATCTGGTCGATCATGAGCAATCCGGTCGACACGCATGCGTCGCTGCATCGTCTCGGCCGCTGGTTGCCGCTCGACTGGGTGCTGCCGGTCAAGCCCGTGCTGATCGCTGCCGCCTTGCTGATGACGCTCGGCTGGCTGTGGCTGCTGCCGGTTTTCAAGCACACCGGCAAATGGCGCGGCGCACTGAGCTGGTGCGCGGGCGCGATTCTCGCGTGGGGACTGGTCAGCACGCTGCTGCTGCCGTGGCTCGACTATGCGAAGAGTTACCGCTCAGTGTTCGAGGACCTCGGCGCCCGCATGCATATCGCATGGACCCACGGCGATTGCATGGCCAGCGTGGGCCTTGGCGAATCCGAAGCGCCGATGCTGTACTACTACACCGGCATCGAGCATCAGCCAATCGCGAACACCGGCACGACCCGTTGCACATGGCTGATCGAAGAGAGCCGCCGCGACAATGCGCGCGCGCCGGCAGGCGATTGGCATCTGTTCTGGTCGGGCGCGCGCCCGGGCGACACCGAAGAACTGTTGCGAGTATTCGTGCGGCCCCGCGCGACGCCCGCGCACGGCGAGTAGGACGCAAGCGCCGGGCGGAGCACGATCAGGCTTTTGTCTTGCGTCTAGAACGACGAACCGGGCTCTTTCAGGAAGGCCGTTTCTTCCGCCGTCGAGGGCCGCCCGAGCAGCGCATTGCGATGCGGAAAGCGTCCGAAACGCTCGATGATCTGGGCATGCCTGACCGCGAAGGCGTAGTAGGACGCACCACCCGGCTCTGCCTCCAGTTGCTTGAACAGGCGCAGCGATTCGTGCTGGCTGGCGAGCGTTTCGTCGTGTTCGAACGGGAGATACGCGAACGCACGATGATGCACGGTGGGCAATAAACGATCGGTGCCGCTTGCGATCATCCGTTGCGCGATGGGCAGCGCTTTATGATCCGCAGCGAAAGCGCGCGGCGTGCCGCGGTGGCAATTGCGGGAAAACTGATCCAATACGATGACGAGCGCCAACGCGCCGAGAGGGGTTTCTTCCCAACTATCGAGGGCACCTTCGCGCGCAGCATCGATGAGTTTCCCGAAGCGTTCCAGCAGCATCGCATCGAACGCTTTGTCGCGGGAGAACCAGAGCTTGCGCGCCTCGCCGAAGGTGGGGGTGTTCGGGGCGCCGAACCAGCACGCGAGGACCGCGCGGGCGTCCGCCCCCTCTAAATTTTCAGCCATTGCGATTGCGCATCCAATCCGCAGTCTCGAAGAACGACGCCAACAGCCTCTCCCTCAACGGCTCGGAAAGCCCGACGTCCGCCATCGCCCATACCATGCATCTCAGCCACTGGTCTCGCTCGCTGGAAGCGATAGGAAATGGCATATGCCTGGCCCGCAGCCGGGGATGACCAAACCGGCTGATGTAATGATCGGGCCCACCCATCCATCCGCACAAAAACCAGAAAAACTTGTCCCGCGAGCCTTCGAGCGACGCCGGATGCAAAGTCCGAATCCCGGCGAATTCCGCTTCGAGATCCATCAAGTCATAAAACCGGTCGACCAGCTCGCGCACGCGAGCTTCACCGCCCACCAGTTCGAAGGCCGTCGGCTGCGCGGCGGACACTTCGTCGTTAAGATCGCTCATACCCAGTCACATAAACAAGAAAGAAAAAATCACGCATCCCGCAGCGATTGCAACGCGGGCCGCGCCAGCACATGCCGCAAGCTCAGCCAGCCACCCACGCCCGCACAGGCGATGCCGGCGGCGATACCCGCAGGCAACATCCACGGATCGAAAGTCAGATAAAACTCGAACACACGCGTAGCCAACACCCAGCCGATTACTTGCGCGCCAACCGCCGCCATCAGTCCCGCCAACGCACCGACCGCCACAAACTCGGCGATCTGCACCGCGCGCACCTGGCGATGCGAGGCCCCGAGCGCGCGCAGCAGCGCGGATTCTCGCATACGCTCATCACGCGTCCCGGCAAGCGCCGCGTAGAGCACCAGCACGCCGGCCGCGAGCGTGAATGCAAACAGGAACTGCACCGCGCCGATCACCTGCTGCAACACGCGCTGCACCTGCGCGAGAATCGGAGCGGTGTCGATTGCCGTGAGGTTCGGATAGGCGCCAATCAACCCATCGATGGTCGGCTGTTTTTCCGGCGGCAAATGGAAGCTGGTAATGAACGTCGCCGGGAAATCCTGCAATGCAGCCGGCGGCATCAGCACGAAAAAGTTGACCTTGAACGAACCCCAGTCGAGCTTGCGCACACTCGTCACCGGCGCATCGATCTGCAAACCCGTCACGTCGAAGCGCAGCGTATCGCCGGGCTTCACGTTGATCAGCTTCGCCAACCCCTGCTCGATCGAAATCTGCGGTGTTTTGGTGTCGCCGTACCATTTGCCTGCAGAGAGCCGATTGTCGTCGGGCAGCTCAGTCGTGTACGACAGATTGAATTCGCGGTCTACGAGACGCTTGGCATCGTCGCCCTTGAACGCATCCGGATTGACCGGCTTGCCGTTGATCGCAATCAGCCGACCGCGCACCATCGGCGAAAGCACCGCGCCGGGCACACCGTGCGCACTCAGATACTGCGTGACGGCCGCGCGCTGGTCGGGTTGGATGTCGATGACGAATTCGTTCGGCGCGTCGGGCGGCGTCGATTTGCGCCAGCCGGCCACCAGGTCGTTGCGCGTCATCGCGATCAACAAGAGGCACATCAGGCCAATGCCGAGCGCGGTGATCTGCAACGCGCTCGCGCTGCTGCGCCGCTCCAGCGACGCCAACGCGTAGCGCCAGCCGATCCCCGCATTCACGCGCTCGCTGCGCACAACACGCGAAGCGCCCCACAGCGCCAGCCGCGCGATGCACGCGAACACCAGCAGTCCGCCAGCGAAGCCGCCCGCAACGATGCCACCGAGCTTCAATTCGCCCGCCGCGACAATCAGCAGCGCGGCGAACAGCACAATGCCGAGCGCGTAGGCAGCCCACGCGGTGCGCCCCGCTTCGCCCCATTCGCGGCGGAGTACTCGCACCGGCGGCACGCGCGTCAACGGCAACAGCGGCGGCAGCGCAAAGCCGAGCAACAGCACGAGACCGGCCGCGATACCTTCGAGCGCCGGCCATGCAGTCGGGTACGGCAGCACGACGTCGATCAGACTGCCGAGCCACGTCAGCAACGCGAGATGCCCCAGGTAACCGAACGCGACACCCAGTGCGCCGCCGATCAAACCGAGCCCGACGAATTCAAGCGTGAACAACCCACGCAGCGTGGCCTGGCTCACGCCGAGACAGCGCATCGCCGCGCAGCCGTCCAGATGCCGGCGCATGTACCGATGCGCGGCCATCGCGATCGCCACCGCCGCGAGCAACGCGGTGAGCAGCGAGACGAGCGTGAGAAAGTGACTCGCACGATCGAGCGTCTGGCGCACCTGCGGCTGACCGTCCTGCAACGATTCGAGCGCGACGCCGCGCATCTTGCCGCCGTCCACCTTGTCGTGCGCGAACTGCGCGAAGCGCGCCACCGAGGCATCCGCACCCGCCACCAGCAGCCGGTACGTCACGCGGCTGCCGAAGGTGATGAGGCCGGTCGACTGGACTTCGTCGGCGCGCAGCATCAAACGCGGCGAGAAATTGACGAACGAGAAGCCCCGGTCGAGTTCGCGGGTGATCACCGCGCCGATCGTGAAACTGCGGTTGCCGACCTTCACCGTGTCGCCGACGTGCAGTTTCAACGCGTCGAGCAACGCCTGATCGACCCACACCTTGCCCGCCGGCGGGATCGATTGCGTGGGATGGTCAGCAGCACCCGGTGCCGAAGCGATCCGCAACGCGCCGCGCAGCGGATAACCCGGCGACACCGCCTTGATGGCGGCAAGGCGCGAGGCCGGCTGTGCGCCGGTCGAATTGATCATGCTGGGAAAGATTGCCGTGCTGGCGGTAACAAGGCCGAGCGCCCGGGCTTGCTGCGCAAACTGCGGATCGACTGGATGATCGGCGCGCACGATGAAATCCGCAGCGATCATGCGCCGCGCATCGCGTTCGAGCCCCTGATGCAAGCGGTCGGCCAGAAAGCCGACGCTCGACAACGCCGCGACCGCCAGCACCAGCGCGAGCAGCAGCATGGTCAGTTCGCCCGCGCGCCAGTCGCGCGCCGTCATGCGGATGGCCTGGCGCAGCATATCCATGACGCCAAACCGGCGCGCTGCATGAGCGCGCGCCGTCACACCTCGTCCTGGATCGCTCAATCGTGCCTGCTCCTGGCGAAACGCGACACCATATGCGTCGCCATGCCGCGAAAACCGCCCTGCACCCCGCGCCACAGCCGCGGCAACGCCCAGCCGGCCAGCATCAGGAAGCCCACCATCAACACCAGAAACACCAGCGGCACGAACAGCGCGAGCAGCATGCCGCCGAACACGAGACCGTCCTCGGCGGTGGAGGTCACGATATTCGACACCGGTTCCGGCGACAGATTGATCAGCGCGCGCGTGCCCGCTTTGGCCAGATGCGCGGTGCCGGCGAGGGTGCCGCCCGCGAGCGCGGCGACCGTCAGCAGCGCCGGATCGGCGTGGCCGAGCGCGCCGGCCGCCAGCACGGCGCCGGCCGGAATGCGGATAAAGGTATGAACCGCGTCCCATAACGAATCGAACGCGGGGATTTTGTCGGCGAGAAATTCGGTGAGCGTCAACACGCCGGCCACGCCGATCACCCACGGCGAGGACAGCGCGGACAGCGTATCGGGAAGATGGATGAAGCCAAGACGTTCGAACACGCCGGCCAGCAGGACCGTCAGATAGAGGCGCAGGCCGCTGCCCCATGAGAGGCCCGCAGCAAGCGAAAGTGATTCAAGCATGGCCGCCTCCAGGCGCGCTGTGCGTGCCGGGCGCTTCGACGTGCAAAGGAAAGGGAGCCACCGCACCGAAGTCGTCAGACCCGCGCCAAGCCGGCCGCGCCAAATAGGCCGCGGGCAATTTCAGGTTGGATTCAATCTCATTATAGCCACGATAATTCGCAGAACGCAGAGTGTCGAACAAATGGCGGACTCTAAAGGCGTGCGGTTCGGGCGCGCCGGATTGTGCCAAAAGACCGGTCAATGACAGATCAATGCCCCGACGACAGCTTCAAACCGATCAATCCGATCACGATCAGCGCCGCGCTCGCCACGCGTGCGACCGTCAAGGCCTCGCCCATCATGACAATGCCGAAGATGAACGCGCCGACCGCGCCGATCCCCGTCCACACGGCGTAGGCGGTGCCGAGCGGCAACTGGCGCATCGCCATTGCGAGCAGGACAAAGCTGCCGAGCGCGGTCACGACCGTGAACACGGACGGCCAGAGCCGGGTGAAACCTTCGGAGGTTTTGAGACCGGTCGCCCAGGCGACTTCGAGCAAACCGGCAATCAGAAGAAGAATCCAGGACATAAGACAGCTCCATGGTGAGATGGGGCCGTCCCCGTTTGTAGCAGATGCGCAAGGTCGTCCTTACGAACTGTAATTATACCAAAATTGGCCGCCGATCTGCGGGGGCGGCCAACCACACGGGTTCACAGTGCCTCGCAAGCTCCTCGGCAGTGTGCGGCGGCCAGCAACGCGCTGGGCGGCGAGCCGTGGGCGTCCCGCACGGGATTCAGGCCTCAGCGGACGTCAAACAGCACCTACAAGCCGGTATCCAACGCCGGTTTCTGTCACGATATGCTCAGGTTGCGCCGGGTCGCGCTCCAGCTTCCCGCGCAGATGCGCCATATAGATACGCAGATAGTGATGGCTCTCGACATGCGACGGCCCCCATACGTCGCGCAGCAATTGCCGGTGCGTGAGCACGCGACCGGCGTGGCGCACCAGCGTCGCGAGCAGGCGGTATTCGATCGGCGTCAGATGGACGGCGACGCCGTCACGGCTCACCTGGCGCACGGCCAGATCGACCGTCACCGCACCGAAGCGCACCAGCGGCGATTCATTCGCGCCGCCCTGGTTACGGCGCCGCATATGCGCGCGAATCCGCGCCAGCAACTCGGAAACGCCGAACGGTTTGGTGAGGTAATCGTCCGCGCCGGCATCGAGCGCGGCGACTTTCTCGCTTTCCTGGGTGCGCGCCGACAGCACGATCACCGGCAGTTCGCTCCAGCCGCGCAGTTCGCGAATCACGTCGAGACCGTCCGTGTCGGGCAGGCCGAGATCGACGATGACGAGGTCCGGCTTACGCGTCGCGGCTTCGACGAGACCTTGCTTACCCGTCTCGGCGTCGTGCACGACGATGCCCTCGCCTTCCAGCGCCGTTCGCACAAAGCGGCGAATCTGCTTTTCGTCTTCGATCAGGACGACCGTGATGCCGGGGTCACTCATGGGTAGGCCTGGAAAGCGGGTTAAGCGTTGAATCGAAGTGGGGCAACGCGTCGGCGCCTTCGTCTTCCAGCGCATCCGGTGCTTCCGGCGGCGTTTCCACCGGCAGCGTGAACCAGAAGCGCGCGCCTTCGACGCGGCCGTCGGCAGACATCCGGTTGAGCGCGCCGATCGTACCACCGTGCGCTTCCACAATCGCGCGGCAGATCGCAAGGCCGAGGCCGATCCCCGGCTTGGCCGACTCCTTCTCGCCGCGCGTGAATTTCTCGAACACGCGCGCTTCCATGCCGGCGGGCAGGCCCGGCCCGGCATCGTCGACGGTAACGCGGACGAACGATTTGCCGTCCGCGTCGAGACGTTGCGCGCCGATCATCAGCGGCGCATCCGGCGCGGTGTATTTAGCCGCGTTCTCAAACAGGTTTGAGAAGAGCCGCTCCATCAACACGGCGTCGAGGTGCAGCAGCGGCAAATCCGCAGGCAGCTTCACCTGCACCGGATGATTCGCGAGCACGCGCCGGCACGCCCGCAGCGCGGCGCCCACCGTTTCTTCGAGGAGCGTCCACTGCTGGTTGAGGTGCAGGCTGCCCGCCTGCAGGCGCGCCATGTCGAGCAGATTGGTGACGATGCCGGTCATGCGCAGCGCCTCTTCGTGAATCGCTTCGACGAGATCGTCCCCAGGTTCCACGCCGGGATGGGCCTCGCGCGATTGCGCCAGCATCGAGGAGAAACCGACGATCGTCGTCAACGGCGTACGCAGATCGTGCGAAATCGCCGACAGCAGCGAATTGCGCAAGCGCTCCGATTCCATATTGACGAGCGCATCGCGCGCGATGTCGACGTAATGCACGCGCTCCAGCGCCAGCGCGATTTGCGCGGCGAACGCGTCGAGCATGCGTTGCTGCTCGGGCACGTCCAGCTCGCGCTCGTCGCGCATCGCGACCGCGAGCACGCCGCGCGTGCGCATCGGCGCCTTCAGCGGCAGGTACAACGCCGCGGCGGCCGGCAGCGTATCGGTGCCTTGCCCTGCCGGCTTCTGCTGATCGTAGACCCATTGACCGACATCGATGTCGAGCATCTCACTGTCGAGCACGATCGCCGCGTCGGGGTCCTCGATCTTCTGCTTCACCTGATCGGCGCTGTCCGGCAACAGGATCGCGACCCGCGCGCCGAACACTTCGCTGACGTGCCGGCTGCCGATGCCGACGATCTGTTCAGTGGTCAGCGCCGCTGCGAGTTCACGCGCCATGGCGTACATCGCACCGGTACGTTGCTCACGGCGCCGCGCGACGCTCGCCTCGCGGCGCAAGCTCGACGTCAGATGGCTGATGACGAGCGAAGTCAGCAGCATGCCGAAGAAGGTCAGCAGATACTGCGTATCGGACACCGACAACGACATGCGCGGTGGCACGAAGAAAAAATCGAAGGCGGCCACGCTAAGGAACGACAGCACCACACCTGGCCCGCGTCCCAGCTTCACGGCAGTGAAGATCACGCCGAGCAGGTACAGCATGACGAGGTTGGTCAGATCGATATGGTCGATCAGCTGGCTCGACAGCAACGTGATGCCTGCGCAAATCGCCAGCGCGAAACCGTAGGCGCGCGGCGGCGAGCGGCGTTCGCGCGCCGTGCTCAGCGCCTCGCGCCACGCGTTCGCGGTGGTATTCAGTAGGCGGCGATGTGCGCCGCCATCGCGTTCGGACGACGCGCGAATCAGCGTGAGATCGAGATCGCCCGCGCGCTCGGCGATGCGCTCACCGAGCGGACGGCGCAGCCAGCGCTTGAGACCCGTGCGCGCCGAAACGCCGGCCACCAGCTTCGAGACATTGCGAGCCTGCGCGTAACCCATCAGCGCGGCAACCGCATCGGTACCCGCGAGCGTGGCGGTTTCAGCGCCGAGTTCCGCGGCGAGCTTCAAGGCGTTCAGCGTGCGTTCGCGGCGCGCATCGGGCAAGCGCTGCAACGCGGGCGTTTCCACATAGACGGCGATCCAGTCGGCCTTCAGGCTGGCAGCGAGGCGCGCGGCCGCCCGCACCAGCATCGGCGCTTCCGGACCGGGACCCACGCACACCAGCAAGCGCTCCCGCGCCTGCCAGATCCGCTGGATCGAACGATCCGCGCGATATTCCCGCATCTGCGCATCGACGCGGTCGGCGGTACGGCGCAACGCCAGTTCGCGCAACGCAATCAGATTGCCCTTGCGAAAGAAGTTGCGCACCGCGCGCTCGGCCTGCTGCGGCAAATACACCTTGCCGTCGCGCATCCGGTCGAGCAGCTCCTCGACGGGCAGGTCGACCAGCGTGACTTCGTCGGCGCGATCGAACACGCGGTCGGGCACCGTCTCCCAGACGCGGATGCCGGTGATCTGCCCGACCACGTCGTTCAGACTTTCGAGGTGCTGGACATTGACCGTGGTGTAGACGTCGATGCCTGCGTCGAGCAGTTCGTAGACGTCCTGCCAGCGCTTCAAATGCCGCGCGCCCTGCACATTCGAATGCGCAAGTTCGTCTACGAGGATCAGTTGCGGCTTGCGCGCGAGCGCGGCGTCGAGATCGAACTCGCCAAGCTTGCGGCCGCGATACGCGATATGCGCAAGCGGCAGCACGTCGAGGCCTTCGAGCAGCGCAGCGGTTTCGCTGCGACCATGTGTTTCGGCGATGCCGACCACCACGTCCGCGCCTTCATCGGCACGACGCCGTGCGGCCTGCAACATCGCATAAGTCTTGCCGACGCCCGCCGACGCGCCAAAGAAAATCTTCAGCCTGCCACGCTGACGTTTTTCTTCGTCGCGTTGCAGCTTGTCGAGCAGTTCGTCAGGATCGGGGCGGTTCATGCTCAATGATTTTCATAGTATGGCGAGCGGTACCTGCATGGTGGCACGCCGGCTGCCGGGCCGCAAATGGCGAGCCCTGCGGATCGCCCATCCTGAATCGTGCGCGCCGCCGCAACAGCGGCCGCGAACACACGGCGAAAGCGGCGCCGCATGGACGCCGCCTCCTCGACCACGGCGATCAACTGCGCCGAGCCACGCTGATTGACGTTTAGCCGCGTTTCATCTCATCCAGCGCGAGATTCAGTTGCAGCACGTTCACGCGCGGCTCACCCAGAATGCCGAACTGGCGGCCACTCGTATAACGATCGACCAGCGCTTGCACATCGTTGGCGGCGAGCTTACGGGCTTTCGCCACCCGTTCGATCTGATACGCAGCGGCCGCCGGGCTAATCTCAGGATCGAGACCGCTGCCCGAGGACGTCACCAGATCGACCGGCACCGGCTTCGACATATCCGTGCCGGCAGCCTTCAACGCGTCGATGCGGCCTTTGACTTCGTCGAGCAGCGCCGGGTTGGTCGGCCCGAGATTCGACCCGCCCGAACTCTGCGGGTTGTACGGCGTCGGGCTGGTGGCCGACAGGCGGCCCCAGAAATACTGCGGCGCGTCGAACTGCTGGCCGATCAGCTTCGAGCCGACCACCTTGCCGTCCTGCTCGAGCATGCTGCCGTTGGCCTGATCGTGGAAGGCCGCCTGGCCGACTGCCGTCATCACGGCGGGATAAGCGAGTCCGGTGACGACGGTGAGTACCGCGAAAATCACGATCAGCGGACGGAACAGATTTTTCATGATTGGCAATTCCTTTTGATTTCTGCCGGGCAGACGCTTCTCAAACCCAGCCGAACGCGGCCAGCACCATATCGATCAGCTTGATGCCGATGAACGGCACGATGATGCCGCCCAGGCCATAGATCAGCAGATTGCGGCGCAGCAGGATCGCCGCGCCCAGCGCGCGATAACGCACGCCCTTGAGCGCCAGCGGAATCAGCAGCACGATGATCAGCGCGTTGAAAATCACCGCCGACATGATCGCGGAAGCCGGCGTGGCGAGATGCATCACATTGAGCGCATTCAATGCCGGATAAGTCGTCGCAAACGCGGCCGGGATGATCGCGAAGTACTTGGCGACGTCGTTGGCGATCGAGAAGGTGGTGAGCGAGCCGCGCGTCATCAGCATCTGCTTGCCGATTTCGACGATCTCGATCAGCTTGGTCGGATTGGAATCGAGGTCGACCATGTTGCCGGCTTCCTTCGCCGCTTGCGTGCCGGTGTTCATCGCCACCGCGACGTCGGCCTGCGCGAGCGCCGGGGCGTCGTTGGTGCCGTCGCCGGTCATCGCGACCAGACGGCCTTCCGCCTGGTGCGCGCGAATCGTCGCCAGCTTCGCTTCCGGCGTCGCTTCGGCGAGGAAATCGTCGACGCCTGCTTCCGCTGCAATCGCTGCTGCCGTCAGCCGGTTATCGCCGGTCACCATGATGGTTTTGATGCCCATCTTGCGCAGTTCCGCGAAGCGTTCCTTGATGCCGCCCTTCACCACGTCTTTCAACTCGATCACGCCGAGCACGCGTGCGCCCTGCTCGCCTTTCTCGGCGACCACCAGCGGCGTGCTGCCGCGACGTGCGACCTCGGCCACGACGTTGCTGACTTCGGTCGGGAAACGACCGCCGTGGGCTTCGACGTAATGCTTCACGGCGTCGGACGCGCCCTTGCGGATTTCGCGGCCCGGCGCCCCGGAGGAAGTCCCCTGGGGAAACAGATCGACGCCGCTCATCCGTGTTTGCGCCGAGAAGGCGAGGAACACTGCGTGCAACGAAGCCATATCGCGCTGACGAATGTTGAAGCGCTGCTTGGCGAGCACGACGATGCTGCGGCCTTCCGGCGTTTCGTCGGCCAGAGACGAAAGCTGTGCGGCGTCCGCCAGCGCCTCTTCGGTCAAACCGGGCGCCGGTATGAATTGCGACGCCTGGCGATTTCCCAGCGTGATCGTGCCGGTCTTGTCGAGCAATAGCACGTCGACGTCACCGGCCGCTTCCACCGCGCGGCCCGACGTGGCAATCACGTTCGCCTGCATCATCCGGCTCATACCGGCCACACCGATTGCCGACAACAAACCGCCGATGGTGGTCGGAATCAGACACACCAGCAGCGCGACCAGCGCCGTAATCGTCACGACGTGGCCGGCCTTTGCGGCTTCGACGGAGAACATCGAGAACGGTAGCAGCGTGGCGGTAGCCAGCAACATCACGATCGTCAACGCGACCAGCAGAATCGTCAGCGCGATTTCGTTCGGCGTCTTCTGACGCTTCGCGCCTTCGACCATCGCGATCATGCGGTCGAGAAACGCTTCGCCCGGATTGGCCGTCACACGCACGACGATCCAGTCTGACAGCACGCGCGTCCCACCCGTCACCGACGAAAAATCTCCGCCCGACTCGCGGATCACCGGCGCGGATTCACCCGTGATCGCCGATTCGTCGACCGACGCGACACCGTCGATCACTTCGCCGTCGGCCGGAATCACGTCGCCGGTTTCGACCAGCACGACGTCGTCTTTACGCAGATCGGACGCCGTCAAAATACGGATCGGCGACTTCGGATGCGGCTCGTTGAGCTTCTTGGCCATCACGTCTTTCTTCGCGCTGCGCAGCGACGCCGCCTGAGCCTTCGAACGGCCCTCGGCGAGCGCTTCCGCGAAGTTCGCGAACAGCACCGTGAACCACAGCCACAAGGTGACCGCGAGAATGAAACCCGCGGGTGCCTCGGCCTGGCCTTCGAGCGCGGCGATCCACAGAATGGTCGTCAGAATGCTGCCGACGTACACGCAGAACATCACCGGATTGCGGAACTGGGTGCGCGGCGTGAGCTTTTTGAAGGCGTCCACGATCGCCGGGCGCACCAGCGCCGGATCGAACATGGACCTGGTTGCATTATGTTCAGTCATTGAATCCTCGAATTTCCCGTTTGCGCCTGTTCACTCGTTAGTCCGCAAGGGCCGCCTCAATGGACGCCCATCATCATCAGATGTTCGACACCAGGACCGAGCGCGAGCGCAGGCACATAAGTCAGCGCACCGACCAGCAATACCGTGCCGAGCAGCAGCACGACGAACAGCGGGCCATGAGTCGGCAGCGTGCCGCCGGTCACGCCGATGCGTTTCTTCGCAGCAAGGGAACCGGCGATCGCCAGCACCGGGATGATCGTGCCGAAGCGGCCGAACCACATCGCGATAGCCGTGAGCCAGTTATAAAACGGTGTACTCACGGTGAGGCCGGCAAACGCACTGCCGTTGTTATTGGCGGCCGAGCTGAACGCGTAGAGGATTTCGGAGAAGCCGTGTGCGCCGGGGTTCGCGATACCTGCCTTACCCGCATCGGAGAGCACCGCGATCGACGTGCCCACCAGTACGAGCAGCGGTGTGAGCAGCACCACGATCGACACCATCTTCATCTCGTACGCTTCGATCTTCTTGCCGACGTATTCGGGCGTGCGGCCGATCATCAGCCCGGCCACGAACACGGCCAGCAACGCGAACACAAGCATCCCGTACATACCGGAACCCACGCCGCCGAAGATCACTTCGCCGAGTTGCATCAGCAGCATCGGGTAGAGGCCGCCGATCGGCGTCAGCGAGTCGTGGGTATTGGCGACTGCGCCGCACGAAGCCGCCGTGGTCGCCACCGTGAAGATGCCCGACTGCGCGATACCGAAACGCGTTTCCTTGCCTTCCGCGTTGCCGCCCGACTGCAACGCACTCGCCGACTGATCGACATGCAACGCGGCGAACGCCGGATTGCCGTCTTGCTCCGCGCTGATCTCGCCGACCACGCATGCGGTAAATGCAATCGTCATCGCCGCGAGCACGGCGACACCCTGCTTGCGGTCCGCGATCATTCGCCCGAACACGAGCGCCAATGCCGCCGGGATGATCAGGATCGAGAAGATCTGCAGGAAGTTCGAGAACGGCGTCGGATTTTCGTACAGATGCGCGGAGTTGCCGTTAAAGAAACCGCCGCCGTTGGTGCCGAGCATCTTGATCGCTTCCTGCGATGCGACGGGCCCCATGGCGATGGTCTGCGTCTTCACCGGCGTATCGACCGTGACTGCGTTGCCCTTCGCATCCTTCACCGGATTGCCTTGCGCATCGAGCTTCGGCGCGGCGTACGTGGTGGTTTGCAGCGTCGGCACGTCTTCGTACGACTTGAAGTTCTGGATCACGCCCTGGCTCATCAGCAACGCCGCGATGATCGCCGCCATCGGCAGCAACACGTAAAGCGTCACGCGCGTGAGATCGACCCAGAAGTTGCCGATGGTTTGCGTCGTGTGCCGCGCGAAGCCGCGAATCAGCGCGATCACCACCACAATGCCGGTGGCTGCAGAGAAGAAGTTCTGGACAGTAAAGCCGAGCATCTGCGTCAGATAGCCAACGGTCTGTTCAGGCGTGTAATCCTGCCAGTTCGTATTGGTCACGAAGCTGACCGCCGTATTGAACGCGCCATCCACCGTCATCGCGCCGAACCGCTGCGGGTTGCCCGGCAGCCAGCCTTGCACGCGCAACAGCACGTAAAGAAACAGCACGCCGAGCACGTTGAACGCGAGCGTGGCGATCGCATAATGCTTCCAGCTCATTTCCATCGATGGATCGACGCCCGCGATGCGATACAGCAAACGCTCGAGCGGACCCCCAATGCGGACCACCCGCGAAGTGCCGTCCATCACGGCGCTCAGATAGCGGGCCATCGGCACCGCGGCCGCCAGCAGCACGATGATGAAGAGGCTCGCTTGCAGGACATTGTTCGAGTTCATTCAATGTCCTCCGCGCGCAACAGCGCATAGACCAGGTACACGAACAGCAGCGCGGTCGCCGCCGCCGACAACCAGAGAATCCAGTTCATGAGCGCGCTCCCTGACCGCGCCGGAACTGCATCAGCTTCTCGCAGCCGGCAATCAACGCAAAGGTCAGCGCGGAAAACAGCACCAGCCCCCCGACATACAGCACATCCATTTTTGTTCTCCATTCATGGACTTTGGATAGATGCAACGGTATGCCGAACCGCGTAAAGGGCGGGTCAAAGATCTGAGATGGCGTGTAAAAATCGCGTAAACGGAAAAGGCCGCTCCATCATGAGATGGAACGGCCTTGTGGCGGTGGAGTATGTCGCTTTACGGCAGCAGAATCGTCGAACCCGTGGTACGGCGCGCTTCCAGTTCCGCGTGCGCGAGGCCGACGTCCGCAAGCGCATAGCGCTGATTGATGCTCGTCTTCACCTTGCCCGATACCAGCACGTCGAACAGTTCCGAGGACATCGCCTCGTAGTCGCTGCGTTTGGCCATATAGGTAAAGAGCGTTGGTCGCGTAAAGAACAGCGAGCCGCGTCCGGCGAATTCCGACGAATCGATCGGCGGCAACGGCCCCGACGCATTGCCGAAGCTCACGAACATGCCGAGCGGTGCCAGGCAGTCGAGCGAGGCCGCAAACGTGTCCTTGCCAATCGAGTCGTACACCACCGGCACACCCGCGCCATTGGTGATCTCGCGCACGCGCCTGGTGAAGTTTTCGCGCGTGTACACGATCGCGTGGTCACAGCCGTGCGCTTTGGCGATTTCGGCTTTTTCGTCGGAACCGACCGTGCCGATCACCGTGGCGCCCAACGCCTTCGCCCATTGGCAGACCAGCAGACCGACACCGCCTGCCGCCGCCTGGATCAGGATCGTGTCGCCGGCCTTCACCGGATACGTACGGCGCAGCAGATATTGCGCGGTCAGCCCTTGCAGCATCACGGACGCTGCCTGTTCGTCGCTCAACGCGTCCGGCAGCTTGACGACTTGCGCCGCCGACAGCACACGCTCCTGCGTATACGCGCCGGGCGGCCGCGCGACATAGGCCACGCGATCGCCCGCTGTGAGGCCGGTCACGCCCGCGCCGACCGCCGTCACCTCACCGGCCGCTTCCATACCAAGGCCGCCCGGCAAGGGCAGCGGATACAAGCCCGTACGGAAATACACGTCGATATAGTTCAGGCCGACCGCAGTCTGCTGGATACGAATCTCGCCCGTGCCCGGCTCGCCCACTTCGACGTCGACCCATTTCATCACTTCCGGGCCGCCGGTTTTGTCGAATCGGATTGCTTTGACCATCATGTCTCCTTGATGTGTGATTCAGCTTGATCGTGAAGCGTCAACCCGCTCGTTCAGACCTGTTGCGTGAGGCGCAAGGTCAGCACGTCGAGAATCATGCGCGCCGTTGAAATGTTGGTCGCGCACGGAATGTTGTGCACGTCGCACGCCCGCACCAGCGCGTTGATGTCCGGTTCGTGCGGCTGCGGCGTCATCGGGTCGCGTAGAAAGATCACCATGTCCACGCGCCCTTCCGCGAGCTGTGCGCCGATCTGCAAGTCACCCCCATGCGGACCGGACAACATGCGTTCGACCGTGAGGCCGTGCGCGTCGCCGATGCGCGTGCCGGTCGTGCCTGTCGCGACGATCTCGCAGCGCCTGAGCGTATCGACGTATTCGCCGGCCAGCTTGACGATGTCGTCTTTCTTGTGATCGTGCGCGATCAGCGCAATGCGGGTGGTCATGACGTAAGACTCCTGAAACCGTTGTGATTGTCGTTGTTGTAGTGATGAAACCGGGTGTTCGGAACGTCGCCGCTCAGAACGTGCCGGGATAAGCGCCACCGTCTATCAGCCAGTTCTGGCCGGTGATGTAGCCGGCATGCGTGCTGCACAGGAACGCGCAGGCGCGGCCGAATTCATCGCGATGGCCGAAGCGGCCGGCGGGGATCGTCTTCATGCGCTCCTTGCGCGCCTCGTCGACGGAAATGTTTTTCGCCTTGGCCTGCGCTTCAAACGTAACCGCGATGCGGTCGGTGTCGAACAGACCCGGCAACAGGTTGTTGATCGTCACGCCGGTCGGCGCGACCTTCCGCGCCAGTCCCGCCACAAAACCCGTCAATCCCGAGCGCGCGCCGTTCGATAAACCGAGTACGTCGATCGGCGCCTTGACCGCCGAACTCGTGATGTTGACGATGCGGCCATAACCGCGCGCGCTCATCGAGTCGAGGGTCGCGCGGATCAGTTCGATCGGCGTCAGCATGTTGCTCTCCAGCGCGCGAATCCAGTCTTCGTGCGTGAAGTTGCGGAAGTCTCCCGGCGGCGGGCCGCCCGCGTTGTTGACCAGAATGTCCGGCTGCGGACAGGCCGCGAGCGCGGCGGCGCGGCCCTCGGGGGTGGTGATGTCGCACGCCACGGTCTTCACCTCGACGCCACTCTGCTTGCGGATCTCGGCGGCGGTCGCCTCCAGGGTCTCGGCGGTGCGCGCGACGATCGTCAGATTGACGCCTTCGGCGGCGAGCGCTTCCGCGCAGCCGCGTCCAAGTCCCTTGCTAGCCGCGCAAACCAGCGCGGTACGTCCTGCAATTCCCATGTCCATGTATGTGTCCTCGAGGGGTAGTCTTGCCGAATCGTTGCGATGTTCCCCCCCGATTCTAGAAGAATCGGTGCCGGACTGCGCCGGATCACTGCAATCTCCGGTATCTTCCGGCGGCACTCTTTCGGTAAACTTGCGCCGTGGCGCGTCCGTCAGCCGGTTTCAGGCCGTGCGGCGCGCCGAACCGATCCCTCTAGCCGCCGCTTGCGCCCCCGCCATGACCCAGGACAGCCGTTTTCCCAATCTTTTCATCCTCGATCACCCGCTGATCCAGCACAAGCTGTCGCATATGCGCGACCGGGACACCTCGACTCGCACGTTCCGCGAACTGCTGCGCGAAATCACGCTGCTGATGGGCTACGAGATCACCCGCAATCTGCCGATGACCACGCGCCGCCTCACCACGCCGCTGGTCGAAATCGACGCACCGGTGATCGCCGGCAAAAAACTGGCGATCGTGCCGGTGCTGCGTGCCGGCATCGGCATGTCGGACGGGTTGCTGGAGCTGGTGCCGTCGGCGCGCGTGGGCCATATCGGCGTGTACCGTGCCGAGGATCATCGCCCGGTCGAATATCTGGTGCGACTGCCGGATCTGGAAGACCGCGTGTTCATTCTGTGCGATCCGATGGTCGCAACGGGTTACTCGGCCGTGCATGCCGTGGATGTCCTCAAGCGCCGCAACGTGGCCGGCGAAAACATCTTGTTCCTCGCCCTGGTGGCCGCCCCGGAAGGCGTGCAGGTCTTCCAGGACGCGCATCCGGACGTCAAGCTGTACGTCGCCTCGCTCGATTCGCATCTGAACGAGCACGCGTACATCGTGCCGGGTCTCGGCGACGCCGGCGACCGCCTGTTCGGCACGAAAAATTGAAAGCGGACTGAAAAAATGCAGCGGCGGAGCGCAAAACCCCGCCGCGCCGTTTCCGGCTATGCGGGCACGATCGACAGTTCGAGACGCTTGCCGAGAGCGGCTAGCGCCGACGCGATCGTGTCGATCTTCGTGACGTGCCCAAGGTCGATGACGCGCTGGATGTCCTGCGCACGTGTATGAAGTCGCCTCGCCAATTCAGAAGGCGACACCTTTTGCGCGAGCATTTCGTTGAGCAGCAGCACTTTCGCAGCCAGGCTAGCAGGCAGTTCGACCAGCTCTTCGCCACGCCGTGCTTTTGACGGCAACGGCACTTGCCGTTTGTCTTCGAAGTAGAAGTCCATCGCCGTTGCCAGCGCGTCGGCCGCCATTTCGCGCGCCTCTTCAAGCGTTGCGCCCGAAGTCAGCGCCTCCGGAATATCGCGAAAAGAAACGGTAAATCCGGCTTCGTCTGCTTCGATGCGAGCGGGATAGCGAAACATAGGTAACTCTCCGTGGTCCCTTGACGGGAAAAGCTTGGGCGGTGATGAAGCCCCTTACGGGGCTTGCCTCTAGTTGCATTTCAGTTGCTTAAGAATTGCTTTGCGAAGCGGCTCCGAAATCTCGTGAGCGGGATGCCTCGGCAGTGTGGTCTGCCGCCCGTTCAGATACACCTTCAAATGTTTGCTGCCCTGTTCGAAAGTCGCCCCTTGGTCAGCGAGCCAACGTCTGAACTCGCTTTGCTTCGCCGGCCCTCCTGTGTTCATGAACACAGGTCACAATATAAACAAAAATGTTTATATCGACAAGACCGACGATGACATTCGAAGGTAAGCGCCAAACCCGCCAGGCCCGCAAGACGCGCCTGCCGCGTACTTTCGCCTCATCCGGGCTCTGCCGCACCCCCGCGGCGTGATAAAATTCGAATCCGCTCAAAGAGCGGCTCAACTTGCACAACCGCCCGGCGCGTCGCGCCTTTGCGCGGGGCCTGCCGGGACCGGCGCAGTGTTTGCCGTCCGCTGGCCGCACCGCCCCGCCCTAACCGCGCTGCCGACCTTCAGTCCCGCTAGCCGGGCCTGGCTGGGTGTGATCAAGCTGAAAAAGGTCTAACCCGAGCGGCTTGACACCGCGCGGTCCGACATCGAGGCGCAAGATCGCAATCACACGCGCAAGCGCCCGACATCGCAACGACAATTGCACTATGCGTGCGCCCCGCTGGCGCGCGCGATGGAGAAAGGTATGGCGGGTCATTCGAAATGGGCCAACATCAAGCATAAGAAAGCAGCGGCCGATGCCAAGCGCGGCAAGGTCTGGACGCGGCTCATCAAGGAAATCCAGGTCGGGGCCCGCATGGGTGGCGGCGACATCGACTCGAATCCGCGTCTGCGGCTCGCCGTCGAAAAGGCGTACGACGCCAACATGCCGAAAGACAACGTCAACCGCGCGATCCAGCGCGGCGTGGGCGGCGTCGACGGCGCAAGCTACGAAGAAATCCGCTACGAAGGCTACGGCATCGGCGGCGCGGCGGTGATCGTGGATACCATGACCGACAACCGTACCCGTACGGTGGCGGACGTGCGTCACGCGTTCTCGAAGAACGGCGGCAACATGGGCACGGACGGCTCGGTGTCGTTCATGTTCGACCACGTCGGCCAGTTCCTGTTCGCGCCCGGCACGCCGGAAGACAAGCTGATGGAAGCCGCGCTCGAAGCCGGCGCTGACGACGTCGTCACGAATGAAGACGGCAGTATCGAGGTGCTGTGCCCGCCGAACGATTTCCTGAAGGTGAAGACCGCGCTCGAAACCGCGGGCTTCAAGGCCGAACTGGCCGAGGTGACGATGAAACCTCAGACGGAAGTCGAATTCACCGGCGACGACGCGGTGAAAATGCAGAAGCTGCTCGACGCGCTGGAAAGTCTGGACGACGTGCAGGAAGTCTATACAAACGCCGCGATCGCCGACGAATGAGCGTGCCCCCGGCGGCCTCTTTGTACGCACCGTACACGCCGCCGGCACGCCCTCGCGTTGCTGCTGAGCCGGTGTTTGCCTACCGTCCGCACCGCCTCCACGCGGGTTCGCAATGTGGCCTGCGCCACCGCCGGGGCTGCCGCCCTGTGCGAACCTCGCTGTTATTCCACTGCTGAGCGCGTTGCTTCAGCCGTTTATGGTTTTTAAGTCTCGGGGATTCACATGAAGTTACTCGTCGTCGGTTCCGGCGGTCGCGAACATGCGCTCGCATGGAAGCTCGCGCAATCGCCGCGGGTCCAACTCGTCTATGTTGCGCCCGGCAACGGCGGCACCGCCCAGGACGAGCGTCTGCGCAACGTCGACATCACCGATCCGGCCGCGCTCGCCGATTTCGTCGAGAAAGAACAGATCGCCTTCACGCTGGTCGGGCCGGAAGGGCCGCTCGCCGCTGGTATCGTCAACCTGTTCCGCTCGCGCGGTCTGAAAATTTTCGGACCGAGCAAGGAAGCCGCGCAGCTCGAAAGCTCGAAAGACTTCGCCAAGGCGTTCATGAAGCGCCATGCGATCCCGACCGCCGAATACGAAACTTTCGCCGACGCCGCCGCTGCGCACGCGTATCTCGACGCCAAGGGCGCACCGATCGTCATCAAGGCCGACGGCCTTGCCGCCGGCAAAGGCGTGGTGGTCGCGCAAACGCTGGAAGAAGCGCACGCCGCGGTCGATATGATGCTGTCCGACAACAAGCTGGGCGATGCCGGCGCGCGCGTCGTGATCGAGGAATTCCTCGCCGGCGAAGAAGCGAGCTTCATTGTGATGGTGGACGGCAAGCATGTGCTGGCACTCGCTTCGAGCCAGGACCACAAGCGTCTGCTCGACGCCGACCAGGGTCCGAACACCGGCGGCATGGGTGCCTATTCGCCCGCGCCGATCGTCACGCCGCAACTGCATGCCCGCGTGATGCGCGAGATCATCCAGCCCACCGTGCGGGGTATGGAGAAGGAAGGCATCCGCTTCACCGGCTTCCTGTATGCCGGTCTGATGATCGACGCGCAAGGCAATCCCAAGACGCTCGAATTCAACTGCCGCATGGGCGACCCGGAGACGCAGCCGATCATGGCGCGCCTGAAAGGCGACTTTTCGAAGGTGGTCGAGCAGGCGATTGCCGGCACGCTCGATACAATCGAACTCGAATGGGACCGCCGTACCGCGCTGGGTGTCGTGCTCGCCGCCTATAACTATCCGGACACGCCGCGCAAGGGCGACCGCATCAGCGACATTCCGGCTGAAACGGCGGATTCGGTCACTTTCCACGCCGGCACCACGCTCGCCAACGGCAAGCTGACTACCTCGGGCGGCCGTGTGTTGTGCGTGGTCGGCCTGGCGGATTCGGTGCGCAGCGCGCAATCGGTCGCGTACGAGACGATTAACCAGATCTCGTTCGACGGCATGCAATATCGCCGCGACATTGGCTACCGTGCGTTGAACCGCAAGCACGACGCCAAGACCGAAGGCAAGCACTAAGCCACACCCCCACTTGCCCGCGTGCGGCGCCATCGGCGCTACACTGCGGGTTTTCGCGGTCATTGCGGCGCCCACCGCGCCCCTGTGGGCTCAGCCGGGCCGATGTCCTGCGCCCGGGCGCAAACCACCGTGGTGCCGAGCCCTCGCAGGACGATCCTGACAAAGGCCCGGCCGTCGCCCTTCACGAAGAACCCGCGGCACGATGAGCGTGCCGCCCTCAGCATCTGCATTCATGACCGATTCGAGCTATGACGCACAGGCCGTGCGCAGCTGGCTGCAAGGCCTGCAAACGCATATCGCGGACACGCTCGGCGCGTTCGACGGTAAGCCGTTCGCGACCGACGCATGGCAGCGCGCCCCCGGCGAAAAGCTGCGCGGCGGCGGCTGCACGCGGATTCTCGAAGGCGGCAACTTCTTCGAGCGGGCCGGCATCGGCTTCTCGGACGTAGCAGGCGACACCTTGCCGGGTTCGGCGAGCGCCGCGCGCCCGCAAATGGCCGGGCGCGGATTCGAAGCGATGGGCGTGTCGCTCGTGCTGCATCCGCACAATCCGCACTGCCCGACCGTGCATATGAACGTGCGTCTGCTGATCGCCACCAAGCCGGGCGAAGAGCCGGTGTTCTGGTTCGGCGGCGGCATGGATCTGACGCCGTACTATGGCTACGAGGAAGACGCACAGCATTTCCATCGCGTGTGCCGCGATGCGCTGCAGCCTTATGGCGCGGACCTCTACCCGACTTTCAAGCGCTGGTGCGACGAGTACTTCTTCCTCAAGCACCGCAACGAACCACGCGGCATCGGCGGGATTTTCTTCGACGATTTCTCGGCGCCGGGCTTCGATCAATCCTTCGCGATGCTGAAAAGCGTCGGCGAGGGATTCCTCAAAGCGTATATGCCGATCATCGAAAAACGCCGCAACATTCCGTACGGCGAGGCCGAGCGCGATTTCCAGGCATACCGGCGCGGCCGTTACGTCGAATTCAATCTGGTCTTCGACCGTGGCACACTGTTTGGGCTGCAGAGCGGCGGACGCACCGAATCGATTCTGATGTCGATGCCGCCTGTGGTGAACTGGCGCTACAACTGGCAACCCGAACCGGGTACGCCGGAAGCGCGTCTTTACAGCGATTTTCTCGTGCCGCGCGAGTGGGTGTGAGGCGTTAAGCCCGCACCGCACTAAACGTGATCACGACAAAGGACCCTCACCTGAAGCCGAACGCTCATCCTGTCGCCCTGCCTCGCCGGATCGGACTGCTCGGCGGCACTTTCGATCCGATCCACGACGGCCATCTCGCGCTCGCGCGGCGTTTCGCCGACGTGCTGCAACTGACCGAACTGGTGTTGCTGCCGGCCGGCCAGCCGTGGCAGAAAACGGACGTGTCGGCCGCTGAACACAGGCTGGCGATGACCCGCGCCGCCGCCAGCGCGTTGCTGCTGCCGGGCGTGACCGTGCGGGTCGCGACCGACGAAATCGAACACGACGGTCCGACTTACACCATCAACACGCTGCAACTGTGGCGCGAACGCGAAGGTCAGAATGTGTCGATTGCGCTTCTGGTCGGCGCGGATCAACTGGTGCATCTCGACACATGGCGCGACTGGCGGCGCCTGTTCGACTTTGCGCATATTTGCGCGGCCACGCGGCCCGGTTTCGACCTTGCGTCGATTCCGCCCGCGGTCGCGAGAGAAATCGACGCGCGCCGTGCCCGCGCCGACGTTCTGCAAGCCACCCCCTGCGGCCACTTGCTGATCGATACGACGCTTGCGTTCAACGTCTCGGCCACCGACATTCGCGCGCACCTGCGCGAACAGGTGAGCCAGCGACTCGCCCACGTGGGCGACGAACAGCAAGACCAGGCCGCGAGCCATGTCCCCGCTGCGGTGTGGGACTATATTCTTCAACATCATCTGTACCACCGGTAACCCCATGGATATTCGCAAACTGCAACGCGTGATCGTCGACGCACTCGAAGACGTCAAAGCGCAAGACATCAAGGTGTTCAACACCAGCCACCTGACCGCCCTGTTCGATCGCGTGATCGTCGCGAGCGGCACCTCGAACCGCCAGACCAAGGCGCTCGCTTCGAGCGTGCGCGAGAGCGTCAAGGAAAACGGCGGCGACGTGATCAGCACCGAAGGCGAGGACGTCGGCGAATGGGTGCTGGTCGATTGCGGCGACGCGATCGTGCACATCCTGCAACCGGCGCTGCGCCAGTACTACAACCTCGAAGAAATCTGGGGCGACAAGCCCGTGCGCATCAAGCTGTCGACGCCGAATCCGTTCGGGGGCGCAAGCGCAAGCGAGCCGCTCGACGACGAGGACGAAGAGGAGGCGCCTGCTGCAAAGCCCGCACGCAAGACGCCGGCGCGCCGCAAGTAAGCACGCTTTAGCCGGCATGCCTTTAGTGCGCAACCCTGGTTCGCGATTGCATCCACAATTGCATCCGCGCTTGGATCCGTGATGAAACTGCACATCCTCGCCGTCGGCCACAAGATGCCGGACTGGATCGCCACCGGCTTCGACGAGTACGCGAAGCGCATGCCGCCCGAGCTGCGCATCGAGCTGCGCGAGATCAAGCCCGAGCAACGTTCGTCGGGGCGGCCGGCGGAAAGCGTGATGGCCGCCGAGCGGCAGAAAATCGAAGCCGCGTTGCCGAAGAACGCGCGCATCGTCGCGCTCGATGAACGCGGCAAGGACTGGACCACGATGCAGCTCGCCGGTGCCCTGCCGGGCTGGCAGCAGGACGGCCGCGACGTGGCGTTTCTGATCGGCGGCGCCGACGGGCTCGATCCCGATCTGAAAGCACGCGCCGATATGCTGCTGCGCGTCTCCAGCCTGACACTGCCGCACGCGATGGTCCGCGTGCTGCTCGCCGAACAGCTTTACCGCGCGTGGACCATCACGCAAAATCACCCCTATCACCGCGCGTGAGCGAACGAGACTGCCGGCAGGATCGCGCGTTTTGTCTCGTTTTCCTGCGCTGATTGACGCGCTTATCAGTGCGTTTTTCGACACGCGTATCGACACGCTGATCGACGCTTGAATGACAAGCTCATCGGGCGCTCGTCGCGCGTTCATGCAATCCGCTTCATCGAGACCTGTTCATGCCAACGCCCGCCGCCTCGCTGCATCCATTCGTCTACCTCGCGTCCCAGAGCCCGCGCCGTCAGGAGTTGTTGCAACAACTGGGCGTGCGATTCGAACTGCTGCTGCCGCGTCCCGATGAAGATGCCGAAGCGCTCGAAGCCGAGCTGCCCGGCGAGCGCGCGCACGACTACGTGCAACGCGTGTGCATCGCGAAGGCGCATGCCGCGCGCGCGCGTCTCGTCGCGGGCGGCCATGCCGTTCGACCGATTCTGGTTGCCGACACAACCGTCACGATCGACGACGCGATCCTCGGCAAGCCCGTCGACGCCGACGACGCCGTCGCGATGCTCACGCGCCTCGCGGGTCGCGATCACGAAGTATTGACGGCCGTCACGGTGGTCGATGCGGAAGGCACTTTGCTGCCCACCGTGCGGTCAGTATCGACGGTGCGGTTTGCTGCACTGCACGCGGATGCCGTGCGCCGCTACGCCGCGAGCGGCGAGCCGCTCGGCAAGGCGGGCGCGTATGGCGTGCAAGGACGTGCCGCCGAGTTTATCGAGCATATCGACGGGTCCTATTCAGGTATCATGGGTTTGCCACTTTTTGAAACCGCTGCCCTCCTGCGTGCAGCGCGCATCGACTTCTAAAATAACACCATGAATGAAGAGATCCTGATCAATGTCACGCCGCAGGAAACGCGAGTCGCGCTCGTCCAGCAAGGCGCCGTCCAGGAACTTCACGTCGAACGAACGCTGTCGCGAGGACGCGTCGGCAATGTCTATCTCGGCAAGGTCGTCCGCGTGTTGCCGGGCATGCAATCCGCCTTCATCGACATCGGTCTGGAACGCGCCGCGTTCCTGCACGTAGCCGATATCTGGCATCCGCGCATTGCCGGCGAACCCCAGCATCAAACGCCGCATCAGCCGATCGAAAAGATCGTCTTCGAAGGTCAGACGCTGATGGTTCAGGTCGTGAAGGACCCGATCGGTACCAAGGGTGCAAGACTGTCCACGCAAGTGAGTATCGCCGGGCGCACGCTCGTGTATCTGCCGCAGGAACCGCATATCGGCATCTCGCAGAAGATCGAGAGCGAAGCCGAGCGCGAAGCCGTGCGCGCCCGTTTGACCGCCGTGCTGCCCGCCGATGAAAAAGGCGGTTATATCGTGCGCACCATCGCCGAAGATGCCACGAGCGAAGAGCTGGCTGGCGACGTCGCGTATCTGCGCAAAACGTGGGCGACGATTATTTCGCAAGGTCAGCGCATGCCGGCGACCAGCCTGCTGTATCAGGACCTGAATCTTGCGCAACGTGTGCTGCGCGATTTCGTCAATGATGAAAGCTCGCGTATTCAGGTCGACTCGCGCGAGACCTATCAGATGCTCGCCGATTTCGCGGCGGAGTTCACGCCCGCGGTGTCATCGAAGCTGCATCATTACACCGGCGAGCGGCCGCTCTTCGATCTGTACAACATCGAGGCCGAGATTCAGCGCGCGTTGTCACGCCGCGTCGATTTGAAGTCGGGCGGCTATCTGGTGATCGACCAGACCGAAGCGATGACCACCATCGACGTGAACACCGGCGGCTATGTCGGCGCGCGCAACTTCGACGATACGATCTTCAAGACCAACCTCGAAGCCGCGCACACTATCGCGCGGCAATTACGCCTGCGCAATCTGGGCGGCGTGATCATCATCGACTTCATCGACATGGAGAACATCGAGCATCGCGATCAGGTGCTCGGCGAGTTGAAGAAGGCGTTGTCGCGCGATCGCACGCGCGTGACGGTGAATGGTTTCTCTCAGCTCGGCCTCGTGGAGATGACGCGCAAGCGCACGCGCGAATCGTTGGCGCATGTGCTGTGCGAGCCCTGCCCGGTTTGCCAGGGCAAGGGGCAGGTCAAGACGTCGCGCACGGTGTGCTACGACGTGCTGCGGGAGATACTGCGCGAGTCGCGGCAGTTCAATCCGCGGGAGTTTCGCGTGGTGGCGTCGCAGCAGGTAATCGATCTGTTTCTTGAAGAAGAGTCGCAGCACTTGGCGATGCTGATCGATTTCATCGGTAAGCCGGTGTCGTTGCAGGTGGAGTCGAATTTGAGTCAGGAGCAGTACGATATTGTGCTGATGTAGACCTGCGAATCCTTTCTCGAGTTGCAGTCGTCGAAACCCCAATTGACGGAGACCGGCTCGGTCGCCAGCAGATGGCCGATCGTCTTGGCAAATACCTGGATAGGCTCGGAGACGGAGCCGTCCTTGCGATCGAGCTTTGCAACCGCGTCGCTACAGGCTGAACCTCACAAGAGTGTGTCGGTGGTTGACGCATTTTACGGACTCATCGGCGAGGCTGGTGGGGCGCTCGGAAAAAGAAAGCGAAACCGCCGACCCGCGAAGGGTCGGCTTTGTCATTTCTTTTAAACTACTGAGCATGGTCGACGTATCTCATAAACAATTTCCCCGAACGATCCGCTAGGTTTACGCCGTCACAAAGGACAGGATCTCGCAATGGGCGGCACTGAACTGAAAACGGATTCGTTGCAACGGTGGATGATGTACAGCAAGGATGCCTACGGGAGTGGGCGCATCTTTCTCACAGCCGAGCAAAAACAGGCAGTTGAAGAAGGCAAGAAATTCGCGCAGCGCGCATACGCCGATGTATGAGCTCGGGATACCGCACTTGTGCAGCGTGTCCGCTCGTTTCTCGGGGCGAACTTCCATTGGCACCAGCGGCTGACAGAGAGCGGCACTGACCTTGAGGTCATGCGGACCTTGCAATCCATGATTCGCGGCGAAAGCGTTGTCCTCATTGCTGAGCAAGCGCGGACGGGTGGCGCATGGGGCAATCCGGTGCCTCAACCCCATAGACTTCCCAGTTTCCGCAGCTCGTTAATGACTGGCTATGGGATGTCTTACGAAGCGGCGACGGCCTACATGGAGCGCTATAACGACATGGTGGACGAGGTGAATGCGGCGACGGCCCGCTATGCGACCGGGGCTGCTTCGTCACTGATCGAAGCCGCGAGCGATGTTGCAGATACCGCTGGGCCGCCAGGCGATGCGCAACCGTTTGAGTACATACCGGATGCTGTAAGCGGTGACGTTGACGAACTGGCCGCCTCGACGAACAACCCGAAGTTTGCTGCGAAGATGCTTGGATACGACCAGAAAACGTTCGGCGACATCCTGCACAGTTTCAAGCCCGATAATGGCCTTGGACCGGCGGACAACGTCATCTGGCACGACAACGGCGACGTATACTTCAACGGAAATTTCATCGCCAATTTCCATGATTGGGCGAACTGACAGGACCCTCGATGAGTGACCATCAACGCGCACACGCAACATTTCATGTAATGGGCGACTCACTGGCGCCCGCGTTCTGGACGGACTATTTTGGCATTAAGCCCGACACTGCCATTACCAAGGGCAAGCACTTCACTACACCTTCCGGGCGTCCGAGCCGAGCGCCCGGTCGAGTTGGATTGTGGGGCGTTGGGAGCAAATCCTTTGTTCGTAGCGATCAACTCGAGCCGCATCTGCGGTATCTCATCGAACGGCTGAACCTGTCGCGGCCGGGCCTTCGTGAGCTGATGGAGCGTAAAGGTGTGAAAGCAAGGTTTTGGTGTTACTGGCACAACGAGACCGGCAACCGAGTGCCCGACGTGCCCGACGACATTCGGGCGATGATGGAAGCGATGGGCGGCACCATCGAGATTGATGAACATCGATAGATATGTGTTTTGCCGCTTGTGGAATGGAACCACTTCCACGACTGATATCTGGACCCCATAGCGATCGGACCGAAGAGCCCCGGAAGTTGACGCTTGGCCTATATCTCGGAAACAAGCGTGCGTGCGTGTACTGAACGGCCGCGATCGCCGCGCGCGCTCCGGGCATTCACTCCTCGCACTGCACACTCTCCTTAGGCACAACGACAATCACCGGGTACGTCCCATTGTCGAGTTCCACGCGCGCAACCACGGTCGTTGTCGTGTCGTCGGTGTCGTCGTACACGCTCACTCGCTCGTGCCGCAGGCTTGTTAGGCCGACGCAGCCAGACGCGCGGCCCTCGTCGGAGAGCTTGCACTGAATCGGATTGTCGGCCAGGTAGCGATATTTGCTCGCGCTCGCCATGTATTCGCGAACGCTTTGAGCCGACCCGCCGATACCTGTCACATACGCAATAGCGCACTGCTGCTTTGGCGTCTCATTGCTGGTTGACGTTTCGGCCGTAGCGTACGCGCTCGTGGCGGCAATGGCTGCGACAAGTGACGATGCGATGATGTGCTTCATGGCGCGGTTCCCCGTTTTACGGATCTGAGCGCAGGATTGTAAAGGCATCCCGCGCGGGCCGTCCGAATGCGACTGGGTTTCGCTCGCTACTCTCTGCCAGCCTCCGTGAAACGCCCAGCGCACGTCGCTAAGGTGCCCAATTTCAACCCAACCTCGCGCTCTCGCTGCCCAAACGGCAATCGTCGCCGGGAGAGCCGTGAGCGTCATCGTCAACCGGCCACCGCGCCCAAAACCTCTACCGGCCCTCAATTTCCCCGTTGACGGTGTTCCCATCGAAAGCGTATAACCATCCCATTGGATGTTATTTGGATGGCATACGGATGCCAAACGGGATAGAAATGGCCAACCTCAAACTCATCGACACCTCCCGCCCCAAAGGCGGCGAGACCGAAAAAATCACCATCAACCTCGGCCCGATCGACTTGGGCCAGATCGACTTACTCGTCGAAGAGGGCTTTTACTCGAACCGCACCGACCTGATTCGCACCGCGATTCGCAACCAGCTCGCGGTACACGCGCAGGTCGTCACGGAAACGGTGACCCGGCGCGCGCTGGTACTCGGCTTGCAGCACTTCTCGAAGCAGGACCTTGAAGCCGCCCAAGCCGCGAACGAACGACTGGATATTCAAGTGCTCGGCCTCGCCAGCATCGCAGCCGATGTGCCGCCGGAACTCGCGGCGGCCACGATCGCGTCGGTGGTGGTGCTCGGCGCGTTTCACGCGTCACCCGCGGTCAAGGCGGCACTCGCCGGCCGCATCAGCTAGGTGCACCTGGTGTGCTTGATCCGGTCGTTGAACCGGTGAAGCTCATCACCTCACGCAGCCCCGCCCAACGCAAACCCACGCAAACTACTACGATCATGAAGATGAACGAAGATTTCCTGAAGTCGATGAAAGAAGCTTTCGAGCTGCTGCGCACGAAGGGCCCGAATGAAGCGACTGCCGCAGTTCAGCGCGCGCTCGCGGGCGGCACGGCCAACGCAGGCCATGCGCCAGCACCTCAAGCATCGCAGAGCGCCAACGACTGGGCGCAAGCCTGGCGTCACGCGCAAACACAGGGCCAAGCGCACGCACGAGCGCAAACGCACGCCCCTGCCGAACGCACCTTCGACGCCGACACACCCGGCACCTTCAGCACTCACACCTTCAGCAACAGCGCGGGCCAACGACAATACAAGCTATACGTACCAGCCGTCTACAAGAGCGAACCGTTGCCACTGATCGTAATGCTGCACGGCTGCACGCAAAACGCCGACGACTTCGCGGCCGGCACACGCATGAATGAAATGGCCGAGCGTCACGGCTTCATCGTCGCGTATCCGAATCAGCCGCAAGCGGCCAATCACTCGAAATGCTGGAACTGGTTCAAGCCTGCCGACCAGCAGCGCGACCACGGCGAACCGTCGTTGATCGCAGGCATCACGCGGGAGGTCATTGCGCGCTATCGCGTCGATCCGGCCCGCGTGTATGTGGCCGGCCTGTCGGCCGGCGGTGCAATGGCGGATATCATGCTCAAGACCTCGCCCGACCTGTACGCGGCAGCCTGCGTCCATTCGGGGCTCGCCTACGGCTGCGCGAAGGATTTGCCTTCGGCGCTCGCCGCGATGAAGGGCGGCAAGGCGCGTCGCAACCGCTCACGCATCGAACCGCAACGCCCGCTCATTGTGTTTCATGGCGATGCGGATACGACCGTGCATCCGTCGAACGCCAGCGAGCTTGTGGCGGCCTTCGACGCCGGCACCCCGACAGTCAGCGTGCCCTCGCATGCAGCAAGCACGGCAAGCGGCCAGCGTGGCTGTACGGTGCAACGGCTCGTCGCGGCGAATGGCGTTGAAGCGGAATACTGGTCGATTCACGGCGCGGGCCACGCATGGGCGGGCGGCAGTCAGCGCGGCACATACACCGACCCATCCGGCCCCGACGCGGCAGCCGAAATGCTGCGCTTCTTCCTCGCCCATCCGCGTACGGCGAATACACGCTGAGCGCTTTCGACTGATGAATCATCTTGACGAAAACGCTGTACATCCTGCCGCAAAGGTATAGAGTGGCTCATGTTGCAGCGCAGCAAAAACACTGCGCCGCGTCGACCTGCCGTCTCGCCTGAGACCTCGCCTCCGAAATCCTTTGGACGCCTGTATCGGGTCACTTTGGAGATCACCATGAATAGCCCCGCGATCGAACACAACGCCGCCTTCGGCCAGCGCACTTTCAACATCTTCACCAACCTGCAACTTGACGGGCTGGCCTGTCTGCAAAAACTCGGCGAGCTCAACCTCGCGGCACTGAAGGCAACCGTCACCGAAAGCAAGAACGCATTGTCGGCCGGCCAGTTCAACGTCGCGCCGTTTGGCGGCGCGTCCGATATGCCGCAGCAGCTGATGGAACGTACTTTGTCGTACGCGCAGCACGTCAAGGAAATCGATGCGCAATTCAACGCAGCATTGAACAAGGCTGGCGAAGCACTGCGGGAAGAGTTTGGCGCGAGCATGGCGCAGTTTGGTTCAGGCTTTGGCCAGACCATGCCGTTCAACTCGGATAGCGCATTCGGCGCGATGCAATCCGTGATGGCTTCGATGATTCATTCCGGCAATGTCGTGCAGGACAGCATCAAGCGCACATCAAACATGACCGGCACGGCTATCGCCACCGCGGCTGACGCCGCACGCTGAGTCTCAAGCAACACCGCGACTAAAGAAAAGGGCCAATCGGCCCTTTTCTCTTTTCCATCTAGCGAAGCAACACGTGTTTTGCACCGGCGGCATCGAGCACGGTTTGCGGCACGGGTTAGCGCCGGCATCTGCCAGCAACGAAGCGTCAACCGGTGCCTGAAGGCTTGAGCAAATTGCGCAGCTCCGCGACGGTGATGGGCCGCGAGAACCAGAATCCTTGTGCTTCATCGCAGCCGAGCGCTTCCAGTTGAGAGGCCTGTTCGGCCGTCTCGACGCCTTCCGCCGTCACGCGCAACTTCAACGCATGGGCCATCGCGATGATGGCACCGACGAGCGCCGCGCATTGCGGATCGGTACTCATGCGCATCACAAACGAGCGATCGATTTTCAGGCGGTTCAGCGGAAAACGGGTTAGATAAGCGAGACTCGAATAGCCGGTGCCGAAGTCGTCCACCGCCACTTCAACGCCTAATTCGCGCAGTGCATGCAGCGTCTGCAACGCCTGCTCGGTGTCGCCCAGCAGCACGCCTTCGGTGATTTCCACTTCAAGGTAAGACGGGTCGAGCGCGGCATCTTCAAGCGCCTCGCGGATCGTCTCGAACAGGTTGTGCCGCTGGAACTGCTGCGGCGACACGTTCACCGCTACCCTCGGCAAGGTGCCCGTAAGCCGCAGCAATTTGCCGGCGTCGCGGCACGCAGTCCGGATCACCCACTCGCCGATCTCTTCGATCAGGCCCGATTCCTCCGCGACCGGCACGAACTCGACCGGACTGATCAAACCACGCTGCGGATGATTCCAGCGCAGCAACGCCTCCACTTGCGCAACGCGGCCGTTGGAAAGCGTCACTTGCGGCTGATACACGAGATGCAATTGCTGACGTTCGAGCGCTTCGCGCAGCATCGCCTCCAGTTCGAAGCGACGCGCCGCCTGCCCTTCGAGCACGGCGGAAAAGCGCCGCACCGCATTGCCGCTCACCGCCGAAGCCGCCGACAACGCCACGCCCGCGCGGCGCATCAGCGTCGGCGCGTCGCCGCCGTCGGCCGGATAGGCGACGATGCCGATGCTTGTGGTGATGTTCAGCTTGGTCGCCGCGTAGTCGATCGATTCGGCGATGCGGCCCAAGGCTTCCGCAGCGAAAGCATCGGCCGCCGCGCCGGTTTCGTTGATCAGCAGCGCGAATTGTGTGCCGCCGATCGAGGCGATCGTACCGTCGTTGGGGAAGAGCCCGCGCAGCCGTTCGCCGACAATCTGCAATACGAGTTCGGCCGCATGCAAGCCGAGCGCGTCGCGCAGTTTGCGTAAATGATCGAGTTCGGCGATCAGCACCGTAAAACCGCTGCCGCTGCGCTGACACCGCGCGATCGTCAGTTCGAGGCGTTCGGTGAAAAGCGTCTGATTGGGCAGGCGGGTCACGCCGTCGTGATGCGCGACGTACCACAGACGCGCCTCGGATTGCACGTAGCGCGTCATGTCGATGGCGATGCCGACATAACGCATGGGTCTCGTCGTCACGCCGCCGGCATCCGCCGCTTCAGCAACGAGCGGCGCCAGCGCAAACAGCACGCGAATTGACGTGCCGTTGCGCCGCACATAAGTCCATTCGCTTTCATAGCGCGAGTTAACCGCCATTAGCAGCGGCAATTCGGCGCGACGCCTCGCGAGTTCCGCCGGGTCGTGCAAGGACTCAAAGGTGCGCCGGCCGATCAGTTCTTCGGCTGCAAAACCAGTCAGTTTTTCGAAAGCAGCGTTGACGGAGTCGAACGTACCGTTGGGTGTGCAGATGAACATGCCGTATGGCGCGGCCGCGAGCGCGGCGTTGCGTGTGCGCGATTCGGCGTAGTGGTGATCTTGCATCGCGCCGGCCTTTGAGTTTCCTGGGTATTGAAAGCAAATGAGGAAAGCGCATGAGCGTGTTCCTGGCGCGTACGGTGCAACCGGCCAGGCCGACGGGAGCGGCCCGATCAGCCGGATAGCCGTGCGTATGATAGCGACTTTCACGGCGGGGTCCACCGTGCCGGCCGCGCATTCTTCGAGGCAATCGTTTTCCTTGGTGTATTCCCCACTGCCCGCGGCAATACGCCTGTCATCGCGCACATCATGAAGCGTTCGCTATAGCCGAGCAACGCGTTATCGACAACAATAGCGCTGAGAATGTCCCAGTCGTGGCTGTCGAAAGTGCATAGGGTGCCCCCGCACCGGTTGATCAGCCTTTCTTACTACGCCGATGCGCGCGGCAACGCCGCTTCGATGAACACCGCGCACAGCGCCTCCATGCCCTTCGCGTCTTCTTCGTCGAAGCGCGCGACGACCGGGCTATCAACATCCCACACGCCGATCAGCGTGCCGTCCGGTGCCACGAGCGGCACGACGATTTCCGACAGCGATGCCGAATCGCAAGCGATATGACCGGAGAATTCACGCACGTCGCGCACTACCTGTGTTTGACGGCTTTGTGCAGCCGTGCCGCACACGCCTTTACCGAGCGCGATACGCACGCAGGCAGGCTTGCCCTGGAACGGTCCGACGACCAGTTCGCGGCCGTCATGGAAATAAAAGCCGGCCCAGTTGAGATCGCTCAGCGAATGGAACACGAACGCGGAGAAATTCGCGGCGTTGGCGATCCAGTCGGTTTCGTCGGCGAGCAGCGAGCGCGCCTGGGCGACCAGTTCTTCGTATTGCGCGGCTTTGGGGAGATGCGAGGCGGAGGAGACTTCGAACATGACGGCGTCCGTGATGAAAGCGGAAAGAGGAACAGCGAAGCGTGAAGTGTAAAGCAAGCCGCTGCGTCCTTCACGGCACGCGCCGCCGCGCATGCCGCCTCTTTCCGTCCGATCCGCCGGCCTGATAACTTTATCCGGCCGTTCAGTGTGCGGACAACACCATGTGTCGATGCTTATTCGACGCCGATGATCACGCTCGATGCCTTGAAGATCGCCGTCGCCGCTTTACCGTTAGCGAGGCCGAGGCGGTCCGCGCTTTCGTTGGTAATGATTGCGGCGATCTGCGCGCCACCCGCGCTAATGGTCACTTCCGAATTCACCGCACCCTTGGTCATCGCGGACACCGTACCGGCGATGCAATTGCGAGCCGACACCTGGCTCTTCGTCACGTCGACCATCACGATCACCGACGAAGCTTTGACCAGCGCGAACGCCCTCTTACCGGCCGCGAGGCCGAGCGACGTCGCGCTGCCGTGCGTGATGATCGCGACGATCTCAAGACCGTCCTGGGTGCGCAGCGTGACTTCGTCGTTCACGGCACCGTGTTTGACTTCGGCCACTTCGCCGGCGAATTGATTGCGTGCGCTGGTTTGCATGTTGATCTCCTGGTGATGGAGCCTCGTGAAAGACAATTCGAGGCGATGTGTCGAGTGTAACGAAACGCTCGGGGCAGGCGGCCGTTTACGCGTGAGGTGCGGTATGGCGCGGCCGCTATTGACTATCCGCGCTCCAATGAAACACCTAAGCATGGCGTATAGGCGTTCATAACGAAGCGAAGGGACAACGCGAAGCGCTCCCGCCCGACTCCTCGCGCGACACCGTATCATCTTGCCCTTGGACCATCACCGTCGAACCCTATGCCTGTCGCCGTCCTGTCCCGCCTTGCCGTTAGATTGCCGTACGCTCGCCGCGCCGCCGCGCTATGCGCCGCCCTCGCTGCCGCGACCACGATCGCCGCTTGCAGCAATCCGTCGCCAACACGCGATGCACACGCGAGTGTCGACACGGTCGGGCTGTTTCCGATCGCCAATTACGACCAGAACGTGGATCACTGGCTCGAGCCCGACAGCCCCGGCTACGACCAGCCGTTCCTGAGCCCTGCCGACCAGCAGGCGCAGTTCAAAGCGCTCTACGCGCGCTACTTCGGCACTGGCACGGCCGCGCCGTCGCCATGGAATTCCGCTTACGTGACGATGCGCGTCTATCGCCAGCAAGGCGCGGACATTGCCGCGTTGCAGCAGCGCCGCATCGTCAAGTTCGACAACACCGGCAAGAGCGGCGCGGCAATCGGCTACGGCGAGAATTTCCGCCCGCACGACAAGGCGTGGATCGACGCGATCGCCCAAAACATGAACGTCGGCCAGTTCACGCAGGCGCCCGCGTACACGCCCGAACGCCGCGCGATCGCCACGAGCAATCTGATGGTGCGCGAACTGCCGACCATCGACCCGTCGTTCTACGACCCTCATCTGGCGGGCGAAGGCTATCCGTTCGACAACCTGCAAATCACGGCGGTCCGTCCGGGCACGCCGCTGTATGTGCTGGGCAGCAGTGTCGACGGCGCCTGGCGCTATGTGCAGACGCCCGACGTGCAAGGCTGGGTGCGCAGCGATGGTGTCGGCCGGACCGACGACGCCTTCGTCGGCACGTGGCGCGCCGCCACCGCGAAGTCGCTGGGCGCGGTGACGGTGGCTTCGGCGCCGGTGCGCGACAGCCGCGGCGTATTCCGCTTCGACGCGCCGGCCGGCACGCTGCTGCCGCTCGCCCCGGAAAACGCCACCCCGGCCGCAAGAACGAACACAACAGCGAGCGAAGCAGGCGAAGCCGCCCACGCACCTGCCTCTCGCAAACTCCTCGTCCCGGCCCGCGATGTGGACGGCCACGCGCTCATCCGCAGCGCCCAACTCAGTGATGCGCAGATCGCCCCCGTGCCGCTCGCCGCCACTCCGCGTCATCTGGCGATGCTGATGAAAACATTGATCGGGCGGCCGTACGGCTGGGGCAATAGTGGCCTCTACAACGACTGTTCGTCGGAACTGCAAAGCATCTTCGCGGCGTTCGGCGTGTGGCTGCCGCGCCATTCGTCGACTCAAATGAGCGCCGGGCGCATGTTCGATCTGTCCGCATCGACGCCGGCACAACGGCTCGACTACCTCGCCCAGCATGGTGAACCGTTGCGCACGCTGATCTACATCGGCGGACATGTGATGCTGTACATCGGCAACACGACCCGCAACGGCGTCGCGGTCCCGGTCGTCTACCAGGACGTGTGGGGCTTGCGGCCAGCCGACAATAGCCGGCGCGCGGTGATCGGCGGCTCGGTGATCCTGCCGCTGTTCGAACACATCCCGGAAGACGCGACGTTGCAATCGCTGGCGGCGACCTCGACGTTCCAGATCAGCATCCTCGGCGCGCCGGTCGGCGGCGCAGCGACGCCGTCCACGCCGGCCCCCCCGCCGGACGACGACAACCCGGCTGGTTGAACTTGCACGGCAGCCGCACCCCGCACACTCGTGCTAAAAAATATTTTTTCCGGAGTGTCGATTCAACGGTGATGCACTCGTCGTAAGGTTGAAGGACTGACTCACGCAGTCGGTCTTTCAACTCACGAACCTGTTACTTCAAGGAGTCGCCGTCATGTCCAGCCCCGCTGTCAAACCGATCCCGGACGGGATGCACTCGCTCACCCCGTATCTGGTCTGCGCCAACGCCGCGGACGCCATCGCGTTCTACACCAAGGCTTTCAACGCCGTCGAGCAATTCCGCCTGCCCGGGCCGGGAGGCAAAGTCATGCACGCCTGCCTCAAGATCGGCGACTCCATGCTGATGCTGACCGACGAATGGCCCGATCACAATGCATTGGGCCCGAACTCGCTGAAAGGCACCCCGGTCACGATTCATCACTACGTGGAAGATGTGGACGCCAGTTTCAAGCAGGCTGTCGAAGCGGGCGCGACCGTCGCCATACCCATCGCCGAGATGTTCTGGGGCGACCGCTACGGCCGGCTGAAGGACCCGTTCGGCCATAGCTGGTCGCTCGCCACGCACACGCGCGATCTGAGCCCGGAGCAGATTCAGCAAGGCATGCAAGATATGGAGTGCGGCCAGCAATAAGCCGCATACCCTAGCCAGGAACGAGGAGGTCGTATGCAAAAGATCGCGCCGTGCCTGTGGTTCGACGGTAACGCGGAAGAAGCCGCCCACTTCTACACGGGCGTCTTCAACGATTCGCGCATCGCCACCACGATGCATTACACGGACGCGGGCCCCAGGCCGAAGGGCAGCGTGCTCGCCGTTACGTTCGAACTCGAAGGCCAGGCGTTCATCGCCCTGAACGGCGGCCCGGAGTTCACCTTCTCGCCGGCTATTTCGCTATTCGTGCACTGCGGCTCGCAACAGGAGATCGACGGCTATTGGGCGAAGCTCTCCGACGGCGGCACGCCGCAGCAATGCGGCTGGATTCAGGACAAGTACGGCGTTTCGTGGCAGATCGTGCCCGACGTACTCGACCCGATGCTGCGCGACCCGGATGCCGCGAAAGCAAGCCGCGTGATGCAAGCCCTGATGAAAATGGTCAAGCTGGATATCGCGTTGCTCGAACAGGCCTATCGGGGCGGGTAATGGGCGAATGGGCGCCCGCTAACGCACGAAGGATAAAGCGCTTCTGCCCGGGCCTTAGCGGGGCCTCGCCGAAACCCGCGGACCGCGATCTGTCGAAAACCTATATCGCCTCACAGACAACGTCGAACTTCAGTAACTGCGTCGACCCGAACGCATTGCTGATCGCGACATCGGCGGCATCTCTGCCACGCGCCATCAAAACCCGCCCGGTACGGGGCACGTTATTCCGCGGATCGAATGTTTGCCAGCAGCCTCCAACATACGCTTCGAACCACGCGGCAAAATCCATCGTCGCATACGGCGGCGGCGTGCCGACATCGCTGATGTACCCCGTGCAATACCGCGCCGGTATATTCATCGCCCGGCATAGCGTCACGGCCAGATGCGCAAAATCGCGGCACACGCCCTTTCTCTCCTGCCACGCCTGCCATGCAGTCTTGGTCGACCGCGCGAAGTCGTAGCCAAACCCAATGTGCTCGTGCACATAATCGCAAATCGCATCCACCCGCCCGCGCCCGAGCGGCATCTGGCCGAATGTCTGCCACGCGAATTCGGATAGCAAATCCGTTTCGCAATAGCGGCTGCCCAGCAGAAACACCAGCGTATCGTCAGGCAACGCCTCCACCGGATGCTGCTCGGTAAACGGCGGCCGTTTCTCCGGCTCGGACGACACCTCGAGCACGGCGCTCGTCGACAACGCAATCAGTCCCTGCGGCGCCACGATCCGGCTGCATAGATTGCCGAAGCCGTCGCGATACTGGCGGATCGGCACGGGCGGATCGACCGCCAGCAAATCCGCACTCAGCACTTCCTTCGCGTGCGAGTAGTGCGTGTTCAACATCAACATCATCGGCGTCGGTTGCACGCACTCATAGACCAGCTCGTAGCCAACGCGCAATTTCATCGCGGCGCCCTCTTCCAGTTGAAACGTTCACTTGACGCGCACGGTGAGCACCCTGAGTTGACGCTCCCGGCTAACACGTTCGATTGGCATCAGTCCACCCTACCCGGCCTGCGCCGTCACTTACCTTCGGTCACGCTCACATCGACCTGCAAGCCGCGAAACGAATGCGGCGCGCCATGCCATGTGCCCCACAACGGCAACGCCTGGTAGTAGTTCCACGCCACCGCGACTCGAATCAGATGGCGATTGCCGACTATGCTATTGGTCGGATCGAAATCGACCCAACCGGCGCCCGGCAAATAAATCTGCAGCCACGCATGCGTCGCGCCGCCGCCTTGCGCTGCGTCGTGCTCGGGCACGAACAGATAACCGCTTACGAAACGCGCCGCGAGGCCGAGCGAGCGCACCGCGTCCATCATCAGCACCGCAAAATCGCGGCAACTGCCGCTGCGATTGCGCAAGGTGTCGCCTGGACGGTTCACGCCTTTCTCCGTGCGGCGCACATAGAAAAACGCGTTCTTGATTTCGAGCGTCATCGCACGCAGCAGCGCCATCGTGCCGCCGGTGCCGTTCTTGCCGCTCGCGCCGCTGCTGCCCGGCATAGGAACGAAGCGCCGCGCCCACTCGTCCACGTCGCTGTCGGGATACTGGCGGCTGCGCGCATTCACGAGATCAGAGGCTTCCTCGTTGGTGTACGCGAACGGCCAGTTCACCGCGTACGGCTCGAGCGCATAGTCGGGCATGGGCGTTTCGAAGTGTTCGAGCGTCGCTTCACTGTCGAAGCGCAATTCGCTCGCCTTGCCCGCGAAACTCGCGACCGCCACGGAGTTGTCGAACACGTCGTGCAGCCAGTGCAGCCGCGACGGGGTTGGCGTAATCACCAACTGGTTCGTGACGAGGCGCAAGTCGTGGCTCGCGCGCGGGCGGAACATCATCCGGTGTTCGCCGAACCGCACGGGTTCCGAGTACCGGTAGACACTGACGTGACGCACCGTGAAACGCTGAGGCTCAGTCATGTGACAGGCCGATGAATGCAACTGGGTTCGTCCTGAGCATCACATTCACGCTGGTAAAACCGCTGCCGCGGCAGGCGCTGAGCGCCCGGCACGGTTTGATCCTGAATGAGCCACACCCCAGGTTCGGCGTGGTCGAGTGCGCTCAACGAGCAGCTTTCGCATTCAGCATACACCCACCATATTGGTTTAAATCACTCATTTGGGCGCGCCGCCGCACACGCGGAAGTTATCAACAGAATCTGTTCGCAAATCTGTGCATAACCATCCGGCAAAATCTGCAAGCGCTTGATACGTCGGCTGTTTTTACCGTGACGTCAAAGTTGGGCAGGCCGTCCGGCACGCACATCAATCGCGCACTGCGCCCGCCGCGTGGCCACGTCTGGCTTTCTGCGCGGCCGGCGCGCCGCGAGCTTCTTCGCGCCATTGATGCCGCGAACGGACCATCCTGCGCACGGCGAGACGCGCCATCTTCACCCAGCCCGACGGACGCGGGTCGGCCAGCATGCTGAGCGCGCGGGCATAGTCGAGCGTGAGGCCCGGCGTCCACGCCATCGTCGCGGCGCGTTTGCGCAGTTGCGCGGCCACCCACAATTCCGGTGTCGTAATCACACGCAAAAACGGCCGCCAGCCGCCGAGGCTCCCCCAGACACGTGCCGACGCGCCTTCGATCGCCGCTTCCAGTGCTCGCGATACGCTGCTCGAACAATTGCGGTGCGTCAGGTTGTAGGTCGTGTCCTGACGATAGGTGTCCCAGAAGCGGCGCAGACGCGCCGGATCGTAGTTGCGAATGCGCACCTGAACCGTGGACGGACACCACGCCTTGGACTCGGTCCGGTAATCGGGTTGAAACAGACCGGGCACGTCGTTCTCGCGCGTCGCACGCAGGAGCCGCGCGAAATCCTCAGGCGAACGATCAATCTCGACGCCCGGATACAAGCTGATATAGATACCCTCAGGTGATTCGAGCGCGGCATGCCCGGTCGAAATCACGCCGTTGCGATCCACCGCCGCGATATAGCGATCGACGATCAACTGCCTTCGCGCCTCGCCCCTGGAGGAACCGACCGGCGTCCACACGTGGACGGTCAACGCGGCTTCGTCAGCGGTGGGTGGGCCATCCCATTCGGCCATGCCACGCCGGCCTGCGGCCGCAGCGCTTGCAGCAGAGCGGGCTGCATCGGCCGTTGCATCATCCGAAGCAACCGCGGGATTCGACGCAAGGCGCCGCACGCGCGTACTCAGCAAAATCATGTTCCAGCCACCGAACATCAGGCCGAGGCCAAGACAGTACGGCACGGTGCCCACATAGTGCGTCGGATACGGCTGATAGAAGAAAATCGCCAGCGCGATTTCCACGCCGCCGCCGATCATGGCGAGCCGCCACGTCCGATATCGGACGACCTTCGCCGAGACGATCTGCAGCAGACCGTCGGCCAGAAAGAGCGTGCCGAAGATCATCGACAGAATGAAGTTGCCGTGATGATGGCCGACGAGAATCAGTGCAGCCGCAAAACTGAATGCGATGCCCTTCGCATAGCGCAGCGTACGTTGCCCGCCCATGCCGGTCCATGCGACGGCCAGCGTGGCGAGCCCTTCGAGCAGCAGCAACCATGCAAACGGTGTGATCGGGAAATAGAGCGCGCCGTCGAGCGCATCGATGAACACCACCACGCCGAGAAGAAGGCTCGCCCAGCCGATCAACTGCAACGATCGCCAGCGCGTGCGCAGGTAATCGACGCCTAGCAGGATCATGACCAGTCGAACCATCGCCAGCCCTCCGTGATTGACGCGCCTTTCCGATCGCAATCTTATACACATTCACGGCGGCCGCGCGCAACGGTTCAACGCGGCTCAGGCCGCCGCGGCTTGCGGCATCGCCTCGCCGTGCTCGCCGCCCAGGGCGTCGAGCAGATCGGTCAGCATGCGGTCGAGTTCGGCGGTCATCAAGGTGACGTCGGAGTCGAAGCGCTCGTCGTCGTTCTGCGCGGTGGGATCGCTCGCTTCCTTGAGGATGTCGAGCGGCGCGATGCGCTTGATCGTCAGCGACGGTGTCAGCACGAACGACACGCGGTCGTTCCACGTCATCGCGAGCCGCATGCATTGCTTGCCGGCTTCGATATGACGGCGCATATCTTCGGCATCCAAAGTATGGCCGACGTAGCGCACCGTCGCATTGCCTTCGGCGGGCGAGCGCAATTCGGTGTCCTGGTCGAGCGTGAACCCGGCGGGGCCGTCACCGGCGAGCAGCCATTCCGTCATGGCCGCGACCGGCGATTGCGTGACGCGCACGGTGCCGAGCGGCAGTTGATCGATCGACTTCACCAGCAGACCGCGCACTTCGTCGGCGACCGCTTGCGAGCCCGCATCGATCACGAGCCAGCCGTTCCTGCTATCGATCCACACCCGCGTGTCGCGGCGAATGCTGAAGGCGCGCGGCAGCAGTTCGTCGGTGACCTGCTCCTTGAGCTCGCGCATCTGCTTGCGGCCGGGTTTGAAGCCTTGCTGCTCTTCGAGTTCGAGCGCACGTGCCTTGGTCACTTGCGTGACGACCGAAGCCGGCAGCAGTTTCTTTTCGGTGCGAAACACCAGCAGCATCTGGCCATTGAGCGCATACACCAGCGCGTCGTTGTCGCGCGGCGACGCCCAGCCGTGGCTTTGCATCTCGACGCTGTTGCCGGGCGCGAACGCCTGCGGCGCGAGCCATTTCTCCATTTGTTCAGGGGTGACGGACCACGGAGCGGGAAGACGGTGCAGCTGAAGGTTTTTGAACCACATGGGCAGGGTTTTGTACGGAGGCAGAGCGCAACATTCTATATGACGGCGAACAGGACGCGCTCGGGAGCGTACCGGCGCTCGTGTCGACAAAGTGGTCGTCACCCCGGGGCATTTTCAAGTAGAACGCGAAAATCGTTTCAACGACAGTCCGATTGTCAAACACGACCGTTAGCCGAAGAATGAAAGAGCGCGCAATCATGCGGACTCTCAGTCTCTGAGCGCGCGTTACCTTTATCACCTAGACTTTTTTTAAAGGCGCGCGACAAACACGGAGGCGGCCATGGCCGATGAAACCGCACCCTGGCAGATGGTGGAGTACGAGGGTTTCGAGATTCACGTGGCGCCGTTTCCCAAGAACCCGCCCGACGAAGCACACCCGTCAGCCGTACCTGATAACCGCTACACGTATGTCGGTTACGTGTGCCATCCGGGCGCCGATCCGTCTATTCCCGGGCATGCGGTGCCGTTCCATGCGGACGGCGAAGAGAGCTTCGGCGGCAAGGACGAAGCGCTTTACGAAGGGGTGCACGTGGGGCGCAGCATTGTCGAAGGCACACACCCGGATCTGACGGTGCTGCCACTGGTGACGGGCGGCGTCTAACGCACGCGTCGGCTCGCACGAGGTTGCTGCCGGATTGCGCCGCTACACATGCAGAAGACAGCGCAAGCGCGCACGTCTTCAGCTGAATGCGCGCTTGATGCGCGACTTAAGCAGCGCGCGGCGCAAGCGGCCGGTCCGCTCGGGTTCGCTGACCGCCTGACCTCCTTCCACCGGCGTGCCGCGCCGCAGGAAATAGCGATCGAAGGTGGCTTGGGTCATGCCCCACTTGTTCAGGAACTGGCGGCGCCCATCATTCTTGACGACCTTGCCAGTGCTCTTCTGCTGGAAGTGATAAACCAGACTGTCGCCGACGCCGAGGAACACCCGGCAACCGGCATCCCACAGCTTCATCGAAAAGTCGTTGTCGCTGCTCATGCCGGGACTCAATTCGCTACTATAGCCGCCCACCTTATGCCACCAGTCGCGATGCACGAGCGTAGGGGGCCATGTAGCGCCGCGCCAGTCTGCGCGTACGAGCCTGGGCGCGGCGGCGACCAGTTCGTCGGCGCGGAAGTTTTCCACCTCGCGGCCGAAGTTCTGCACGACGACGCACGGATTGCCGGAATCGACCGGCTCGATCATCGTGCCGGACAGCAGGAACAGATTGTCGGCCGGCATCTGCGCGAGACGCTTGACGAGCGCGTCGTCCCAACTGGGGCAGCAGTACATGTCGTCGTTCATGTAGACGATGTAGTCCTGCGTGGCGCGCGCCGCCGCGATATTGACCGCATGGCAGATGCCGATATTGCCGGGCGACGCGGTGTGTTCGATACCCTCGTCGCGCACCCAGGCCAAGGTGCCGTCCGAGCCGTCGTTGACGTGCACGATGATCTGATGCGCGTGCGCCGAATGACGCCGCAGGCTTTCGATCACGAGCCGCAGGTAAGGCAGATTGTTCCAGGTCGGGATGATGATTGAGAACATCGATTCGGTCCGTTGAGCTTGGCGCGGGCGCCAGCGCGGTTTCAACCCCGCATTGGCAATCCGCCGTGGTGCAGTGCAATGCAATTAAATGGCCGCCGTCCCGGCGACATCATCCGGGCGCGGCGTGGGCGAGGAGTTGCCGGCGCAGTGCCTGCGGGCGCCGCGGGGACCTAACCCCGGACAGGCTGCCCAAACCGCGTCGCCTGTAAGTTTCGCCGGGGATTGTACCGCCGCCGCCCGCACATACGACAAATACCGCGGCTCAAAAGCCATGGCGGCCGCCTTCGCGCCGGTCTTCCGGAAATCGGCGAGGGCAATTGCCGCCCTCCGCCGACGGGCAACTTCCCGCATGCTCCAGCAAACATTTTGCAAGGGAGCGCACGGTTATAATTGCGTTCGCCCTACCGTCTTAAAAACACAGCCAAGGGTCCGGCCTATAACAACTCCACCACCGGAACGGTAGTGTTCTTACATATTGTTGCCCTATGATTTTTGCTCCCAGTCTGGTCTGGCTCAGCACAGCCCTGCTGTTTTTCGCGCCTGCCGTCAATCTCGTGTGGCGCGGTGGCACGGGCTATTGTTTTTTCGCGATTCTCGCGTTTGCGCTCGGCGCGGCGGTGGCCAATCGACGCATGCCGGGCTATTTCGCCGGCCTGCGCACCTACCGTTGGTTCACGATCGGCATGCTGGCTTTAGTCGTGGCAATCGCCGTCCAACAGTTGCTGTTCGGCTACTGGTTGCCACGCCAGTTCGACGCGCTGTCGCGCTTCGTACTCGCGCTGCCGGTTTTCCTGCTGCTGCGGCAATTGCCGTCCCGACATCTGCGGATGATCGGCTGGGGTTGTGCCGCCGGCGCACTGGCGGTGGGCATCTGGGCGTTCCTCGATCAACCCGCAGGGGGCTGGACGGACGCGAATCGTTTGAACAATTCTTATACGAACGCCATTCCGTTCGGCGACACCGCGCTGCTACTCGGTTTTCTGTCGGTTTTCACGCTCGGCTGGGACAAGCCGGGCGACTGGCGCGTGCTAGGGCTGCGGTTGCTGGCGCTAGTGGCGGGCGGCTATGCGTCGTATCTGTCGGGCACCCGCGGCGCATGGCTGGCCGTACCGGTGTTCGTCGTGTTGCTCGGCTCGCAGTATCAGTGGTTCGCAGATAAGAAGCGTCTGCTGGTGGCGACCCTGGCGATCGTGATCAGCGTGGGGGCGCTGCTGTCGACCGAGCGTGTTCAGAAGCGCCTCAGTGATGTAACAAAAGATTTTTCGATGATGCAGCAGGGCGAAGACTACACGTCGGTCGGCTTGCGCTTGCAGTTGTGGAATGCATCGCGGCAGATCTTTTCGCATCATCCGGTGTACGGCGTCGGCAAGGGGCATCTGGAGAACGAACTGCGTGTGATGGCCCAGCGGGGTGAAGTGAAGGCCGAAATCGTCAACGAGCGCGCCCATAGCGACTTTTTCTCGACCCTCGCCGAAATGGGCACGATCGGCGTGGCCTGCCTGCTGCTGTTCTACTACGGTATCTCGGTGTACTTCTGGCGTCACAGGCTGTCGAACGATCCGGCGATTCGCGCGGCGTCCTATGCCGGACTGGCGGTCGCCACCAGCACGGTGATTTTCGGACTGACGATCGACGTGCTCGTGCCCATCATGGTCACGGTGCTGCTTGCGCTGCTGGTCGCCACGCTTCTCGCGGTGATCGACGCGCGCAAGCGCGAATTGGGTACAGCGCAACCGGCGGCGTCGCGCGGCCACGCGGGTTCAGCGCGTGAATAGCGCGTACAGCGCGGCAACGTGGGCATCGACGCTCGGGTCGTAGACGAGGCTGCGCAGCGGCGCCGCGATCCGCGCGCCGCCGCTGCGCACGCGCTCCACCGCGGCGTGGATGGCACGCTCGAAGCTCCCCGCCGACTGCCGTGAAAACTCGATCTTCGCTGCCCCCATGACGGTCTCCGCCGATCCAACGTTGTCGGCGATCACGAGCGGCGTGCCGCACATCACCGACTCGACCCCCACGAGGCCAAACGGCTCGTAAGCCGATGCCACGACGGTGAAATCGGCTGCGGCGAACAATTTTTCAATCTCTTTGCAATACCCGACATAGCGAATCGTGTCGCTGGTTTTCGGCACCGGCCGGCCGGCCACCACCAGGCACACCGGCAGCGTGGTCAGCGCAAAAAACGCTTCCAGCAAGGGATAGCCTTTGCGTTCGTGACTGGTCGACGAAAACACAAAGATCACGCGATCTTCGGGCAGATCGAACTGGCGGCGCACCTTCGCGCGTTCAACCTCGTTCAGCGGCTGGAAACGTGCGGTGTCGACCGGCGGATAGAGCACCTCGATACGTTCGGCCGGCACTCCGTAGAAGCGTTGCAACTCGCGGCTCATCAATTGCGAATGGGCGACGATCGAACGCGCCCGCGCGTAGACGCGCCGTTCCAGCTCGATCTGCCATTCATCGCTGCGTCGCGCGGCGCGGCCGGCGGCTTCGAGCGATCCCGGATGCGTGCCGCCGCACAGCGCGACGTCAGCATGGGTGGAGTGATTGATCGAGAAGACGCATGCCGGGCGATGCCGTCTCAGCCGTTGCTTGAGGCGCCAGTCGAATGCCAGATTGCGAAGCTTACGCGGCGCCCAGCGGACATTCAGCGGTTGAGGGTCGATCCATGCGGCTTCGGGCAGCGTGCGGTCGATCTCGCGGGCGAACAGCGTTGGACGCAGGCCCATCCGATGCAAGCCGGCAATCACGTCGCGCGTGTAGCGTTCGGCGCCGCCGCTGTTTTTCAGCGCCTGGGCGGTCAGGGCGATGTCGGTGACAGGACGCCGGGTCGGGTCGGACAAGGATCGGATCTCAGGAAGGCGCCCGCGCGGCTTAAGGCTGCACGGGCTGATTTTTCAGGACAGCGGCAATTGTAAAGGATGGCCTTGGGGCCGCTACATGACGCAGCGCCCGCGCCACCGATTAAAATCTAGCCGAACCGAACCCGCCCTATTCCATGACCGATAGCCTCTCGACAACCCTTTCCTCCGCAGCGTCGGACACACACCGCCCGCTGGTATCGATCCTGCTGATCGCCTACAACCAGGAAAAGCAGATCGCCGACGCAGTGCGCAGCGCCCTCGCACAGACCTATGAACCGCTCGAAATCCTCATTTCGGACGACGCGTCCAGCGACGCCACCTTCGCCGCGATCGAAGCCGCGGTCGCCGGCTACAGTGGACCGCACCGGGTGATCGCGCGCCGCAACGCGGCAAACCAGGGCATCAGCGCGCATCTGTCGCAACTCGCGCAGATGGCTCAGGGCGAACTGCTGTTCATTGCAGCAGGCGACGACATGTCCGCGCCGACCCGGTGTGAGCGAGTCGTCGAATTCTGGCTCGCCCGCGACCGCCGCCCCGACCTGATCGCCACCGACCTCGCGGACATGGACGAAGCCGGCAACGTTCACGAACGGATGACGCCGACCGAACTCGATCGCTATCGCAGTTTCGACGACTGGCTCGCAGGCAGACCCTGGCTCATCGGCGCCGCGCACACATGGTCGCGACGGCTGTTCGAGCGCTTCGGGCCCATGCTGCCGGGCGCCGCCGCCGAAGACCAGATCATGGTGTTGCGCGCCATCCTCTCCGGCGGCGCCGCGAGCCTGCGCGAGCCGCTGGTGCGCTACCGGCGCGGCGGACTGTCACGCAAACGCCGCTATGGGTCGGTCAATGAGTTGATCGCGCGAATGCGCCAAAGTAACCGCTACGGACTGATGGAACTCGCGCAGTTGCAGCGCGACGCCGAGATCGGCGGTGTGGGCGAGCGCATGCGCGCGGCGATGGCACCCAAGCTCGCCCGCGAACAATTCATTCACGCGATGTTCGAAGCCGGCGGCCTCGGCGAGCGCGTCGGCCTGCTCACACGCAGCGCCAATGTAAAGCGCGGGCTGCGCATTCGCATGTTTCTGTATGTGGTGTGTCCGGCGGTCTACGCACCGGGAATCTGGCTCAAGCGCATCGTGCGGAAAAACGGCCGCTGAGGCTGCGCGTCGATAAGCGGACCGATACGCGGACCGATACGCGCTTCGCTACGCGCTTCGCTACGCGCTGCGCCGCCGGCGCAGCCGACGGCCGAACGGCTGCTGCGCCTCGACGCCGAAGCTCAAGAGGCTCTTGCGCAAGCGCCGCATCATCTTCATCGTCCGCAGGAAAGTCTCGCCGGTGTGGCTGAACGTCACGAATTCGAGCGCACCTCGCCAGTTTTCGATGCCGCGCGAAAATGCGTTCATATCGTCGCGCGCCTCGACCGGCAATTCAGCCCCGAAACGCTGCGCGAATAGCTGGATCTGATCCGCGATGCCGTCGATCTGGCGCCGCTTGCTGGCGCCGCGCCGCTCAGCCGCCCCGCGCTTGCACTCGTCTCGCGCGCCCGCGCCGGGCCGCAGATTGGTCGCACTCGCGCCGACCGCGTTGCTCTCGTGCTGGCGATATTTCAGATGCGGCGCCGCCACGTGACGAATCTCGCCGAACGACGCCACCACCATCGCCAGCCACCAGTCGTGCATGACGATGCCGGGGGGAAACGGCAACGCGCGATCAAGCGCGGCGCGGTTAACCAGCATCGCGCAGCCGGGAACATGGTTGCTCAACAGAAAATCGCGCAGGCGTCCGGCACGGCGCGACTTGGCCGTGATATCGAAGAGAGACTTGGACAGACGGCACAGCGTCGCATCAACCAGCTCGATGTCGCAGAATGCCAGCGCCGGCGTGGACCGGCCCCGAGTATTTTCCACGGACTGCAGATCGCGCATCAGGTCGGTAAGCTTGTCGGGCGCCCACACGTCGTCCTGATCCGCCAGCGCGACATAAGCGCCGCGGCAGCCTGCCAGCGCGCGCTCGAAATTGCGGACGATGCCAACCCGTTCCCCACTCGCCACCAGCCGGACTTCGACGCGGCCGGAATAGGCGGCCACCCATTCCGGCGTGCCGTCGGTGGAAGCGTCGTCGGCGACCACCACCTCGAGATTCGGCCAGCTTTGCGCCTCCAGCGAAGCCAGAAGCTCGGGTAGATACGTGCGGCCGTTATAGGTCGCAAGCGCGATGGAAATCAGTCGCTTACCGGTAGGGTCGTCGTGATGCATCGCTAATTGGATCTCCGCTGCTGAATACGATCGCAGCCCGTAAGCATGCATTTAGTGTAAAAAAAGCGCAACAAACTGAGATAAACCCGCAACACTATCCCAAAAAATGGACCAAAAAGACCGACTAATATGCGTTGCGCAAGGAAGTCGGGCAAAAAAGCCTCGGAGAGACGCCGGGATGGCTGAACGGTCGCGCCGGGCAAGCGCCTAAGATTGCGGTTGCCGGCGGAGGGTGACGTCGAAAGGCGCGAATTCTTGCCGAATCACGCCGCGGTTTGCTGGAACTGGATGCGATGCAAATGCGCATACAGACCGTCTTGCGCCAGCAGTTCACGATGACTGCCGCGCTCGACGATACGCCCTGCTTCCATCACCAGAATCCGGTCGGCACGCTCGATCGTCGACAAACGGTGCGCGATCACCAGTGTGGTACGGCCCTTCATCAAGGTTTCCAGCGCCGCCTGCACATGGCGTTCAGATTCCGAATCGAGCGCCGAGGTGGCTTCGTCGAGGATCAGGATCGGCGCGTCCTTGTAGATCGCGCGCGCGATCGCCAGACGCTGCCGTTGACCGCCCGAGAGCATCATGCCGTTGTCGCCGACCAAGGTATCGATACCGTTGGGCATCGCCTCGACGGTGTCCCACAAATTGGCCGCGCGCAGTGCCGCCTTGACCTTTTCCGGGTCGGCGTTCTGGCCGTAAGCGACGTTGTTGGCCACGGTGTCGTTGAACAGCACCACGTCCTGGCTCACCATCGCGATCTGGCTGCGCAGCGCATGCAGGTCATATTCCGGCAGCGCGACACCATCGACCAGAATCTCGCCGCCGGTCGGATCGAAAAAGCGCGGCAGCAGATTCACCAGCGTGGTCTTGCCGCTGCCCGACGGGCCTGCCAGCGCGACCATTTCGCCCGGCGCCACCTTGAACGACACACGGTCGAGCGTGTGGCGCTTGTGCGTGGCGTTGCTGCCGTAGGTGAACGACGCGTCGCGGAATTCCACTTCGCCCCTGGCGCGTTCGAGCGGCTTGCCGCCACCCTCCGGCTCGGACGGCTCGTCGATCAGGCCGAAGATCAGCTCGGCCGCCGTCATGCCGCGTTGCAGCGGCTGGTTCACGTCCATCAGATGCTTAAGCGGGGAGATGATCAGCAGCATCGACGTAACGAACGCGACAAAGCCGCCGACCGTGGTCTGATCCGACGACGACTGCACCACCGCAATCGTAATCACCACGGCGAGCGCAATCGACGCAAGGAACTGCGTCAACGGCTGCGCGAGGCCGCCGGAAACCGTCATGCGCATCGCGTAGCCGCGCAGACGCTTGCTCATCGACGTAAAACGGTCCGTCTCGTACTGTTCGCCGTTGTGCACCTTGACGACCTTATAGCCGCCCACCGTCTCTTCGACGATGTACGACAGCTCATTGGTCAGCAACTGATGCTCGCGGTTCAGGCGCCGCAGACGGCGGTTGATCTTGCCGACCAGCCAGCCGATTCCCGGCAGCAGCACCGCGACGATCAGCGTCAGGCGCCAGTTCAGATAGAACAGATAGCCGAGCAGGAAGACCACCGTGAGCGAATCGCGCACCAGCGTGACCATCACGCTCAACAGCACGTTGAGAATCTGATTCACCTCGAAGACGATTGCGTTGATCACCGTACTCGCGGTTTCGCGCTGGAAAAACGCCACGCTCGTGTGGATCATGCGGTCGAACATCTTCAAACGCAGTTCGAGCAGGATCTTGTTCGACACGTACGCGAGCAGATAGCCGGACGCGTATTGCGCCACGCCGCGAATCAGCGCGAGGCCGATGACCGCGACCGGCACGACCCACCTGGCGTTGTCGCTGGCGTGCGCGCCGAAGCCTTTGTCCAGAAGCGGCTTGAGCAACGCGGGGATCGCCGCGTCGGTGCCGGCGCTGGCGGCCATTGCAAGGATCGCGCCGACCACCACCCATATGAGCGGCTTGATGTACGGCCACAAGCGTCGAAAGACGACGGCAGGCGAGGATGCATCACCTGAACCGATGGGTTTGCTTAACGTTGGCTTCGCGCTCAAGGAGATCCTCTGGGAATGCGGGACGGCGTCCGCGCATGAGGCGGATTGCCTGCCGCGCGGAATATCAGGAAACAGCATTGTAAACGGTTGAGGATGACCGCCGGAGGTTGTCAATCGGGCAGATTGCGTGGGCAACTCACCAAGGAACGGAGGCATTCGACCGTGGCGCGAACGGGCGCGGAGGACCGCTGGCGGGTGTGTCGGGCCCTGCCTCGCCGCGCGGGCTGTTTCGTATGCGGCTAGTGCGCTGTGTATACTTGCGCGAGCCATTCCGTCACCCTGCCCTTCCACGCGATTCAGGTATGCAAGAAACCACCCTCGGCGTCGCCATCATCACCAAAAACGCCGCGGCGCGACTGGCCGAGTGCCTGCGGGCCGTGGCCTTCGCCGATCAGATCGTCGTCATCGACGGCGGCAGCACCGACGGTACTGCCGACATCGCTCGCGCACACGGCGCCCGGGTGCTGGAGCAAACCGACTGGCCGGGCTTTGGTCCGCAGAAAAACCGCGCGGTGGACGCGCTCTCCACCGGTTGGATTCTCTCGATCGACGCCGACGAGATCGTCTCACCGGAGCTGGCGTCAGCAATCCGCGCGACGCTGGCCGCACCCACCGCCGATGTTTATGCGGTAGACCGGTTATCGAGCTTTTGCGGGCACTGGATTCATCACAGCGGCTGGTATCCGGACTGGATTCCGCGTCTGTTCAAACGTGGCGCGGCGCGTTTCTCCGACGACCTCGTGCACGAGCGCCTGGTGTTCGACACACCTTCGCAGCGCCTGACCGGCAAGCTGATGCACTACTCGTACGAAGACTTCGAAGGCGTGTTGCGCAAGCTCGACACGTATTCGACAGCGGGTGCGCAACAACGCCATGCGGCAGGTAAGCGCGGCAGTTTCGGCAAGGCGCTCGGGCGCGGCGCCTGGGCGTTCGTGCGAACCTACGTGCTGCGGCGTGGATTTCTCGACGGCCGCGCCGGGTTCATGATCGCGGTGTTCAATGCGGAGACGGTGTACTACCGGTTTTTGAAACTGGCGCGGCTGGGGGAGAAGTCGCGGGGTAGTGACGCGGGACGTTGACGAGGGCGCTTACCGCAGCATCAATCATGGCCGCAAGGATGGTCCGGCTTTGCCCGCGCGATCTACGCTATTCGCGCGAGCAAACCAGCATCAGTAGACGATTTCGATCGAGCTTCCCGCGAACTCGCCGCGCAATGCGGCGAGCAGTTCGTCGGTCGGCTTCACGCGCCACGCGTCGCCAAGACGCATTTCGCCCTGCGCGTTTTCGCTGCGATAGACCACTTGTACGGCAAGCCCGTTTGGAATCTGCACAGCAGCTTGACGCTGACCACCGCCGCCATAGCCGCCGCCGTTTCGGCCAGCGCCTGCGCCGCCTCCATTGCCACCGCGTGACGACGCAGCCGGCGCCGGTGCGGCTTGCGGCTCGTCCTTACCCGCGCTATGCGCTTCGAGCACACGCCGCAACGCCAACGCATCCGCATTGCCGTTCATCTGCACCTTCACGGCTTCCGCGTAACGGCAGCGCGCGCGGCCGAGGTCCATCACCGTATCGACGGTGAAGCGGATGCCGCCCGTGAACGCGTCGTTACGCGCCTGACCCTGCACCACCAGCAGTTCGTCTTCCTTGAACAGCGGCTTGTGGGCTTCAAAGGTCTCGTTGAAGACGGTCACTTCGCATTGGCCGGTGCCGTCGTCGAGCAGCGCGATCAGCATCTTGCCGCGCTGGGTCATCTGCGTGCGCAGTGACGCGATGACCCCGGCGACCAGCTTGTCGCGCCCTTCCTTCAGCTCGCCGATCTTCTGACGCACGAAGCGGCGCACTTCGTCCTTGTAGGCGTCGAACAGGTGACCCGACAGGTAGAACCCGAGCGCGGCCTTCTCTTCCTGCAACTTCTTCTTTTCCGGCCATTCCGGCTCGTCGACCAGTTCGTGACCTTGCGACGGGGCGTCGCCCATGTCGAACAGGCCAGCTTGCATCGCGTTGGCGCTCGCCTGCTCGGCGGCTTCCATCGCCAGCGAGACGGATGCGATCAGTTGCGCGCGATTCGCATGCAACTGATCGAACGCGCCTGCACGGATCAACGCTTCCACCGTCCGGCGATTGACGATCCGGCGGTCGACCCGGTTGCAGAAATCGAAGATGTCGATGAACGGACCTTCTTCGCGCGCGCGCAGGATTTCTTCGATTGCGTTCTGGCCGCTGCCCTTGATCGCGCCAAGGCCGTAGCGAATCGTTTTCGACCGTTTGCCGTCCGCTTCCGCAACCGGCTCGAAGCGATATGCGGACAGATTGACGTCCGGCGGCAGCACGGCCATCTTGTTCGTGAGGCAGTCCTCGAACAGGATCTTGACCTTGTCCGTATCGTCCATGGCGAGCGACATATTCGCCGCCATGAATTCCGCCGGATGGTGAGCCTTCAGCCATGCGGTGTAGTACGCGAGCAGCGCATACGCCGCCGCGTGAGACTTGTTGAAGCCGTAGCCCGCGAACTTCTCCATCAAGTCGAAGATTTCGTCGGCTTTCTCGGCGGTCAGGCCGTTTTTCGCGGCACCTTCGCGGAACAATGCGCGGTGCTCGGCCATTTCCTCGGCCTTCTTCTTCCCCATCGCGCGGCGCAGCAAGTCGGCGCCGCCGAGCGAGTAGCCGCCGATGATCTGCGCCATCTGCATCACCTGCTCCTGGTAGACCATGATGCCGTAGGTCTCTTTCAGAACAGGTTCCACGCGCGGATCCGGATACTCGACCACTTCGCGGCCATGCTTACGCGCACAGAAGCTCGGGATCAGGTCCATCGGACCCGGACGGTACAGCGCCACCAGCGCGATGATGTCCTCGAAACGGTCGGGCTGCGCGTCTTTCAGCATGCCTTGCATGCCGCGGCTTTCCAGCTGGAACACGGCGACCGTGTTCGCTTTCTTCAGGATCGAGAACGACGCCGGATCGTCGAGCGGCACTTGTGCGAGCGACCAGTCTTGCTTAGACGGATCGAGACGGCGGATGTAGCGCTCGGCCCAGTCGAGAATCGTCAGTGTGGTGAGACCCAGGAAGTCGAACTTCACGAGGCCGACGGCTTCGACGTCGTCCTTGTCGTACTGGCTCACGACACCGCTTTCGTCGCCCTGCGTATAGAGCGGGCAGAAATCGGTGAGCTTGCCGGGTGCGATCAACACGCCACCGGCGTGCATACCGACGTTACGCGTCAGGCCTTCCACGCGCTGCGCGAGTTCGAGCAGCTGGTGCACTTCGTCTTCGTTGTCGAAGCGCTCCTGAAGGAGCGGCTCTTCCTTCATTGCGTCGGCGATGGTGACGTGCTTGCCCGGTTTGAACGGAATCAGCTTGGCGATGCCGTCGGTGAACATGTAGCCGAGATCGAGCACGCGGCCTATGTCGCGCACCGCCGCCTTCGCCGCCATCGTGCCGAAGGTGGCGATCTGCGACACGGCGTCCGCGCCGTACTTCTCCTTCACGTACTGAATCACGCGGTCGCGGCCGTGCTGGCAGAAGTCGATGTCGAAGTCGGGCATCGACACCCGTTCCGGATTCAGGAAACGTTCGAACAGCAGGTTGTAGCGCAGCGGATCGAGATCGGTCACGCCGAGCGCATACGCCACCAGCGAACCGGCACCGGAACCCCGGCCCGGACCGACCGGCACACCGTTGTTCTTGGCCCAGTTGATGAAGTCAGCAACGATCAGGAAGTAGCCCGGAAAGCCCATCTTGATGATCGTGCCGCACTCGAATTCGAGGCGCTGGTAATACGTTTCGCGCTGCGCCTCGCGCTCGGCCTCAATCGGGAAGAGCTGGTCGAGCCGCTTTTCGAGACCTTCTTTCGACAAATGCACGAGGTAGTCGTCGAGCGACATGCCGTCGGGCGTCGGGAAGAGCGGCAGCTTCGGCTTGCCGAGTTCGAGCGTCAGGTTGCAACGCCTGGCGATTTCAACGGTATTGGCGAGCGCCGACGGAATGTCCGCAAACAGCGCCGCCATCTCTTCTTGCGTGCGGAAATACTGCTCGGACGTAAAGCGCTTCGAGCGGCGCGGATTCGCGAGGATGTCGCCCTCGGAAATACACACGCGCGCTTCATGCGCGGTGAAGTCGTCCGGCGTCATGAACTGCATGGGGTGGGTGGCCACCACCGGCAATTTCAGCGACGCCGCGAGCGCGACCGCCTGCTGCACGTACTGCTCGCCGCCTGGCAGAGCGCACCGTTGCAGTTCGATATAGAAGCCGCTCGGGAAAACCTTCGCCCAATGCAACGCGTTGCGTTTGGCCGCTTCTTCGTTGCCGGCCGCGAGCGCCAGGCCGATGTCGCCCTGTTGCGCACCGGACAACGCGAGCAGGCCTTCTCCCAGACCGGATTCGAGCCAGCCGGCTTCGACTTCCGCGCGGCCGCGATACTGATTCGTAAGCGATGCCTTGCTGAGCAGCTCGCACAGATTCAGATAGCCGCGCCGGTTTTTGACCAGCAGCAAAAGGCGCGAAGGCTTGTCGCGGTCGTCCGGATTGGTGATCCAGACGTCGCAGCCGGCAATGGGTTTGACCCCTTTGCCGCGGGCTTCCTTGTAGAAACGGACGAGGCCGAACGCGTTGCCGAGATCGGTGAGGGCGAGCGCGCCCTGACCGTCTTTGGCAGCAGCCTTGACGACGTCGTCAAGACGCACGATGCCATCGGCAATCGAGAATTCGGAGTGAACGCGGAGATGAACGAAGCGGGGATCTGGCATGGGCGACATTGTAACTCCACCCTTCCGGAGTTTTCAGGCCAAAGCCCTGCATTAGCCGTTCGGCTTAGGATGGCATCGCAGATGCGCGGTCCAAGTTTGCGAGCGATTTGCGCTGCCGCAAGCGCCTGGCCATTCGGCCGAGTCGGCCAAACCGCCAGCTTGAGGGATAATACGGGTTTCGCCCTATTCGCCGTGGCCGCGCCGCATCGTTCCCATGCGGGCAGTTCAATGCGCCCCGTTTTCCGCGCCGCGGGCCACTTCTTACCGCTGGACACACATGAGTATCGTCAATCTCGCCGCGTATCATTTCGCGACCATCGAAGACACCGCCGCATGGCGCCCGCTCGTCACCGAGCGTTGCACTACGCTCGGCTTGCGCGGCACCATCCTGCTGGCGCCGGAAGGCCTCAACCTGTTCGTCGCGGGCACGCGCGAAGCCGCGGACGCGTTCATCGACTACATTCGTCACGACGCGCTGTTCGAAGGCAAGTTCGTCCATCTGCAGTTCAAGGAAAGCCTGTCGGACAAGCAGCCGTTCACCCGCATGCTGGTCAAGCTCAAGCGCGAGATCATCACGATGAAAAAACCGGCCATCCGGCCGGAGCTTGGCCGCGCGCCGTTCGTCGACGCCCCCACGCTGAAAAACTGGCTCGACCGCGGCCAGGACGACGAAGGCCGGCCCGTAGTGATGCTCGACACACGCAACGCATTCGAAGTGGACGTCGGCACGTTCAATCACGCGCTCGACTACCGCATTACGAAATTCAGCGAATTTCCTGAAGTCATCGAACAAAACCGCGCCGATCTCGAGGGCAAGACGGTCGTGTCGTTCTGCACGGGTGGGATTCGCTGCGAGAAGGCTGCAATCCACATGAAGGAAGTCGGCATCGAGAACGTGTATCAGCTCGAAGGCGGCATCCTGAAGTATTTCGAGGAAGTGGGCGGCGCGCATTATCACGGCGACTGCTTCGTGTTCGACTACCGCACCGCACTCAATCCGCAACTTGAGCCGACCGCAACGGTGCAATGTTTCGGCTGCCGCGCGGTGGTGACGCCCGAGGCGCAGCAATCGCCGCTGTATGTGGCGGGCAAGACGTGTCCGGAATGCCATCCGGACAGCAAGGCGGCGCGCGCCGCATAATGCGGGCGGTTGCGGCAGGCGGTCACTTTCACGCTGCGGCCCGGCGCCCCCATAACGAATCATGGCTGAGCGGCGTGGGTCGCTCAGTTATTCATCGCATTAGCGCATCAGTACACCGATCGAACCCATGACCTATCGTGGACGCTTCGCTCCATCGCCTACGGGGCCGTTGCATTTCGGCTCACTGGTAAGCGCGCTCGCAAGCTGGCTGGACGCGCGCGCGCATGGCGGCGCGTGGCTTGTGCGCATCGAAGACATCGACGGACCTCGCACCGTCCCTGGCGCGGCCGAGGACATTCTGTCGACCCTCGACCGTTTCGGCATGCATGCTGACGAGCCGCCTGCCTGGCAAAGCCATCGTATTGCGCGCTACCAGGAAGCGTTGGATCAGCTGAAGGATGTCGGTTTGATCTATCCATGCGGCTGCACGCGCAAGGAGATAGCGGATTCGTTATTGAACGCGCACGCGCGCAATACGACGCTCGCCTACCCCGGCACCTGCCGCAGTGGCCTACACGGCAAACTGGCGCGCGCATGGCGCCTGCGCGTCCCCGGCGGCGACGCTGCGGTGATCACCTTCGAAGACCGCTGGCAACGCGAGCAGACCCAGAACCTGGCCACCGAGGTCGGCGACTTCGTCCTGAAACGCGCGGACGACCAATGGGCGTATCAGCTGGCGGTGGTGGTCGACGACGCGGACGCGGGCATTACGCACATCGTGCGAGGTGCGGACTTGATGGACTCAACGGCGCGGCAGATTTACCTGCAGCGTTGTCTGGGCGTGCCGACGCCGGCGTATTTGCATGTACCCGTCGTGACGAACGAACAGGGCGAAAAACTCAGCAAGCAAAACGGCGCAACCGCGCTTGACGATGTCAATCCGCTTGAAGCGCTGAGCGCAGCCGCGCGTCATCTGGGTCTTGAACTGGACGGGACCGCATATCAGACGCTAGAGCACTTTTATGCTGCCGCGACGGCAGCATGGGCAGAGCGCATGAGCGTGCGAGTGTGATTACGGCGAGAAGTAGCTGCCGCCCCCAACAGAGGCAGCGCTAATAAAACGCTTGAAAAAGAAACGCCAGAAGCGGCAAGACCAGGAGGAAAAACGCGAAAATCAGGAAGACGAAGGCGATTTCCTGGGCATCCCAAACCCACCTAACAGCGCAGCCAACGGCTGCTTGGAAGACTTCTGCGGAGCTGCGGCAGACGACGCAGCCGCCTCCTCAACCTTCCGAACGGAAGCCGCCGACGGCTCATAAGGCTTGAGGAAGAAATCATCCACAGGCTGCGCGCGATGATGGTGCGGCCGGTCAAACGAACCCGAAGACGCAGCCCCCGAACGCCGGCGACCGCCCCGCTCATCACGGCCCTCGGTACGTTCGCGACGCGGCGCCCGCTCTTCATGGTGATGCCGCACCGGCGCGGCCACCGTCAACCGTTGCATGTCCAGCGGTCGTTTGATCAGCTTTTCGATATCGGCCAGCTGCTTCTTCTCATTCGGGCTGCACAGCGACAAAGCATCGCCGGAAGCACCGGCACGCCCGGTACGCCCAATCCGGTGCACATAATCTTCCGCACTGAACGGCAGATCGAAATTGATCACTGCGGGCAGTTCGACAATATCCAAACCACGTGCAGCGACGTCGGTAGCAACCAAAGCCTCGATCTCACCACGCTTGAACGCATCCAGAGCCTGCATCCGTTCATTCTGCGTCCGGTCGCCGTGAATCGCGGTCGCGATCACGCCGTCGCGCTCCAGACTCCGCGCCAGGCGGCTCGCGCCAATCTTGCTGTTGCAGAACACGATCACCTGCTTGAGGCCGCGCTCGCGAATCAATTGAACGACCGCGCTGGTCTTGTCACCCTCGGCCACTTCATAAACGATCTGCGTCACGTTGGTCGCAGTCGAATTGCTACGCGCGACTTCGATCGTCTGCGGGTCGCGCAGGTAAGTGGCGGCCAGTTTCTTGATTTCGCCCGAGAACGTGGCCGAAAACAGCAGCGTCTGACGTTCCTTCGGCAGCAGGTTCAGGATGCGCTGCAGATCCGGCAGGAAGCCCATGTCAAGCATCCGGTCGGCTTCGTCGAGCACGAGGATCTGCACCTGGCCGAGGTTGGCGGTTTTCTGTTGCACGTGATCGAGCAGACGGCCCGGCGTGGCGATCAGAATTTCGACGCCGCGGCGCAGTTGCTCGGATTGCGGATTCATATCCACGCCGCCGAACACCACCGCACTGCGCAGCGCGGTGTGTTTCGCATACGCCTGCACGTTCGCGGCCACCTGGTCGGCGAGCTCACGCGTCGGCGTGAGGATCAGTGCGCGCACCGGATGGCGGGCGGGCGATGCGCTCGTGCTGGCTTGCGGCAGCAAGCGCTGGATGATCGGCAGCGAGAAGCTCGCGGTCTTGCCGGTGCCGGTTTGCGCGGCGCCCATCATGTCACGGCCGGCCAGCACGACGGGAATCGCCTGCTCCTGGATCGGCGTAGGGATGGTGTAGCCCGAGTCTTTGACGGCTTTCAGGATGTCGGGCGCGAGGCCGAATTGATCAAAAGTCGCAGTGCTGGGCGTGACGGCTGTGTCGGACATGGTGGCTTTCGCTAAAAATGCGCTTGGCGCGGGTGCGCGCGGCAGCGGTCGGAACCGCAGAGGGCATCAGGATGAAGGCGGAGCCACGGCGTTCCGCACGGGACCCGTCAGTATCACGGGAAAAAATGCGGCCGGCTCCGGCCGGCGGAAACACCCGCCGGAAAGGCCGGTATTGTAGCACTTCAGCAAAAACACTCATGGCGCATCTCCCGGCTTTCTGCTTACGCCGGCGAAAGCCGGTGGCCGGGCGTGTCGCCAAGCTTCGGCACATTGCCGCAAAGCCGCCCGGCGCCTCGCTGGCGAGCGTAATTCGTCCACACGACAGTTGCGTGACAGCCGCTGCTTCACCACGTCTCGCGCATCACCATCAAGCGCATCTCGGTCATGTCTTCGATCGCGTAGCGCACGCCCTCGCGGCCAAGCCCGGAATCTTTCACGCCGCCATACGGCATATTGTCGACGCGGAACGACGGCACGTCGTTGATCACCACGCCCCCCACTTCGAGTCCATCCCACGCGCGATGCGCATGGGCGAGCGAATCGGTGAACACGCCGGCTTGCAGACCGAAGTCGCTATCGTTGACGGTTGCCAGCGCCGCGTCGAAATCGTCGAAACGCTCCAGAATCGCCACCGGCCCGAACGCTTCCTTGCGATACAGATCGGTGTCGTGCCGCACGCCTTCGAGCAGCGTGGCCTCGAACATCGCGCCCTCGACCTTGCCGCCCGCGACGATCTTCGCCCCCGCCTGCACCGCGCTCTCCATCCAGCCGGCAAGGCGTTTGGACTCGGACTCGGAGATCATCGGCCCAACGAAAGTCTTTTCGTCCTTCGGATCGCCCATCACCAGCGACTTCGTTTTGGCGATCAGCTTCTCGCGCAGCGCATCGTAGACCTTCGCATGCACCAGAATCCGCTGCACGCCGATGCAGCTCTGCCCCGACTGATAGAACGCGCCGAATGCGAGCCGGTCGACCACGTAGTCGAGCTTCTCGCCCTGATCGCCGTCGACGATCGCCGCCGCGTTGCCGCCCAGTTCCAGAATCACTTTCTTCTTACCCGCCTTTTTCTTCAGGTCCCAGCCCACCGCCGGCGAGCCGGTGAACGACAGCAGCTTGAAACGCTCATCGGTGGTAAACAGATCGGCGCCGTCGCGATGAGCAGGCAAAATGGAGAATGCGCCTTTCGGCAAATCGGTTTCCGCCAGGATCTCGCCCATGATGAGCGCGCCGACCGGCGTGCGGCTGGCCGGCTTCAACACGAATGGCACGCCCGCGGCGATCGCCGGCGCGACCTTGTGCGCGGTCAGGTTCAGCGGAAAATTGAATGGCGAGATAAACGAGCACGGACCGATCGGCACCCGCTTTACGTAGCCGTGATAGCCCTTCGCGCGCGGCGAAATCTCCAGATTGACGATCTCGCCGTCAATGCGCACCGCCTCCTCCGCCGCCACCTTGAACGTGTCGATCAGGCGCGTGACTTCGCCTTTCGAATCGTTGATCGGCTTGCCGGCTTCGATGCAGAGCGCAAGCGCCAGTTCGTCGTAGCGCTCGCGGAAGCGCTTCACGCAATGTTCGAGCACGGCCTGGCGCTTGAAAGGCGGGAAGGCCCGCAATGCCGGCATGGCCTCGACGGCATGACCGATCGCCTGGTCGATGGCCGCCGCGTCGGCCATTGCCACGCGGGTCGCCACCTTGCCGCTGAATTTGTCGGTGACTTCGAGATCGGTGTTGGCGGCCACCGCTTCGTTCGCGAGGTAGTACGGGTAAGTCTTTTTCAACATGACGCGTTCTCCTTGATCCGATGCCTGACAGAAACGACGCAGCCAGCAAGGGCTATGCCCCGCTGCCGCTCATAGTTGCGCGCTGAGCCGCTTGATTTCGCGATTCAGCACGCGCTCGTTGTCCGAATAATCGATCGGCAGATCGATCACATGCACGCCGGGCGTCACGAAACATTCGCGCAACAGCGGCGCGAACTCCGCCGCCGATTCGATGCGATGGCCTTTCGCGCCGTAGCTCTGCGCATAGGCGACGAAATCCGGGTTGCTCAGCGTCATGCCGTAATCCGGGAAGTTCATGTTTTCCTGCTTCCAGCGGATCATGCCGAAGGCGTCGTCGCGCAAAATCAATATCACCAGATCGAGCTTCAGACGCACCGCCGTTTCCAACTCCTGCGAATTCATCATGAAGCCGCCGTCGCCGCACACGGCCATCACCTTGCGGTCGGGGTGCACGATCCTGGTCGCGATCGCCGAGGGCAAGCCGGCGCCCATCGAAGCCAGGGCGTTATCGAGCAGCAGCGAATTCGGTTCGTGCGCACGGTAGTAGCGCGCGAACCAGATCTTGTACATGCCGTTGTCGAGACACACGATGCCGTCCACCGGCGTGGTTTCGTAGACGTCGTTGACGATCCGCACCGGGTACATCGGGAAACGGTCGTCGTGCTGACCTTTGACCAGATGCGCTTCGAAGTGCTGCTTGATCTCCTTGAAGCGCGTGAAGTCCCAATGCTCCTGGCGCGCCTTGAGACTTTCCTTGAGCTGCCACACCGCGTTGGCGATATCGCCCACCACTTCGATCTGCGGGAAGTACACCGTATCGACTTCCGCGCCGAGAAAGTTGACGTGAATCACCGTCTTCTCGCCCGCGTCGCCGCTGCGCATGAAGAACGGCGGCTTCTCGATCACATCGTGGCCCACATTGATGATGCAGTCCGCGTGGTCGATCGCGCGGTGCACAAAATCGCCGTCGGACAAGGTGGCGTTGCCGAGCCACATGGGATGCGATTCGTCGATCACGCCTTTGCCCATCTGTGTCGTGAAAAACGGAATGCCGATCTGGTCGACGAATTCGCGCAGCATCCTGGTCGTGGTCTTGCGATTGCCGCCCGCGCCGATCATCAGCAAAGGATGCTTCGCGTTGGTGATCGCTTCGACCGCGCGCGCCACCGCTTTTTCCTCCGCGACAGGGCGACGGCTGTAGCTCTTCGGAATCGGATGGCCGTCGCCCTCTTCATGCGCGACGTCTTCGGGCAATTCCAAATGGGTGGCGCCGGGCCGCTCTTCCTCCGCCTGACGGAAGGCCTCGCGCACCGAGGCCGGAATGTTGGCGATCGACACCATCTGCCGCGTGTACTTGGTGAGCGGCTCCATCATCCGCACCACGTCGACAATCTGGAAATGTCCCTGCTTGCTCGACTTGATCGGCTTCTGGCCTGTGACCATCAGCATCGGCATGCCGCCTAACTGTGCATACGCGGCGGCGGTCACGAAGTTGGTCGCGCCCGGGCCGAGAGTGGACAGGCACACGCCCGTGCGTCCGGTGAGACGCCCGTACGTGGCGGCCATGAAACCCGCCGCCTGTTCGTGGCGCGTGAGAATCAGGCGGATCTTGGAGCGGCGCAACGATTCGAGCAGATCGAGATTTTCTTCACCGGGGATGCCGAACACGTACTCGACACCTTCGGCTTCCAGCGATTTGACGAACAGGTCCGATGCTTTCATGGAGGGTCTCGCTTGATGAAACGGGGGCACGCCAGAGTCCACCCGTTGAGGTCCGGAAACGGACGATCGAAGACGACGACAGCCGCGCGAACCGTGCGCGGCCTGACATAACAGTGACAGCGGGGATAGCAGTCATAGCGGACACAGCCGATGCCATGTCGGACAGCTTACTACTCGAACGGAAATGATGTGCGCGGGCGGGCAGCGCCACGGAGGTAAGGTGAGGCAGGCGGCGGCGTGTTTGAAGAAAGCCGCCGCATCATGCTCAGCGATTGATGGCGATGCAGTCGGAGAGCATCGGCGGGGCGTTTTCGCCATCCGTCGCGTCGTACAGGTCGGCGCGCGGGCCTTTTGTCCACCAGGTGTAGCTGCCGGCCTGATACTTCGCGCCGGAGGCGGACAGGGTGTTGACGAACAGCAACTGCTGGCCCTTTACAGGCACGAGTGCGAAGCTCTGGCCGTTCGCCGTGTTCCAGTAAGTCACTTGCAGAATCTTTCCGGTCGCGCAGGTGTACTTGTGCGTCTGACGGTGCTTGGTTTCGGCGAGGCGCGATGGCGCGGCCCATGCATTGCCGTACAGCGCCGCGAGACCCATTGCCGCGGTTATCGCACCAAACCATTTCTTCATTGGATGCCTCGACTGTTGTGGCACATCAAGCACGGGGGGAGCCGCCTGTGTTGCGGCCAGGGTTAAGGTTGCGTGGCGCTCGGAGGCACGCCGTTTCGACGCGTTACTTTGTGGAAACCGGCCGTACCGCCGCCGCGGCCTGCTTCGCACGCGAGCGTGCTTCGTCGATGTTCTCGCCGGTGGCAAGCGCCACACCCATGCGGCGCTTGACGAAGCTCTCCGGCTTGCCGAAGAGACGCAGATCGGCACACGGCACAGCCAACGCCGCCGCAACACCTTCGAAAGCGATGCCCGCCTCGTCGCGGCCACCGTAAATCACCGCCGACGCACCCGGCGCCCGCAGCGACGGATCGACCGGCAAACCGAGGATCGCGCGCGCGTGCAACTCGAACTCCGAAAAGCGTTGCGAGCACAGCGTGACCAGACCCGTATCGTGCGGACGCGGACTCACTTCAGAGAACCATACGTCATCGCCGCGCACGAAAAGCTCGACGCCGAACAGGCCCCGGCCGCCCAATGCCGCAGTCACCTTGTGCGCCACTTCGCGTGAGCGTTCGAGCGCGAGCGGGCTCATCGGCTGCGGCTGCCACGATTCGACGTAATCGCCCGCCACCTGAAGGTGGCCGATCGGGTCGCAGAAATACGTGCCGACCTCACCGCGCGCCGGATCGATTGCCCGCACGGTCAACTGGGTGATCTCGTATTCGAAGTCGATAAAGCCTTCGACGATTACGCGGCCATGATTCACACGGCCGCCGGCCATTGCGTATTGCCAGGCGGGTTCGACGTCGGCATCGCGCTTCAGCACCGACTGCCCCTTGCCCGACGACGACATCACGGGCTTCACCACGCACGGATAGCCGACCTTGGCGATACCCGCGCGCAGTTCCTCGAGCGAATCGGCGAACGCGTAGGGCGAGGTCGGCAGACGGAGTTCCTCAGCAGCCAGCCGGCGGATGCCTTCGCGGTTCATGGTGAGTTGCGTGGCGCGCGCGGTCGGGATCACTTCGGCGAGGCCGTCGGTTTCGATTGCGGCGAGTGCGTCGGTTGCGATCGCTTCGATCTCGGGGACGATCAGATGCGGACGTTCCTGTTCGACCAGCGCGCGCAAGGCGGCGCGGTCGGTCATGTCGATCACATGCGAGCGGTGCGCGACCTGATGACCCGGTGCGTTCGGATAACGGTCGACGGCGATCACTTCGACGCCCAGCCGCTGCAGCGCGATGATCACTTCCTTACCGAGTTCGCCGGCGCCGAGCAGCATGACACGCGTGGCGGATTCAGAAAGAGGCGTGCCGATCCGTTGGCCGATCTGCATGGGGTCTCCAGATAAAAGTCGAATGAGGGTGGGATTGGGTAGAACACGATGTTAACATGCGGGCCCCGATACGAACCCGATGCGCAGAGGTCGCAGGCCCCGCGCCGTGCCTTGCTCGCCGGGTCCGCGTTGCTATCTGTGCGTAGGGCGCGCAGAGGGCGCTGCGGCGCCAACGTTTAAGCCCGTTGCACACCGTCGCGCTCGCGTGCGGCGAGCTTAGTGCGTTACCCTTACGCCTTCGCCAGTTTGAAGAGGAACGACGCCATGCTCCAAAGCTCCTCCGCGCGACGTGTTGCGCGCTTCATCCCTTATGCGCGCACGGCTATCGCCGCGTTGAGCGTCGCCGCGCTTTGCAGCGCCTGCGCCATGCCGAAGCATCCCGATTCGGAAGCGGCTCCGCCCGATCCGTTCAACCCGGCCGCCACCCAGTTGCTCGACGACACCAGTTGGGTGCTCAGCGGCTGGAAACAGGCCGACGGCACCGCGCGTGCCATTCCTTCCGTGGATCAGGGCACGCCGATCACGCTCGTGCTCTCGACCGACAAAGGCCAGCGCCACGCCAGCGGCTTTTCCGGCTGCAATCGTTACATGGGTTCGTATGCGCTGAAAGATGGCAAGCTGAGCTTCGGGACGCTGGGCGGCACACGCATGGCGTGCACGACGCCGGGCGGCCAGATCGAAGGCGCCTATCTCAACGCGCTGACGCACATCGACCGCACCGGCGTGCAGATGCGCGCGCCGCAGCAGATGCAACTGGTGCTCGACAACGGCGATACGCTCACGTTCGACCGCAGCGCCAAATGATGGACAGGCGGGTGCGCGCGACGGTGGACACGCGCGGCACCTGCTGGCTCGACGGCCTTCGACCTTCTCGATCTTTCTCGCGGCGGACATACAAATAGCGTCGAGCACTTCGCAGCGATTGCGGCTGATTCTCGATAACCACGACACGCTGGAGTTCGAACGCAATCCCGGGTGGATGACCGAGGGCTATAACTGATCGCCTGGCGCCCCGCATGGCGGCCAACGCCGCGTTAGCAACGCCATTCCGACGGCGACTGACGCGTAGATCAGTCGCCGGTCGGAACGGAATTTTTTTCGACCGCCCTCAAAGCATTTTCCCCTGCCAGTTTCAGTTTAGAATCGCTGACTTGCGCTTAAACGCGTCCGTCATTCGTTGATGTCTAGCATGCATACGGTAGTTTTCGGCTGGTTCGGCGGGTCAGCCGTCTGGTTCATTCCTCTTTTGTGGCGCATCGTGAAGTCGGTGCTGCCGGGCGGCGCGGGTTTGCGCGGCCCCGGCACGATCCGTCTTTGGCTCGGCTTCGTCTGCGTGATGGTGGCGAGTTGCACACTGGAGGCGTCGCTGATCGGCGCGGCCGGCATGAATGGCTTTGGCCATGCGCTGGCGGCGGCCTTCGATCATCTGCTCGGGCATATCGGCACGCCGCTCGCGGCGCTTGTCCTACTCCTGATCAGCCTGCCCTGGCTGATCGATTTCCGCTGGCGCGACGTCGCCGTGTGGGCCGATGGCGCATTCGGCCTCGGTCTGTCACGCGGCCTCGCCAAACGCGACGAGGAAGCGCGCCGCCATCGCAGTGTCGATGACGGTTTGACATCACACGGTTTGCCGTCACACGTGCCGTCGTCCATCAATACGATGGCGCCTAAAAGCAAGGGACGTTATGCGCGTCCGACAGTCTGGCAGCCACCGGCGCGTGGCCGTGGTGCCACTGCGGGCGGCGGTGCGGCGGCAGCGGCAGCGCGCGGCGCTGCAGCGAGTTGGCGCGCCGGCGCTGTGAAGAAGCGCAATCAGGCGACGCAAGCGGAGCCGGTGCTGCGTACTTCCGCCGGCGCGCCGCCTCGGCAGACACCGATGCAGATGTCGACACCCACCCACTCGCCAAACACCGACAAGGCGGCATGGATGCCGGCTGAACCGGTTGCGCCGGCCGGCTGGTTGCGCGAGCCGGCAAGGGTACCGCGCGCGAGCGCGTCTTTAGCGGGTTCGGCACCGGGATTAGAGACGACCGCGACTCCCGTTCGTGATAGCGGATCGCAAGTTGGTCGACGCTCGGCTGGCGAGCAACGTTTCGCGGAGGCCGCGGCGGGTGGTTCGGGCATGACGGGGGGCGCTGGTTTTGCGGGTGCGGCGGCACAGGCAGCACAAGCGCTGCCCGCCATGGCGGCACCGCGGACAATGCCGGCTTCGCGCCCGAACACCAACATCACGTCGGCGCAGACAACACCGCGACCGGCTTCGCCCGCCGCGCCGGCAGCCGGTTATACGCGGCCGATGACCACAACGCAGAAGATCGCACCGCCCGCCAGCGTCCAGGAGACGCTTCGTAGTATCGCGGAAAACGCCGCGCGCTGGACCGACATTGCGGGAGTCAGCCTTGCGCGTAGCAGCGGTGCGGAAAACGCAATGGTCATGACAGCGCCGGTGAATCCCGAACCGTTGGTCGAGGCTGGGCAATCGGGGGTGGTTTCGCCACGTGTGCCACCTGTAAGTGAAGGTGAGCCGCCCGGCATCCAGACATCGTCGGTCGCGTCAGCACTGCCCACGTCCGCATTGACATCATCGGTAGCAGAAACATTGGCGCCGACGGAGACACCGGCATCGGCACAAGCAGAAGTCTCCCTGCAACCAGAGGTTTTGCCAGAAGCACAGACACAAGCTGATGCACCCGCACCGGCACCGGCCGAACAGGTGCAGCAGATCGATCCCCCAGTGGTGGGGTCGCCGGACACAGCATCGGCCGACCTTTCGCGTGTGGTCGACGACACCTCGCCGAGCGAGGCCGTACCGACTTCCCAAGGCATGCCGCCTTGGGAAGTCGCCGGCGCGAGCGACGCCGTTGCGCCGGTTGAAGCAGAAACAATGGCCCTCCCTGCTCTACCGGACGTATCGGATGCGCCGAACCTATCCGACGCTCTGAACTCATCATCGGCCCTGGAAGCTTCGCCCGTCGACACCGAAGCACAGCCGCAAAGCACCGAGACGCGTGCGTCGAATGTGGTCCGCTTCCCTGGCTTCGCGGCGCATGCCGCACCGGTGGCCCCTGCCGTCATCGTCGATGAACCTGCCGAACGCGCGGAAATCTCCGAACCCGCCGAACCCGCAATACAGCGCCCCCCGTTGCGCGGCCACACTCCGGCCAATGGCTTCGAATTCCGCGCGCCCGCAGCATCGATGGTCGAATTGCCGACGCTCGATCTCCTCGCGCGCGCCGACACCGACGTCGAACCCGTTTCGGAAGAAATGCTCATCGAAACCGGTCTGCTGATCGAACAGCGTCTGCAGGAATTCAAGGTGCCCGTTACGGTGGTCGGCCATTCGGCCGGCCCGGTCATCACACGCTTCGAAGTGGAACCGGCGCTCGGCGTGCGCGGCAGCCAGATCGTCGGCCTGATGAAGGACTTGTCGCGTGGTCTCGGCCTCACGTCGATTCGCGTAGTCGAGACGATTCCCGGCAAGACCTGCATGGGCCTCGAATTGCCGAACGCGAAGCGCCAGACGATCCGCCTGTCCGAAATCCTCGAAGCCAGCGTCTACCAGAACTCGCATTCGCAGTTGACGCTGGCAATGGGCAAAGACATCACCGGTCATCCCGTGGTCGCGGATCTGGCGAAGGCGCCGCACATGCTGGTCGCGGGCACGACGGGGTCGGGCAAGTCGGTGGCGATCAACGCGATGATCTGCTCGTTGCTCTACAAGGCGACGCCTGAAGAAGTGCGCCTCATCATGATCGATCCGAAGATGCTGGAACTGTCGGTGTACGAAGGCATTCCGCATCTGCTCGCGCCGGTCGTCACCGATATGAAGCTGGCGGCCAACGCGCTGAACTGGTGTGTCGGCGAAATGGAGAAGCGCTACCGCTTGATGTCGGCGGTCGGCGTGCGCAACCTGCCAGGCTTCAACCAGAAAATCCGCGATTCTGAAGCCAGGGGCAAGAAGCTCGGCAATCCGTTCTCGCTCACCCCGGACGCACCCGAACCGCTCGCGCCGCTGCCGCTGATCGTGGTGGTGATCGACGAACTCGCCGACCTGATGATGGTCGCGGGCAAGAAGATCGAAGAGCTGATCGCGCGGCTCGCGCAGAAGGCGCGCGCCGCCGGCATCCACCTGATTCTGGCGACGCAGCGTCCGTCGGTGGATGTGATCACCGGTCTCATCAAGGCGAACATTCCGACGCGCGTCGCGTTCCAGGTGTCGTCGAAGATCGACTCGCGCACGATTCTCGATCAGATGGGCGCCGAGTCGCTGCTCGGCCAGGGCGACATGCTGTTCCTGCCGCCAGGCACGGGCTACCCGCAGCGCGTGCATGGCGCGTTCGTCGCCGACGAGGAAGTGCATCGGATCGTCGAGTATCTGAAGCAATTCGGCGAACCGCAATACGAGGAAGGCATTCTCGACGGCCCGGCCACCGAAGGCGCGTCACCCGACCTGTTCGGCGAAACGCCGGATGCCGAAGCCGATCCGCTTTACGACGAAGCCGTTGCCTTCGTGGTGCGCACGCGGCGCGCGTCGATCTCGTCGGTGCAGCGGCAATTGCGCATCGGTTATAACCGCGCGGCGCGGCTTGTCGAGCAGATGGAGACAGCGGGGCTGGTGTCTGCGATGGGCATTAACGGCAGCCGTGAGGTATTGGCGCCGGGGCCGGCGGAGTGAGAATGTGGTGGGTGGAATTGCTGCGGGTAGGAAACGGGATGCCGACGTCGCGTAGTGAAAGGTACTAGCGGGTCCACCCTGCACTAGATATAAAGGCGCGATTTTTCTCGACGACAGCTTGTGCCTATAGCCCTAGTCAACTATCTGAAAATTCGCACCCGGATAGAGGAAGAAAGGATAGTTCCCATGACTGAACTCGAGAACATCCGACGGTCCGGCTAAGGCGCTCATTTCCTTGCTCCAGTTTCCATACACGAACCAGCTGCCATTGATCGGCAAAATCGCATAGCGTTGTGCGTTGCTCGCCAACGCATCCGCCAAGCTGTCGCCCGGGTCAGCATTTAAAAATGCAAAGTAGTCGTCGACGCTGTGCTCAGGGCCGACGAAGAAAGCCGGATATTTTTTGAAATGGTGATGGAAATAGGTGAACGGATCCGGCCGGAGGGCAAGTACGGCGAAAGTATCTGCGCCCTCGAACGCCAGGAGCGCGCGGATAAAGAAGAAAAACGTCGGGGTAGAGATATCGATCGAGTCAAAATAAAGCGTCGGTTCGGTCCGCGCAGAGCCAGCCAGAGTCTGGACCGCCGCATTCGCGCGATCCCATAACGGCAAGAAATCTTCCAGATTGCTCAGAAAGTTGCCTTTTTGTCGATTAACCATTTCCCACCCCAGCGAATTTTTACTGTAGCTGAGCCCCGACCCACAGTGACATCAATGTATTTTTGGATGTAATCCGCTCCGGCGGAATCTCATCCGTCTGCGTCTCAGCCAATGGCTCGCACATCGGTGTGGTACGCACATTGCACATTGACGTCGACCTGCGGCTTCGCGCCTCAGCGAGGAGAAAGGCGCAATTGATCGCGCCTTTCTTGTTTGGCCCAGTATCAGAACGATTCTAGAAAATCGGGCTCACCGCCTTGTTACGGCTCAACGCGGAAGCCGCTCGGCGGCTTCATGAAGAACGGATAGAACTCACGTGCGCATTGCATGATCTCAGGGGGACCATGGAACACACCAACATCCCATGAGCGATCGCCGAAAGCGAGCCAGTCACCATCAGTCGGCATTATGACGTAATGCTCGTGGTTCACACCCAGTGCGTCGGCCGGGCTGCCGCCGGGGTCTTGCATCATGAAATGGAAGAACTCATCGTCAGTGTTATTTTTTTATGGACGAATCCGGGGTACTTTCCAAAGTGATGATGAAAATAATTGAACGGATCTGGTTTCAAAATTATCGTCGCGAAATCAGTCGTATTTTTGAACGATAGGAGCGCTTGTATAAGATCGAAAAATTTTGGTGTCGCAATATCGATGGGATCGAAGCACAGCAGCTCGTCCGGTGACTTATCGACAAGCGACTGGACACCCCTTCTCGCGCGACTCCAGAGCACCGTAACGTTGCAAGATCATGTATATAGTCTAGTTGGTTCATTGGCTATCCATCTTGCCGTCCTTAGTGAGCGTCTGTAGCCTCGTGCGACTCCGGAGCGCCGTGAGCATTGAAATCATGTATGTCAGGTTGATTCATGGTTTGGATACGCCGGGCATTTGCCAAGATGGATCTTAATCTTGCTCCTGTCGCTGGCTGCTCAACAATCGGCGGTAAGCTTATCGAATATTGAATCGGGTTGCGTTCACCTAGTCAGGATTCTCATAGAAGGCAAATGACTCTCGTGCGAACGCCATGAGGTCTGCGGGCCCGGACAACACACCCGTGCCCCAATCCCAGTCCCGATCGGCATACATGAACCATTCGCCCACAATCGGCAAGACAACATACTGCTCCGAATAGAAACCAATCGCGTCGGCCGGGCTGTCGCCGGGGTCCGTCATCAATATATCGGCGAAGTCATCTTCGCTGTTGTCCGCCTTAACCACGAATCCCGGGTACTTGCCAAAATGAAAATGAAAATAGCTGAACGGGTCTGGATTAAGGACGATTACAGCGAAGTCGCCAGTTCCATTGAAACTCGCGACGTCTCTAATGAGGTCATGGAAAACCTTCGAGCTGATGTTCGAGGAGTCAAAGTGAAGCAACTCCGAAGCTGGGGTGAGCAGCGCTATTTTCATGCACTCCCGTGCACGCTGCCAAAGCGAGGTGAATACTTCGCAGTCTTGTATGAAATCAATCTTGCTCATTTGGCTAATCGGATTTTGAGGGTTGCATACTTCGAACCGAGAGGAAAATAATCGGCGGTGGGGTTCCCCTGATTCGACTCTTCCCGGACGCCATAACGGTTCCCGTTCTTGGTGAAGATATCCATCTTGCCGTCCTTAGTGAGCGTCTGTACCCAGCCATTGTCACGCAAGTTTGCCTCGAACTCCGCCTTGCCAACGTCCGTTTCGATATTTTTCGTGCTTCGTCCCACTGTGATGTCGACATATTCCGACGTAATCCGCCCCGGCGGAATCCCATCCACCTCCGTCTCAGCCGCGGGCTTGCACATCTGCTTGATACGGTCCCAGTTCTCCGCCGCTTTCCTTGCGCCTTGACCGATGCCGTATTTAACAGCCGGATTATTAATAAGCCGCCAGACGATCACGATCCCCCGCGCCGCCCCATCGATCAGCCCCGCCGAGAAATGGCAACCACTACAAACAGTCGAAGTCGAAAGCGAAGAAGCGCCGAGAAGCTGGCGTGCACCCTGGAGATTTGCCGGTGGCGCTATAGGCGAGTCCCCATAGTTGTAGTTATCGATCCACTGGTTGATTTCCTCATCGCCCACCGGGATATCCGTGCCATCGTTCAGGTCGAGCAGACTGCCGTTTCTGGCAACCGTGCCGGTACGTGACACGACCTGACCATCGGGCGAATACGTGAACCTGACTTTCAAAACGCGCCGGACACCGCCATTCGCAGGGCTTGCATATTCCTGGAACTTGAACAGATCGATTCGTCCACGCTGGTCATAGCGCAGGAAATAGTCGCCGGTCGGGTTGTAGCCGTACTCGATCCGGTGAGCGGCATCGCGCGAAATCGCCTCACTGGCGACGTATTGCTCAACGGGATAGATTGAAAAGACATTCCCGGTCGCATCCCGCGTCACGACCCATTGAGCGACGACCTTCCCAGCGGCGAGTTGCTGGGCGAACGAGAGCCGGTTGTTCGCGTCGTACGTCATGCCGTAGGCCATCGTGACGGCGCCTTCAGGCTTCGGCGCATCGAAGCCCTGGATTCCGGTCGCGTCGCTAGTCGGCGTCTCGGCGATGCCCGTCGTGTTGCCGCGAGCGTCGTAGACGAATGACTGAATCAGGTTCGGCGACGCAATCATCGACGGACGCAGGCTCGTCGCATCGGCATAGCGAATCGTCGATATCGAAGTCCCCGAGCCGCGCTTAACGGTCGCCTTGATCGGACGCCCGGTTTCGTCGTAGCTGTATTCCGACGTTCCGCCGCTAGCGTCAGTATCTTTCAGCAGATTGCCGGACGCATCCCATGCGCTGCTCGCATTACCCGCCGCCGACGTGCTAGCGGTTGGCCGCAGCACGCCGCCAATCGACGACATGTTCAACGTGGTGGTGCGCTTGCTGCCGGTAATAACCGTTGAACCGGCGCTATAGGCGAACTGCACATTGCGTGCAGAGTCAGGATGGTCGACCGCTACTGCCCGACCTTGCGCGTCATAAGTCCACGCCGCGACACGCGTGCCGGCCTCATTGATCTCTCCCGTCAGCGCATTCTTGAACCGGGAATCTTCATAGGCGTAACGGTGCGTATAGCCGTTCGGCCACATAACGGAAACAAGATTTCCATTCGCGTCGTAACCGTACTGCGTCATTCGCCCCAAAGGATCATTCAGGCGCGACAGACGACGCTTGTCGTCATAGTCGAGTCGAAGCGTGACGTCCTTGTTCGCGTCCGTGCCCGCGGCATGCTGAGTGATGGCGGTTAGCAGACCCGATGCATCGTAGGTCAGCGTGCGGATAAACCGGGTCTTCGTCTCCTCCGACAGCAGGACCCCTTGCGCCGAGTACGACTCGACGGTCTCGGTCTGAAGATCAGTAAGCGTCCAGCCGGACGGGTTCTGCGCGAGTGCGAGACCGGTAAATCCAGACGTACGCCAAGTGCCCGCCAACCAGTTGAACGTAACCGGCTCACCATTCGCGCGATACGCAATAACCTTTGATGAACTGCCACTGTTCGCACTTGCGAGGTCCAGGCTGCGCTGCCAGCTATGGAACCAGACCGGCCCCATCGAGATCGCATTCTTTGCGAGTGGCTTCGAGCGATAGGTGCGCGTGAACGACATCGGCATATCGTCGCCGCTGACGAAATCCGCTTCCGTCAGCGTGACTGCGCCATTGCCGGGATAGACTGGATCGGCTACCGGACAGCTTTGTTCGGGCGCATCCGTCGCTGGAACGGAACACCATTGGTCGATCAGCGCGATGTCATTGATGCATGCGTAGTTCCCCATGCCACCGGGTGTATTGCTGACCACGTCGCGGCGGCAGGACGTCGTACCGGGCGTTGCGCCCGACTTTGAATACAGCGTGGAGCAGTCTGTCGCGTTCGCGCCAAACGCCACCAGTAACAATGTGAATACGGCGAGGAAACGGCACAGCATGCTGGCCGGGCCGCCCTGGAATGTCCGGAATTTCATTTTTCTCCCTTAGTTATTCCTTTCGCCAATGAAGGCGAAAGCATTTTTAAGGAGAGTGAAATGTTTTTGAATCCGACAATTCCGAAAAATCTGATTGCGTCGGTGTCAGTCTGTGGCTTTTAGCAGGAACGAAGGAACAGCGTCACATTCACCGAGGCCCACGACCGCTCGTTGCAGGACATTAAAAAGTCCTGCTTGATCGAGCCATCAAAGACACAGAGACGGGCGTGGATCGCACATTCAAATCACCCGCCCCAAGCTCCCCTCACGACGGCGACACCAGCTTGAAGTCCACCGGTGAGTCGATCTCGATCCGCTTCGGATTCGCTTCGAGCAGCCCGCTTTGCTGATCGCGCTTGAACACATACACCGTGCCGCTGTTCTGATTGCCGACGATCAGCCAGTTGCCGGTCGGGTCGATCGCGAATTCACGCGGCGACTTGCCGAGGCTCGACTGGTGCCCGATCTTCTTCAGATGACCGTTGGTGGGATCGACCGAGAAGATCACGATATCGTTCGCGTCGCCGCGATTCGATGCGTAAAGGAAGCGCCCGTCCGGCGCCAAATGAATCGCCGAGCCGCCCACCGCGCCCTTGAAGCCAGGCTCCGTCAGCGAAAGCGTCTGCACCTGCGTGAGCTTGCCGTCGTCGTAGTTGAAGGTGCTGACCGTGCCGACCAGTTCGCTCGTCAGATACGCATGCTTGCCGTCCGCGCCGAACACCAGATGGCGCGGGCCCGTACCCGCTTTCTCCTGGGTGTAGCGCCAATCGGTCGGGCCGAACAGGCCGCGGCTGCCGTCAGGCGTGTAGCGATACGAGTACAGCTTGTCGGCGCCCAGGTCTTGCGCGAACAGGTAGTGGCCGTCAGGCGAGAACACGGTGGAATGAACGTGCGAGTTGTCCTGACGCCCCTTCACCGGACCGCCGCCTTCATGATGCACCGTGAGCACCGACGCGCCCACCTGGCCGTCCGCCTGCAACGGGAACACGGCGAAGCTGCCGCCTGGATCGGCCGCCACCGAGTAGTTCGCGGTCAGCAGATATTTGCCGTCCGGCGAGAGGCTGAGATAGCACGGATCGTTGCCGTCCGAGGAGACCTTGTTGAGGAAAGTCAGCTGGCCGCTCGCGGCGTCGAAGCGAAACGCGCTAATGCCGCCGCGCTGCGTGGCGGGGCCGTTGTCGCCCGGCAATTCGTTGACCGCATAGACGAAGCGGCGGTCGCGGCTCACCACGAGGTAGGACGGGTTGACCGTCTGCGCGACCGACACGCGGGTCGCTTCGCCTGTCGTCGTGTCGAAGCGATAGACATACAGCCCCTCGCTCCTGCCGCCGGTATACGTGCCGACCAGCATGTCATAGACGCCGTCGGCGGGAGCCGGGCCGGAATCTTGCGCAAACGCATGCGAAGCAACAATCGAGACCATGAGCACGAAACCTTTTATTATCGAGCGGGCGGAGCGCAGTGGAGCGGGTCGTCCAGCGCGCCATGACGTGGATCCAGAAGCAGAAGGAACAAGAAAGCTTGAAACGGCAGGCACTGCGGTCCGGTGACTACGAAGCATATGACCTCCTGGACATCGGTTATTCGGTTTGTAGTGGTGTCTCTGGTCTGCCGCGCAGTCTGTCGAGTTGTTTTATCGAGGCAAGTATAAAAGCGTTGCGTCGGATCATGCAGCGAATACGGCAGCCGGCATTTGGCCGAGCCGCGTTTCGGCGGGGCCACGTGCCGGCTGCATGTGTAGCAATTGTCCCGCCTCGCGGGGCGTTTTTTCAATCGCGTCTCACGCATCTCACACTACGGAGTCTTCATGAACGTCACACTCGCGTTGGGCCCGCTGGTTTCGTTGATCGCCGGTATTCTGATTCTCGTCATGCCGCGCCTGTTGAACTACATCGTCGCGCTCTATCTGATCATCATCGGCATCATTGGGATCTTCGGCGTGGGGTCGACGCACTTCTAAGCGCGGCAGCAATAGCAAAGCAGCAAGAAGGGACGCGCGACCGGGCGCAGTACACGCCCGGCGCCGTCCCGCAGGAACGCGGACAGGCGGCGTGAGCACCGGCACGTGAATTGACCGTAGCCGTGGTGAGCACCGCGCGGCGCGGCGAAGCAGCGCAACTGAGCGGCGAAGCGAAACGGAGCAACGATGCACGATGCAAACGCAGCAGCGTGCGCGCCGGACGCATGGCAGCGTCAGACGCGCGCGGCGCGTGCCGGGCAGCGAACGGTCAGCCGTTCGAAAGCTGATCGAGCCGCAGGCGCCCCTGCAACGACAGTGCGCCGACGGCATAATGGCCGTCACCTTCCTGATGACGCCGGAAGCAGGCCCGTTCGATCAGAAAGGCCGCCGCGGCCAGCATGCCATTACGGCTCAGGCCCAGCCGGCCATGATCGAGCGGCAACATCGAATCGCCGGCGAGTTCGCTGGCGGCCGAGAGAATCGTGATGCAATCGGATTTCGACGGGTTCAGCATAGCTTCGGTCCTCGAAAACGGCGTCTGCACGCGCCGGGAGCCAAGGCGGGCCATGATCCGGAGGGCTCCACGCATCGGCTTAACAACCGATTGTAGGTAGTGATTTGACAATTACCAACCCGCGTTTTGCCGCATTGCGTGCTGAACCAAAGTACCGCGCGCGAGTCCGGTAATAACAACGACCCCAAGCGCGGCGGCCTTCGCCGCGCGTAAAACAGACACGCTCCTCCATGCCCGCACTCATCGAAGACTATGCGCTCATCGGCGACGGCCACACGGCCGCGCTCATCTCCCGCGAAGGTTCCGTCGACTGGCTCTGCTGGCCGCGCTTCGACTCCGGCGCCTGCTTCGCCGCCCTGCTCGGCACGCCCGCCAACGGCCGCTGGCTGATCTCGCCGGTCTCCGATACACCGCCGACAGTCACGCGTCGTTATCGCGGCGAAACCCTGATCCTCGAGACCGATTTCGAAACGCCCGAGGGCGCGGTCACGCTGATCGACTTCATGCCGCCGGGCAACGGCTGGTCGGAGATGGTGCGGATCGTGGTCGGCAAACGCGGCACGGTGCGCATGCGGATGGAATTGGTGCTGCGCTTCGACTACGGTTTTTCGATTCCATGGGTCGACCGCCTGAAGCATGACAGCGGCATCAAGGCGATCGTCGGACCGGACACCGCGGTGCTGCGCACACCGGTCGACTTGCGCGGCGAGGATATGAAGACCGTCGCCGATTTCACCGTGAGCGAAGGCGAGCGCGTACCGTTTTCGCTGGCGTATGCCGCCTCGCATCTGCGCATTCCACCGGGCCGCGATCCGCACACGTCGCTCGCGCGCACCGAGAACCATTGGCTCGAATGGTCGGCGCGCAGCACGGTCAAAGGCAAATGGGCCGCGCAGATCCGCCGCTCGCTGATTACGCTGAAGGCACTCGCGTACGAGCCGACCGGCGGCATCGTCGCCGCGCCCACCACCTCGCTGCCGGAACAGCTGGGCGGCATGCGCAACTGGGATTACCGCTACTGCTGGCTGCGCGACGCCACCATCACATTGCTCGCGATGATGCGCGGCGGCTATTACGACGAAGCGCGCGCGTGGCGCAGCTGGCTCGGCCGCGTGATGGCCGGTGCGCCGGATCAGTTGCAGATCATGTACGGGATCGCTGGCGAGCGGCGCCTGCCCGAGTCCGAAATCGACTGGCTGCCCGGCTATCAGGACGCCAAACCGGTGCGGATCGGCAACAACGCGGTCGGCCAGCGCCAGCTCGACGTCTATGGCGAAGTGATGAACGCGCTGCATCTTGCGCGCGTGGGCGGCCTGCAGGCGGACGACACCGCGTGGAACGTGCAGCGCGCGCTGCTCGGCCATCTCGACACGATCTGGGAAGAGCCGGACGAAGGCATCTGGGAAACACGCGGCGGCCGCCAGCACTTCACATTCTCGAAGGTCATGGCGTGGGTTGCCTTCGACCGTGCGATTCAGTCGGCCGAGATGTTCAAGCTGGAAGGCCCGCTCGACGAATGGCGCGCGACCCGCGCGAAAATCCACGCGGAAGTCTGCGCGAAGGCCTGGAATCCGACGCTGAATGCGTTTTCCCAGTTCTACGGCAGCGACCAGCTCGATGCCAGCGTGCTGCTCCTGCCGCTGGTCGGCTTCCTGCCGCCGAACGATCCGCGCATCAAAGGCACCGTGGCGGCGATCGAAAAAGACTTGATGCACGACGGCTTCGTGATGCGTTACCGCACCACCGAATACGACGACGGCCTGCCGCCCGGGGAAGGCACCTTTCTTGCGTGTTCGTTCTGGATGGTGGACAACTTGGCTTTGCAGGGGCGCATCGATGAAGCCGTTGCAATGTATGAACGATTGCTTGGCCTCTGCAATGACGTCGGTCTGCTCGCGGAAGAATACGATCCCCTGGCGAAACGCCTGGTCGGCAACTTCCCGCAGGCGTTTTCGCATGTGGCGCTGGTGCACACCGGCCTCAACCTGATGAAGCACGAACAGGCGATGGCGCAAGCAACGGGACAGCCGCCCCATAACGGCACCACGGAAGAAGAACTGAAGGCTGCGGCAACCCCCGATAGCGGCGCGGCAACCTCGCCAGTACCATGATTTAGTGACAGTTTGCGTGAAGCCTGCGCGCAATTGCTGCATTGCACAAGTACGCTTAGTTCGATATGATCGACTAGACTGTTGGCCGAAAATCAATGTGCCTACAACCAATACGGCCTGCCGCAACGCCACACGCGTGTTTGCGAAGCCCCATGCGAACCGCTTAAAAACGGAGCACCTATGCTCTACCAGTTGCATGAATTCCAGCGGGCGATGTTGAGCCCGCTCACCGCCTGGGCTCAGGCCGCGTCGAAATCGTTCGCGAATCCCGCCAGCCCATTGGCTTACGTGCCCGGCGCCACGCGCCTCTCAGCGGGTTACGAGTTGCTTTACCGGCTTGGTAAAGATTACGAAAAGCCTGAGTTCAACCTTCATCAGATTGTCAAAGACGGCCACAACATTCCGATCATCGAACAAGCGATCATCGAAAAGCCGTTTTGCCGCCTGATGCGCTTCAAGCGTTTCGCCGACGACAGCGACGCTGTTACCCAATTGAAAGATGAGCCGGTCGTGCTGGTGTGCGCACCGTTGTCCGGCCACCACGCCACGCTGCTGCGCGATACCGTGCGCACGTTGCTGCAAGACCACAAGGTGTACCTCACCGACTGGATCGACGCACGCATGGTGCCGCTCGAGGAAGGCGAGTTTCACCTCGACGACTACGTCGCCTACATCCAGGAATTCATCCGCCACATCGGCGCGAAGAATCTGCATGTGATCTCCGTGTGCCAGCCCACCGTGCCGGTGCTTGCCGCCATTTCGCTGTTGGCGAGCCGCGGCGAAGACACGCCGCGCACCATGACGATGATGGGCGGCCCGATCGACGCGCGTAAGAGCCCGACATCGGTCAACTCGCTTGCCACGCAGCACTCGTATGAATGGTTCGAAAACAACGTGATCTTCACGGTGCCCCCGAACTATCCCGGTGTGGGCCGCAAGGTTTACCCGGGCTTTCTGCAACACACCGGTTTTGTCGCGATGAATCCGGAGCGGCACGCAGCCTCGCACTGGGACTATTACCAGAGCCTCCTGCGCGGCGACGAAGACGACGCGGAAGCGCATCGCCGCTTCTACGACGAGTACAACGCCGTGCTCGACATGGACGCCGACTATTACCTCGACACGATCCGCGTGGTGTTCCAGGAGTTCCGTCTTGCCGATGGCACGTGGGACGTCGCAGGCGAACGGGTGCGTCCGCAGGACATCAAGAAGACCGCCCTCTTCACGATCGAAGGCGAGCTGGACGATATCTCCGGCGACGGCCAGACATTCGCCGCGCAAGAGTTGTGCAGCGGCATTCCGGAGAAGGACAAGCGTCACTTCACCGCGGAAAAATGCGGCCACTACGGCATTTTCTCGGGCCGGCGCTGGCGCACCATCATCTATCCGCAGTTGCGCGACTTTATCCTCGAGCACAATAAGGCGTCGAAGGTAGCGAAGGAAAAAGTCGAAGCCTGAGCACCGCGGCACAAATAGCAACAACGGCCTCTCCAGAGGCCGTTGTCGTTTCTGAAGATCCGCCTGCTTCTAAGCGGCGTTGCGCCGCGGCTTATTTTCGCAGCAGATACGCAAGCAGCAGCTCGGTGTTCATCTGGACGACCTCACTGCGTTCGCTGGCACCGCTGAAATCGCGGCCAAGTGTCGCTTCGAGCGTGAAGCGGTTCGACACGATGTAGTAGCCCATGCCGGACAGGGTCACGTAAAAGCGCAGCGGATCGACGTTGGTGCGAAACAGCCCCGCGCGTTGGCCACGCTCCAGAATGCCGCCGAGCGTGGCGACGATCGGCGAGATCATTTCACGGATGCGCGTGGACTTCTGCATGTAGCGTGCCTCATGCAGATTCTCGTTATTGATGAGACGCAGCAACTCGGGATGATCGCGATAGTAATCCCAAACAAAATGCGCAAGGCGAGTGACAGCCTCGACCGGCGCGACACCGTTCAGTTCGAGCGTTCGCTCCGCTTCATTGAGCGCGCTGAATGCGTGCTCGAGTACAGCAGTGAAAAGTTGCTCCTTGCTACCGAAGTAGTAATAGAGCATGCGTTCATTAGTTTCCGCGCGGCGGGCGATCTGGTCGACGCGCGCGCCGAACAACCCTCCATTTGCAAACTCTTCGGCCGCCGCAAGCAGAATGCGGCGCCGCGTGCCTTCAGGATCTCTTTTGATTTTCGGCTGATTCATGGTGGCATCGTCTTCGTGAGCCGCGTTATCCGGATCGCACCGCCGGCCTCTCCTCGGGCCTTGCACCGACAGCACTGAACGGGCTGGTTGGGGGAACACCCTTATGCGGTCTTTCGAAAAAGCGCTTTGATTATGGCACATGGATTGCGGATGGCAATTGGGGAAATCGGCGATAATGTGCTATTTAGTTCAAGCTACGCGGCCGCAAGGCAAGCTCCCACGTTGTGACCGTGACCGATTCCAGAACACTCGCAGATCGCATCGAGGATCTGCTGCCCCAAACGCAATGCACGAAGTGCGGCTATCCGGCGTGCCGTCCGTATGCCGAAGCCGTCGCCAGTGGCGAGGCGAACTACAACCAGTGCCCGCCGGGCGGTGCCGAAGGCATCGCGCGCCTCGCCGCGTTGCTCGGCCGGCCGGTGATCCCGCTCAATTCCGCCAACGGCGTCGAACGGGCGCGTCCATTGGCGGTTATCGACGAACACGTTTGCATCGGCTGCACGTTGTGCATGCAAGCATGTCCTGTCGATGCAATCGTTGGCGCACCGAAACAGATGCATACGGTGATCGCCGAACTCTGCACCGGTTGCGACCTGTGCGTGCCGCCGTGCCCGGTCGACTGTATTGCAATGCCGCCGGTCACGGGTGAAGCAACCGGCTGGGACGCCTGGAGCCAGCACCAGGCGGACGCCGCGCGCGAGCGCCACAACCGGCGTGAAGCCCGGCTTGCACGCGAACGCGAAGCGGCCGAAGCGCGTGCTGCAGCGCGGCGAGCGCTCAGCAGCACGCCCGCTCAAGTGACGGCGACGAGTACCCCGGCAACGCCCGCAGCAGACGACGCCGAAGCGAAAAAACGCGCGATCATCCAGGCTGCGTTGGAGCGCGCGCGCCAGAAGAAAGAAGAGCTGGCCGCCAAAGGCCAAGGGCCGCTCAACACTGACCGCGTTACCGCCGACGTGCAGGCGCAGATCGACGCCGCCGAAGCACGCCGCCGCCGTCTCGGACTCGCCGCGGGCGACGCCGAGACGCCCTCCACCAAGCGCTAACCCCCACATGCACGTACCTGCACGCTCCGCATGAACGCGAACAAACGCCGCGCCATCTACGAGACGCTTCAGAGTCTCAACCCGCATCCCACAACCGAACTCGAGTACACCACACCGTTCGAACTGCTGATTGCCGTGCTGCTGTCGGCGCAGGCCACCGACGTGTCGGTGAACAAGGCGATGCGCAAGATGTTCCCGGTCGCGAACACGCCGCAGAAGGTCTTCGATCTCGGCGAGGAAGGCGTCGCCGGCTACGTCAAGACGATTGGCCTCTACCGGACCAAGGCGAAGAATGTGATCGCGACCTGCCGCATTCTGCTCGACCAGTACGGCGGTGAAGTGCCGGAAGACCGTGAAGCACTGGAAAGCCTGCCGGGCGTGGGCCGTAAAACGGCGAACGTGATCTTGAATACGGCGTTCGGTCATCCGACCATCGCCGTCGATACGCACATCTTTCGGGTTGCCAATCGAACCGGCCTCGCGCCCGGCAAGGACGTGCGCGCGGTCGAAGCGGCGCTGGAGAAATTCACGCCCGCCGAGTTCAAGCAGGATGCGCACCATTGGCTGATTCTGCATGGCCGCTATGTCTGCAAGGCGCGCCGGCCGGAATGCTGGCATTGCGCGATCGAGCCATTGTGCGAGTTCCGCCCGAAGACACCGCCCCCGGATCTTTGAACGACCGGCGCCGCCAGCAAGCCACGCTACCCGGCGTAAAATGTCGCCAGCAAGCCCGCCTCAAACTAACCGCACCGGTCCCACGATGTTCAATCCCAGCCGCGACGAAGTCCGCCTCTTCTTCACCGACACCTGGCGCAAGCAGCGCCAAGGCGAAATTTTGACGCCGCTGGAGGCGATCGCCGCCGACTGGATCGTCGAGCACCCTGAATATCACGCCGATCTGACCAATACGGAAGCCGCTCAAGCCGAGGACTACTCGCCCGAACGCGGCCAGACCAACCCGTTCCTGCATCTGTCCATGCATCTGGCGATCACCGAACAGTTGTCGATCGATCAGCCGCCGGGCATCCGAGCCGCTCACGAGCGCCTCGCCGGGCGCCTCGGTTCGACCCACGAGGCGCAGCACGCGATCATGGACTGCCTCGGCGAAACCATCTGGGAAGCACAGCGCACCGGCACACCGCCGGACACGGACGCGTATTTGCAGCGTATTGAGCGGCGCGCCACGCGGGACTGAAGGCACCGCCGGGACTAAGCGCGGTGAACATGGCCGCCCACAGCCGCCGCGCAAAACAAACCCGAGCCCACAAAGCACAACACCCCGCCGAAGCAGGGTGTTGTTCAATCCAAAAACAGCGCGACGCTGTTATTTCTTCTGCACCAGATCGCCATTCAGCGATTCGACGTAGGCCGCGATGTCCTTCATGTCGCTTGGCGACAGGCTTTGCACCTGCGCCTGCATGATCGCATTGTTGCGGCCGAGGTGCGGGTTACCGTTGCCCATCTGATACTGGCGCAGCGCCCAGTAGACGTAATCGGAATGCTGACCGGCGAGCTTCGGATATTCCGGGCTCACCGGATTGTTCAGGTTGGCGCCGTGGCAAGCCGCGCAGTTGTGGTTGCCGACCAGCACCTTGCCGTTGCCGGCGTCAGCGGCGTGCGCGACGTTCGCTGCAACCAGACCGATGACTGCCGCCGACGCGCATGCAGCCTTGAACACCGTGTGGAGTGCCTGTTGGGGCTTATTCATGAATTCTCCTATCCCGCGAATATAAATAACCGAGTGACCGGACGGATGACCGCAGCCGATCACTTGTCGGGATTGCTCTTCGAAGAGGCATTTTGCGCTGCGTAGTAGGCGGCGATGTCGGCGATGTCCTGATCCGACAGCGACGTGGTGATCGCGCGCATCGTTTCGAAATGGCGGTCGCCCTTCTTGTAGCCGTGCATGGCGTTCTCGAGGTACGCCTGATTCTGACCGCCGAGCTTCGGTACGCGGTAGACCTCGGGGTAAGCCGTGCGGTATTCAGGGATGCCGTGGCAGCCAATACACATCGCGACCTTGCCTTGGCCCGCCTTCGCGTTGCCGACGACATCCGCTGCCTGCACACTGGCCGCATAGCCCGCGAGCACCGACAGCGCTGCGATCACGACGTGTTTGCCGACGAATTTATTCATAGCATGTAACCTGGCTTGAGGGGAAACGGGCGCCCGAAAAGGCAACGGCCCGCGCCGTTATTCTTATAGGGTAGCCACGCAGGCCAAAAAAATCGGGCTAATTGTACCGCGCCGCCGCGCCAAACGTCCACCGCGCGGGGCAGTGGCGCATCCCGCTGCCGCAAAGCCACGGCTAGCGCCATTTTGCTCCGCCGCACCGGTTCCGCATGGCTTGGCGCCAACCACCGCGCGCCGGCCGGACTTGCCCGCAACGTCCGGCGCGCCCGCCCACCGGGCCCGCCGGACGGGCATACGGGCCGCTCGCGAGCGCCGCCTGGCGGTCAGCCACCGCGTCCGACACCGCGTCCGACACCGCGGGTGACACCTTACGCGAGCCCGTTTCAGCGCAACAGGCCTTCTGACTTATACTGGGTTTTTTCCCAAAAAAGAGCATCTCGCCATGCGTTTCGAAGGCTCATCGCAGTACGTCGCCACCGACGACCTCAAGCTCGCGGTCAACGCCGCGATGACGCTGAAGCGCCCGTTGCTCATCAAGGGTGAACCCGGCACCGGCAAAACCATGCTCGCCGAAGAGGTCGCCGCCGCGCTCGGCATGCCGCTTCTGCAGTGGCACATCAAGTCCACCACCAAGGCTCAGCAGGGCTTATACGAGTACGACGCGGTGTCGCGACTGCGCGATTCGCAACTCGGCGACGAGCGCGTCAAGGACATCCGCAACTACATCGTCAAAGGCGTGCTGTGGCAGGCGTTCGAGTCGGACGAGCAAACGGTGCTCCTGATCGACGAGATCGACAAGGCCGACATCGAATTCCCCAACGACCTGCTGCGCGAACTCGACCGCATGGAGTTCTACGTGTACGAGACCCACGAGCTGATTCGCGCGAAACAGCGCCCGCTCGTGATCATCACGTCGAACAACGAGAAGGAGCTGCCCGACGCGTTCCTGCGCCGCTGCTTTTTCCACTACATCAAATTCCCCGAGCCGGTGACGATGCAGCAGATCGTCGAGGTGCACTACCCCGGCATCAAGAAGGAACTGCTCGCCGCGGCGATGCAGAGCTTCTTCGAATTACGCAACGTCGCCGGTCTGAAGAAGAAGCCGTCCACGTCGGAACTGCTCGACTGGCTGAAACTGCTGCTCGCCGAGGACATCCCGCCCGAAGCGCTGCGCTCTTCCGACCAGAAGCAGATCATCCCGCCGCTGCACGGCGCGCTCTTGAAGAACGAACAGGACGTGAGCCTGTTCGAGCGGCTGATCTTCATGAACCGCAATAACCGTTGAAACGCGTTGATACCCGGTTGATGCGCGCCCCAGCCGCGAAGGACACAGCATGCTGATCGACTTCTTCTACTCGCTGCGCGCCGCCAAGCTGCCGGTGTCGGTGAAGGAATACCTGACGCTGCTCGAGGCGCTGAAAGCCAACGTGATCGCGCCGTCGCTCGACGAGTTCTACTATCTCGCCCGCATCACGCTGGTCAAGGACGAGCAGTATTTCGACAAGTTCGACCAGGCGTTCGGTGCGTATTTCAACGGCGCCGCGAAAGCCTCGGAGCTCGCCTTCGACGTTCCGCTCGACTGGCTGAAGAAGAAGCTGCAACGCGACCTGTCGCCGGAAGAAAAAGCGCAGATCGAAGCGATGGGCGGCCTCGACAAGCTGATGGAGCGCCTCAAGGAACTGTTCGACGAACAGAAAGAGCGCCACGAAGGCGGCAGCAAATGGATCGGCACGGGCGGCACGTCGCCGTTCGGCAACGGCGGTTATAACCCGGAGGGCGTGCGCATCGGCGGCGACGCGGCGGGCAATCGCACGGCGGTGAAGGTGTGGGAAGCGCGCGCCTATCGCGACTACGACGACCAGGTCGAAATCGGCACGCGCAACATCAAGATCGCGCTGCGCCGCTTGCGCCGTTTCGCCCGCGAAGGCGCGGCCGAAGAACTCGATCTGCCCGACACGATCCGCAGCACCGCCGCGAACGCCGGCTGGCTCGACCTCAAGATGGTGCCCGAGCGGCACAACAAGGTGAAAGTGCTGATGCTGCTCGACGTGGGCGGCTCGATGGACGATCACATCAAGCGCACCGAAGAGCTCTTTTCCGCCGCCAAGGCGGAGTTCAAGCATCTCGAGTTTTATTACTTCCACAACTGCGTGTACGACTTCCTATGGAAGAACAACCGCCGCCGTCACGCCGAGCGCATGCCGACGTGGGACGTGCTGCACAAGTTCACGCCCGACTACAAGCTGATCTTCGTCGGCGATGCGACCATGAGCCCGTACGAAGTGCTGCAGCCCGGCGGCTCGGTCGAATACAACAACGCCGAAGCCGGCGCGGTGTGGCTGCGCCGGCTTGCCGACCATTTCCCGCATCATGCGTGGCTGAATCCGGAGCCGGAAGGCTTGTGGGCATACCGGCAGTCGGTCAGCGCGATCCGCGAAGTGCTCGGCCACCGCATGTATCCGCTCACGCTCGCCGGCCTCGAAACCGCGATGCGCATGTTGAGCAAGTAATCAGGTCACGCGTTACCCCCAACTATAAGAAAGCATCTGCATGAGCCCGTCTTCATCGCCCGATTTGTCCCCTGCCCGCGCACAGAGCCGGCGTCTCAACCCATTCGCCGACACTTCGCTGTCCGCCATCGTCGCCGGCTTCGTCGCGATGATGACGGGCTACACCAGTTCGCTCGTCCTGATGTTCCAGGCGGGCCAGGCCGCGCATCTCACCGACGCGCAGATTTCGTCGTGGATCTGGGCGTTGTCGATCGGCATGGCGGTCTGCACGATCGGCCTTTCGTTGCGCTTTCGCGCGCCGATCGTGATTGCATGGTCGACGCCGGGCGCAGCGCTGCTGGTGTCGTCGCTGCCGCATGTGGCTTACCCGGAGGCGATCGGCGCCTTCGTCGTCTGCGCGGTGTTGTTGACGGTGGTCGGTCTGACCGGCTGGTTCGATACGCTAATGAAGAAAATCCCGGCGGGCATCGCCTCAGCGTTGCTGGCGGGGATCCTGTTCGAGATCGGCATCGAGATTTTCCACGCGGCGCAATTCCAGACCGCGCTCGTGCTGACCATGTTCTTCACCTATCTGATCGTCAAGCGCCTCGCGCCGCGCTATGCGATCGTGACGACGCTGATCGTCGGCACGGCGGCCGCCGGTGGGCTCGGGCTGCTCGACTTCAGCCGCTTTCACGTCGCGCTCGCACACCCGGTGTTCACGATGCCGGCGTTTTCGGTCGCGGCAAGCGTCAGCATCGGCATTCCGCTTTTCGTCGTGGCGATGGCGTCGCAGAACGTGCCGGGCATCGCCGTGCTGCGCGCCGACGGCTACACCACACCTTCCGCGCCACTGATCTCGACGACCGGCATCGCCTCGCTGCTGCTCGCGCCGTTCGGTTCGCACGGCATCAATCTTGCGGCGATCACGGCAGCGATCTGCACCGGCCCCGAAGCGCATGAAAACCACGACAAGCGTTATACCGCCGCCGTCTGGTGCGGCATTTTCTATCTGATCGCGGGGATTTTCGGCGCGACTATCGCCGCTCTGTTCGCCGCTTTGCCGAAGGCACTGGTGGTCTCCGTCGCGGCGCTCGCCCTGTTCGGCTCGATCATGAGCGGTCTCGCCAACGCGATGCAGGACACGAAGCAGCGCGAGGCGGCGCTGGTGACGTTCATGGTGACGGCCTCAGGTCTCACCCTGCTATCGATCGGCTCGGCGTTCTGGGGGCTGGTGGCGGGCGTGCTGACGCAACTGGTGCTGAACGCCCGGCGCGCGTGAAGCGTCGGGAATAATTGCAGGCGACAATTCGTCGACGGCAGATTGGGGCGGCGGCTCGACACCGGAAATCGTCGCCCCAAATCCGTGTGAACGGAGCACCGGGAACAAGTGTCAATACTGCATCAGGCGATCCGCCATAGAATAGAAGCATCCGGCAGCGTTTCCCGGCAACATGGCGGGCGAACGTTGCAGCGTGACCCGTGGCCGCCGGAACTGGTTTGCCTGTTCCGCCCGGTGGCGATCTCATTTCTCCTGAACCAAGGCGCACGCGCGCCATGAAGGCTCGAACATGACAACCGCACTCGATCAACTCAAGCAATACACCACCGTCGTGGCCGATACCGGCGACTTCCAGCAGCTTGCCCAGTACAAGCCGCAGGACGCGACCACCAATCCGTCGCTGATTCTGAAGGCGGTGCAGAAAGACGACTACCGGCCGCTGCTCGAAAAAACCGTGAAAGCACACGCGTCGAAGCCGGTCGCCGCGGTCATCGACCAGTTGCTGATCGCGTTCGGCACCGAAATCCTCAAGATCATCCCGGGCCGTGTGTCGACCGAAGTGGACGCGCGCCTGTCGTTCGATACCGAAGCGTCGATCGCCAAGGGCCGTGAGCTGATCGCCCTGTACAAAGAGCACGGCATCGGCCGCGAACGCGTGCTGATCAAGCTGGCCTCCACGTGGGAGGGCGTCCGCGCGGCCGAGGTGCTGCAAAAGGAAGGCATCCACTGCAACATGACGCTGCTGTTTTCGCTCGCGCAGGCCGCAGCCTGTGCCGAAGCCGGCGCGCAACTGATTTCGCCGTTCGTTGGCCGCATCTACGACTGGTACAAGAAGAACGCCGGCAGCGCGTGGGACGAAGCGAAAGACGGCGGCGCCAACGATCCGGGCGTCAAATCGGTGCGCCGCATTTACGCGTACTACAAGAAATTCGGCTACAAGACCGAGGTGATGGGCGCGAGCTTCCGCTCCACCGGCCAGATTCTGGAACTGGCGGGCTGCGATCTGCTGACCATCAGCCCGGATCTGCTGCAAAAGCTGCACGAGAGCACCGAAAAGATCGAGCGCAAGCTGTCGCCGGAAATCGCCACGGGTGTCGACATCGAACGCGTGCCGGTCGACGAATCGTCGTTCCGTTTCCTGGTCAACGACGAAGCCATGGCGACCGAAAAGCTCGCCGAAGGCATCCGTGCGTTCGCTGCGGATGCTGTGAAGCTGGAAAAGCTGATCGAAGCGCTGCGTTAAAAAAGCCGTTTCCGTTTAGCTTAAGTGTGCGGCCCTGAGCCTTTCGGTTCAGGGCCGCATGCCGTTTACCCGGGCAGCTTCGAGGCCGCAAGCGCCGCCGCGCCCAGCGATCGACACAATGTCACAATCGCGGTCGCACGGACGACTACAATCTTCTGCACGCTCGTTTCCTCGATACGGTTTGTCGAAGGAACGGAGCGCCACTGACCCACATTCCGGGAGACGATCATGTACGTTCAGCCCTACGTGTTTTTCAACGGCCGTTGCGAAGAAGCGCTCAAGTATTACAGCGAGAAACTCGGCGCGGAAGTGTTATTACTGATGCGCTACAAGGAGGCGCCACCTGAGGCGCAGGGCCAGATGCGCCCCGGTATCGAAGACAAGATCATGCATGCCACCATCAAAATCGGTTCGACGAACTGGATGGCGTCGGACGGCCACTGCGATCCCGATGCCGCTCCAATGAATGGTTTCAGCCTGTCGCTGACGGCCGACGACGCCGCGTCCGGTGAGAAGTATTTCAACGCGCTGGCTGACGGCGGCACGGTGACGATGCCATGGCAGGCCACGTTCTGGAGCAAGGGCTTCGGGATGCTGGTGGACCGCTTCGGCCTCGCCTGGATGGTGACGCTGCCGGACGCCTAAGGGCATCACGCCTGGTGGTGGCGGTTGCCGACGCAGTCGCTCTGTAGCCGTAGCCGTAGCCGTAGCCGTAGCCGTAGCCGTAGCCGTAGCCGTAGCCGTAGCCGCTTGCCGCGCAGTTCGCAGCCGTAGCCGTAGCCGGTCAGCCCGCCACATCGGCGGACTCGGCCGGCGCGCAACGCTAAGCCTTCTGCAACGTCCGCGAATGCCGCTCGATATTCCAGTTCGGCTCGGTCTCCAGCAACAACGCGCGCAGCCGGTCCACCTGTTCAGCGAGCCGCTGCCCGAGCCAATACGGCCCCTGCAAGTCGGGCGGCAGTTTCATCGCCGCACCGGCATGCACGTCGGCGAGCCGCGATGCGGCAGGAATGCCGAAGTGCGTCACGCGGGCAAAGCGCAGGCCGCGTGCCATCGCCAGCAGAATGCCGCGCACGGCGCGCACCTCGGCGCCGCACTCCTGCGCATACGCCGCGCGCGCTGCGGCATCCGCGCGCATCAAAGGACCGGTTGCCAGCAATTCCAGCGAACTGAGCACCGAGCGGTGCAACCGCTGGATCTCTTCGAGCGTGGCCTGCGGCACATCGATCTCCTTCGCGACCGAAGGCATCAGCGAGCGCAACTGAACCAGCCGCTTGTTGATCGCGAGGAAGCGTTTGACCTGCTCGTCCTCGCTGATCGTCTCGCCTTCCAGCAAGCGCGTGTAAATCTGCGCGCATGCGCGCAGATTGATGGCGAGCCCGTAACGCCACGAATAAGTCGCGTGTAGCGGCAACGCGAACGAAAACGCCAGCGCGATCACGATGCCGATCAGCACGTTCAGCGTACGCCACAGGCCGACGTCGATCAGATTGTCGCCATGGCCCGCGACGATGCACATTGTGATCGCCGTCAGCAGACCGATATAGCCGGACGAGCCGATCGCGAACCATGCGCAGATCGCCGCCACGATCGACATCAGCACATAGGTGAGCGGCAGCGAGCCAAGCAGATTCTGCTGCAAGATCAGCAGAAGCCCGATCGATGCCCCCAGCAGCGTCCCCAACGCCCGATCCGCGGCCTTCTTGCGGATATTGCCGTGGTGCTGCAAGCCGCCGATCACCACCAGCAGCGTCACCGAGGACCAGATGCCGTGAGGAATGTCGATACCCGTGGTCGCAAGAATCGACACCAGCATCGCAAGGCCCACGCGCAGGCTGTGTAACACCTTGGCGTGGCGATAGCGGTAGTACGGCGACGTGATCGCGCGCACCATCCGGCTCATGGCCGAGCGGCGGGTAATCACAGTGCGGGAACCGGCAGAAGCCATGGCTGCGCGACGGACGCTTTGAAGGACGATTCCGCTATCGTGCCCTGGAGTCCCCCCGAAAGACAAACGCCCGCAAACTTTCGTCCGCGGGCGTTGCTGTTTCAGGCGAGATGGAACGGCTGGCTTAGCCTTCGACCACGTCCAGATAATCTTCCGGACGCGTACGGTCCTCGGCGCGCTGCATGCCGACCATGCGCACCACGATGCTCACCAGTACCGACACCACCAGGTTCACGATCAGTGACCACACCGCCGCATAGCCCGGAATCGCCATGCCGAACAGGTGGATCGTGAAGATCGAGCCCGCCAGCTTCAGCGAAATCGCCATCCACGTGCCGGTGGCAATGCCGACCGCCCAGCCGATCAGCAGGCCGCGGTAGTCGAGCATGCGCGTGTACAGACCCAGCACGATGGCCGGCAGCGTCTGGATGATCCAGATGCCGCCCAGCAGTTGCAGCTGGATCGCGTACGTCAACGGCAGACCGAGAATGAACGCAACCGCGCCGACCTTGACGATCAGCGACACCAGTTTCGCGACATTGGTCTCCTGCTCATTCGACATGTTGCGGTTGACGAACTCCTTGTGAATATTGCGCGTGTACAGGTTCGCAGCCGCGATCGACATGATCGCCGCCGGCACCAGCGCGCCGATGCCGATCGCCGCGAACGCCACGCCGACGAACCACGACGGGAAGAAGTGCAGGAACAACGCCGGCACCGCGAAGTTCGGACCGAACGCCTTGAAGTACGGCGCGAATTCCGGCATGTCCTTCACGCCCGACGCAAGAGCCATGAAGCCCAGCAACGCGAGCAGGCCAAGCACCAGCGAGTAAGCCGGCAGCATCGCCATGTTGCGGCGGATCGTATTACCCGACTTCGACGACAGCACCGCCGTGATCGAGTGCGGATACAGGAACAGCGCGAGGGCTGAGCCGACCGCGAGCGTTGCGTACGCGCTGTAGCCGTTCAGGCTCGACACGTCCGGGGCTTTCAGCAACAGCTTGGCCGGGGGCACCACGCTGAAGATATGGCTGAAGCCGCCCAGTTGCGGCGGAATCACGATGATCGCGGCAAAGATCACGATATAGATCAGCACGTCCTTGACGACCGCGATCATCGCCGGCGCGCGCAGGCCCGACGTGTACGTGTACGCCGCCAGGATCGCGAACGCGATGATCAGCGGCAGATCGCCGACGAAGCCCTTGGTGTCGAAACCGAGCGCACCGATCACCACTTCGATACCGACCAGTTGCAGCGCGATGTACGGCATCGTCGCGACGATGCCGGTCACGGCGACCGCCAGTGCCAGCATGCGGCTGCCGTAGCGGGCCGAGACGAAGTCCGCCGACGTCACGTAGCCCTGACGTTTGGCGATGCTCCACAGCTTCGGAAACACGACGAACGCGAACGGATAGATCAGGATCGTGTACGGCAGCGCGAAGAAACCGGTTGCGCCCGCACCGAATACCAGGGCCGGCACGGCGATGAAGGTGTACGCCGTGTACAGATCGCCACCCAGCAGAAACCACGTGACGACGGTGCCGAAGCGCCGGCCGCCGAGGCCCCACTCTTCCAGATGCGCGAGATCGCCCTTGCGCCAATGCGCCGCGATAAAACCGAGAATGGTGACGCCGACGAAAAACAGAACGAAGACGAAAGTTGCGGTGGCGTTCATTATTGTGCGCCCCCTTGCGAGCTGCCCGTCGAACGGGTCTTAGTCTTGAAGTACACGAGCGCCGTGATGATCGCGCTGATCAGCACCCACAGGAGCTGATACCAGTAGAAGAACGGAAAATCGAACAACTGCGGTTCGATCTTGTTATATGACGGCACCCAGATCATTGCGATCCAGGGCAACAGCAGCAACCAGAGCCAGTGCTTGCTGGCTTTGTTCGCGTCGGCGTCGTGAGCCATGACGTCTCCTCTTCCCTATTATTGAAATGTCGGCCCGTGTTTTGACGGGTGGTGGATCCCTCGGCGAATGGCCGCTCCGCGAGGGGTCGCCCCGCGGATGCCCACGGGCGCCCCGAAAGCTCCGAAAGATTATAGGAGCCGCCAACGTGCGGTCAAGCAGGGACGACCCGAGGCGGGACGGTATCGTCGCGGCAGGCGCGAGTATGGTCCGAAACGCGTGTGACGGTTACTTAGCCGTGAAGCCTCAGGCTGGGCAACCTGTTCCGGCCGGTCATTGGCGCACTTCAGCGACGTGCCGCGAAGGTGTTCGATGCGCGGTGAGTCAGGCGAGAGAGGCGTAGCGTGGACGCAACGACACCGTGCCGGTCGGGCCGGCTCGCCCGGCCCGAGAGCGCCCGAGAGCCTCAGCCATCAGATCGAGAACGAGCCGTCCTTCTGCCCGGTCGACTCCTGCAGACCCTTGATCCACTTGCGCGCCGGCAAACCGACATCCGCTTCGATCAGCTTCGCGCGCGCCAGCAGCGCCGTGAACGGCACGTCGAGCGCCGGGCCCGAGAAGGCGATCGCGATCCGGTTGCCGTCATGCACTTCAGGCAGCGCGACCACGCGGCCGTCGAATGCTTCGTTCAAGCGCTTCATGTTGCGCACGAAGCTCGGATGATCGCCGAACAGGTTCACCGTTACCACGCCCGCGTCCGTCAGACACGCGCGCACCGCACGATAGAAGCCAACGCTGTCGAGCACCGGGCCACGCGCGGTCGCATCATAGACGTCGATTTGCACCGCGCCGATGGTGCCGTGGTTGGCGCGGTTGTTGACGAAGTCCCATGCGTCCATTTCGTGCACGGTCAGACGCGCGTCGTCGTGCGGCAGCTCGAACATCGTGCGCGCGGCGACGACGACCGCCGGGTTCACTTCGACCGCCTCGACCTTCGCGCGCTTCAGGAAACGGTAGGCGAACTTGGTCAGCGCGGCCGCGCCGAGACCGAGCTGGACGATACGCTTGGGCGTTTCGATGAACAGCAGCCAGGCCATCATCTGCTGCGCGTATTCGAGTTCGATGTGATCCGGCTTACGCAGACGCATCGCGCCTTGCACCCATTCCGTGCCGAAATGCAGGAAGCGCACGCCGCCCTCTTCCGAGAACGTAACCGGCGCGAAACGCGGTTTGCGCGGCGCTTCGATTTGCGGCGCGTCGTGCAGATCGTCGCCGTGCAGCGCGCGCTTTTTGTTGCGCACTACTTTCTGTTTGCTGCCGGCGGCCTCAGCGTCTTTATTGCGGAAGGCACGTGCTTCAGCCGACGCACGCTTGATCAATTTCGTCATGTAAGGATGTCGCGCCAGAGACGCAATTTTTGGTCGAACGAGAGCATAGCATTCGCCAGACCCAGATGTCGGCTACATGTCGTGTCGGTGTTCTTTTATACGCACCGTTCCACAAAGAGGTTTTCGTTTGCCGGATCGTTGCGACGTATCGCGGCGTCAACAATGAGACATCCTCGCCGCAACCTCTCCCTTACTCGCTGATTACGTGACGGTAAAGAAAAAAAGGGGCGGACCTGTGCGCCCGGTTCGCGAGGTTAGTGCATGCACACTTAATTTCGCCCCTTGCCCAAAGCAGCGCCGCTTAAGCGCCGTTTCTCGGAATGGCGTTGCAATTTTGAAACGTTATCCGCGCAATCAGTGAGGTTCGCCCGCGCAAACCGACCGCAACCCTTTACTGACGTTGAGATGGCGCGCGTCCTGCTAAGGGAAGTCAGGCGCCGAAAGAGGCGTTCGCGCGACAAAAAAAAACAAAGAAGGAGACACGAGGTGAAAACAACAACGAGAAGAGACTGGGCACGGCTCGGCGACTCTTCGGCGCCAGCAATATCGTTTGGTGGCCGCCCGCTGTGCGGCATCGCGAGAATGTGTTTGGCTCCTGGTCCATCATGTACGCCATCACTGCAAAATCGCTCGCGCCGGCAACGCTACTGACGAAACGACGCACGGCGCAATTTTTCGCTTTTTTACATCAAACAACGAGACGTCGTCGACGGTTCGCCTTGGGCGCCGGCGTAAGCGTCGTCACGTCATGAATTTCGTCGTCGCACCGCGATTGAAACTTGCAGCCGCTATCGAGTAGTTGAATAAGTTCGCACGAACAGCACTACTAATTATGGTGTTTTGTTACTCGTCGAACATAGACTTTATATGCGGGTCAATTAAGGTGTCTCACCCAATTTAACAATAGCTACTGTGCGTGATTGGCAGTCACATGACCTGGTTGAAAACGTGTGCGGTCTGTCTCGCATTGCAAAGGAGTACTACGGGGTGTATGAGCGCGACCTCGTCCATATTCACGGCGCTCATTTTTTGGGATTTTCATCATGAAGAAGCAAATCGCACTCGGTGTCGCAGCACTCGCAATCTCATTTGGCGCTGTCGCCGGCGGCGGCATGCCCCCGGCACCGACTCCGGTCACCACCTCGTCTTCTGCCAATGTGAACGGCGGTATCGGTGGCGCGTTGGGGATTGCCGGTTTCGGCGTGACCAACAACTCGTCTTCGACTGTGAGTGGCGGTTATGCCGCATCGCTAAATGGCCCTGGCTCGAGCTCGGGTACCTTCAACGCGGGTAATCAAAGCTTCGCCAACACGTCGGTCACCTTCGGCACGAATGCGGGCTTCACCAACACGAGCAATACCGCAAATACGAACCAAGGCAATGGCAACAACACGTCGTCGACGTCGAGCGGGTTGAACAACTTCACCAACAGCGGCTTCTCGGTCGCTAGCAGCACGGGTTCGCAGGACTTCGGCTCGAGCATTTACAGCGCTTCGGGCTACGGTTCGAATCAGGGTGGCTGGGTTAGCGCGAACGGCAATGCGACGTCAAATGCGGACGGCTGGGTCGGCGAAGTGGGAGCTGGCGTCGGCGGCTTCGGCTCGTTCAATTCGGGGCATTCGAGTCAGGGTTTCCACCCTTGGTAAATCGCGAGCAGTAACCTGATCTGTGCGTGCAAGGCGGGGGACGACCCCGCCTCTCAAAACAACGGAGACCTAATAATGAAATACGCTATTGTCGTTGGCATGATGCTATTGAGCGGGGGCGCAATGGCCCAGGCGACCGGTACCATCACCAACGGTACGCAATCGACCGCTCAACTGGCAAACCAGGTAAATGTGAACGTCGGCACCGGTGGTGGATCAAATCCGAACGGAGTCGCAAACGCGCAGCTAGTTCCGACTCAATCGGAAGTCGGCTACACCGGCAGCTACACGGTAAAGAGCGCACCGACTGTATACGCCCCATCGCTTACCGCATCGGTGACCGAAACGTGTTGGGGGTCGGTGTCCGCCGCTGTGTCGGTCGTCGGCGTCGGTGCCACGGGCGCGGCCACGATCAAGGATCAGGATTGCAACCGCCGTCTGAACGCGGCAGTTGCCTGGCGGATGGACCGCAAGGACATTTCTTTCAACATCATGTGTCAGGATGATTCGTTCCGCGCTGCTGCTGCGACGACGAAGACCCCGTGCGATATTGACGTGCCGAAGGTTTCGGCGAACGACGCGAAACCGGAAACCGATAAAAATCTTGTCCCGGTCGCAAACGTTCCTGACATGATGCAGTACAAAGTGGCGGAAATACCGCATGCGCCGCGCTCAAAATAATACGACTTCAACTATGCCGAAACGCATGCTTCAAGGTCCACTCTTTATCTTCACGGAAGTCCATGACGTTGCTTGCTGGCTTAGCCACGGGACCGATAACTGATATGACCGTCCTTAAGATCGTATTGGTCCCTTCGTTTTGCATAAACGCGTGAGCTTGCCGAGCGGAGTCACCCAGTGATAACACTATGAAAAAGTAGTTAATGCTAAAGGCCGCGTATTGACACCGAATCCACGCTCCCAGATTCACCATCGGCAAACAACCAGCGACGCAGCTCCCGCCACGCCAGCAGCTTGGTCGAATAGGGAACCGCAGCATACGCTGGGCTACTCGATGGGAGCTTGAGAATTCGATATTGCCTGATACGTTCCCCGAGAATGCGCTCGCCAATTTTCGCCGCCGTTCCGCCGTTGAACGCGATAGCAACCAGATCAGGCAGCGTATCGATAAGCGCAATAAGATCGTTGCTCGCGTGATCACGTATATTGCTGTCCAGACTCCCGGTGCGTCGCGCCTCGGCCACCACATCCCATAAGCCAATGCGGTGTTCGAGCAGCGTCCGCAGACGGTCTGCGTACTCCATACTCAGATTCTTCTCGATGACGTCGCCAACCAAAACCCAGAAACGATTTTGCTTGTGTGCGTAATATTGATTGTGTGTGAGCGAAACTTCTCCAGGCAAGCTGCCAAGCACGAGCACCCGAGTGTTTGGATCCACTACTGGCGGAAAGCAACGTTTCAGCGTCATGAACCGGCCTCCGATGCAACGAGGCTGCGCAACGCAACCTTGACGCGCCGACTACGCTCCGGATCATGTTCAAGTACGCGGCCTTGATTCGCCGCGACGTCGGGAGGAAAACCGCACAGCATCAGCGGCTCCCCTCGTCCGATACGCGAGCCGCAAGATGCGCGCGCGACGCGGTATGCTCGAGTGGACGACCGTGCTCCCGTACGCGCGAATGCGCCGCGTGCAACGCGTGCGCGGACGACTTGCGCGACCCGGGCGACTGATGCGGCTCGCCCAATTCCGACCATGACGCCAGATGTGCCCACAGTGCCGGCAACATGCATTCGGTCACCATCAGCGGTGCGCCGTGACGCTGGAATACCGAGCGGCGCGCGACCAGCGCATGCGGCGGCTTTGCGCCGATCTCCCGCTCGGCCAGTCGATACAGCGGATGATGGGCCGTCAACCTGCGGCTCACCAGCGAAGAACGCGCGACGCTGCTATCGCTGTACAGCAACTCAGCGAGCGGCCGCGTGCGCAGCCGGCGCATGGCCTGCCACACGCCGACGCTCGCCGCGAGCGGCGCGACGCTGTGCGCCGCGACAAACGGCACCCCGTCCACTGACAGCACCACTTCCCGAAGCCACACCGGTGCGCGCGGACCGAGGCCGAGCGCGGCGTGCTCGTCCGCCCACGGCAGCGCGACACCTTCGCGCGTCACGCGCACCGCAACCGCGCCGAGCGTGCGCAGATGCGCGGTCAGCGAACCCCCGCGAGTGAGCCAGTCTTTCTGGGCGGCACTAAAGCCGGGCAAGGGCGCGACGCGCCAGTGGGCGTCGGCGGCATCGAAACGGATAGGCATGGTGTCGGATTATAACGGCGCGGCCGTCAGCGGATTGACAGACACGCACTGCTCTCCCGTCAGGAAGTTTCATTGACAGCTGTTCGAATGCTGATTTGCCTCAATCAGATTGCCGATTTCAGATAGTTCCGATTCTCCCCCGCTAGCGCCGCGCGATACAACCTTCGTGCTTTACAACGTCGGCGGTTCGCCCGCGATCGAAGGGGCGCGCCATGTGATTGGATAGAGAAGGAGAAAAAGAAACATGAAAACATTCCTGGGCCTGACGGCTTGCGCGATGTCGGTCCTGCTAATGGCGGGCTGCGCAGCCCCATTGAATCGCGATACGGAAACATCGCTGAACAAGGCAGTCGGCATCGAGGTGACGCCAGTCGCCGGCGGTGTCGCAGTCAGACTGCCCGAAACGGCGCTGTTCGAATTCGGCAAATCCGAAGTGCGCGGCGACGCAGTCACGGTAATCAATCGCTCTGCCGTTCTGCTCAAGCGCAGTAAAAAACCGATCGTGGTCGAGGGGTACACCGATAACGTCGGCACGCTGGAATACAACCAGCAGCTCTCGGAGGAACGCGCTGTTGCGGTAGGGTATGCGCTGGTGGCACGCGGTGTGGTGATGGAGCGCATCCGCACGAAGGGCAACGCGTATAACAACCCCGTGGCAAGCAACGACACGGCCGAAGGGCGCGCGCTGAACCGTCGCACGGAGATTCTCGTGCGGGGTGAGACGATGGATACGTTGATGGGTAAGAAGTAGGCGTTTGCCACAGCCTGGCATTCCAGGCGCGAACAGGGTGATAACCGGACGCGGTTGGCGCGTCCGGTTATCACGGACTATCATTTCGGCCCCCCCGACGCCCCGGCCAGATAAGCGACCGCCGAGTCGACGGGGATCACCAGACCGAGCGTTGAAGCACGGTCAGCGTAGCGGAAAAACTGCTACTTGCGAGAGGGCACCAGCGTTTGCAAGCGCGCAGCCACTCGCCCGACCACCGGCTCCCATGCACCCGGCTGCGCCTGTCTGAACAGCTCGACAGAGTCATACCAGGGCTGCGCCTCCTCGTTGCCCCAACACCAGTGCGACACGTGATCGAGCATCGCCAGCACGGGACGCCCCAGTGCACCGCCTAGATGCAACGGGGCGCTGTCGATTGTCAGCAGCGCATCGAGCGCGGCGAGGTGCGCGGCTACGTCGTCGAAACCGGCCTCGTAGTGCGAAGTCAGATCGCGGATGCAATAGCCCTGCTGGATCAAAGCCGTCACATCGGCGCCACGGCCGGGTGTCAGCGGATGGAACACAACGCCGGGTAAGGCCAGCACTGGCGCCAGCGCTGCAAGCGGAATCGATCGTTTCGCATCGCGCCGATGAGTCGGGCTGCCCGACCACACGAGGCCGACGTGGAGCGCCGCATCCCCAACGCATGCGCTTACCCGCTCGCGCCATGCCGCCGCGTTGTTTGCGTCGGTATGCAGATAGGCCGCACCGCCGACCTGCTCACGCAACAAGCCGAGCACGCACGGTATGCTCATCATCGGCAAAACGTAGTGCGGCTTGCCAACCGGCCCGTCTTCGATAGACACGCAATCGGCGTAATAGCGCGCGAACAGCGGCTGCAATGCCCGGCGTACCGCAAGCACCAATCGACCGCCCTCATCGCGCACACGCGCAGCTAGCTCCGCGACGAATCGGACCATCTGGATGTCGTCCCCGTTACCCTGCTCGCTATGCACGAGCAGCGTCTTGCCGGCGAGCGGTTCATTCCGCCAGCGCGGCGCCAGGCGTCCCATGACGGTCACGACGTTGTCCGACTCGCGGTCGCCCCGTGCCAGACGTGCCTCGAAACGCGGCCATGCGCGGGCCCAATCGCCACGTCGCAACGCCAGGTCGGCCAGATCGACCGCCGCCTGCACCGTGGCAGGATCGAGCGCAAGCGCCGCATGCAGCGTCGCTTCGCTGTCGTCAAAGCGCGCCTGCTCGGCGAGATACATGCCAATCGCAGCCAACACGTCGGCGTTGCCGGGCGCGGCGGCATTGACGGCGCGCATCGTCGCCTCCGCGGCGGCTGCGTCGTCGCACTGCCATTGCGCGTGGCTCAGTTGCCAGGCCATCTCGGCATCAGCCGGATTGCGCGCGAGCATCTCGCGGCAAACACGTTCGACCGTGTGCCAATCGCGTATCTCGCGGAACGCCAGCACAAGCTGTAACGGCAACGCGGGATGAATCGCCGGGTCGAGCGCGTACGCGCGCAATAACGCCGCGCGGCGCTCGGCTGGGGCGCTCGCGTCCGGCAGGACCGCTAGCGAAATCGCCAGCCACCATGGCGCCCGGGCGTCCTGCGACGCGTGGCGCTCATAAGCACGCAACATCTGCGCCGCAGCCGAATAGGCGCCGCAGTGGTCGATCAACCAGACGATCCAGTCGAGCGTCGCCGCGAACGGCTGCGTGGTCACCGCCTGTTCGCAGTGCTGCCGCACGGCCTCAACATGGCCAAGTGCATCGGCGAAAAGCGCCAGCCTGGCGTGACGCGCGCCACGGCCTTCGGCCTGCGCTTGCGATGCGCTGTGATACGCCGCTTCGAAACGCCCGGCGCTCGCGCACAGGTCGGCGTGCAATTGCAGCGACACACCTCCCGCTGCGAGTTCGACAGCACGGCGCTCAGCAGCATCGAAGCCCTGCTCGCGCAAGATCGACCATAGGAGACGCAATGAATCGACAGGTTTCGCCAAAGTGGAATCGGACATGGGAATACAAAGAGTGATTGCAACAGGTGAAGGTGTAATCGCAGAAATAAGATTCGGTGCATAAACGGCTTAAAGATTGCAAACAATCCTTTAATCATCCGAATTCTTAACGCGCCAGCATAAGACAAAAGTGGCTTTTCACATCTCACAAATCAATCTCAATTTACTGTTGTTGAATTGATTTTATTAGTTAACCATAATTATTTTCCGGAACGACTTTCGCAGACCCGAAAGTCGTCCGGATCGACAATAAACACATAGGAGTAAGGCTTGAATACGACGAACTCAAAAGAAACATCCGACCGCATCGCCCATCTTGCCGCAGTCGTTTTGCGGCGCCCGGGCGCCTTGCATCTGGAAAAAGAACTTGCCGGTTCAGCGCTCGCGCAGCACCACACGTCGAAGCAGACCAGCACGACCATCGGCAGTCTTGCGGCGAAAGTGCTGGCCGATCACCACGCCTGTCTGGAAGCGAAGGAACTGGCCGGGTCCGTGCTATCGCAAGTGCGTCATTTGCATGGCCAGGCGTCCGCTCACTAAGCCCTGAGCATTGCTTGCCTGAACCGGCGCAAAAACGCCGCGCCGGGCAAAAAAAATGCGCTGCCAAGGCAGCGCATTTTTTAGCCACAAGCGTCAACACAACGCCTATTCAAACTCGATTCAAGCTCAACCCGCACGCGCCAACAACAGCGCATTGGTCCGCTTCACGAAGCTAGCCGGATCTTCCAGCGCGCCGCCTTCAGCAAGCAACGCCTGATCGAACAACAGATGGCACCAGTCGTCGAAAGTCGCGCTGTCCGCGTGCAGGCCCTTCACCAGCGCATGCTCCGGATTCACTTCGAGAATCGGATGGAACGACGGCGCGTCCTGGCCGGCAGCCTTAAGCATACGTTGCAGATAACCGCTCATTTCGCCGTCGTCAGCCACGAGACAGGACGGCGAATCGGTCAGGCGGAACGTCAGACGCACGTCCTTGGCCTTGTCCTTCAACGCTTCCTTCATCTTGTCGACGAGCGGCTTGAACTCTTCGCCGACTTTCTCCTGCGCCTGCTTTTCTTCGTCATTCAGCGCACCCAGATCGAGGTCGCCACGCGCGACGCTTTGCAGCGGCTTGCCGTCGAATTCGTTCAGGAACGACAGCATCCATTCATCCACGCGATCGGTCAGCAACAGCACTTCCACGCCCTTCTTGCGGAACACTTCGAGATGCGGGCTGTGGGTAGCGGCCTGCCACGTGTCGGCGGTCACGTAATAGAGCTTCGTTTGCTCGGGCTTCATTCGCGAGACGTAATCGGCGAGCGACACGGTTTGCTCAGGCGATTCCGTCTGCGTGGAAGCAAAGCGCACCAGCTTGGCAATGCGCTCGCGATTGGCGAAGTCTTCGCCGATGCCTTCCTTCAGCACCTGGCCGAATTCCTTCCAGAAGCCCGCGTACTTTTCCTTGTCGGCGTCATTGTCCGCGTTCGCCAATTCTTCGAGCATCGACAGCGAGCGCTTGGTCACCCCTTCGCGGATCGCCTTCACATCGCGGCTTTCCTGCAGGATTTCACGCGACACGTTCAGCGGCAGATCAGCCGAATCGACCACGCCCTTCACGAAGCGCAGATACGCCGGCAGCAGTTGTTCGGCGTCGTCCATGATGAACACGCGCTTCACGTACAGCTTCAGGCCGGCGCGATGATCGCGGTTGAACATGTCGAACGGCGCACGCGTCGGCACGTACAGCAGCTGCGTGTATTCGCTGCGGCCTTCAACGCGGTTATGCGTCCACGTCAGCGGATCCTGGTGATCGTGCGAGAGATGCTGGTAGAACTGCTTGTACTGGTCTTCGGTGATCTCGTTCTTGGACCGGGTCCACAGCGCGCTCGCCTGGTTGACGGTCTCGTCCTCGTCCTTCGTGACCATCTCGCTCTTTTCGGCGTCCCACTCTTCCTTAGCCATCAGGATGGGCAGCGCGACGTGATCCGAATACTTCTGGATGATCGACTTCAGACGATGCGACGACAGCAGCTCGTCTTCATCGGCACGCAGATGCAGCGTGATGGTCGTGCCGCGGGCGGCGCGTTCGATCTGCTCCACCGCGAAGTCGCCTTCGCCCGCGCTTTCCCAGCGCACGCCTTCCGAGGCGGGCAAGCCGGCGCGGCGCGTTTCGACCGTGATCTTGTCCGCGACGATAAAGCCCGAGTAGAAACCCACGCCGAACTGGCCAATCAGCGCCGCATCTTTCTGCTGGTCGCCGGAGAGCTTGCCGAAAAATTCCTTGGTGCCCGAGCGCGCGATCGTGCCGAGGTGGGCGATCGCTTCGTCGCGGCTCATGCCGATGCCGTTGTCGTCGATGGTGACGGTGCGCGCGGCCTTGTCGTACGACACACGAATCCGCAGATTGGAATCGTTTTCGTACAACGCGCTGTTTTCGATCGCTTCGAAGCGCAGCTTGTCGGCCGCGTCGGACGCATTCGAAATCAGCTCACGCAGAAAGATTTCCTTGTTGCTGTACAGCGAATGGATCATCAGATGCAGAAGTTGTTTCACTTCTGCCTGAAAGCTCATGGTTTCTTGTGCCATGGTCGGACTTCCTCTCTGTTGCGAATGGGATTCAAGACTGGGAATTCAAGACTGTCCGCCTAACTGGGGGCAAGCCGGCGCGGTTTCAAGAGGCGCGGCGTGCGACGCTGTCCAGATAGCGGCACAGGAACGCCGCCAGCTCCGGATCGCCGCAGTTGGCTATATTGAAGCGCATCCATGTGGTGGGCGATTGTTGCGGAGAAAACAGGCTGCCAGGCGTCAGCAGGAAGCCGTCTTCGTGCCCGGCGGCGGCCAGCGCGCTCGCATCCACGCCGGTGTCGGCCCACAGGAACATGCCTGCCGTGGGCGTCAGGAACAGCTTCATGCCGGTCTTCTCCAGCATCCGCACGGATTTTTCGCGCACGCCGTCCAGCCGCAAGCGCAGTCGCTCGACGTGCCTTCGGTAGTGACCCTCGGTGAGAATCTTGTAGAGCACGCGCTCGTTCAGTTCCGGGCTCGTCATGCCGACCAGCATCTTTTGATCGCTGACCGCCGTGGCCACCTCCGGCGCACAGGCGATAAAGCCCACGCGCAGATTGGGCGCCAGCGTCTTCGAAAAGCTGCCGAGATAGATCACGCGCTTCAACTGGTCGAGGCTCGCGAGCCGGGTGCCCGGATAGCTCGGCGGGCACAGATCGCCGTAAATATCGTCTTCGACGACGATGAAATCGTACGCTTCGGCAAGCCGCAGGATACGAAACGCCTGCGCGGCCGTGAGCGACGTGCCGGTCGGATTCTGCAGCACCGAATTGATCACCAGCATTTTCGGCCGCCACGTCTCCACGAGCGACTCGAGCGCGTCGAGGTCCGGGCCGTCCGGCGTGTACGGCATGCCGACCAGCCGCGCGCCCTGCGACGCGAAGCGCCCGAACATCTGAAACCAGGCCGGATCGCCGACGATCACCGCATCGCCCGATTTTACGTAGATGCGCGATATCAGGTCGATCGCCTGGGTAATGCCGGAGACCATCACGATCTGATCCGGCGACGCGCCGATTTCCAACTCCTCCAGGCGCGTCTGCAACTGCTGGCGCAGCGGCAAAAAGCCCTGCGGTGTGCCAATGCCGAGCATCTGCGCACCGCTTTGCCGGCCGAGCGTGCGCAACGCGTTAGTGATCAGATCGCCGTCGAGCCAGCGCCCGGGCAGGTAGCCGAGGCCTGGGCTGCGCTCGGGGCGCGCACCCGTGTGCAGCATATTGCGCAGTAACCAGACCACGTCGATCGTGGCCGGCGCGGGCGCCGCTGCGGCAATCGTACGGATTTCAGCCGACGACACACCGGCCAGCCGCTCGCGCACATAGAAGCCGGAACCACGCCGCGACTCAAGAAAACCTTGTGCCACCAGCCGCTCGTAAGCCTCGACCACCGTGAAGCGCGACACACCCTTGTCGAGGGCAAGCTTGCGGATCGACGGCATGCGCATGCCGGGGCGGAACACGCGCTCCTCGACGCGGCGGCGCGCCCACTGGACGAGCTGCTCGACCAGTGTCAGCGACGCCGTATTGTGAGGGGTGGGAATCTGGGCAAGCGGGACGGACATAACGGGCTCCAACTGTACCGAACGGTATCGAACCGATTGTACCGTTACTGTGCCGGTCGCCACCGCTACATTCAAGATAAGCAACGGATGATGAAGCAGTTTGGGTTGCTTCCCGCCGCTCACGAGCGACATCGGGCAAGACCGGTCCAAACGCCATCCGCCTGGCCTGCCGACCCGGCAAACGGTTATGCTTACGACCCCGGCAGCACTGCCGCCGCACCCGGCGCACGCTCCGGCTTACCGCGGAAACCGTTTCTTCGATCCCCCATGACTGCTCATTCGCTCCACCTCGATCATCTCGTGATTTCCGCCCGTACCCTCGACGAGGGCACGCAGTACGTCGCCGACACGCTCGGCGTCGCACCGGCCGGCGGCGGCGCGCATCCGCTGATGCGCACCCACAATCGCCTGCTGAATCTGTGGGGCGGCGTGTATCTGGAGGTTATCGCGGTCGACCCGCAGGCTGCCGTTCCGGCCGACGGCGCAGCACCCCGCGCCCGTCTATTCGCCCTCGACGACCCCGCGACGCACGCGCGGCTCGAAAAAGGACCGTATTTGTCGCATTGGGTCGCCCGGGTCGACCGCCCAAAACGCCTCGCGGTGTGGCAAACGCAGTATCCGCAGCGCATCGCACCCATCGTGTCGATGACGCGCGGCGATTTCACCTGGGGCTTGTCGGTGCCTGACGACGGCGCCTTCCCCACTTGGCTAGGCGTCGGCGACGGCGTGCTGCCGTCGCTGATTCAATGGGACACGCCGCTGCATCCGTCGGCGGTCCTGCCGGAAACGGACGTCGCGCTGAAAGCTTTGAAAGCATTTCATCCGCAGGCCGAAGCGCTTGCAGCGCAGTTGCATTGGCTCGGCGCGGCGCATCTGCTCGCGTTGCAGCATACGCAAGGCGCTGCGGCGCTGGTGGCCGAGTTTGAAACACCCGACGGTCTACGGACCCTTAAATAAGCAACGCGCGCGGGTCGCCGACTCGCGCGATAATCGATGTTTTGACCGGTTCCAGAGAAACCAACAGAGGAGACCATGGACCAAAGCGACTTGAAAGCCCCCACGTGGCAATTGTCCGAACGCGCACGCAAGCTCACGAGCTCGGCGATCCGCGAGATCCTGAAGGTCACGGAACGGCCCGAAGTCATTTCGTTCGCGGGCGGCCTGCCCTCGCCGGCGACCTTCCCGGCCGAACGCATGCGCGAAGCGGCCGACCGCATTCTGCGCGACTCGCCCGCCGCGGCTTTGCAATACAGCGCGACCGAAGGCTATCTGCCGCTGCGTGAATGGGTCGCGCAACGCTATTCGGTGAACGGCGCGCAGATTCGCCCCAGCCAGGTCCTGATCACGACCGGCTCGCAGCAGGCGCTCGACTTGCTCGGCAAAGTGCTGGTGTGCCCGGACAGCCCGGTGCTGGTCGAAACGCCGACCTATCTCGGCGCGCTGCAATCGTTCTCGATGTATGAGCCGGTCTATGTACAGGTGCCGACCGACGAGCAAGGCCTGATCCCCGAGGCGCTCACGCCCGAACTGACGGCCGGCGCACGCCTGTTGTACGCGCAACCGAACTTCCAGAATCCGACCGGACGCCGTCTGCCGATCGAACGCCGCCGCGCACTGGCCGCGTTTGCGAAGACTTCGCCGTTCCCGGTGATCGAAGACGATCCCTACGGCGCGCTCGACTACGCAGGCGTTCCGCTGCCCACCATGTTGTCGATGGCGCCGGATCACATCGTGCATCTGGGCTCGTTCTCGAAAGTGCTCGCGCCGGGCCTGCGGGTCGGCTACATCATCGCGCCCGAAGAACTGATCTTCAAACTCGTGCAGGCCAAGCAAGCCACCGATCTGCACACGCCCAGCTTCACGCAGCGCATCGTGTATGAAGTGATCAAGGACGGCTTCCTCGACACGCACGTGCCGACCATTCGCGAGCTGTACCGCGATCAGTGCGCGGCGATGCTCGCCTCGCTCGAACGCTACATGCCCGAAGGCGTGAGCTGGAACCGTCCGGAGGGCGGCATGTTCGTGTGGGTGAATCTGCCCGCGCAGATCGACAGCATGAAGCTGCTCGACGAAGCCGTCGCGCAGAATGTCGCGTTCGTGCCGGGCGGTCCGTTCTTCGCGAACGAAGCGCAGCACAACACGCTGCGCCTGTCGTTCGTCACGGTGCCGCCGGCCAGAATCGACGAAGGCGTGTCGCGTCTCGCGGCGCTGATCCGCGCGAAGGTCTAAGCGTTCTCGCCCCGACCCGCGCCACCGAATTCCACTACTGACCAAGGACACACCATGGCTCAAACAAATGTGTACGACAAGCTCAAGGAACTAGGCATTGAACTGCCGAGCGCGGGCGCTCCAGCAGCCGCCTATGTGATGAGCGCGCAAAGCGGCAACACGGTGTTTCTCTCCGGCCACATCGCCAAGAAGGACGGCAAGGTGTGGAGCGGCAAGCTCGGCGCCACGCTCACCACCGAAGAAGGCAAGGCCGCGGCGCGTTCGATCGCCATCGACCTGCTCGCCACGCTGCACACGCATGTGGGCGATCTGAACCGCGTCACGCGCATCGTCAAGCTGATGAGCCTCGTCAACTCGACGCTCGAGTTCACTGAGCAGCATCTGGTCACTAACGGCGCATCCGAACTGATCGCCGACGTATTCGGCGAGCGCGGCAAGCATGCACGCTCGGCCTTCGGCGTGGCGCAGATTCCGCTTGGCGCTTGCGTCGAGATCGAGATGATCGCCGAAGTCGAATAACGACTCGAATCGGACCGGCTGCCGGTTCGTCCGGCCGGTCGTCCTGAGCGCACGGAACGCGTCGCGAGGTGTCTGTCACCTGCGGCGCGTTTTGCATTGGGTGGCGAGGTGGATCGTTTCTTGTCACCAGATAGCAGCTGGGACGATCTGGATCGGCGGCTATCGGTGACGGTCATCAACGGCCGCTTCAGGCGTCCCTGAACGCCACGGCCCTTGCCGGCCCGCTTACGCGTGCCGGCCTGCAGCCAGGCGCCGCCCTGTCGCGCCGCTTCCCGCCATGCTTGATTAAAAAACGCCGCAGGGTTGCACGATCAATGCGCCAAGCATAAAACGAGGCTTGGTACACCTTAATGCCAGGTCCCGATGAAACCCTCGAAAATGGCCGCCAGCCCGCTGCCCCATGACTGGCCGCGTGGCCTGCGCGTTCAGCCGGCCACGATGGCCGCGGCGGCCCGCGTATACCCGATGCGTGGACCCTTCCTTAATCCTCTGGCATTAAGTAATATCGAAACGTTCTCGATGACCTGCGGATGGTCAGGCACGACGCCACGCTCCCTTCTCCTGCGCAGCAGTTCCGGCACCTTGGTCACCATGCAGCCACCCATGAAATTAGCGCAGTCAATGCGCGCGCAGTTGCAGCGTGCCGGCACCAGGGCACGGGCCGCCCAATGAGCCAGTTCCGCTTCTCCGACCCGCGCGAAACCAAACCTCGCCGCGATCCTGCCGTGTCGCGCCGCCGCGCGTTGCTCGCCATTCCCGCGCTCGGTGTACTCGTGCTGATCCTGCTTTGGACCGTGATCTTCGCGCGTCTGTCGGTCGAGAAAGACGCCACCTATCGTGAAGCGATGGCCTCTGCCGCGATTCTCTCGGCGGCGCTCGAACAGCACACGGTCAAGGCGATTCACCAGGTCGACCAGATCACGCGCTTCGTCAAATTCGAGTTCGAGAAAACCCCCAATCATTTCGATCTCACCAGCACGGTCGAGAAAGGCGTGGTGCAAAGCGAGACGCTGGTGCAGGTCTCGCTGATCGACGAACACGGCACGCTGATCGCGAACACGACCGAACTCAATCCGAAGCGCATCGACCTGTCGGACCGCGAGCACTTCAAGGTCCACGAACACGAAAACGACGACCAGCTGTACATCAGCAAGCCGGTGCTCGGCCGCGTGTCCGGCCACTGGACCTTGCAGATGACGCGGCGTCTGAATCATCCGGACGGCTCTTTCGCGGGCGTCGTGGTGGTCTCCGAAGACCCGAGCTATTTCACCAGCGACTTCTACAACAACGCGGCGATAGGCCGTGAAGGCGTGATCGCGGTGATCTCCGACAACGGCACGGTGCTCGCGCGGCGCACCGGCAGCACCGAAAGCGCCAACGGCACGTTCTCGGCGAGCGGCTCGTATCCGACTTCGGAGCATGTGTCGGGCACCTACGTCGATTCGATCGACAAGGTCACGCGCATCGTCTCGTACCGGCATATCGACGGCTATCCGCTCGCCGTGCTGGTCGGCCTCTCGCAAGCCGAGGAATTCGCCGACTACAACCACACGCGCAACGTCTATCTGCTGATGGCGGGCTTCATCTCGCTCGCGATGCTCAGCTTCTTCGCCGTGGCCACCGGTTTGATCGGCAAGCTGCTCGGGCGCGAGCGCGAGATGACGCATCTGGTCGAGTACGATCTGCTGACCGGCTTGCGCAATCGTTATGCCACGCTGCAAACGCTGCGCCACGACGTGGCGCAGCCGGCCAATCTCGGCCACCTCGCGATTCTCTTCATCGACCTCGACAACTTCAAGACCGTCAACGACACGCTCGGCCACAACGCCGGCGACATCGTGCTGCAAATGACGGCCTCACGCCTCGCCACCGCGGTCGGCGAAGGCGGTGCATTGAGCCGTATCGGCGGCGACGAGTTCGTCGTCGTGATCAAGGGCGACGATGTCGAGAAGCGCGCCGTGACCCTCGCCGAAGCCGCTGCCGAAGCGTTCGCCAAACCTTTCGAAGTACGCGGCAGTTCGTTCGTGCTGCATGCGAGCATCGGCATCGCGCTCTACTCGGTCGCCAACGAGAGCGAGATCGATCTGCTGAAAAAAGCCGATCTCGCCATGTACAGCGCGAAGGATGCCGGCAAGAACTGCTACCAGTTCTATTCGCCGCAACTGTCGCACCGCGCGGATCATTTGATGAAGTGGGAGCAGCAGTTGCGCGTCGCGCTGGCCGAAGGTCAACTGTTTCTCGCCTATCAGCCGAAGATCGACCTGACGCGCCGCTGCATCACCGGCTTCGAAGCGCTCGTGCGCTGGAATCATCCGCAACACGGTTTGATTCCCGCCAACGAATTCATCCCGGTCGCCGAATCGACCGGCCTGATCGTGCCGATCGGCGACTTCGTGATCGAGACCGCCTGCCGTCAACTGGCGCTGTGGCAACGACAGGGCTACGACACGCTCTCGCTCGCGGTGAACATCTCGGCGGTGCAGTTCTGGAGAGGCGATCTGTACGAAACCGTCTCGCACGCGATTGAGGAAAGCGGCATCTCCGCCCGGCGCCTCGAACTCGAAATCACCGAAACCGCGATGATGGAATATCCCGAACTTGTCTCGGAGAAGATCTTTGCATTGAAGCGCCTCGGCGTGCGGATCGCGCTCGACGATTTCGGCACCGGCTATTCGTCGCTCTCCTATCTGAACCGCTTCTCGGTCGACACGCTGAAGGTAGACCGTTCGTTCATCCAGGCGATTCCCGCCGATCGCAGCGTCTGCGTGATGGTCACCGCGATCGTCAATCTGGCGCGCTCGCTCGGGCTCACGATCGTGGTAGAAGGCACCGAGACCGAAGAGCAGATCGCGTGGCTGAGCGCGCTCGGCCATATCGAAGCGCAGGGTTTTCTGTTCTCGCGTCCGGTACCGGTCGACGCGATCCCGGCGCTGCTCGAACGCTTCGGCGTATGCGGCATGCAGGCTCGCCGCACCGCGCATGAAAACGACAGCACCGGCAGTGTGACAAGCACGAGTACGAGTACCAATAGCTGAGCGTAGTCCGCGAATCCAACCGCTGCCTCACAAAACCGGCTACATTCACGCTGTACTGCGTCACAGCGCGATGCCGCGCAACGGCCGCGCCAACACACAACGATGATCTCAGAGGGCGGGCCGTGCCGGGACCCGCGGCGCCATGCAGACGATCACGAGCCAGGATGCCGCCAGGCGAGGAAAGCGAGAACCGCTATGGACGCTGTTCCGGGTCGTGTTCGGCCTGTCGGCGCTGTCGTGGGGTGGCCTCGCGCTGATGGCGCAACTCGAGAACCACTATGTCGAACGCGAGGGACGGCTTTCGCGTGTCGCCTTTTCGGATCTGATCGCGCTTGCATGGATGGTGCCCGGGCCGGTGGGCTGCAACGTCGCCGTGCAACTGGGACATGCGCTGCGCGGACGCGCCGGCGCCTGGGTCGCAGGCATCGCAAGCGTGCTGCCCTTTTTCACGCTGATGACCGTGTTCGCGATCTTCTATCGCACGCCGCTCGTGCGCGCCGCCGCTTCCCAAACCTTGCTCAATCACTTCAGCGTGGTGCTGGCCACGTTGATCGCGATCACCTGGTACAAACAGACGCGCGCACTGGTGCGCGGCAAGCTCGAATGGACCGCGACGGTGCTCGGTTGCGTGGCGCTCTTCTATGCGCGCAGTCCCGCCGCCTACGTGTTGATGCTCGGCGCGGCCTTCGGCACCGGCTGGCTGGTCAGCCCGGCTCGCGATGCGCGCATTGTCGTGTCGGTCGGACGCGGGGACTGGCAATTGCTGGGCGCCCTGGGCGTGTTGCTGGTGCTGTTCGCGCTGCCATTGCCGCATCGCTACGAACTGGCGCTGCTGTGGCCGCGGCTCGCCGGCGCGGGTATGACATTGTTCGGCGGCGGCTTCTCGGCGTTGCCGGTGCTCAAGACGTTGTTCGTGACGTCGGCGATCGGCGTATCGGATAACGATTTCACCTTGGCGTTTTCGCTGTCGCCGCTGTCGCCCGGGCCGCTCCTGAACGTGGTGCCGTTCTTCGGCTATCTGGTGGATGGCTGGGCAGGCGCGCTGATTGCCACCCTTGCGCTTTTTGTGCCGTCGGGTTGCCTCGTGGTGCTGGCACAACGGCATCTACATCAGTTGAAGGCCAATCCGCGTTTCGAGCATGGCATGCGTATCTTGCGCGCGGTCACCACTGCGTTTCTCGCGGTGGCCGTGCTGCGCATTGCGGGGCATGTGCCGCTCAAACCCGTTTATCTGGTGACCGCGCTGTTCTCCGGCATGTGCTTCGCGAAGCTCAAGGTGCCGGTGTACGTGGTGTACGGAACAGTGGCGATCGTGTGTGGGCTATGGCTTGCCTACGGCGCCATGGCGTAGGCTGCAACCGGCATTCAAAATGCCGATTTCAAAACCCGCGCGACAGCACCGCGACACCGATCGTCACCACGCCCAGCACGATATTGACCAGCACCAACCGCCGGATCGTGCCGACTGCCCGCGCGCCGTCCGGCCATTTCTGCGCCTGCACCGCACGGCGAATGCGCGGGAAGACGGCGAAGCGAATGTGGCCGAAGATCAGCATCATCACGATGCCGAGGCCGGCCATGGCGTGCAACGGCCATATGGCGTGACCGCCGCCGAATTGCATCAACAGAAATCCGCCGGTAAGGAGAATCACCAGCACTGACGCGGCGACCCAATTGAAGAAGCGGCCGAACACCGATTCCCACAAGGGCAAGCGCAGTTGCGGCGAAAGATCGGCAATGGCCGGCCGCAGACAGAAATGCGCGAATACCATCCCACCAACCCACACCGCGACCGCGAGCAGATGTAGAAACAGCGCGAGTTCGACAGCTTTGTTCATTTTGTTTTCCTCTCCCGACGACGCCACACCGCTTATGACGAGTGATATTAGCAGCGGCTATTGAGCGCATTCGACCGCGCGCTATGCATGCAGTTCCTGCACCCGCGATTTTCCTGCCATTCTTTGTAGCGATTATTGCAGCGCCCCCGATGCCGCGACGGCGCTGCTCCTCCTATTTTCTACTTCCCATGGCGTGCGCTTGAAGTGCAACTCAAGCTAAAGCGCACGCCGCGTTCCTACGTTCGCTTTTGTTAAGCGGCCAACACCGGACGCATGCCGTCGAGCTTCATCTTGCTCTCAGGCGCACGCCCCTTGCGCGCCCGCTTGCCGAGGTGCGGCGTGATTGCGGCGCCGCTCAACTTCTCCTCGTCGACTCGGCCACCGCGACGCGTGCCGATCAACACGACGCCCGCTTTGTTGATGGCCAGCGCCTGCACTAGCGTTTCGTTGTCGTCGAGCGCCATCAGCGTCACGCCGCGTCCGCCGCCCGAGAGCGTCTTCATCTCGTCGAGGCCGAACACCAGCAGCCTGCCGCCCGAAGACAGACACGCGATGTGCGCCGCGTCCGGCAGCATCGGCATCGGTACGAGCGGCGCGGCGCCGGCATCGATCGTCATGAACGACTTACCGGCCTTCACGCGGCTCACCATGTCGCCGACCTTGGCGATAAAGCCGAAGCCGTTGCTCGACGCGAGCAGCAACGCCTGATCCGCGGAGGCCGCGTAGTAATGCATCAGGTGGCTGCCCGACTCGAGTTCGATCAGCGACGTGACCGGCACGCCGTCGCCCCGGCCGCCCGGCAGTATCGCAACTGCAACGGAATACACGCGGCCATTGCTGCCCCACGCGACCAGCGTGTCAGGCGTACGGCACTGGAACGCTGCGTAGAGCCCGTCGCCGGCCTTGAACGTGAAGCCGGCCGCATCCAGACCGTGGCCCTTCAGCGCGCGCACCCAGCCCTTCTGCGACACCACCACCGTGACCGGCTCGTCGACCACACGCGCTTCGAACGTGGCGCGCTTTTCCTGCTGGATCAGCGTGCGGCGCTCGTCGCCGTATTGTTTGGCGTCGCCTTCGACCTCCTTGATGAGCAAACGCTTCATCGCCGATTCGTTGCCGAGCAGTTCCTCGAGCTTGGCCTTCTCGTCACGCAGTTCGGACAGTTCCTTCTCGATCTTGATCTTCTCGAGCCGCGCCAACTGACGCAGGCGGATTTCGAGAATGTCCTCAGCCTGACGATCGGACAGGCTGAACGCGGCCATCAACGCGACCTTCGGTTCGTCCGATTCGCGAATGATGCGGATGACTTCGTCGATATTCAAAAAGACGATCATCCGGCCTTCGAGGATGTGAATCCGGTCGTCGACCTTCATCAAACGATGACGCGTGCGACGCGTGACCGTCGCGAAGCGGAACGCGACCCACTCGTGCAGAATTTCGCTCAAACCTTTCTGACGCGGACGGCCATCGCCCCCCACCATCACCAGATTCAGCGACGCGTTCGATTCGAGGCTCGTATGCGCGAGCAACGTGTTGACGAAATCGGTCTGATCGATGCGGCTCGACTTCGGCTCGAAGACCAGACGCACCGGCGCGTCCCTGCCTGACTCGTCACGCACGGCATCGAGCAGGGCGAGCAGGGTCTGCCTGGTCTGCAGTTGCTCGGGCGTGAGCGTCTTCTTGCCGAGTTTGATCTTCGGATTGGTCTGCTCTTCGATTTCTTCGAGCACCTTCTGCGAGGACGTATTCGGCGGCAATTCGCTGATGACGAGTTGCCACTGGCCGCGTGCGAGATCCTCGATCTTCCAGCGGGCGCGCACCTTCAGGCTGCCGCGACCGCTTTCGTACGCTGCCGAAATCTCGGTGTCGCTCGAAATGATCTGGCCGCCGCCCGGGAAATCCGGACCCGAGATGTGCTGCATCAGTTCAGCATGCTCGATCTTCGGATTGCGGATCATCGCCACCGTGGCCGCCGCGACTTCGCGCAGGTTGTGCGAGGGGATTTCTGTTGCAAGACCCACCGCGATGCCGGATGCGCCGTTCAGCAAGGCGAACGGCAAGCGCGCGGGCAGCAGCCTCGGCTCATCTTCCTTGCCGTCATAGTTCTTCATGAAATCGACCGTGCCCTGGTCGATTTCGTCGAGCAGCAGCTTCGCGATCGGCGTGAGGCGCGCTTCGGTGTAGCGCATTGCCGCTGCGCCGTCGCCGTCGCGCGAACCGAAGTTGCCCTGGCCGTCGATCAGCGGATAGCGCATCGAAAAGTCTTGCGCGAGACGCACGAGGGCGTCGTACGCCGATTGGTCGCCGTGCGGGTGATATTTACCCAACACGTCGCCGACCACCCGCGCCGACTTGACCGGCTGCGCGTTGTTACCCAGGCCCATCTCGTTCATCGCGAACAGAATGCGGCGTTGCACCGGCTTCTGGCCGTCGCATACGTCAGGCAGCGCGCGGCCCTTGACCACGCTCACCGCATAGTCGAGGTACTGGCGTTCCGCGTAGTTGCCGAGCGTCAGGAAGTCGCCTTCCGGAGGCGGCGGCTCGGTAAAAAGGTCGAGAGTGTTGTCGTCGTCCATCTAGATTCCGTATCCGTGTTTGGCGTGAAGTGTTCGTGCGAAGGAGGCGCGCAATCTCAAGCGCGCTCAGATATCCGCTTCCACGTCATTGCCCTTTTCTTCGAGCCAGCTGCGCCGCGACGCCGCTTCGCCCTTGCCCATCAGCATCGTCATGCGCGCCACCGTGGCGTCATAGTCGAGCTCGCCGAGCGCCACCGGCGTCAGACGCCGCGTGTCGGGATTCATCGTGGTGTCCCACAACTGCTCCGCGCTCATTTCGCCCAGACCTTTGAAGCGGCTGATGGACCATTGCGTGTCGCGCACGCCGTCCTTGCGCAGCTTGTCGATGATCGCTTCGAGTTCGCCGTCGTCGAGCGCATACAGCTTTTGTGCCGGCTTCTTGCCGCGCGCGGGCGCATCGACCCGGAACAGTGGCGGACGCGCCACGCACACATGCCCACGCTCGATCAACTGCGGGAAGTGCTTGAAGAACAGCGTGAGCAGCAACACCTGAATGTGCGAGCCGTCCACGTCAGCGTCCGACAAGATGCAGATCTTGCCGTAGCGCAGATTCGACAGATCGACCTTGTCGTCCGGGCTATGCGGATCGACGCCGATCGCCACCGAAATGTCGTGCACTTCGTTGTTGGCGAACAGGCGATCACGTTCGGTTTCCCACGTGTTCAGCACCTTGCCGCGCAGCGGCAAAATGGCTTGATATTCCTTGTCGCGGCCCATCTTCGCCGAGCCGCCCGCCGAGTCGCCCTCGACCAGGAACAACTCATTACGGCCGATTTCCGTCGATTCGCAATCGGTCAACTTACCCGGCAGCACGGCGACACCGGAACTCTTGCGCTTCTCGACTTTTTGTCCGGCACGCGTACGTGCTTGCGCCTGCTTGATGACGAGGTCGGCGAGCTTCTTGCCGTGCTCGACGTGCTGATTCAGCCACAGCTCCAAAGCCGGCCGCGAGAACGACGACACCAGCTTCACTGCATCGCGGCTATTCAGGCGCTCCTTGATCTGCCCTTGGAATTGCGGATCGAGCACCTTCGCCGACAGCACGAACGACACGCGCGCGAACACATCCTCAGCAAGGAGCTTCACGCCCTTCGGCTGCAGGTTATGCAACTCGACGAAGCTCTTTACCGCCTGGAACAGCCCGTCACGCAAACCGGACTCGTGCGTACCGCCGGCAGGCGTCGGGATCAGATTGACGTACGACTCACGCATGAGCGTACCTTCTTCGCTCCATGCGACGACCCACGCGGCGCCCTCGCCTTCCGCGAACGTTTCCTCGCTGGCGCGCGAGTTTTCGACATAGCGCTCGCCTTCGAATAACGGGATCAGCAGATCGCTGCCGTTCATGCCTTCGAGCAAATAGCCGCGCAAACCGTCTTCGTATTTCCAGGTTTGCGTTTCGCCGGTTTTCTCGTTGATCAGCGTGACTTCGACGCCCGGCAGCAGCACCGCTTTCGAGCGCAGCAGACGCTGCAATTCGCCGAGCGGCAAGTTCGGCGAATCGAAGTATTTCGGATTGGCCCACGCGGTGACGCGCGTACCGGACTTCTTGTCGCCGCGCGCGGCGGGCCGCACTTCGAGTTCCTTGGCAACGTCGCCGTTGGCGAAACTCAGTTCGGCGATTTTGCCCTCGCGCCACACCGTGACGTCGAGGCGCGTGGACAGCGCGTTGGTGACTGACACGCCGACGCCGTGCAAGCCGCCCGAGAACGTGTACGCACCGCCGGCGGCTTTATCGAACTTGCCGCCCGCATGCAGGCGCGTGAAGACGATCTCGACGACCGGCACGCCCTCTTCCGGATGCAGGCCAAATGGAATGCCGCGGCCGTCGTCTTCGACCGAGACCGAATGGTCCGCGTGCAGCGTGACCGTGATTTGCCGGCCGTGGCCACCGAGGGCCTCGTCCGACGCGTTGTCGATAACTTCCTGAATGATGTGCAGCGGATTTTCGGTGCGGGTGTACATCCCGGGCCGTTGCTTGACCGGCTCCAGGCCCTTCAACACCTTGATCGACGCTTCGCTATACGCGGCGTTTGGCTTTTTCGTAGACATGGTTGACTCGGGTGCGTCGGTTCATCGTTGTCCACAGGTCCTGTGGACAGGTCCGTGGACAATGCGTTGAGTTTTCAAAAAAAGCGAAACGAAACAACGGGGTTAGGTGGAGTGCCCGCGATGCGGGCAAGCTGTTTTGCCGCCTGGCTTCCCGTTGGCGCGCTCGACGGCGGATCGTTGCCGGTTCTACAGACCGGTGTAACGACAACGCCGGTGCGAACGCCAAGGGAAGCCTGTTCGCGGGGTATTTTACTGATTTCGATACAGGCGGCAATTCACGGCGTGCGGGATTGGCCGTTTGGATAAGGGGCAGTGCTCGGATGCGGCCTGATATGAGACCGGGATGAGACCGCGGTGCAGCCCCGGCCTCCGACCTCGACGTGACATCGGCGCAACTTCGGATCGCGCCGCCCCCGCATGTCACTTGCGCTTGTTTTCCAGTTCGTCCCAACGTTCCAGCGCGATCAGCAGTTCCTCGTCGATCGCAGCGTAACGCGCGGTCAGACGCGTGCCTTCCTGCGGGTCTTTCGCGAAGACCGAGCCGTCTTCGAGTTGAGCACCGATGGTTTTCTGCTCGGTTTCGAGCGCGGCAATCTTCGCCGGCAAAGCCTCGAGCTCGCGTTGATCCTTGAACGACAGTTTGGCGGCGCGCTGCGTGTTGCGGCCTGCGCCGCTGTCCTTCGACGCCGTTTCTTTGGCCGCTTCTTTCTGCACATCCTGCGCCATCTGCTGCGAGCGGTCGCGTTGGATCTGCCAGTCGGTAAAGCCGCCGACATACTCGCGCCACTTGCCCGCGCCTTCCGATGCGATCACCGAGGTCGCGACGTTGTCCAGAAACGCGCGATCGTGGCTGACCAGCAGCACGGTGCCGTCGTATTCGGTGAGCAGTTCCTCGAGCAGTTCGAGCGTTGGGATGTCGAGGTCGTTGGTCGGCTCGTCGAGCACCAGCACGTTGGCAGGCCGCGCGAACAGACGCGCCAGCAAGAGGCGATTCCGCTCGCCGCCCGACAGCGACTTGACCGGCGAACGCGCGCGCTCCGGCGCGAACAGGAAGTCGCCGAGATAGCTCATCACGTGCTTTTTCTGGCCATTGACTTCGACCCACTCGCTGCCTGGGCTGATCGTGTCGGCAAGGCTCTTGTCCAGGTCCAATTGCGCGCGCATCTGGTCGAAGTACGCGACCTGCGGATTGGTGCCGACACGCACTGTGCCTTCGTCCGGCGGCAATTCGCCGAGGATCATCTTTAGCAGCGTGGTCTTGCCCGCACCGTTCGGACCGACGAAGCCGATCTTGTCGCCGCGCATTACCGTGGCCGTGAAGTTGTCGACCACCGTACGCGAACCGTAGCGCTTGGTGACGTCGGTCAGTTCGGCAACGATCTTGCCGGACTTTTCACCTTGGCCCACGTCGAGCTTCACGTTGCCCAGCACATTGCGGCGCTCGGCGCGCTCATTGCGCATCTGCACGAGCCGCGCGATCCGGCCGACGCTACGCGTACGGCGCGCTTCCACGCCCTTGCGAATCCACACTTCTTCCTGCGCGAGCAGCTTGTCGAACTTGGCCGCTTCCACTTGCTCGACTTCAAGCTGCTGCGCCTTTCTGGTCTGGTAGGCGCTGAAATTGCCCGGATACGACAGCAGACGCCCGCGATCCAGTTCGACGATGCGCGTGGCGACACGGTCGAGAAACGCGCGGTCGTGGGTGATGAAGAGCAAACCGGCGCGCAGCGACACCAGCAGTTCCTCGAGCCAGCGAATGCCGTCGAAGTCCAGGTGGTTGGTCGGTTCGTCGAGCAGCAGCACGTCAGGCTGCACGACCAGCGCGCGCGCCAGCGCGACGCGCTTTTGCATGCCGCCGGACAGCGAACCCACCCGCGCCTCGCCATTCAGACCGATCTGCTGCAGCGTGGTGGCCACGCGCGTGCTCCAGTTCCAGGCGTCTGAATGATCGAGCGCCGATTGCAGCGTGTTCATACGCGACATCAGCGCGTCGTGCTCCGCGCCTTCCGGCTCGTCGGCAAGCTGATTGGCGACCACGTCGTATTCGTCCAGCAGCGCGCGGGCGTGAGTCAGGCCGGCGGCGACCGCATCGAACACGGTGTCGTCCGTATCGAACTCCGGCTCCTGCGGCACGTAGACCGAAGTCAGACCCTGCTGACGCGTGACGAGACCGTCGTCAGGCTTGGTCAGATCCGCGACGATCTTCAGCAGCGACGACTTGCCCGCGCCGTTGCGGCCGATCAGCCCAACGCGCTCGCCCGCTTCGAGAGAGAAATCCGCGTGATCGAGCAACGCGACGTGACCGAACGCCAGTTGGGCCCCGGTAATGGTGTAAAGCGACATGGAGAATTGGAGAAGACAGCGATGAGTCGGAACTGCTCATTGTACCGGGCGCGCGGGCGGGTGCCTGTATGCCGGAAGAGATAGGCCGAATGGCCGGCTTGCAAAACGGATTCCGAGCGGGAAAACGCGGCCGGGCGGTGCTTGCACAGGCCCGGCCCTCGTGGGTGTGCAGGTTACTTCACATGCACCGTGATGGTCTTGCTCATCTCCGGACCATACGAACGATGCGCGCCGTCGCCGAATTGCAGTGTCAGCGTATGGTCGCCCGGCGGCAGCGTCAGATCGGTTTCGGTCTGTCCCTTGCCGAAGTGGAGCGATTTGTCGCTGGCGGGAATGACTTCGCCCTTCGCAAGCGGCTTGCCGTCGATCAGCAGATGATGATGGCCTGTGCCTTCTGTCATCGTGCCCGCCGGCGCGATCTTCATCCCGTCGACGCCGAACACCACGTGCACGGGATCGCTGACGGTTGCGCCGTCCGCCGGTTGCACGAACGACACGCTGGCGGCCTGCGCCGCGCCCGATACGGCAACCAACCCGGCCAGGACCGTACCGGCCAACCATTTGTTTTTAAACATCGTTTTTCTCCTTGTTAGGAAACGAGAGTCATGCGCGGGCGATGCAAGCGGCGATCGCGGCCCCAGTCTCATGAGGCGGATCGTCGCAACCCATGCCAGGCGCCCGGCGCACCAGTCCAAAGATGAGCTGCGGATCAGAGCATACACGGTGTGTATGGCTGGGACCGTCACGCGGGTCCGGACACGTCTCAGGCACTTTACGTGCGACGCCGCATGGGTAATTAGCGGTCCATTTGACAAATTCCGGTAATATTGCGGGTCGCCGCCGTGCCCAAAAAAGGGGCAGACTTGGCGGATCAATGCATTGAACCAAAGAAGAGTACGTCGTGAGCGAAGTCATTGAAGTGATTGAATATAAGAGCTGGGTCTGCCTGATTTGCGGCTGGATCTACAACGAAGAAGAAGGCCTTCCCGAAGACGGTATCGCCCCGGGCACGCGCTTCGCCGCGATTCCGGACGACTGGCGCTGCCCGCTGTGCGATGTCGGCAAAGCGGAGTTTGCGGTGGTGGAATTCTGAGTCAGCTCGATTGAGCCGGGGTGCGCCGCTTCAGGTAGCGCACCGGGTGGTTCGCGCGGCCCAGCGGGTAATATCCGCTGGGCCGTTTGCTTTGTGGGACGGGCTTCGCAGCCCTCCTCGCGGCTGGGCGGGTTTGATATACTCTGCGCTCGCCGGCGAATTTGGACTCGCCCGATTCTGCCTGGGGTTGTTCGTCGGCAGGAATGCAGCGATCATTTTGGTTCGGTCCTCTCCCCGTAGTTCAATGGATAGAACAAGTGCCTCCTAAGCGCTAGATACAGGTTCGATTCCTGTCGGGGGGACCAATATCAGTCTCGTACCACGTCACAACATCTCACAAGGCCCCACTAGCCTTACGCAGCGGGGCTTTGTGCAATATAGTCAGCCCATCCCTCCAACTGGCCTGAACTGACCGAAAAGGCGGCGAGGGAGTCACCTCGAATGCACCCTCTTCGGCCGTCGCGATGCCGGCTGGCTGCGCGGCTACACCGCCATCACCGAAACCGCCTTCGTGACCAGATAGCCATCCATCGCTTCCGGCCCCCCTTCCGAACCGTAGCCCGAATCCTTCACGCCGCCAAACGGCATTTCCGGCGAAGGCGTGGCAGGCTGGTTGATCCACAGCATGCCGACTTCCATCTGTTGCGACAGCAGATGCACGTTGCGGAACGACTTCGTGAACGCATAACCCGCGAGACCATACGGCAGGCGATTCGCTTCAGCGATCGCTTCTTCGAGCTTGTCGAAACCGCGGATCGCCGCGATCGGGCCGAACGGCTCGTTGTTGAACACGTCTGATTCGAGCGACACGTTGGTCAGCACGGTGGGCGCGAAGAAGTTGCCTTCCGAGCCCACGCGTTCGCCGCCCGTCTCGACCTTGGCGCCGGTCTTGCGCGCGTCGTCGAGCACTTTGCTCATCGCGGTGAGACGGCGCGCGTTGGCGAGCGGCCCCAGGGTGGTGCCTTCCGCGAGACCATCGCCAAGCTTCAGGCTCTCGGCGTGCTTGACCAGCGCGGCAGCGAATTCCTCGCGAATGCTGTTGTGCACCAGAAAGCGCGTCGGCGAAATGCAGACCTGGCCGGCATTGCGGAACTTCGCGCCACCGGCCGCTTTAACCGCCAGCGCCACGTCGGCATCCTCGGCCACGATGACCGGCGCATGACCGCCCAATTCCATCGTCGCGCGCTTCATGTGCGCGCCGGCGAGTGCCGCCAGCTGCTTGCCGACCGGCGTCGAGCCGGTGAACGTGACCTTGCGGATCACCGGATGCGGAATCAGGTAGCTGGAAATCTCCGCCGGATCGCCGAACACGAGGCCGACCGTGCCCGCCGGCACGCCGGCTTCCACGAACGCCTGCAGCAGCGCGGCCGGCGACGCCGGGGTTTCCTCCGGCGCCTTGACGAGGAACGAGCAGCCGCTCGCGAGCGCCGCGCTCAGCTTGCGCACGACCTGGTTGACCGGGAAATTCCACGGCGTGAATGCCGCCACCGGGCCGATCGGCTCCTTCAGAACCAGTTGCTGCGCCGCCAGGTTGCGCGACGGCACGATGCGGCCATAGACGCGGCGGCCTTCATCGGCAAACCATTCGATGATGTCGGCCGCGGCCAGCACTTCGCCCCGTGCTTCGGCGAACGGCTTGCCCTGTTCCTGGGTCATCAGGCGGCCGATGTCGGAGGCGCGCTCGCGTACCAGTGCGGCGGCTTTGCGCATGGTGCTCGCGCGTTCGTTGGCCGGGATCTTGCGCCAGGCTTCGAAGCCGCTTTGCGCGGCGGCCAGCGCCCGGTCCAGGTCGGCAATGCCGGCATGGGCCACCTTGCCGATGGCCCGGCCGGTGGCCGGATTGATGACGTCGAGGGTTTTGCCGCCGGCGGCGTCGCACCACTCGCCGTTAATCAGAAGTCGGGTATCGGTATAGCCTGATGTGACCATGTTGTGTTCCGGATAGTTAGAGGACGATCAACCGCGATGCGGATACGGACAGGCGGCCAATAGCGGGCTGCCGCAATGCGGTCGATCATTTAGGATTACTAGAATGTGTCCGCGGCGAAGTCGTGCAGACGCTACCGAATGCGACCTCACCGTGCCCACGTCAAAGTGCGATCGGCGGCATCAAGGAAATCAGGCGTCGCGAAGCGCCAGTTCGACATGCTTCAGGCGTCGCACAATACGTTCGATGAACTCCACCGTAACATGGGGCAGCACGCGCTGATTAGGTGCGATGACACCGACGGTGAGCGCATTCACGTTCACGTCGTCGAGCGGTCTCCACACCACTTCGCCACGCGCCAATTCGTCAAGGAAAGCCAATTTGGAGAAAAAGGAAATGCCCCGGCCAGACGCAATCAGCCGCTTGAGCAGCGTTGTCGAGTTGCAGGTGACGCTCGGCCGCAACGACTCGCAGTACTCGGGAAAGTCGGCCGTGACGACGCCCTGGATCGGCGATCGTCCCTCCAGCCGCAGAAACGCGTGATTGCGGCATTCGTCGAAGCTGATGCGGTCCATCTTCGCCAATGGATGCGACGATGCCATGATGACGCCCGGCGGCAGCGCGACCTCGGTCACGACATCGAGACCGGCTGGCAGCTTCGTGATGTACGAGATACCGACGTCGTACTCACCACTGACAAGCCGCATGGGTACTTCGTGCGGGGGCACCGCTGCGATCGAATAGGTGACAGCCGGATAGGCGTCTGAAAATTCCTCGACGGTCGACGGCAGAAAATCGACGAAAAGCGAATCCATTGCCGTCACCGTCACATGCCCCTTGCGCTCCCCCTTCAGGTCATCCAGTTCGCTGCGCATCAAGTGGAAGTCGTTCAGCGTCGCGCGAATGTGCTGCAGCATGCGCTCGCCAGCCGCGTTCAGCCGGATGCCGTTCGGCAGCCGGTCGAACAACTCTGTCCCCATCTCCGCTTCGAGCTTGAGGATTTGCCGGTTGACCGCGCTCGACGCGACATAAAGATTCTGCGCGCCCTTGCGGATCGAACTGCATCGAGCGACTTCGACAAAATATTTCAGGACATTCGCGTGCATCGTCTTGCCTCAGTTCATCGGCCGCACCGTCCAGGTCGCGACCACGGGATGATCGCAGGCTATCTTACCCACGTCGCATGCGCCACCCGGGGAACCGAGCGCACTGACGTCCGGCCCGAAGAAATCCCGGTTCACGGCGGCGAACATCGCCTCCGATTGCGGCAGTTCTTCATCGTGAAAGATCGCCTCGGTCGGGCACACTGAGACACACACCCCGCAGTTGATGCATTCCTCGGGGTGGATGTACAGCGTGCGGCCACCCTCGTAAATACAGTCAACCGGACAGCATTGCACGCACGCACCGTCTTTGACGTCGATGCACGGCGAAGTGATGACGTAGGCCATCAGCGTCCGCTCCAGGCCGGTTTGCGCTTTTCCTGGAAGGCGCGCACGCCTTCATGCGCGTCCTCGGATTGCAGCGCGGCAACCACAGCGGGCAGCCGCAACGCCTGGGCGTCCGCCGGCGAGAGTGTGGACGTGCGCCTCACCACCTGCTTGATCGCCTGCAGCGACAGCGGAGCGCACGCGAGCAGTGCCTGCACCCAGCGCTCGACGGCGTTATCCAGTTCGGCACGCGGCACGACTTCGTTGACGAGGCCCATGTCGAGTCCCTCGCGTGCCGAAATTCGACGGCCCGTCATCAGCATCGCCATCGCCTGGCGATAGGGAATCTGGCGTTGTAGCAGCGTCATGCCGCCGTCGAGCGGCATGCGCCCGACGAGCGCCTCGGGCAGCCCGAAGCTCGCCTCGTCGCAGGCGACCACCAGATCGCACCCGAGCACCATTTCGAAGCCGCCACCCAGCGCATAACCGTTGACCCGCGCGATCACCGGCACGTTCAGCGTCTCGCGAAGCGCGATGCCGCCGAAGCCGCCCGGGCGCGGCGCCGCCCAGTATTCGAGGCCGCTCACTGAGGGATTCTTCAGGTCAGCGCCGACGCAGAACGCGCGCTCGCCCTCGCCGGTCAGGACGACGACGCGCACGTCGCGGTTATGCTCGAGTTCGGTCCACACGCGTTGCAGTTCGGCTTCGGTGGCCAGGTCCACGGCGTTGAGCGCTTCCGGCCGCGCCAGCGTCACCGTGGCAACGTGCTGATTGATGGCAAGACGTACGCTCATACAGCCTCCGTGGCGACCTTGCCGCGCAATTGTTGCAGGACCTCTTCGGTATGCTGGCCGAGGCGCGGCGGCCCACGCCGCAAGCCCACAGGCGCAAGCGAAAGCTCGATCGGGCTGCCGATGAAGCGCACCGGCTGACCCTCGCCCTCGCCTTCCAGAATCAGCCGGTTATGCAGGGTCTGAGGATCGACCAGCGCTTCACGCAGATCACGCACCGGTGCACACAGCAGGTCCTGCTCTTCGAGCCGGGCGAGCCAGAAGTCGCGCGTGTTGCTCGCAAAGCGCTCCCGGAAAATGCGCTGCAATTCGGTCTTGTGAGCGAACTGCTGGGTGAGATCGCAAAAACGCGCGTCCAGCGACAGATCTTCAATGTCCAGTGCGGCACAGATGTCGCGCAGCGGATTCGCCTTGAACGCGCCCACGAGTACCAGCGCACCGTCCTGGGTATCGAAGACACCCGAGAGCGGCATCGCCGCCCAGTTCACTTCCGAGTCGGCCATCATGATCATGGCGGCTTCCTGCATCTGCATCGCGAGCATCGAGTTGTAGAGCGACACGTTGACCTTCTGCCCCTCGCCCGTGCGCTCCCGATGCAGGAGCGCGAGCAGGATGCCCTGCACCATGTGCATGCCCGCCGAATAGTCGGCAAGGGCGGTTGGGTACACGGAAATCGGCAGCGACTCATCCGCGCGGCGCGCCATCGCACCGCTCATCGCCTGGGCAAGCACGTCCTGCCCCCCTTTGTGCGCGTAGGGTCCGGTTTCGCCGAAGCCCGTGCCCACCGCGAAGATGACCCGCGGATTTAATCGACGGCAGTCTTCATAGCCGACACCCATGCGGTCCATCACGCCCGCGCGGAAATTGCTGACGACCACATCCGCGTCCACGATCAGGGCCTTCAAATCGGCCAACTGCTGCGCGTCGCGCAAGTCGAGTGCCACGCTGCGCTTGTTGCGGTTCAAGCTGCAGAAGATCGGATTGTCCGCGCCGGCCACCGGCTCGAACGTCGAGCGGCTCAAGTCGCCCGCGCCCTTTCTCTCGACCTTGATCACGTCGGCGCCGTAATCGGCGAGCATCTGCGTGCAGACCGGGCCCATCATGACCTGCGTGAGATCGACGACACGCACGCCGGCAAGCGGCAGATCCGGCGTCTTTGCCATGTTGTCTGCGGCGCTCATGCGGCCTCCCGCTTATTGATGTGCACGGCAAGCGGCGGGACGTCGGCGTTGCGGCCTGTCTGGTCGCCCGGATCGGCGCCTTGCACCCGCAAGGTCTTCTGCAGCGCCTGCACGTCGACGTCGCGCACCCGCACGCCCGCACCGAGCGCGAGCGCGGCAGCCACCCCGGCGGCTTCGCCCATCGCCATGCAAGGCGGGATTTCACGCGACATCTTCTGCGCCTGCGAGGTCGCCGAATAGTGGCGGCCGGCGACCAGCAGGTTGTCGATCTGCTTCGGCAGCAACACGCGGTACGGCATGTAGTAGTCACGGCCACGCGCGATGCTGTCGTCGAAACGGGTACGCTGCGCGAGGTCATCCTTCGTCATCACGTACTCACCTTCGAGCAGGCGCGTCTGGCGCACGCCGGTTTGCGGCGCGACATCGATCACGTAACACTGCTGGAAGCCCGGCAGCTTGTCGCGCACGAAATCGACCACCGCGTGAATGTGCTGCCGGCCCTGCACTTCCGCACGGGTCAGGTCCTCGGGCTTGAGGCCGTCGAGACCGGCCATGTGCGGGCAGTTGCACCACACCACGCCGGGCAACGGTGTCTTCAGCCACCAGTAGCCCCACGAGCCGCCGAGAATACGCTTGATCTGACGATCCAGTGCCGCAAACGCCTCGGGCTCTTCGGCTTCGAAGCGCTCGGCCGCCTCCGTATCGACGCCGCCGAGTCGAAATACCGTCGTCGTGATGTAGGTGCCGCCGACATGCGGCACACCCGCCGACGCCGCGACATCCAGGTCTCCCGTCGCGTCGATCACCACGTCGGCGAGGATCGCTTCACGGCCGCTCTTCGTCTCGCAGATCACGCCCTTCACCTGACCGTCTTCGACCAGCGTGCGCGAGAACCATGAATGCAGACGCAACTTGATGCCGAGCGATTCCACCATCTCCAGCGCGACGCGCTTCATCGCATCCGGATCGAACGCCGCGGCGAAACACACCGGATGAGGCGTCTTCTGGCTGTGAAAGTCGAAGGCGCCCCAGCGTCCCCACTTGCGATACGCCGCGGGATCCTCGCCCCATTCGTCCGAGCGCGGGAACATCGCCAGCTTGCGCGCCGCCATCCGTTCGATGAAAGTCATGCAGACGCCGCGCACCGAAATTTCCTGCAGGTGGTTGTCCCACATGTCGTCGAGCACCAGCACCATGCCGCCGGATGCGAGGCCGCCCAGGTGGTTGTAACGCTCCAGCAGAATCACCTCGGCGCCGTTGCGCGCCGCCCCAATCGCGGCCGACAGGCCTGCGGGACCGCCGCCGACCACCACGACGTTCGTTTTGGCCGCGACGCGCACATCGCTTGCGCTTTCCTGAATCCAGTCGCTGATCATGTTCATTTGTTTCCTCTGAAAATTCGGGTGTTTCGTGTGCGATTCAATGCGTGCTTTCGGGCTGCCATCTGACCACCAGGCGCTCGATGATCGCGATCACCAGGAAAAACAGGCCGGACAGCACGGCGCTCATGATGATCGCCGTATACAGCAAGGCCGAATCGAAGCTGTAGGTCGCCTGAATGATCATGGCGCCGATACCTTGCGTGGCACCGATCCATTCACCGACCACCGCGCCGATCACCGACATCGACGCGGCAATGCGCAAGGCGGAGAAGAGATAGGGCAGCGAAGCGTAGAGGCGCAGCTTGAAGAAGATTTCGCGCTTGCTTGCCGAGAGGATCTGCATCAGTTCCATGGCTTGCGGGTTCACCGCCTGCAGTCCGCGGACCATGTTCACGAGCGTCGGGAAGAAGCAGACAATCGCCGCGATCGTGATCTTCGGCTCAAGACCGTTACCCATGATGAGGACGAGGATCGGCGCCTTCGCGACCACCGGAATCGAGTTGATCATCACGGCGACCGGATAGAAAATGTCCTGCAGCGTCTTGTTGTGCACGAAGACGGTGGCGAGCAGGATCGCCGCCAGGTTGCCGAGCAGAAAACCTCCGCATGCCTCGATCGCAGTCGGCACCATGTTCTGCAGCAGCACATCGCTCTTGCTGAAAAGCGTCTGCAGCACCATGAACGGCGACGGCGCGATAAACGGCTTCACATGAAAGCCCGCCACGACCGCCCACCACGCGAACAGCAAGCCCGCGACGCCAAGCACCGGCAGGAGCCGGGCGCGCCACAGGCGCTGACGGCGACGCGCAAGCCATGCCTGCGCTTCAGGATCCGCCGCTTGAGACGACAGACTCAATTGCATTTCGGACGTGGTCATCAGCAGGTCTCCAGTACGCGTCGCAGATAGGCAGCGAGCTCGACGAATTCGCGGGTTTCGCGGATGTCGAGCGTTCGATCTTCCGGCAACCCGACCGGGACGATCTCTTTCACACGTCCGGGGTTGGCGGCCAGCATCAGCACCCGCTGACCGAGAAACGCCGCTTCATAGATGCTGTGGGTCACGAAGAGCGTCGTGAGACCCATCTCTTTCCAGACGCGGCGCAATTCTTCGTTCAGACGGTCACGCGTGATTTCATCGAGTGCGCCGAACGGCTCGTCCATCAGCAGGACTTTTGGGTCGCTGACGAGCGCGCGCGCAATCGCGACACGCTGGCGCATCCCGCCCGACATCTCGTGTGGGTAAGCGTCCTCGCGGCCCTTGAGGCCGACAAGCTCGAGCAGCTCGCGCGGCGTTGCCCGGCCCGCGCGGGCGTTGCCGCCCCCGACTTCAAGCGGCAACTGCACGTTCTGGATCGCCGTACGCCACGGCAGCAACGCCGCGTCCTGGAACACGAAGCCGATGTCCCGATGCTCGCGCGCGACACGGGGCGCCGCGCCGAGCACGCTGATCTCGCCGAGGCTCGGCTGGATGAGGTCTGCGACGACTCGCAGGAACGTCGACTTCCCGCAGCCCGACGGACCGAGGAGCGTGAGGAATTCACCGGCCGCGACGTCAAGGCTCAAACCCTCAAGCGCGGTGATGCTGCGCCGATCGGTGAAGAAGCGCACATTGATATTGCGGCAGCTGATAGACAGATTGGAGTCCTCAAGCGCGGCAACGGATGAGCCGGCCCCGTCCGCGCGCGGCGGATTGACAGTGGCAGCATGCATGAATTACACCTTGAGGCGAGAAGATCGGGTAGCGTTGAGAATGTCCAACGTCATCACGTCATCGACTTTTGGCGGCTTCCCAACGAACTGACCCAGATTTGCATACATCGCAATCTGCTCTTCCCAGACTTTCGCATCCATCGTTCCCCAGCCCTGCGTCTGCGTTGTCTGATCGAACGCGTAGCCCATCAGCGAGTCGATCGCGACGCGCTCATCGGCGCGGTTCAGGTTGGGATATTCCTTGATGAGCAGATCGACGGCCTGGTCGCGATGCGCGTTCGCATAAACCCAGCCACGCGCGGTAGCGCGCAGGAAACGCACAACCGTGTCGTTGTGGTCCTTGAGGGTCTCGGGGGTCGTGTAGTACGGCAGCGCGTAGAGGCGCACGCCCGTGTCCCACAGACGCAGATCGACGCGATCCGCCCCGAGCGGTTTGAGTGCCGTGGTGTTGGTTTCCCAGCCGGTCACCGCATCGACCTGCCCACTCAGAAGCGGCATCATGTCGGCGCCGATCGGCACGATGTCGACCTGGCTTTCCGAAATTTTGTTCTTCGCGAGCAATGCCTTGAGCAACACCATGCCCGTCGACTGAATACCGATACGCTTGCCGATCATGTCGTGTGCCGAGCGTATGGGTTTCTTCTTAAGTGAAAAGAAACTGTAGGGATGCTGCTGCAATCCGACGGCGATGCACTTGATGGGCAAGCCTTCCGAGACTGCAAGCATGATCGACGGACTCGACGAAATCTCACCGACCTCGAATCGCCCCGAAGCGACAATCGCTACGCCATCAATGTTCGGGCCGCCCGGCTGGATGTGGAAATCGATTCCTTCCTGCTCGTAATACCCGAGCCGCTTCGCCGTCACCTCACCGACCTGGTTGCCGCCCGGGATCCAGCCCAGTTGCATGTTGACGGTTGCCCTGTCGCCAGCAAAGGCGCGCACCGACAGCAGCGCGCCCGTAGCAGCCATGCCGCCCGCCGCGAGTGTCATCCGCAGCAAACGCCGACGTCCGGCATTTTCGATTACTGACATCATCTCCTCCTTTGGTCCTTCCTGGATACAAGGGGCCGGTCTTCAAACACTTAGCGCTGCCGGTCGAATCGATTATTAAGAGCCAAAAGTGTCCTCGCAAGCATCAATTTTGAAGATGAGCGATGCTGAAATTAGAGCGGTGTTCCCAAGCGAGCTTTCTGACAAAGCGCCTACAAGCGTGCGCGATTCGTACACCCATTCGATCTTGACGCGCTAAAAATTCGATCACTGGTAGTCAAATTCGGTGCTAGCTGTCGCGAATTTTGTTCCGCAAGAATCGCCAGCAATCGCACCAGATTCGCCACGGCGTGCAGGACAACGACCGAAAGGCGGATGTAATGGCATCCATCTCGATGCGGGAACGCAGCGTTGAGTTGCCTATCGACCAGAGAAAGTCAGGACCGTGATCGCAGCAACAACGATTCCGCTACACAACGTATTTGCTTCGTGATCCTAATGACAAAGCCGCATCAAGCCTGCTTCAAGCATTCGCTTTCACTTTCCCAAACCAGCGCTCAAAGGAAATCATGAATCGACGCATCTTTGCTCTCGCCGCGATGGCTCTGTTCTGCCAGACGGCATCCGCCCAAAGCAGCGTGACCCTGTACGGCCTGATCTCGACCGGTATCGTCTATGCGAACAACCAGAAAGGAGCCGACAATCAAGGCCACTCGACATGGCAATTTGCGAGCGGCCCGATGCAGACGCCTCGCTGGGGGATGAAGGGCGTGGAGGATCTGGGCGGGGGCCTGCAAGCCATCTTCACGCTGGAAAACGGCTACAGTCTCGCGACTGGCTCACTGTCGCAAGGCGGCCGGGAGTTTGGGCGGCAGGCTTTTGTCGGCTTGTCGTCGAAATCCTTCGGGACGGTAACGCTAGGCCGTCAATACGACGAGGCCGTCACGCTGTGTGCCTTCGAGTCGGCCTGTCAGTTCGCGGCCTACGGTGCGCACATTGGCGACAGTGATAACGTGTTCGACACATTCCGGATCAACAACGCGGTCCAGTACAAGAGCGTCGACTACAAAGGTTTTCAGTTCGAAGGGCTCTACGGCTTCTCGAATAAAGCGGGCGGCTTCTCCGACAACAATGCTTATAGCGCTGCGGCCCAATATCACAACGGACCGCTGAAAGCCGGCGTGGCGTTCCTTCAGGTCAACACACCGAACGACGTCAATAACACGAACGGCGCGGTCGTGAATGACTATGGCTTCACGTCACCGTTCATCACGAATCCGGCGTCCCACGCTGGCGTGAGCAAGCAAAGGATGTTTGGAGCGGGCGGCGCCTACGCATTGGGCACGGCGAGCCTGTCGCTGCTTTATACCAACGCGCGATTCGACTATCTCGACACGTCGCGTCTGACGCTGCAGAATTTTGAGGTTTCGCTCACTGACTACGTGACGCCGCAACTCGTGCTGGGCGCCGCGTATATCTTCACCACGGGGCAATATCATCCGCAGAACAATAGTCCGAAATGGCATCAGGTGAATACCGGCGTGGACTATCTGCTCAGCAAGCGCACGGATCTCTTTCTCGTCGGCATCTTTCAGAAAGCGGCGGGTGACGCGCAGTACGCGCAGATCTATTCGCTCTCCCCGTCCAGCACCAAGTCGCAAGTCTCGGCGGTGATCGGACTCCGGCACAAGTGGTAGGCCCGTCGCTGTCGACCGTTGACCGTTGAGCACTAAGATCGGGAGATTGCACGGCAATCTCCCATCAGGTTCGGCGGTGGTTCGAATGGACGTTTGTACGTACTCCGAAAACCTTGCTTGCCGTCCGCACTAATCCGTCAGGAAGGCCGCTTCGGAATATCCAAACCCTTCACCACCGCCGGACGCGCGACGAACGCCGCCAGCACCCGCTTCACATTCGGAAAGTCTTCAATCCCGACCAGATCCCCTGCTTCGTAAAAGCCGATCAGATTACGCACCCACGGAAAGGTCGCAATGTCAGCGATCGAGTAGGTGTCGCCCAGAATCCAGTCGCGTCCTTCGAGTTGCTGCTCCAGCACACCAAGCAGCCGTTTCGACTCGGCGATGTAACGATCGCGTGGCCGCTTGTCTTCGTATTCCTTGCCGGCAAACTTGTGGAAGAAGCCGACCTGACCGAACATCGGCCCGATACCGCCCATCTGAAACATCACCCACTGGATCGCTTCATAGCGGCCCGCGCCATCCCGCGGGATCAATTTGCCCGTCTTGTCCGCGAGGTAAATCAGAATCGCGCCGGATTCGAACAGCGGCAGGGGTTTGCCGTCCGGGCCGTGCGGATCGATGATCGCCGGAATCTTGTTGTTCGGATTCAGCGACAGAAACGCCGCGGACATCTGATCGTTCGTGTCGAAACGCACGAGATGCGGCTCATAGGGCAGACCGGTCTCTTCGAGCATGATCGACACCTTCACGCCGTTGGGCGTCGGCAGCGAGTACAGCTGAATCCGGTCGGAATGCTCGGCAGGCCATTTCTTCGTGATCGGGAAGGCGGATAGATCGGACATGGTGATCGTGTAACCCTTATGCGAGAACTGCGGCTGGAAATCGGAAACGGGCATCGGCGATCGGTCAGAAGACCGAAAGAAAAGACCCGAACGCGCGACCGCCAAATATAAACCGACTCAGCGCAACGCGTACGATCTCGCCTCGAAACCCCCTCGCACGACGTCGGCACTCGATTCGAACGTAACCACGCAGCGCTCTTCCCGAACGCACAACCGCGTCAGGGCACCCGGGCTCACCACAAATCCTTGGTCGCCGTAGCGGCGCGCAGGTTATACCCTTCACGCCACAACGCTGCGCCGACCGTCAACAGAAGCGTCTTCTGCTCGCCGTCGAGTTGCTCCCACGTCGCTGCCAGCCAACTGGCGAAACTCGCACAGGTGGGCTCGAGGTCGACGGGCGCTTTGCCCTCCAGGTACTGCCGTTCGAACATCGAAAGCACTTTTTCGGGTGTCATGGGCGCCTCTTCCGGGTTGGATGCGCCAAGTCTAAAGGCGACGCACGGCGCACGGAGCGTCCGCGGCGCCGAACCCGGGTTACTCCCAGGCAAAACGAAAAAAGGCGCCGAAGCGCCTTTTCCCATCAAGCTACACCGCGAGCCGAATTACGGCGCGTTGCGCTTTGCATTGTCCTTGGCATCTTCCTTCGCGTCGCCATAGGCTTTCTCCACCTTGCCGGCGCCTTGCTGCAGGTCGCCCTTCAGCTCCTTGCCCGGGTTGTTCGTGGCTTTACCAACGGCTTCATTGACCTTGCCCTTGATCTGCTCGCCTACACCCTTCACCTGGTCCTTGTTCATGTTCGGCTCCAATATTTGGAATGCCGGCGCGACATTACGCCAGTAATCCCTGTTGAGCAACGGGTGTGCCCGAGCGGTTTCCCCCCAACCAGGCCAGCCGCAAAAAATATTTTAAAAAAGCCCTAAAGTCCCGGCTCAGCTTGCCGTTATGCAGCCATGGAGGAGCCATGGACCGCACACTCATTACGCTGAAGGGGTCATCCCAGGCGGCGTTGATCGATCAGGATATCGCGCATATCGGGCGCGTGATGCGGCCGTCTTTACACGGCGATCTGGGCGGCCCGATTTTGCCGGCTGCCTACTGGCGCAAGCGTCTGTACCAGTTGCTCGACACCGGCCACCTCTCCCACGCGCAGCTGTGCGCTGTCGACAGCCTGTTGCTGCAGATCGATGAATTCGACGCGGCGTATCAGCGGGCATGGGACCCGCTGATGCCGGCAGTCTCCTCCTGGGCCCACGCGCCGCGGATTGCGGTCGCCAGCCGCCATTTCTGACGCGCCGCGTGTTTTATCGGCGACCTTCGCGTCGCGGCCGCCATCCCCATGCATAAAAAAAGGCCGCGAACCATGCCGCGGCCTCAAACACGTCGCAACGCGGGGAATTCGCGTCACGCTTAAAGCCTACACGTCCACCTGTGACAGCCGCATTTCGGCGTAGGTCGACGTTCGTCGCGGAAATTTTCTGCCCGTTCTTTGCGAAAATCGGGGAAATGGGACGACCTTAGGTCATAATGTCCGCAAAAATTCCCAGCAAGGACCTCCGTGACCCTCGCCGCACCGCTCGAACTGCTCAAACAGGCGCGCGCCCGCTTCACACAACGCGAAATCGCCGCGCATGTCGGCAAGGACATCAAGACGGTGCGTCGCTGGGAAAAAGGCGCCACACCGTGCCCGGCCATGCTCGAACCGGCCTTGCGCGATCTGCTGCGCAGCAGCGGGCGGCCCCGGGACGGCGCGGTCATGGGCGACGCCCAATTCCGCTTCATCGATCTGTTCGCCGGCATCGGCGGCATTCGCATGGGCTTCGAGGCCCACGGCGGCGATTGCGTCTTCACAAGCGAGTGGAACGATTTTTCCACCAAGACCTACCGCGAGAACTACCCCGCAGGCGGCGAACATGCGCTGATCGGCGACATCGTCTCCTTTCCCGCCGAAGACGTGCCGAGTCACGACGTGCTGCTCGGCGGTTTTCCATGCCAGCCGTTTTCGATTGCCGGCGTCAGCAAGAAAAACGCACTCGGGCGTCCGCACGGCTTCGAGTGCACCACGCAAGGCACGCTGTTTTTCGATGTCGCGCGGATCATCGCGGCGAAGCGGCCCGCCGCTTTCCTGCTGGAGAACGTGAAGAATCTGCTGTCGCACGATAAAGGCCGTACCTTCGACGTGATCCTGCAAACCTTGCGCGACGAGCTCGGCTACGAAGTGCATTACCGCGTGGTCGACGGCCAGCATTTCACGCCGCAGCACCGGGAGCGCATCATCATCGTCGGTTTTCGCGGCAGGACGTCGTTCTCCTGGGACGATCTGCGTCTGCCGGAAAGCGGGCCGCGCCTCGGCTCGATCCTGCACCGCACGGACGGCAGCGAACCGGTGCTGCCGTGGGACCATGATCGCTTCTTCGACCACGCCGCCAACCGCGTACAACCGAAGTACACGCTCACGCCGAATCTCTGGACCTATCTGCAAAACTACGCGGCGAAGCATCGCGCGGCGGGCAATGGCTTTGGCTTCGGCATGGCCTATCCGGACAGCGTCACGCGCACACTCTCCGCGCGTTATCACAAGGACGGCTCGGAGATTCTGGTCCATCAAGGCGAGCAATCGCGGCCGCGACGCCTCACGCCGCGCGAATGCGCACGGTTGATGGGCTTTCCCGATACCTTCAGGATTCCGGTCAGCGACACGCAGGCTTACCGGCAATTCGGCAATAGCGTCGTGATGCCGGTGATGCGGGAAGTGGCGCGCATCATGCTGCCGCATGTGCAAACGCTGCTTGCCTAGGAGATGCACAATGGTTCGAAGCAAGCCCTTTCGCTCTACACCTGAATGGCCTGATCGGCTACATGTGCGCTACGTAGGCTTTAACGATGGTCGATATCGTCGATAGCGCGACGCGCAGCCGGATGATGTCCGGCATTCGCGGCCGCAATACGAAACCGGAAATCCTGATCCGCAGCCTGCTGCACGGCCAGGGCTTTCGTTTCCGTCTGGACGCGCGCGATCTACCGGGGCGCCCCGACATCGTGCTGCCGCGCTACCGCGCCGTCGTGCTGGTGCATGGCTGTTTCTGGCACGGCCACGACTGTCATCTTTTCAAATGGCCGCAGACGCGGCCCGAGTTCTGGCGCGACAAGATCGGCCGCAATCGCAGCAACGACGACAAGGTTCGCGAGGCGTTGCTCGCGAACGGTTGGCGCGTGGGGGTGGTGTGGGAATGCGCTTTGCGTGGTGCGAATCGCGATATCGAGGGCGTGTTGCAGCGGCTCGTCGAGTGGCTGAAGAGCGACGCGCCCCGCTTCGAGGAGCGCGGCTGAAAGCCGCTTGTAGTTTGCCTCGCTGGAGCGAATCCCGACGCCGCTGGTGATACACTCGATTGGCTAGCTCGGAGCATTTTTGCATGCCAACGCTGCAACAATCCCGCTGGCAATTCAGTGGCAAGGCGGCAGCAAAAAAACACACCCCGATCATCCCAGAACCCACTCAAGAAGGGAGGCACACAATGGCTGATTTCCGTCTCTGGTCCGACGAATTTCCCACCAACGGCTTCATGCCGAAAGCCCACGAATACCACGACAAAGCATTCGGCGTGGACGGCGAGAACATCTCGCCCGCGTTGCAGTGGGACGCGCCGCCGCCCGACACCCAAAGCTTCGCACTCACCGTTCACGATCCCGACGCGCCCACGGGCAGCGGCTTCTGGCACTGGGTGGTCGTCAACATTCCGGCCGAGGCCCGCTCACTGCCGCGCAATGCCGGCAAAGCCGACGGCTCGCTGCTGCCGCAAGGCGCGCTGCAGGTACGCAACGACTACGGCACAGTCGGCTTCGGTGGCGCCGCGCCGCCGCGTGGCGACAGGGCGCATCGCTACATCTTCCGCCTGCATGCGCTGAAGGTGCCGCACCTGCCCATCAACGCGGACACCACCAATGCGGTCGCGCGCTTCATGACGCATCTGAATGAACTCGACTCGACCACTCACACCGGTCTGTACGAACTCAAATAATGCGTGAGACGCGATGCGGGTGCGCTGTGCGGCGCCGGCATCGTCGCGGTTGCCGCCGGTTTGCCCACGGCGGCCGTCAGCACGCGTGGATGATCGTGTAGCGGACCAGCCGCCCCACTTCAATTCAAAAGAACGATGCACGCACAACCATCGCGCAAGGACGGTTCGATGCCCGCCGAAGCCGCCGACACCCTTGCCGTCGGCACGCCGCTCGCGGATAGCACCGAACAGGGCTTGCCGCTTCCGCAACGCTACTGGGCGATGCTGGTTATCGCGCTTGGCCTCACGCTGGCGGTGCTCGACAGCGCGATCGCCAACGTAGCGCTGCCGACCATCGCGCGCAATCTGCACGCCAGCGCGGCCGGCTCGATCTGGGTCGTCAACGCGTACCAGCTCGCCGTCACCATTTCGCTACTGCCGCTCGCGTCGCTCGGCGACCGCATCGGCTACCGGCGCGTCTATCTGGCCGGGCTGATCCTGTTCACGGTGGCGTCGTTCGGTTGCGCGCTGTCCACCTCCCTGCCGACGCTCGCGCTTGCCCGCGTGATTCAGGGCTTCGGCGCGGCGGGCATCATGAGCGTCAACACCGCGCTGGTGCGCATGATCTATCCGCCCGCGCAACTCGGGCGCGGCGTTGCGATCAATGCGATGGTGGTCGCGGTGTCGTCCGCGGTCGGGCCAACGGTCGCCTCCGGCGTGCTCGCCATCGCCTCGTGGCCCTGGCTGTTCGCGATCAATGTGCCGATCGGCATCGCGGCGATCGTCGGCGGCTTCAAGGCGCTGCCGATGAATCCCGGCCACGATTCGCCATACGACTATCTGAGCGCGGTGATGAACGCGTTCGTGTTCGGCCTGCTGATTTTTGCGGTCGACGGTCTCGGCCACGGCGAAGGCTTCGGCTGGATCGCCGCGGAAGCGCTCGGCGCAGTGGCGATCGGCTACTTCTTCGTGCGCCGTCAGCTGACCCAGGCCGCGCCCTTGCTGCCGATCGATTTGCTGAAGATTCCGGTGTTCGCGCTGTCGATCGGCACCTCGGTCTGTTCGTTCTGCGCGCAGATGCTGGCCTTCGTGTCGCTGCCGTTTCTGCTGCAGGACACGCTGGGTTTTTCGCAGGTGGAAACCGGCTTGCTGATGACACCCTGGCCGGCGGTGATTATCATCGCGGCGCCGATTGCGGGCGTACTGGCGGACAGGATTTCGTCCGGTTGGCTGGGCGGCGTCGGACTCGTTGCAATGACGGCCGGCCTGCTGCTGCTCGCGACGCTCGGCGCGCATCCGCAGCCCCTGCAGATCGCGTGGCGCATGGCGCTATGCGGCGCGGGCTTCGGAATCTTTCAGTCGCCGAACAACCGGACCATGCTGTCGGCCGCGCCGCGCGAGCGAAGCGGCGGCGCGAGCGGCATGCTCGGCACCGCGCGCCTGACCGGACAGACGCTGGGCGCCGCCCTGGTCGCGCTGATCTTCGGCATCGCGCCACAGCATGGGCCGATCGTGGTGCTGTATGTGGCCGCGGGTTTTTCGGCGGTCGCCGCCGTGGTCAGCACGCTGCGGGTGATGCCCCGGGTGAATGTCGCTGCTGCCTGAGCACCCTCTGAGCGCACCATCACTCACCTGAACCCTCCATAAACGAAGGGCGCGAATCGCACCACGCGATCCGCGCCCTTCTCTTTTCCCTCGGCCCTGCTCGAATCAGTTTCGACGTGACCGGCACGCGCGGGTCGACCGCTCTGCTCCGCCGCTACCGACCCGGCGAGGTCGCCCTTACGTCAGCGAGTTTCACCGCCTTGGCCGTCACCGAAGATGCCGTCGCGACGTTGCGCAAATCGCCGAGGAAGGTATCGCGCCACACCGACAGATTGTTCTCGCGCATCGGCGCCATCATGTCCGCATGACGTGCTTGCCGTTCGGCGAGCGGCATCGACAGCGCGCGCTCCAAGGCCTCGGCCATCTGCGACAGATCGAACGGATTCACGACCAGTGCGCCCGGCAGTTGCTCGGCCGCGCCCGCGAATTGCGATAGCACCAGCACACCAGGATCGGCCGGATCCTGCGATGCGACGTACTCCTTCGCCACGAGGTTCATCCCATCGCGCAGCGGCGTCACATAGCCGACCTGCGATTGCCGGAACAGCGCCATCAGCAGGTTACGTTCGTATTTGCGGTTCAGATACTGAATCGGCGTCCAGTCGAGTTGCGCGAACCGGCCGTTGATGCGGCCCGCTTCGCCCTCCAGCGTCTGACGAATGCGTTGATAGGTCTGCACATCCGCGCGCGTCGGCGGCGCGATCTGCACCAGCGAAACGCGTCCGTGCCAGCCCGGTGCGTTCAGCAGCAGCCGTTCGAATGCCTGAAAGCGCTCCACCAGACCCTTTGAATAATCGAGCCGGTCGACACTCATGATCAGCTTGCGCCCGCGCATGCCGTCACGCAGGCTGCGTACCGGCTTGCGATCGGTGAACTGCTCGGCGGCCTTGGCGATCGCATCGGGATAGATGCCGATCGGGTACGCGCCCACTTTCAGGAAGCGGTTGTAGGCGTGCACCATGCCGTCTTCGCTCGAGGTGCCATGCTGGCCGCGCTCGATAAAATCGACGAACGACTGGCGATCCGCGTCGGTCTGGAAGCCGACCACGTCGTAGCTGCACATCGCCTTGACCAATTCCTCATGCGGCGGAATCGTGCGGAGTACTTCTGGAACCGGAAACGGAATATGCAGGAAGAAGCCGATCGGGTTCTTCACGCCGAGCTCGCGCAGGCAGCGCGCAAACGGCAGCAGGTGATAGTCGTGCACCCAGATGATGTCATCGGGTTGGAGCAGTTCCTTGAGCTGCTTGGCGAGCGTCGCGTTGACGCGCTGATAGCCCGCGTACTCCTGCCGGTCGTAGCGCGACAGGTCATTGCGATAGTGGAACGTCGGCCACAGCGTTGCGTTCGAAAAGCCGCGATAGTACTGATCGTAGTCGCGCTTGGTGAGGCCCACCGTCGCGTACGTCACATTGCCCTGCTTTTCGATGACCGGACGGGACGGTTCACTCACCGTCTCACCACTCCAGCCGAACCAGACTCCGCCGGTTTCCTTCAACGCGTCCAGCACGCCGATCGCGAGGCCACCTGCGGCGGGACGGCCTTCCTGGGTCGGCGCGACACGATTCGATACCACGATCAGTCTGCTCATTGGTGCTCCACCTGGTCAGTTGCTTCGTTGCATACGGATATGTGCCAGAACGCTGCATGCAAGTCGCGTGCCGTTTTTTTAGATGCTGGAAATAAAAATGTATGCAAATGTGACGAGCGAGCAGAAACACGCGGCACGGACGCGCCGCGAAGAAGTTTTTTCTGCTTTGTATGACGAACCCGAACCTTACCCGAACCTTCTTACCGGCCGTCAAACCCGTTCAGGCGTCCTGTTCCGAGCCGAGATCGCGCTGGTATTCCAGCCCTTCCGGACGCACGCCGCCCTGGTTGTGATCGCCGTCCGGCGGCGCATGAGGCGCGACGCGGTTCTGCGCGGCCGGATCCGGGGATTCGGGCGGCCCGCTCTTACTGCTGCCCGGCCGGGAATCGCGCTTCGAGTGGCGCGCGGAACGGCGCAATGCTGGATGTCTCATGATCGATGCCTCCACGGGAAGCCCGCCGCAATTGAGAGCGGCATCAATACAGTCTAGGTCACGACGGTAAATTGCCGGTAAAAGATGCGTCGCCCTTGTAACAAGTTCATAAAACCGCTGCGCCGGTGGCGCAGCGCACGGAAGGCATCAGAGTCGCATGCCTCGCGGCTGCGCGGGCCGACGCTGACTGGCTTGTGGCGTTTGTGTGGGCTGCGGCGGCGGATCGCCGATCGGCGGAGCAACGGGTTCGATCGGGTCCGGAGTCGGACCGGGGCTCGGAATCGTGTCAGGCTCGCCGGGATCTGGCGGCGGTGATGGCGGTTCGATCGGCTCGGGACGGTGAGCGTGCTGTGGAAGGGGAAGCGCGGGTGCGGCAGCGTATTCCGGCATGTCGGTTATCCTCGTTTTTTGCGTTCCCCTGGACCGCAGCAAGGCCTGTGCCGTTACCGATGCGCACCCGGCTGGATGGCGTTTTGTTGAGAGGGCCGAGGCGAGCCCGGCGCTGTATCGCGCGCCAGGCCACCGAGCGTGCGTTAAGCCACGTTAAGCATCCGCACCGCGCAATGCGCGCGATTCGTCGGCGGAATCACCGTCCTCACGCGCGTCGTTGCCATACTCGACCAGACGGTTGTACAGCGTCTTCAAACTGATGCCGAGAATCTCCGCGGCGCGCGTCTTTACACCGCCGCATTGTTCGAGCGTCGCCACAATCAGCTGACGGTCGGCTTCGGCGAGCGACGTGCCGAACGGAATCGTGATCGCCGTGCCGGCCGCGGGTTTCGACAAGGTGATCTGCAACGGCACCGTCGCCGTGCTGTCCGAATCCGAACCCGACATGATGTGCGCGCGCTGCACATAGTTCTTCAGCTCGCGCACATTACCCGGCCATGGATACGACATCAGCATGTCCTTCAGTGCGGCGGGGAAGTGCTTCTTCGTGCTGTGACGCTCGTTGAGTTCGTCGAGGAACGCTTGCGCGAGCAGTTCGACGTCCTTACCCCGGTCACGCAGCGGCGGCAAGCTGATCGGAAACACGTTCAGGCGGTGGTACAAGTCGAGCCGCAGCTTGCCTTCGAGCACGGCCTGCTCCGGATCGCGGTTAGTGGCCGCGATCAGGCGTACATCCGTTTCGATTTCCTTGGTCGTGCCGACCCGCATGAACATGCCGGTTTCCAGCACGCGCAGCAGTTTCACCTGCAACTCGATCGGCATTTCGGTGATTTCGTCGAGAAACAGCGTGCCGCCGTTCGCGCGTTCGAAATAGCCTTTGTGCTGACGGTCCGCGCCGGTGAACGAGCCACGCTCGTGGCCGAACATTTCCGATTCGATCAGGTTCGGCGAAATCGCGCCGCAGTTCACCGCGAGGAACGCGTGCTTACGACGCAAGCTGAGCTGGTGCAGCGTCTGCGCAGCGACTTCCTTGCCGGTGCCCGACTCGCCCACCAGCATGACCGAGGCCGCCGTCGGCGCGACCCGGCTGACCTGGTCGTAGACCTCCTGCATGGCCGGCGAATTGCCGAGCATCAGACCGAACCGTCCCATGCGGCGCAACTCGCCGCGTAGCGTGCCGATTTCCGCCTTGAGGTCGCCGGCGCGCGGCAGGCGCGACAGGATCGCCTTCACGCGCTGCATGTTGATGGGCTTCACCAGATAGTCGGTGGCGCCCATTTTCAGCGCGTTGACCGCCGACTCCACCGTGGCGTGGCCGGTAATCACGATCACTTCCACGCCGGAGCGCGGATCGAGATCTTCAAACAGATCGACTCCACTGCCGTCGGGCAGCTTCAGGTCGGTAAAGACGACGTCCGGCATCTGCCGAACCAGTTGAATGCGCGCTTCGCGCAAATCCCCCGCGGTGGCGGTGGTCAAGCCGTCTTCCCCAATGATGGCGGAAAGCGCCTCGCGGGTACTCGCATCGTCGTCGACAATCAGTACGTGTGGCATCGCGTCTCGAAAGCCCGAAAGCGTAAATGGGGAAACATGCAAAACCGCATGCTGAAAAAGCCGGCCGACGGCTTGTTGCTGCGCCCTGGCGCGCCCAGATGTGAGCACACGCTAACGTTTTGCAAAAGCGCCGAACCTTTGACTTGATTCAATACCGCAACAATCGATAGGGAAACTATCAATCCAGATGCGGCATTGTTGTCTATTTACCTATTATACGGCGTTATCGAGACAAATTTATAGTTCGCGCGAGGCGCCTCTCGTCAAGGCGACACGTCGACGCAGGGGGACGCCGGCGCCATCAACTGCGCGGAAATGGCCATGCACGACCTTGGCCGTTCAAACGCGCTGAGCCATCGGCGCCGTGCGCGGCACCGGGCGTCGAGGGGTTGGCGCTCGCCGCCGTCACGCTGCCGGACGGCGTAGCCGTCTTGCCGCCCTCATCCTCCCAGCGGCTCAGTTCTCGCGCCGCCGGAACCTGCGCAGCGCGATTTCGCTGCGCGTAACGCACCGCCAGAACGGCGCCCAGCGCCATCAGCGCACCGAAGATGCCAATTTTTGGTCGTGCCATCGTTAACTCCATGTGATTGTCAAACAGGTTGGCGTCGAGATCTGCGCGTTAGCGCGCGCTCAGCACGCCAAGCAGGAAACCGACGCTCGCGGCGATGCCGATCGCGCGCCAGGGGTTGTGACGCACGTAGCGTTCGGTGTTGACGGCCGCGGCCCGATAGCGCCGCTGCGCGTTCTGCTGCGCATCGCCGAGGGCCGATTGCAGGGTTTCGACATGCGAGCCCAACCGGTCGCGTAGCGCGCCGACGCCCTCTCCCGGCACATTGGCGGCAAGCCGCAGCATTTCTTCCGAGTCTGTCAGCAGCACCCGCAGATCATCGACGATCTTCTGGCCGCCGAGCGCAAGCTGTTGCGTGGTGTCAGTCATCATTCACTCCTGGTCTGAGTTCGGCGTTCGCGTGTTTTTCGCGAGTTGTTTCCGGCGCTCAACGAGCGGCGTCACGAGCGGTGGACAACCGCGTCCGCCGCGCGGCTCGCTTTGAACGGTTCGCTCAAAAGCAAACGCGTGTCGGATCAATTTTGCAAACCCCGTGCCCGGTAAATATGCCTTTTAGGGTTGTTCACACCACTGCCTCAGGCACTTTCGACCGACTCCGCGCCCGGCTATTTCGCCGACAGCCACATCGATTGCCGGAAACCGTATCAAAGTGGTTAAATCGACATTTGTGAGATAGTGGCCGCACGGGTCCGTTTCACTCCTAGGCCTGCGCCCCGCGACACCGAACCCATTTGCACAGGACTTCCCGTTTATGGCGTCAATCGATCTGGACTCGCCCCCCGTCTCCGCCGGCGGCAATGCTTCGGCACAGGCCAAGCAGCGCGTCGCGGACGGCATCGCGGGACTGAAATCGTACGGGCTGCTCTACGGCTCCTCGCCGGTGATGCTGGATTTGTATGAGCAGATCGCGCGCGTCGCCAGCACCGACGCGACCGCGCTGATCATCGGTGAATCCGGTACCGGCAAGGAACTGATTGCCCGCACGATTCACGATCAAAGCAGCCGCAAGGACGCCGCGTTCGTCGCGGTGAACTGCGGCGCGATTCCCGATGAACTCATCGAAGCCGAGTTGTTCGGCCACGAAAAAGGCAGCTTCACGGGCGCGGTCCAAGGCCGCGTCGGCTACTTCGAACATGCGAACGGCGGCACGCTGTTCCTCGACGAAATCACTGAAATGGCACCGGTGCGCCAGGTCAAACTCCTGCGCGCGCTCGAGACCGGCACGTTCTTTCGGGTCGGTGGCAGCGAACTGATTCGCGGCGACGTGCGCGTGATCGCCGCGACCAATCGCGACCCCGCGGTGGCCGTGAAAGAAAACGGTCTGCGAGAAGATCTTATGTACCGACTCGCGGTTTTCCCGTTGCGCGCGCCGCCGTTGCGCGAGCGTGAGAGCGATCGCGAACTGCTCGCGCAACACTTCCTTGCATTGCTGAATCGGCAGGAAGGCGCGAGCAAGAGTTTCAGCAAACGGTCGCTCGAAACATTGCGCACCTGGTCGTGGCCAGGCAACGTGCGCGAGTTGAAGAACGCGGTGTATCGCGCGTTCATTCTCGCGGAGAAGACGGTCGAGTTGCCACATCCGCATCTCGCCTCGCGCGTGAAAAAGCCCATCACCCAAGGCGATGCGATGAGTGTGTGGATCGGCACACCGCTCGCCGATGCGCAAAGGCAGATCATTCTCGGAACGCTCAAGTATTGCGGCGGCGACAAACGGCGCGCGGCCAAAGCGCTCGGCGTGAGTCTGAAAACGCTGTACAACCGCTTGAGCACGTACGGCGAAGACGCCGCCCTGGACGACGAAGCCGAGCAATAAACTGTGCTATTCGCTCACGCGTTCCGCGTCGCGTGAGCGTGAGTGTGGTGCCTGTGAGTGATGCGTTCGTTGTACGTTTTGCCCTGCTAGAAGGCACGCTTCGCGCGCCCGCAATCTCAAATTTGATCCCTTCGCACCACCAATCAAATCGACTGCTGCTCAGCAGAAACCGATTCGTCTCGCATCATCTTTTGCAATTGCTTGCACTTTCCCACTGCCAATTACAAATGCCATCCTGCAAAATGCGACAGCGCATGTTGCAACGATGAGCAAGACGTGCCGCTCGTTTACACACGTGTTTCGCGTGGCAACGACAGGCACTTGCAGGAGCAGAGACAGGGAAATGAAAAAAAGTATGGTGTGGGCCGAATGGACAAAGCAGGCGGCTAACGTGGCCAAACCCGCGAACCCGCGACGTCCCAAGGCAACGACGCTCGCCGTGTTGGCAGTGGCGATCTCGGCGGCATTGAGCGGCTGTAGTTCGCTCTATACGGAAGGCGCCACCGCCGGAGCCGGAATCGCAGGCGCCGCGCTCGCGGCAAAAGTCACCAGCAATGCGGCAGTGGCCACCGGCATCGGTCTCGGCGCGGTGGCCGCGGCCCGTGCCGGCGTGCAGTACTCGGAGCGCGTGGCGCACACGAAGACGCAGGACGGGATCGCCAAAATTGCCGGACCGCTCGACGTCGGCGCGATTGCACCGTGGAGCGTGACCCACTCGGTGCCGATCGAAGACGACGAACACGGCCGCGTCACGGTGAGCCGTACGATTAGCGACGGCGCACTCGACTGCAAGGAAATCGTCTTCTCAGTCGATCAGACCGCCACCAAGAATGTGCCGGCGAGCAGCGCGTTCTACGTCGCGTCGATTTGCCGTGATGGCAACAACTGGAAATGGGCGTCGGCCGAACCCGCCACCGAACGCTGGGGCGCGCTGCAATGAAGGCGCCTTCGCTTCCACGCGGCGCGGCTGAACGCGGTCTGTCCGAGCCGCGGTTCGCCGATGGCGCGCGTGCCGCCCTGGTCCCGCGCCCCCCTGCAGCCGCGCTTTCCGGCAACCGGTTGCGCCTCGTACTGGCCAGTGCGCTCTGTGTCGGCGCCAGTCTGCTGACGAGCGGCTGTTCGTCGGTCGGCGCGGCCAGCGGTGCTGCGGCCGGCGTCGCCTCAGGTCTCGTCACCGCCAATCCGGCAGTCGGCATCGGCGTCGGCATTGCGGTGCAGGCTGCGACAGACGAAGCTGTCGGCCGCTACATGCGCACCATGCACACCGATCAGCAAAAAATGATCGCCGCGCTGGCCGGCGCCATGCCGGTCGGCGAGACGCGGCCCTGGGTGGTCAAGCACACGCTGCCGATCGAGAACGGCCACGGCCAGGTGCGCGTGACGCGCGCGTTTGGTTCGGCGCTCGCGCTATGCAAGGAGTTTGTGTTCTCGGTGCAGGACGGCGACGGCCCGAGCGCGCACGAAGACTGGTACTCGGCAAGCGCCTGTCGGCAGGACAAGGGCTGGAAGTGGGCATCGGCGGAACCGGCGGTCGAGCGCTGGGGCAATCTGCAATAAAAAAGCGGCGGGGTCTCCCCTGCCGCTTTTTTGCCTGCACAGTCTTATTCAACTCGTCCTGACTTAAGACTCCACGTCTTCCAGGCTGAAGATTTCAGTCTGGTCGTTGTACGAGAAGATCTCGCCATATCGGCCCCAGTTGATGACCGCGTCGAGGGTCTCTTCCGCGGCGCTGTCCGACAGAAAATCCTCCAGCTCCTGCTCAAAACGCACCCGCGGCGCACGATGCCCCGGCCGTTCGTTCAACACCTTCTTGATCCGCGCGGCGAGCGGCACATGTCGCAGCAGATGCTCGGCGAACATCATCTTGCGTTCCTGGGTGCCGAATTCGGCGAACACGCGCGCCGGCGGCGTCAGGAAAATATCTCCTTCGCGCACGTCGGCAAACCCCAGGTGCTGCAGCACTTCGGCAACCGGGAACAGATCGTCCACCTCCAGATGCAGCGAGCGGGCGATTTCCGGCATGTCCGCGCGGCCGTGATACGGCGCGGCGGCCAGCGTCTCGATCAGACCGGCCATCAGGTTGGTGGACACATGCGGCAGCCAGCTGTGCAGCTCGAGACCCTTCTTGGTCTTTTCGTCGGTCTGACGCGCGGTCATCTTCGCGTAGATCTCGTCGACCAGACGCCGGAACGCCGGGTCCAGGCGGTTGCGCGGATGCTTGAACGGCACCTTGATCTCGGCGATCACGCGGCCTGGATTCGACGACAGCACCAGAATCCGGTCGCACATGAATACGGCTTCTTCAATGTTGTGCGTGACGATCAGCACCGCCTTGATCGGCATGCGGCCTTGCGTCCACAGATCAAGCAAATCGGTACGCAGCGTTTCGGCGGTCAGCACGTCGAGCGCGGAGAACGGCTCGTCCATCAACAGCAGCGTGGGGTCGACCACCAGCGCGCGGGCAAAGCCAACGCGCTGACGCATGCCGCCCGACAACTCGCGCGGATAGGCGTTTTCGAAACCGTCCAGACCGATCAGATCGATCGCGGCGAGTGCGCGTTCGCGGCGCTCGCGCGCCGCCACGCCCTGCGCTTCGAGGCCGGCTTCCACGTTCTGCAGCACGGTCAGCCATGGGAACAGCGCGAAGGTCTGGAACACCATCGCGACGCCCTTCGCGGGGCCGTCGAGCGGCTTGCCCATGTACGTGACTTCGCCGTCGGTCGGCTCGATCAGACCGGCGATGATGCGCAACAGCGTCGACTTGCCCGAGCCCGAACGGCCCAGCAAACCGACAATCTCGCCTTCGCGCAGCGACAGATTGGCGTCGTCGAGGACGAGCAGCTCGCCCTGCGACTTGTTGAAACCGCGGCACACGTCCTTGACGCGCAGAATCTCTTCGCCGAGGCGCGGCGGCTTCGGCGGCGTCTGGATCGGCGCGGCGGTCATAGCAGCTTTAGGATTTTGCATCGCGTTTAGCCTTCATTTCTCTCAACAAAAACGCCGGGCCGCCCCCAGGTTTTCCGCTCCGCGGGAGGTCCCCGGCCCCGAAGGAAGTCCCTTTGGCGGACTGGGGGAATTACCCCCTCGGGGCGCCTCGCGCGAAGCGACAGGTTCGGGGGCGCTCAATCAAGCCGGAGCTTGGCTTCGGCATAGGCGTACATCGGACGCCACAGCAGGCGGTTGAACAGGGTCACGAACAGGGACATCACGGCGATGCCCATGATGATCTTCGGATAGTCGCCCGCCGCGGTAGTCTGTGCGATATAGGCGCCCAAACCGTGCGCGGCGACCTTGGTATCGCCCCACTGGACGAATTCCGCGACGATGCTCGCGTTCCACGCCCCGCCCGAGGCGGTGATCGCGCCCGTCACGTAGTACGGAAAAATGCCCGGCAGCATGATCTGGCGCCACCATTGCCAGCCGCGAATGTGGAAATTCTTGGCGGCTTCGCGGTAGTCGTTCGGATAGGAACTCGCGCCGGCAATCACGTTGAACAGGATATACCACTGAGTGCCGAGCACGATCAGCGGCGACAGCCAGATGTCCGGGTTCAGATGAAAGCGCACGATGGCGATGACGAACACCGGGAACAGCAGGTTCGCCGGGAACGCGGCGAGGAACTGCGCAACCGGCTGGATCTTCTCCGCCAGCGCCGGGCGCAGCCCGATCAGCACACCGATCGGCACCCAGATCACCGAGGCGATCGCGATCAGCAGAATCACGCGCAGCAGCGTGATGAGCCCGAGTATGAACACGTGGCCGACTTCCTCGAGCGTCACGCCCGTACGTACGTAGATGAATACGCGGTACACCACATAGACCGTGGCGAGCAGCACCAGAATCGCCCAGGCGATGTCGCCCAGGCGTGAGGTCTTTTCGCGCTGCGGAATATGGAAGCGCGGGCCATGGAATGCCGGCAACCGGAACGGCATCCGCGCGGCCTTCGCAAACAGCCAGCCGAGCGGCACCAGCAAGCGGTGAATCAGCCGGGTGCGGCGAATCAGGTCGAGCAGCCACGATTCCGGCGCATTGCCGGAGCTGGTGGTTTCCATGCGGAATTTGTCGGCCCATGCGACCAGCGGGCGGAACAGAAGCTGGTCATACGCGAGAATCACGACCGTCATCGCAAGGATCACCCAGCCGACCGCATGCAGGTTCTTGTCGGAGATCGCCTGCGCCAGATAGGCGCCGATACCTGGCAGCGTGATCGTGTTGTTGCCGACCGTGATCGCTTCCGACGCAACGACGAAGAACCAGCCGCCCGACATGGACATCATCATGTTCCAGATGAGGCCCGGCATCGAGAACGGCACTTCCAGCTTCCAGAAGCGCTGCCATGAAGTCAGATGAAAGCCGCGCGAGACTTCGTCCAGATCGCGCGGCACCGTGCGCAACGACTGATAGAAGCTGAACGTCATGTTCCACGCCTGGCTCGTGAAGATCGCGAAGATCGCCGCCAGCTCGGCGCCGAGCACACGGCCCGGGAACAGCGCGAGGAAGAACGTGACGGTAAACGAAATGTAGCCCAGCACCGGCACCGACTGCAGGATGTCGAGAATCGGCACCAGCACGAGGCCGGCGCGGCGGCTCTTGGCCGCGAGCGTGCCGTACACCAGCGTGAAGATCAGCGAGGCGACCATTGCCGCCAGCATGCGCAGCGTGGTGCGCATCGCGTACTCGGGCAGATTCGACGGGTCGAGCGAGATCGCTTGCGTCTTGAGCGACGACATCGGCGCCAGGGTCTCGTGAAAACCGATCGCCGCCATCGCGATGATGCAGATGATCAGCGGAAAGGCAACGAAGTCCCAGCGATTGGGCAGCACCCGCCATGCCGACGCATTGGCGGTGCGCTTCAGGTTGAAGCTGAAATCCATCAGACGCGCTCCCTATTCATATAGGCGTTCAAACGCACGACGGGTGCCGCGGCTTCAACGCGGCGGTCTGAGGATCGGTCCGGAAAACGGAAATCAGGCATGGCAAAACGCGTGTGTGCAGTAAATCGTTAGCGTTGAAGACACGTGGACCGGCAACGGAGGTGTCCGGGGGAGAGCCGCCCTGGACCGCAACCATCAAGCCGGGCTCCTGTCGCCGCAGGCGCCGCCCGAAGGCTGGCGAGTTTTCCTTGTTTTGGACGGCACGACACTACACCATCCTATGTTTCAGGCACAACCTTTCGCGGTAAATCGTGGCGAACGCCCAGGCAACGGCCTTCGGCCGGCGCAAGCGAACCGCGCCGCGAGCCACTTAACCGCGTGCACCGACCCCATGCTCCATAGCCGCGGCGGCGGCCGAAATCGCCCTGGAGTCCACTCGAAATACCCGCATGGCCATTCAGAAAGCGGACGCGCTGCCGTTAAGACCGGTAGGGCAAGACGCCTGCACTTCGCATTCCCGCAATAACGGTAGCGTCAGGCCCCATGACAGTTAAAATCAAGAGACGACGCGCCGGCTTACGGTTATGCCGGGCCTCGACGCAGCCCACCGCGGCGACGTATCACACCCGCTCGCGCGGGGGCGAAACAGCGTCAGCGCGCTGCCACGAATGAACCAGTTGCATGTCACAGCCAGACGGATCAGAGGGTCGATGAACAGGACAACCTTGCGCCAGGCAGCCGGACCGATCAGCTTCGTGCTGGTCGTGCTCGTTTGCTGGTTCGTGGCCGGCATGGTCGCGGACCGGATGGTACAGCAAGAGCTGGACGCGGCCATGCGCACGCAGCGGCAAATGTCCACCTCGATCGTCGACAACATGGCGGAGGTGATCGCCAGCGACCTCGCGATGTCCCGGGCCATTCCCGCAACCATGGCCGAAATGGACGTGATCCAGCACGCGCTGGTGCAATCCCAGAATTATGCCGTGAACGGCGAAACGACGGAACCCGCGCTGCACGCCGCGTTGTTAAAAGACCCGCACATGACCGCCGTGAGCGCCTTCCTGCATGACGCGCAAGGCTTCTCCGGGCTCGACCAGGTCTGGCTCGTCAACGCCAACGGCATCTGCGTCGCATCGAGCAATGCCATCAGCAGTCCGCTCGCCGGGGCGCGCTCCTTCGTCGGCATCGACATGCACACGCGCACCTACCTGACGAACGCACTGCTCGGCGCGTTTTCGGAAGCCTACGGCGTTGGCCGCGCGAGCGGCGAGCCGGGCATCTTCATCGCCGCGCCGGTGTACGCCGACGGCCTGCTGGTCGGGGCGGTGGTCGCCAAGGTGGGGATCGCGCGGCTGCGCCACTGGGTCGCGCATGTCGGCACCTTCGTCGCCGACGATAACGGCGTCATCATCATGGCGCACAACAGCCAACTCGAAGGCCACGCGCTGCCGAACGCGCACGTCATGCAGATGAGTGCCGCCGAGCGCATGACCATCTATCGCCGCGAAATCCTCCCCGACATACGGATTCAGATCGACGCCCAGGTGCGCGAGCAGGCGCCCTGGGTGCCCGCAACCGTCGCCCAACAACTGTTCGGCATGAGCGAGCGGCCGGCGCCGTCACTGTATCAGGCACGCAGCGGGTTGAACTCGGGGCTGTCGGCGCATCTGGTCGATCCACTCGCGGCCTGGCCCGAGCTACTGCGAAATCACAAACGCGACCAACTGCTCGTGTTTCTGACGCTCGCCGGCACGGTCGCGCTCGCGTGGGTGATCACGGTGTCGTACGTACGCGAGCGGCGCCACCATCGCGCCACGCGCGATCTTGCCGAGCAATTGCAATCGGCCAATACGCTGCTCTCGGCCGAGGCGCGCCACGATGCGCTGACCGGCGCGCTGTCGCGGCGCTACTTTCTCGACCTGCTGCGCCGCGAGATCGAATGCGCGCATGCGGGCAACGAACCGCTGTGCATGGCGATCGCCGACCTCGACCACTTCAAGCAGATCAATGACCGCTTCGGCCACGCCGCCGGCGACCGCGCGCTTGAACATTTCGTCGACACCTGCCGGGCGGAGTTGCGCGGCGCCGATGCGGTCGGCCGGCTCGGCGGCGAAGAGTTCGGCTTGCTGCTGCCAGCCACGGATCTGGCCGGCGGCCGCGAAGTCGTCGAACGGTTGCGCCTGCGCCTGAAATCGATTCCTTCGCCCAAGTTGCCGGCCTCGGTGGGCTTGAGCGTAAGCATCGGCATCACTGAACTTTCGCCCGACGATCTGCCCGAGCGAATCATGAGCCGCGCCGACATGGCGCTCTACGCGGCGAAGACGGGGGGCCGCGACCGCACCGAAGCGCTGCCGCCCGACGACACCGCGCCGCCCGCGCGCACGGTGGCCACCGCGTGGTAAGGGGCGGCTAACCGCCCGACCACCGTTTGGACAGCGGCCTCGTCATCCCTTGCCCGCCGGCGTCCCGTCAGCGCGTCGACGAGCGCGGCTGATGACGCAGCGCAAGCCCCGGCCTCGGGCGTCCCGTAACGAAGCAGGTATCATCAACCTTGACACTCAGGTTGCCGCTACCGCTTTAACGGGAGATTCGCATGAAGGGAAATTTGGTCATCGTCTGTCGCGATCAGGATGCTGATGCATTCGACCATTTGCTGGCCGAATATGGCGCGTTCCAGACGCGCTTGTCGTCGACTGCGTGGTACCTGAAACTGGACGTCGCGCCGGAATTGATTCAGGAAGAGATCCTCGCACGTCTCGGCAAATACACCACGCACTACATCTTCGAAGCCGAGACAGTGACGTGGAATACCGTGGATAGCGACGCGGCGAATGCGTTGAACACGCTGTTTGCGGACTAACTAACGCGCCGGCTCTTGGCCGTGAATTCCGAACAGCGCGTTCGGAGCTCGCATTCCGGCGCACCTATAGCGGGGCAGGCGCGAGCCGCCCGCACCCCGCCCAACCTACCAGGCGCTTTCCGAGGCCGCCGCAACACGCGGCACCGCTGCGAACGGAAAGCTCATCAAGACCCGCAAACCACGGCCGCCGTGGTTGCCGATCTCCCACTCCCCGCCCGCCCGCCGCACTAGCCGCTCGACAATCGCGAGCCCCAGGCCGCTATGACCGTTGCCGCCGCGCGCCGGGTCGAGCCGCACAAACGGCCGGCTGGCATTGATCAGATCCTGCGCGGCGATGCCGCAGCCATTGTCACTCACCGACAGCGTGAAGCCTTGCGGCGTGGCCGCGGTGGCGACGATGACCGGTGGCGCGCCATAGGCGTGTGCGTTGTCAAGCAGGTTCGACAGAATCCGGTCGAGCGTGGCGGCGGGCAGCAGGAAGCCCGGCCCCGCGTTGAGTTCGGTCTGCACGGTGGGCGCACCGGCCGCCACCGCGCGATAACTACGCACGACCCGCTCGCACTGCTCGTCCACCTCGACCGCTTCGCTGCGATCGGCGCCGTCGTGCGCGAACACCAGAAACTGCTCGACGATATGGGTCATCGAATTGACGTCGCGCACCACGCCGTCACGCATCTTCACTTCTTCCATCATTTCGGCGCGCAGCCGCAGGCGCGCCAGCGGCGTTTTCAGGTCGTGCGCGACGCCGGCCAGCATCACGGCCCGATCGTTTTCGGTACGCGCCACTTCCTGAACCATCTGATTGAAGCCGTGCGTCAACTGACGCAACTCGCGCGGACCGCGCTCGGGCACCGGCGGCACCGGCAAGCCCCGGCCGAAGCGCGCGACTGCCTGGGCGAGCGAGCGCAATGGCTGCTGGAGGGCCCATGCGGCAAAGAGCGCCGCCATGACGGCGAACGAGAAGATGATCACGAGCCACAGCACCATCCGGTCGAGCGAGCGCGGAGGCCGCAGCGGCTGCACCGGCACGACGATCCAGTTGCGATCAGAAACGCCGCGCACCCACAGCGTGGGTGCGCGGCCTGGTACACCGACGCGCACCTGCGTACCGGTGGGCATGCGATCGCGCGCGTCTTCGATGAAACGCTCGAGCGGCGGCGGCAAAGCCGGCGCTTCGGCCGGCACGTCGGGGCTGGCCGGATCGACCAGCCTGACGCGCGACGGCAGCGGCTGCTCCGGCGAATTGGCGACGTGCTGGCGCACCGCATCGACCAGGAAAACAGCTTCCTCGACCGCGTAGCGCGTTTGCAGTTGGCTTCGCTCGAGCCGCATCAACGCGTACCACGCGAAATGCGACAGCAGCAGCACCGCGATAACTAGCAGTGCCAGCCGCCCGAACAGCGAATCAATGGGCCGACGCATGCTGATCGCCATCCGGCACGAACACGTAGCCGCGGCCGCGCACCGTTTGAATGAAACGCGGCGTGGACGGATCGGTTTCGAGAATGCGGCGCAGACGCCACACCTGCACGTCGATGCCGCGGTCGGTGCCGTCGTATTCCGGACCGTGCAGCAATTCGAGCAGGCGTTCACGCGTGAGCGTGCGCATGGGGTGATTGACGAAAATCTTCAGGAGCGCGAATTCGCTGCCCGACAGCGTGAGCGGCTTGTCTTCGAGATGCAGCGTGCGCGACTGGAAATCCAGCGTGAAGCGGCCGAAGTTGAACGGTTCGCGCTGCTCCGGCGCGGCCGCCGAGGGCAGCGTGCGCCGCCGCCGCAGCACCGCCTGCACGCGCGCCAGCAACTCGCGCGGGTTGAACGGCTTGCCGAGGTAGTCGTCCGCGCCGAGCTCCAGCCCGACGATCCGGTCGACGTCGTCCGCACGCGCGGTGAGCATGATGACGGGAATGTCGTCGCCCGACGCGCGCAGCTTGCGCAGCGCGGTCAACCCGTCGACGCCCGGCATCATCAGATCGAGCACGATCAGGTCCGGGCGCTCGCGTTCGAGCCTGCGCTCGAGCGAGCCCGCGTCGTGCAGCACCGAGACTTCGATGCCCTGACGCGCAAGATATTCGCGCAGCAGATCGCGCAATTCGACGTCGTCGTCGACAACCAGTATTTGAGTAGCCATGGGATGAAGTTTAACGCGCAGCAGGAAGGGTTTCAGATTTCAGGCGGCCCTCAAGGGTTACCGGGTGTTACGGTGAAAGGCGCACGTAATGACCCGTAATAGCCGCATCAAGCCACGTAACACAGCGCCGGACACAGTTCTCTACGCTGTGACTTACCGAATGCAGGCCGTCCTCGATTACCGGCTGCATCGTCGGCTATTCCATTACAGGGAGTCTTACATGTCCACCAAAAAAATGTCGCGCGTTCTCGCCGTTGCCGCCACCGCTCTCGCCATCGGCGCGGGCGCTGCCTATGCCGCACAACCCGCCGGTCACGGCGGCCCCGGCGGCTGGCATGGCCACTTCATGAAGGAACTGACGCAACTGCATGACCAGTTGAAGCTGAATGCGGATCAGGAAAAGCAATGGCAAGCCGCGCTCGACACCATGAAGCAGAACCACGAGGCCGAGCACGCCAATCATGAACAGATCAAGAACCAGTTCAAGGCCGCGCAGCAGCAGCCGATTCTGGATCTGAACGCCATGGCGGCGGCGCACCAGCAAGTCGAGCAGAAAGACGCGCAACTGCGTCAGCAAACCTCGGATGCGTGGCTCAAGTTCTATAACGGCCTGAACGACCAGCAGAAGACCACCGTCAGCACGGCGCTGAAGCAGCGTTTTGCGAAGATGGAAGCGCGTCACGAGAAGATGCATGAGCGCTGGGAAAATCATAACGGCGCAGCATCGGCACCGGCCGCGAATCAGTAAGCGTTGCGGCGTAGACCGGAGGCGGCCTGCCTGGCCGTCGTCCGAATGTAAAAACGCCACGGAAGATTTTCCGTGGCGTTTTACGTTGGCTTTCGCAGACTGCACGCAAAGCGGCGCACTGGTTCCAGACTCGTTGCGCTCTCAACTATCAGCCGAGGAACGGCCGGCCGCTTATGCGCGCAGATCCGCGCTCATCCGTTGAGCGGACCGAGATCGAACAGCAGCACCTCGGCGTTCTCGCCCTTTTCGAGCGTGACCGCATCGGTCTCGCTGATCTTGGCGGCGTCGCCGGCATGAAGCGCTTCGCCATTCACAGTCAACGCGCCCCGCGCCACGTGCACATACGCAAGCCGCCCTTTCGGCAGCGCGAACGTCGCCGCTTCCGCGCCGTCGATCAGCCCCGCGTAGATCGATGCGTCCGCATGAATCGTCACCGAGCCATCGCGGCCGTCGGGAGAGGCGACCACGCGTAGACGGCCGCGCTTGTCGGCGTCGTCGAAACGTTTTTCCTCGTAGCCCGGCTGGTCGCCGGCGCGTTGCGGGATCACCCAGATCTGCAACAGATGCGCGGGCTCATCCTGCGACGCATTGAACTCGCTGTGCATGACGCCTGTGCCGGCGCTCATGCGCTGCACGTCACCGGGACGGATGGTCGAACCGTTGCCCATGCTGTCGCGGTGCGCGAGTGCGCCCTCCAGCACATAGGTGACGATTTCCATGTCGCGATGGCCATGCGTGCCGAAGCCCTGCCCGCCGGCGATGCGGTCTTCGTTGATGACCCGCAGCGGTCCGAAGTGCACATGTTGCGCGTCGCGGTAGTCGGCAAACGAGAAGCTGTGATACGAATCGAGCCAGCCGTGATTGGCGTGGCCGCGTTCTTCGGAGCGGCGAATCTCGATCATGAGGATCTCCCGGTGAATAGATAGCGATGTCCAGAATGTATGGGCGCAAAGCGCGCTAAACAATCGGCAACGGCGCACCGGATCGTTTCATAAATCCGTGCAATGGGGCGTCGGCGCGGCGTGCGGCGCGGCCGGGCGCCTGTTGGCAGCCCTGCTCACGAGGCCAGCGCCGACCCATTCCTGGTGGACTCAGAAGCGAACACACCCCAAGAAAAAAGGGAGCAGCGGCCCAATACCGTCGCGCATGCACAACGCATGCGCCCGCCTACCGGCCGCCGCCTGCGTCCCGCACTGGCGCCCTGCTCCTGTTCGGGTAAAATACCGCCCTTTTCAAGACACGTGTGGGTTCCCGGCATGCTGGCGGGGCCGGCCGCCGGCGCCGCAACAGAACAGCCGCGGGCTTCAACCCTTCGCCAATCTCCCTTGATACGTCGGAAGACATGAGCGGGACCGAAGCGCAACCACACGCGGCGCGACAATTTTGACCGCCTAGAATAGCGACGGCCTGCCACGAGCCGGCAGTCGTCGAGACCGGCACAGCACGACGATCAGTTTGATCCGGGAGAAACATGAAGAAGCGTGTCGGGCTTCGCAATTCAGTCGGTCGTTGATTCAAACGCAGCGTCAAACCAGATTCAAACAGTAGTCGAAAAGCGCGCTGCAAGGCCGGCAACGGCCATGCAGTCATGATTTGCACAGCGGTGCGCTGTGCGCCGCGGGAAACGGCGAGCCCTCGCTCGCAGCAACCGCGGCGCAGAGTGGCCGCGTCTTTCGCGGTGCGTCGCAAACGCATCGTCGAGGACCCCCTATGTTCCTTCAAGGCTACGGCCCGCTGCTTCTCAACGGCACCTGGCAAACCGTCAAACTGGCGGTCTTGTCGCTGGTGTTCGCTTTCGTGCTGGGCCTGCTCGGCGCGGCGGCGAAACTGTCGAAGAACCGCTTCTCATATGGCGTCGGCACCGTCTATACAACGCTCGTGCGCGGCGTGCCCGACCTGGTGCTGATGCTGCTGCTGTTCTACAGCATCCAGATCTGGCTGAACAACCTCACCGACCTGCTCGGCTGGAACCAGATCGACATCGACCCGTTCATGGCCGGTGTCGCGGTGCTCGGCTTCATTTACGGCGCGTACTTCACCGAGACTTTCCGCGGCGCATTCCTCGCGGTGCCGCGTGGCCAGCTCGAAGCGGGCGCGGCCTACGGCATGACCGGCTGGCAGGTGTTCTCGCGGGTCATGTTCCCGCAGATGATGCGCTTCGCGCTGCCCGGCATCGGCAACAACTGGCAGGTGATGGTGAAAGCCACCGCGCTGGTGTCGATCATCGGTTTGGCCGACGTCGTCAAGGCCTCGCAGGACGCGGGCAAGGGCACGCTGCGGTTCTTCTTCTTCACCCTGTTCGCAGGGGCGATCTATCTCGTCATCACCACAGTGTCCAACTTCGTGCTGATGTACCTCGAAAAGCGTTACTCGACCGGCGTGCGAAAGGCGGATCTATGATCGAGATCATTCAGGAATACTGGCGCAACTATCTTTATACCGACGGCTACCGCCTCACCGGCGTGGTGATCACGTTGTGGCTGCTAGTTGTGTCGATCGGGCTCGGCTTCTGCCTCTCGATTCCGCTCGCGGTCGCGCGCGTTTCGAAGAAGAAGTGGCTTGCCGGTCTGGTGTGGCTGTATACGTATATCTTTCGCGGCACGCCGCTCTACGTGCAACTGCTGCTCTGCTACACCGGCCTGTACAGCCTCGAGATCATTCGCAATCACGAGCTGACCAACGCGTTCTTCCGCGACGGCATGCATTGCACGCTGCTCGCGTTCACGCTGAACACCTGCGCCTACACCACCGAGATTTTCGCCGGCGCGATCAAGGCCACGGCGTATGGTGAGATCGAGGCGGCGCGCGCGTACGGCATGTCGTCGTTCACGCTGTACCGGCGGGTGATTCTGCCGTCGGCGCTGCGCCGCGCGTTGCCGTACTACAGCAACGAAGTGATCCTGATGCTGCACGCCACCACCGTCGCGTTCACCGCGACCGTGCCGGACATCCTCAAGATCGCGCGCGACGTGAACTCGGCCACGTATCAGTCGTTCAATGCGTTCGGCCTCGCCGCCCTGCTCTATCTGTTGATTTCTTTTGCGCTCGTGTGGCTGTTCCGCCGCGCCGAGCGCCGCTGGCTCGCTTACCTGCGGCCGCAAGGCAAATAATCAAGAAGGGCACTGCGCCCCCAGCACGTAAGCCCGAAGGATTCTGATGAACACCAAGAAGCAAAAGCTCTTCGTTGACGAGCTTCATAAACAGTACGGCGACAACGAAGTCCTCAAGGGCGTGTCGCTAAAGGCCAACGCCGGCGACGTGATCAGCGTGATCGGCTCGTCCGGTTCGGGCAAGAGCACGATGCTTCGCTGTATCAACTTCCTCGAACAGCCGAACGCCGGGCGCATCTTCGTCGACGGAGAGGAAGTCCGCACGCAGATCGGCAAGGGCGGCGCATTGCGCGTATCGGATCCGAAGCAGTTGCAGCGCGTGCGCACCAAGCTGTCGATGGTGTTCCAGCACTTCAACCTGTGGACGCACATGAACGTGCTCGAGAACATCATCGAGGCGCCGGTCAACGTGCTGGGTCTGAAGCGCAAGGAAGCCGAAGAGCGCGCGCGTCAATATCTGGAAAAAGTGGGCCTCGCGCCGCGTCTGGAAAAACAGTACCCGTCCCATTTGTCGGGGGGTCAACAGCAACGCGTGGCGATTGCGCGCGCTTTGGCCATGCACCCGGACGTGATGCTGTTCGACGAACCGACCTCCGCGCTCGATCCCGAGCTGGTCGGCGAAGTGCTCAAGGTCATGCAGACGCTCGCCGAAGAAGGCCGCACGATGATCGTCGTCACCCATGAAATGGCGTTCGCGCGCAACGTGTCGAATCACGTCATGTTCCTGCATCAAGGCCGCGTCGAGGAAGAAGGTCATCCCGACGAAGTCTTCGGGAACACAAAGAGCGAACGCCTCAAGCAGTTCCTATCCGGCAGCCTCAAATAAAGACTGTCGTCCAGCCCGATATTTGGGCTGTAGTCAAAGTAGCATTACAAGGCGCTTACGAGCGCCTTTTTTGTTTCGCTCACCTGTGCATTCCGGTCATTTGGGCCGCGAAAACGGACCCGAGCCGGTCCGCCCCGCCTTCTTTTTGCCTTACTCTGCCGCGTTTGACGCGTCAATAGTGGCAATCCTTAACACTGCTTGTCCCAATCCGTGATTCCCTTACAGCATAAGGGTTTCCCACCTTTTTCGGGAAGTCGCAACGATTCCCCGTGCACATTCGTATTGCAATTTGGAGACACCGGCCTAGGCCGGTACTAATTTCTTCTCCCACTCCAGGGTATTTTTGATAAATTAGTAACCAGAGTAGCAAAACAAAGTTAATTAAAAGTAGTTTCACTTCAAAGCAACAGAGGAGAACCGGTCGGCGAGGGATCGGCATGACGCGAAGAATAGCCCACTGAGGCTATCCGTCACGGCAGGAGACCCAATCCGCCCGCTAATCTCCCTGGTACCGATTTCTGTTCGGCGCGCTTGCGTCCGAACACCATTCGAAGTACTGGGTTCACTTTTTGACAGGGTATGGAGGAGAAGATGAAGAAAGCTTTGCTCGCCGCTGCGCTGATGACAGCCGGTGTAGTTGCGCACGCCCAAAGCAGCGTGACGCTGTACGGCCGCCTTGACGCTGGCCTCGAATACATGACAGGCGTTCCGCAAGGCGGCGGTCCAAACGGCCCGGCAACTGGCAGCACGAACCGTTGGCGCGCAGAAAGCGGCGACTGGGGCACCAGCCTGTGGGGCATGAAGGGCGTCGAGGACATCGGTGGCGGCAACAAGGTCCTGTTCCAGTTGGAAGGCTCCTTCAACACCATGACGGGTACGGGCCCCGGCGGCGGCGGTCTCTTCAATCGCTGGGCAACGGTAGGCTTGTCGAACGACCAGTACGGTACGTTCACGATGGGCCGCATGCTCTACATCTCGAACGGCGTGTGGGACTTCGACCCGTTCGGTCAATCGAGCTGGTCGTCGGCATCGCTGGTGCGTGGCCGCAACTGGCCGCAATCGAGCAACAACTTCGCGTACCAATCGCCGAAGATCGCAGGCTTTGACTTCTACGGTCAATACGCCCTGTCGAACGCAACGAACTGGAACGGTAACGGCACGACCGCTCAAGGTCGCGAAGCCGGCGCACAAGTCACGTACACGAACGCGCTGTTCCAGGTTCGCGGCATTTACGACGAAATCCGCAACCCGGGTAACGGCGTCCTGTATGGTCCGAGCGTGGGCACCGTCAATACGGCCAACGTTGGCAACGGCGTTTTCGCGGCATCGCGTGAATACTCGGCGCTCCTGAACGTGTTCCTCGGCCAGTTCAAGATTCAGGCCGCTTACCAGGCTATCCGTTCGGCAAGTGCCACGGGCGTTCTGCCGGGTCAGCCGACCACCCTCAACCACGAATGGGGCGGCGTGACGTGGCAAGCAACGCCGGCTGCAGCGCTGATCGCAGCGGTCTATCACGTCAACGGCAACAATGGCGCAGGCAATGCGACGATCTACACGATCGGCGGCTCGTACAACCTGTCCAAGCGCACCCTGCTGGATATCCAGATCGCTACCACGCAAAACAGCAAGACGGCTAACTACGGCCTGAATGCGAACAATGCGGGTACGGCTGCCACCACGGACAATCCGCTGCCGGGTCATAGCCAGTCGGGCGTGTACGCAGGTATTCAACACTCGTTCTAATCCAACGATGTCCCCCAGGGGCATTTCCTTCGGGGCGCCCCCCAAGGGGACTTCCTTCGGGGCGTAGTAACAAGGTCTTCAAGAGAATCTTTTTCACGCTGCTGCGAGAGGCGCGTATCGGTGCGATGTCCGAAAGGGTATCGCACCGTTTTTTATTTGCGCGCGGTTTTGCCACTATTCCGGCGCACCTGATCGGTGCGCGGGTGCCCGCGGGGGCCAATACCGGCGCTTTAACGCTGTCTTTTTAACGGTGCGAGTCGAACCGCTTAAACCGCGGCTTCGTTTTCCTCGCCCGTGCGAATCCGGATCACACGCTCCACATCCGCGACGAAAATCTTGCCGTCGCCGATCTTGCCGGTGCGCGCCGCGCCGATGATCGCGTCGATCACCTGATCGCACTGGTTGTCCGCGACCACCACTTCGATCTTCACTTTCGGTAGGAAGTCGACCACATACTCTGCACCGCGATAGAGCTCAGTGTGGCCTTTTTGCCGGCCGAAGCCTTTGACTTCGGTAACGGTCAGCCCCGTCAGGCCGACTTCCGCGAGCGCCTCGCGCACTTCGTCGAGTTTGAACGGTTTGATGACTGCAGTGATGCGCTTCATGGCGGACCTCGTCTCGTGATTTGAAGTTCGAAAGGAAAAATGGATGATTTTTATTCTACGCCGCGCCGAATGCATTGCGGCAATCCGGCGGCCGCTTCTGGTTTGCCTTGGGTAAGCCCGCACCGTTCGTTCGCTTAAGGCTCACTCCACCGGCTCGGTATAGCGCGACGTGATCGGATAACGCCAGTCGCGGCCAAACGCGCGATGCGTGACGCGTATACCGATTGGCGCCTGACGGCGTTTGTACTCGTTGATCTTGATGAGGCGCGTGACGCGTTTTACGTCTTCGACCGCATAGCCCGCCGCAATGATTTCGGCGAGCGAGCGGTCCTCCTCCATATACATGCGCATGATCGCGTCGAGCACTTCGTACGGCGGCAAGCTGTCCTGATCGGTCTGGTTCTCGCGCAGTTCCGCCGACGGCGCGCGCGTCAGGATCCGTTCGGGGATCACATCCTGCTTGCCGAAAGTGGTGGCCTGGTTGCGGTAATGACACAGCTTGTAGACCAGCGTCTTGGCGATGTCCTTGATCACCGCGAAGCCGCCGGCCATGTCGCCGTATAGCGTGCAGTAGCCCACCGCCATCTCGCTCTTGTTGCCGGTGGTCAGCACGATCGAGCCGAACTTGTTCGACAACGCCATCAGCAAGGTGCCGCGGATGCGGGCCTGGATGTTTTCTTCGGTGGCGTCTTCGGCGCGGCCTGCAAATTCATCGGCTAGCGAGCTGCGGAACGCATCGAACATCGGCGCGATCGCGATCTCGTCGTAGCGCACGCCGACGCGGCGCGCCATCTCGGCGGCGTCGGTCGTGGAGATGTCCGCGGTGTAGCGCGACGGCATCATCACCGCGCGCACGCGGTCCGCGCCCAACGCGTCGCACGCGACAGCCAGCACCAGCGCCGAATCGACACCGCCCGACAGGCCAATCAGCGCACCCGGGAAGCCGTTCTTGTTGATGTAGTCGCGCACACCCATCACGAGTGCGGCATATACCTGCGCCTCCAACGAAAGCTCCGGTGCGATCGCGGCGGGCAGCGGTTTGCCGCTGTCGAACTCGACGATCGCATGGCCCTCTTCGAACTGTGCCATCTTCGCGACGAGCCGGCCTTCGCCGTCGAGCACGAACGAGCCGCCGTCGAACACCAGTTCGTCCTGTGCGCCGACCATGTTCACGTAGACCATCGGCAAACCGCTCTCGCGAATCCGCGCGCGCAGAATGTCGACCCGCACGACTTCCTTGTTCAGGTGGTACGGCGAGCCATTCGGAATCAGCAGCACTTGCGCGCCCGCGGCCTTCGCCATTTGCGCAGCCGACGCGTGCCACGCGTCCTCGCAAATCACCACGCCGTACTTCACACCATCCAGTTCGAACACGAACGGTTTCGGATCGGAAGCGAAGTAGCGCTTCTCGTCGAACACTTCGGTATTCGGCAAATCCTGCTTGCGATAGGTGCCGACCACGTCCCCGTCCACGATCAGCGAGGCCGCATTGAAGGTGTCGACCGGCGGCACGCCGCGCTCGATCGGCGCGTTTGCATTACCATGGCCGTGCGCCGCATCGCGCAGCGGATGGCCGACGATCACGTGCAAGCCGGCGAACGGCTTCAGTTGCGCGGCGAGGTCGGCAAGCGCCGCGGCGCTCGCGGTGTAGAACGCGGGACGCAGCAGCAGATCTTCGGGCGGATAGCCGGATAGCGCGAGTTCAGGCGCGATCAGCAGCTTCGCACCATCGTTGTGCGCGGCGCGCGCGGCAGCGACAATCTTCGCGACATTGCCGGCGAAGTCGCCGACGGTGACATTGATTTGAGCAAGAGCGATTCGGGTCTTCATGGCAGGATCGACAGGCAAGCCAGGCGGCTTGCGAGTACCGCGGCTGGTTAGCTCGACGGAAACGGACAAATCGGATAAACGAACGACGCATCGCTACAAGCCTGCGTCGCTCATTGGGAACAGTCACACAGATTGAACCAGGAACGCTTTGATTATCGCACGGGCATTCTGACGTCGCCTTCCGAGGTCGACGCCGCTGAATGGAACGCCCTCCTCGCACAGCAGTCGCAGCCCACGCCGTTTTTGCGGCACGAGTTCCTGAGCGCACTGCACGCAACCCAATGCGCGGTTGCCGACACCGGCTGGGCGCCGCAATTCGTCACGCTGACCGATCCACGCACGGGTAAGCTCGCGGCCGCCGCGCCGGTGTATCTCAAGGGGCACTCGTACGGCGAATACGTCTTCGATTGGGCCTGGGCCGACGCCTATAAGCGCAACGGTTTGCCGTACTACCCGAAGCTGCTGTGCGCGGTGCCTTTTACGCCGGTGCAGGGCAACCGGTTGTTATCGGCGGACACGCATGCCCTCAGGCATCTGGCCGCCACGCTGATGGCGTTCGCCGAGCAGAGCGACGTGTCGTCGCTGCACGTGCTGTTTCCGACCGAAACGGAAGGCGCTGCGTTGACCGACATGGGCATGATGCAGCGCGAAGGGGTGCAGTTTCATTGGTTGAACGACGGCTACCGCGACTTCGACGATTTCCTCTCCACGCTCGAACAGAAGAAGCGCAAGAACATTCGCGCCGAACGCCGCAAGGTCCAGGAAGCGGGCGTGACCCTGCGCAGGATTCGCGGCGAAGACATTCAGGATGCCGACTGGCGTTTCTTCAGCAAGTGCTATCGGCAAACCTACCGCGAGCACTTTTCGAGTCCGTATCTGAACCTCGATTTCTTCCGCATGATCGGCGCCTCGATGCCGGAGAATCTGCTGCTGGTGATCGCCGAATACGAAGGCAAGCCGATCGCCAGCTCGCTCGTGGTCTATCAGCGCGATGCGGAAACCGGCGGCACACTGTACGGCCGCTATTGGGGCGCGCTCGAACACGTGCCGTGCCTGCACTTCGAAACGGCTTACTACCAGCCGCTCGAATTCTGCATCGAAGAGAAACTCGGCGCGTTTGAAGGCGGCGCGCAAGGCGAGCACAAGATGGCGCGAGGTTTTCTGCCTACTGTGACGCGCTCGGCGCATTGGCTCGCGCATCCGGCCTTCGCCGATGCGGTCGGCCACTTTCTCGACAACGAAAAGAACAGCATCCACGCGTATGTGGACGAGCTGCGCGAACACAACCCGTTCAAAGGCTAAAAGCGCATCCATGGCGTGGTTTCTGTATCTGCTCGAATGCTCGGACGGCAGCGTCTATACCGGCATCGCCACCGATGTGCAGGCGCGCTTCGACAAACACATGACCGGGGCGGGCGCGCGCTATACGCGTTCGCGCAAGCCGGTGCAGGTGCTGGCGTCGTTCGCACTGGCCGACCGTTCGAATGCCTCGCGCGCCGAATATTGGGTCAAACGCCTGCCGCCTGCCGAAAAGCGTGCGCTGGCGGCAGGATTGCGCACGCTCGAATCGGTGCTGCCCTTGCCCGAGCCCGTTCCGGTTACCGCCGGGGCAACGGAAGACGAAGCCGACGCCTCCTGACGGCACGACTCCGATGGCACCGCTTCTAAAGCGCGCCGCCAGTTTCAGACCTCTTCAGCCTGTTTTCGCCACCCGCGGTTTCGGACAAGTCCTATTGCGCGCGTGAGGCCTCCTTATGCATTCTCGGCAGACGCTGATCTGTCGCGATATATAAGTGGGAGACGAGAAAAATGGAGAACCAAAACGGGCATGACATAGCCCGCCATGGCCAGCACTATTTCCTCGAAGTGCTGGGAGAGGAACGGATCAAAGATATTTCGGTCGTTTCGTTCAGCGCCCTCGAAAAGATGGGGCAGCCTTACCGGATCGATATCGTCGCGACTCATCCGGAGGAACTGACGCGAGACGTTATCCTGGGACATGAGGCAAAGTTCAAGCTCGCGCCTGAAGACAGCGGCGAGCCGCGCGTATTCTGGGGCCGCGTGACACGCTTCTCGCATGTGAAGACGACGAACGATTGCAGCACTTACGAGATCGTCGTCGAACCGCATATCGCCTGCCTCACCCTGCGCACCACGCAGACCTTTCAGCACCAGAGCGCGCCCGAGATTATCGAATCGATCTTGCGGCGCAACGGCCTCGCGGGGCATCAGTTCACATTCAAGCTACGTCGCCGATACCCTCAGCATCCGTTCCGGTTCCAATACCAGACAGGCGACTGGCGCTTCATCAATATCCTGATGCAGCAAGAGGGCATCTACAGCTACATCGTGCCAGGCGAGCACGGGGATGTCGTCGTGTTCGGAGACGACATCGATCACTACATCTACCAGCCCAGCCTGAGCGCTCCATACCGGCCAATGCCGGGGCTGGAGACCGACGCTGAATCCGTGTCGGCGCTGCGCACGCATACCGAACTGGTGCCCGAGTCGTTCACCGTGGCCGACTACAACCCCGATCAGGCATGGGAACGCTTCAGGGCAGCGGCCAATGTCGCCCTGAAGGACACGACGACATTCGGCCAGCCGTATATCTACGGCACGCATCATCTGAACGCTGATGGCGCGCGATGGGAAGCGCAGCTACGTCATGAGGCGGCGATTGCATGGCAGGTCCTCTACGAAGGTGAAAGCAACGTTCACAGCCTGCGTGTCGGCCGAATTCTGCGCACCGATGCGCAGCTACCCGACGCCCCAGACGGCCACGTCATGATCGAAGTCACACACACCGGCGCGCGTGACAAACCCTACCGCAACACCTATCAGGCGATCCCATCCGGCCGGCGCTTCCGCCTGAAGATCGACGATGACACGTGGCCGAAAATTGCCGGCTCATTGAGTGCCCGTGTCACGTCTCCGGGCCAGTACAAATATGCGTACCTGACGCAGCAGGGCTATTACGTGGTTCGTTTCGACTGCGATTTCGGCGAATGGCCTGCCGGTGGCGAAAGCGTGCCGCTACGCCTCGCGAAACCGTTCGCGGGCGGTCTGCAAACGGGATTTCACTTCCCTGTGGTTGAAGGAACTGAAGCCATCGTCGAATTCCGGGACGGCGATCCGAATAAGCCTTACATCGCTGCGTTCCATCACAACAGTCAGCAGATGGACCTGATCACCAATCAGGACCGCTGGATGTCCCGCAATGTCATTCACACGCAGGGCGACAACACGCTCCAGTTTGAAGACTGGGAAGGTCAGGAACACGCCAGGTTTTCTACCCGGCATTCGGGCAAAAGCCAGCTGACGTTGGGGTACATCGTCAATGGCAAGCGTGAACACCGCGGTAACGGCTTCGAACTGCGCACCGATGCCCAGGGTGCGGTGCGTGCTGGCGGCGGGCTGATGCTGTCCAGCAATATTCAGCAGCAGGCCGGCGGCAAGCACACGGACATGGCGGAAGCCATGCAGCAGTTTCAGACACTACAGATACAGGCGCAGGGGCTGGCCGACCTGGCGAACACGGCAAAGGCCGAGATTGCCGACCTGAAGGCCGAAGACGAATGGCTGAAGAACAGCGTGAACGAGCTGAAGCAGGCCGTCATGCTGCTGTCTTCGCCCCGGGGTATCGCTGCTTCGACACCTGATCGCGTGGCGATCGCTGCGGGCAAGGATGTGAATGTGACGACAGGCTCAGGCTTCAACGTGAGCGCCCTGAAGAGCATCGTCATGGCGGCCGAAAGCGCGCTGTCGCTGTTCGCGCATACCCTCGGCATCAAGCTGTTTGCGGCACGAGGGAAGGTCCAGATTCAGGCGCAGAGCGATGAGCTTGATGTGTCGGCCCTGAAGGATATCAAGATAACCAGCTCGAACGGCAAGCTCATCCTCTCGGCAAAGGATGAGGTCTGGATTGGTGCGGGCGGTTCATACGTCCGGATCACACCCAGCAATATCACTAACGCCACACCTGGCGAGTGCATCGAAAAGGCGGTGTTGTTTCAGAAGGACGGCCCGGATTCGGCAATGCTCAAGGAAGGCCTCCCGTGGACGACCGATCTGCCGGATACGGGCGCTCACGGTTCACGGTTCTCCGGCTGACCACGTTGCGTCGAGCCCAACTTACTGACCATTTCCACTACCACACCGTACAAGCATGCCCGCACAAGCTCATCCGCATCCAGCACCGACACCGGCCCCCGCGCCGACTCCAAAGACAGCGCCGCTGACGTGGCGTTATCCGTTTCCAGACAGGGACAACAAGGAAGTGACCAGCCCGCAGACCTTCTATCAGGCAGTGGCTGGAATGGATGACGGCTTTTTCCCGCTGGGGGTCAATGGGTTTCCGCACGGTGGTATCCACCTGAACAACAGCGTCGGTATGTTCGAGACAAAGGACGGCGTGCGCTGCATTGCTGACGGATACATCGTCGCCTACAAGATCGATGACGCCTATCCGCACCTGCAATTCAAGGACGGCAAGTGGGCCATGTACTCGACCGGGTTCGCGCTGGTACGGCATACGCTGACGCTGCCACCCGCACCCAACAGCACGGGTGTACAGCCAGCTGACGAGTCACACGATATCTACAGTCTCTACATGCACACGGCGGACTGGGCGACCTATCTGGCCGATGAGCAACTGAAGCGTCCGTGGTGGTGGCTGGATGTTGACGCGTACCGCGTTCAAAACAAGGATCATCAGATGGCCCCGCCTGAGGGAGGCTCGACCGGGGCGACGGGCGCATTTGTCTGGACGGAGCCGAAGGCGGGTAAGAAGGCCGGAAGCTTCACGGCGGGCGAGCAGGTCGGCTTCCTGCCTGAAGGCAACGAGGTCATCACCAGCGAGACGCGCGGCCAGTGGGTACACATCAAGACCATCACGGCGGGTCATATGGTCAGCCCGGTCAATGGCGGCTATTTCGGATGGGAGGACCAGAATGTGCCGTGGAAAAGTGAAACCGATAGCGCGAAAGTCACGCCTAAAAACGACTGGGGCTGGCTGTACAAGCCGAACCTGCACGGGATCAAGGAACCGGACCCGGTGGGTCTGGTGGTGATTCCCCCAAAGCCGGTATTCGTCAAGGCCGGGACGCCGCTCGGCCAGATCGGTGAGTATCACGATTACGAGCGCGCGACGCCGCTGCCGCCTGTGCCGAAGCGCCAGCTTTTGCATCTTGAAGTATTTGCCGACGATAGCTTCAGCGCCTTTCTGGACAAAAGCCGCGCGCGGGCGGCACAGTTACCCGTCGATCAGCGGACCCTCCTGGTGATAAATGTGGGTGCGAAACTGGTGAAAGACATTTCTCCGGCGGATCGCAAGTTGTGCAGTTGGCATGTCCTGTATCGGGCTGATGTGACACCGGACAGTCCCGCAAGCGGTCCTTGGATCAAGGTGCAACCGCGATATTACGACTCGACCACAGCCCTGCTTATGCCCGAGGGGCCACCTGTCTGGATTGAGCGCGAGAAACTCGCAACCGCAACGGCCGCAACGCCCGCATGGAGCCAGTTCCCGCTTAGCCTGCAAAAGATGGCTGACCCGGCGAACGCATTTATGCTGGTGTATCCACGCAGTCAACTCGACGGATTGAGCGCGCGGGACAAGGCCGTTGACGACGGCAAGACGCACTGGTGGTGCGTGAAATTTGGCAATGCAGACGGCCGCACGGCTACGGGCTGGGTCTGCGAAAAGGACCATCCCGGTACACAGTGGCAGAGTCCGTGGGCATGGCCTGGGTTTGAGAAGGTGGACGCCACCGGTATCGATCTCGCAGATGCCTTCAGGCGCAACCTGGTCCTCACCGGTGCGGCGGACTGGAAGGAACAGAAGGAATTCGAACCATCGATCACAGCAGTCAATGGCAGTCCGTTGTTGCAGAAACTAGAACAGACGATTGCAAAGCTGGCTCCCCCTCCGACCTACGGTGCCAGTAGCAAGCCCAAACAGGAGAATCCTGCTGGGAAGGTCACGGCCAAGGCCATGCAGACCGCAATGCGCACGCCATGGCTCGCGCAAGCGCTATCACACCTGATCCTGCGCTACGAAAGCGAATGGGGCGGAGATATGTCGCGATGGGACGCAATTACGCCGCTGATGCGAAACGCAAAGGAAAACTAGCTGGTTGAGTTGCAACGTATCCATAAGCTGCAATGGTGGAACGATGTGAAGGGCGAGATTGCAGGTTTTCCTCCCAGCGCGACGGTGCTGCATATTCACCCTATTGGTCTGATCGCGAATTTCAGCGGTTGTCCCCCGACATGTAAAACAGAAGTGTTCGAGTTTGAGACTACGGAAGGTACATTCAGAATCTCCAAGAAATCTTTTCAATTTATTCTTTCTAATGAAGGCTATAAGGATCATCCGTATGTTCCAGGCGGCGACCAATCAAGCGGCGTAACGATTGGCTATGGCTATGACTTGGGGCAACAGAGTCCTGCTCAAATTGCAACCGATCTGAACGACATTTTTTCGCCTGCTCAGATCACCCGACTCCAAAGAGCGGCTGGAAAGCATGGAGATCAAGCCAGACATATACAGCCTTCGCTGGCAGACATACCTGTCACGATGGATATGGCCTTGCGTTTGGCGACGGTCATGAAGCGACGATATGCTCAACAGACGGTTGACGCCTTTCCGGGCGCCTCAAATCTTCACCCTCATTGCTCGGGCGCGCTCCTGGATCTCGTGATTAATCGCGGTCCAGGGATGCAGGACAAGCCTGGGCAGAAAACGAGAGTACATATGCGTGCGATTCGGGCTGATATTAGTGCAAATAATGTATCTGACGTTCCACTCCAATTGCGTGCCATGAAAACACTGTGGGAGTCGGTTACGCAAAAAGGACTTCTGATTCGACGCGATGAAGAAGCGAATTTGTTTGAAGAAGGCATGAATTGCAATTGCTGGAGATAAATAAATGAAGCGAATTAGTATGCTATTGGCGGGATTATTTATGCTGTCAAATTCCGCTCATTCCAGGTCGGTATGTGACAGTCAGATAACGCGCGAGATTGAGACTTGTGCTGAATCAAATTTCAAGGAAGCTGATTTTGAATTAAATCGCGTTTATCAGGCTATGGAAAAAAATTGGGTGGATGCGGATCGCAAGAAGCTACAGCAGGCGCAACGCTACTGGATTAAGTACAAGACCAAGTACTGCCAAGCAGCATTTGATGAAACCAGCCCAGGCCAGGAAGCGAGTATCGATAAATTTTCCTGTTTGGAATCGGTAACGTCCACGAGGACCCGCGAACTCCTTTTCCTTGATAACGCGTATGGTATGAATGATTTTAAGCAGGCTTTAAATTTCATGGCGAATGAATATGAACATGGCAATGAGGGACAGGTACTCATTAAATTAGCTCAGGATACGCCAGATGGAAAAAATCAGGACTGGTTGCAATACGTCGAAGCTAATTGCCAAATGACTCACGCCAAGCTTCGAGAGGAGCACGGCGTTTGTGTAGCGAGGATGAATTTTTACAAAAACTGGTAACCTCACGATGCCGAATGAACAGCACTGCTACAACGAGACGCGGAAATTACGGAGGATGATTCGCGATGCTGACCGACTCGGATTCATTGCCGACATCCAGATGGTAAAGAAGCTGATATTTTCACTGCTACTGCTTTCTGCAAGCGAACTATGCTTCGCATCCGCTGCTTCCAGCCCTTCACCGTTGGTAATTCCGGCCGATCAAATCAAAGAGGGCTGCACCGTAGAATTCATTTCGGAGCGCCCCACGAATGAGACTAACGCGCCTGGCTCGCAACCTCATGAAATAGCCGTGAAATGGATTTGCAAAGGAGTCGCAACTGCCACTATTGATCGATATCAGGTTGAAGGCGGAAGCCCACAAATAATCACGACCCTATTTTTAAAAAGAAAAATTTTTGTCGCGTTAGCGAAATGGCCAGTTACCTCTCATGCATCCGACTTCCAGGGAGATTTTTATAAAGTCTACATATACAAATATAACCGCGAAAGCAATACGCACCCGTTTATACGCGACGACAAGATGATGGATAAGTTCGGTCTGGGATGGGATGGAGTGAAAGATGGGATCACTGTCACTTATCCATTCAAGGATGCGGCGTTAATTCGCAGCAGACTGAATCAATTAAAAATTATTAATATGAACCGAACACGCTCATGATAATGATTGGTCATATTTTCATGAAAAAAACTATATTCTCCATTGTTTCCGCGTGTTGCATTTCTCAAGCTAATGCTGCTGCGATTTCCAAAACGATCAGGGTGGACTCTCCACATGACAGTCGCACAACCGACGTGACGATTAAAGTGGGAGATCGCCATGGCCCAATTGAATTTTACGAGAATGAAAAATTGATCGGAACATATCGCAACTTGACCGTAAATGAAACCTCTCTTTCTTCTGGCGTATTGCCTCTTGCCGGAAAAGGACTTGCTCTCGTAATAGATTCAAACGGTTCCAGAAACAAGTTTCATATCGTGGCACCAATAAATCGGTCCGGCAAAAAATTTTACGTCAACTGCGCGTACAAAATCGCCTACGACGCCGTTGACGACCTGCTTTCGGTTGGGACATCGTGCAATAAAACAGAATTAAGCAAAATTGACGTTTCCACAATGATTAATCAAGACGGGATGACGCTATACAGCGATAAACCAAAGTGGCTTAAAACCGTTCCTCATCCTGCATGCCCCAACGCGGTCGGGTTGAATTATGGCGCTTATCGCATTGCACGATGCAGTGCTGGCGGAGCTTCGGATTCTAAAGATCAAATAATAAAAATTTTCAATAAAAACGGCAGCCTGATTTTTTCCGTTTCCGGCTATGAGTTTATCCCGAAAACCAATGGTTCGCACTTTTCATTACTGACGGACCTTAAAGATCAATCAGTCATATTTGATGGAAACATCCAGTGTTTTTATAAAAATAACGGCACTGCAGCTTCATCACGATGGACCGGGAAAATTTCCAACCGATTAACTATTAATTACACAATTTCCAAAATTAACGGATGCTTGAAAGTCGACCGCTCCTATATCAGGAAAAAAGTGAACGCCTCCTTAAATGGATATAGCAATGGTAATTTATTTTATTTGCTGGAAACGGACGAGCGCAACGCATCAACTGGTCTATTCATACTCAATCAACTCTCTGATAATTTTCATGGGGTATGGGTCGGAGTTCCACCGAAAGACGCGTTGACCGTAAATTAAACCGGAGGAAACTCATGCAGAACATGTTCTCAGCACTGCCGCACGACAACAATGCAAATCCCTTCTTCAGCATCATCCCCGCCTATGTCCTGTACTTCACGGACGACAATGGAATCCCACATGTCCGCTCCGAACGAACCGAACTCGGTAGGGCGATCACCTGCTTCCTAACGCCTTTCGACGCCATGATCGAAGCGGCTCACCTCACAAGACTCGGCAAGCCGTATCTGGTCATGTCCGCGTCGGATCTCGGTCGATACATGTTTCGCGACCTCGACGGACGCGGCCTGGTCGCCGACATACACCTCGGCTGGCCCACCAAAAGCGGCCGGCTTCTACTTCGACCCAGCGGCAGGTTGGCAAGATATTCGAGGGTGACGCACCAATGGGCTCGTGACCCACTCATGTTCGAAGTCGACGACATCGCGCTCGCCGAGTACGCCAAGCTTCGCGAACTCGCCGGCCTCTATGCGTGGCAGGAAACCGCAAGGGAATTTCTCAACTAGCCCCCCGAGCGCCGTTATACCGCAATCGAATACGCAATCGACTCAATCGGTTCAGTCGAACGATCGGGCAAAGGCGCTTCGGAATGTGAAAAGATCGCCTTATTCGATCCCGAGTTTGAGCAGTGGCATTTCGTGCCCCCTGCGGCACCATGACGAAGACATAAAGTCAGTTCCCACCTGATACAAACCTGTTTTCAAGGAATTAAGAATGAGCCAACGTTTTGATATCCGCGAAGGCGATGCCACCACGGCGGGAGGAACGGTCTACGCAAACTCGCAAGCCCACCAGCTTCACGGTCGCGCGGTTGCCTATGAGGGCGATCCCGTTTGGTGTCCCAAATGCAACACAACGGGCGAAATTCTCTGCGTGGGCAGGCGTTTGCCAAACCGAGGGGTCGATGGCCGTGAACAGGCGTTGAGCTATGACTGGTGCCTGTGCAAGTGCGAGCCCAAGCCGTTGCTCATCGCCTCGCAAAACCAGTCGGGAATGTGCGCCTGAGAATCAGGCAGGTAAATCCAAAGGCGGCCTTCAGCCAATGGAAAGGTGTGATTGTTCCGCACCTTCCTTTGCGGCAATGACCGGAGGGAACGAAATACCCCATTCACGCATCCCCGCCGCCTACCCCCTCGCCTCCCGCATCCGCTCAGTCAGCAGCCGATGCATCAACCCGATTTCCCCCACCGCATCCGCCTCCAGCGACGTCAGCCCGTCTCGCTGGGGAAGCTCACGCCGTATCGGCCGTAACGTCCGATTCAACGCAGCGTCGATGTCGGCGCTCGTGGCGGCGATCCACGTGCCGAGCTCGTCGTGCATGCTGTGCCGGTTCGTGCTCAGGCGCAGTTGCGTCGCCGTTCCCGCCATTTTTCGCAACAGGCTCAGCATCGTCAGCGACACCGTATCGACCATCGAGTCTTCGAGCTTTTCGAGTCGAACGCGGCCGATGGCCTCCTCGGCGTTATTGCTGCCCAATCCAGCGGCGCGGCGCAAGCGTTCAATGTCGTTTTCGCCCCGGCCGGTGTCCTCCAGTGCGGCCCTGAGATACGCGAGATTGGCTCGCACCGCCTGGCTCAAGTAGGCCCGGTAGTCGGCCTTTTCGCGCGTCGGCCACAAATAGAACGTGGCCAGCAGCGCCAATACACAACCGAGCACATTGTTGCCCAGACGCGTGAGCGCATAGGCGAATTCGCCGACGCCCGGCGTCGCAAGGTCGGCGACCAGCACGAAGGTCGGCGTCAGGAAAAGCACAAAGAGGCTGTAGCTGACAGGGCGTAGCGCCATCGTGGCCACCACCAGCGGAAACACCGCCAACGAAATACCAAGAGGCGAATGGATCGCATAACCAATGCCGGCCGCCAGCACGCCGCCGACGATGCTGCCGGCAGCGCGCTCGATACTCCTCGGCCAGGTCGCGGCGATGGACGGTTGCAGTATCAGCAGCGTCGCCATGGTGGCCCAGTAGCCGAATGGCAGCCCCAGCGCCCGTATGACCAGAAAGCCCGTCGTCGTCGTGACGCCCACGCGCGCAGCGTGGCGCATTCCGACAGACTGACTCGACAGGTTCGCCTTGAGTGTCGACCACGTGCGCGTCAACAGCGTGGCGGCGCCAGCCTGCCACCCCCCGGGTTGCGCAAACGCCGGCGCGAAATCAACCAGTTCGAAGTCGGATTTAAGCTTCACGGGTTCCATCAGTGCGGCTTCAAGTCGCCGGGCAAGGCGGCGCAAACGTCGTTGCAGATCGGCGAGACGGCTCCATTGCGCTTCGTTGGCGGCTGCGCCGATTCTTCGCAGCGCCTCGCCCATCCCGCTCAGCAGTCGAGCCGCGCGTCGCGCATGCCGCAAGTCGTCCGGGACTTTTTCGCAGGCGCCGGTAACCGCGATCAGATAGGCAAACAGCGCTTCACTTTCGGTCAGCAGGGCGAGGAGATTGTCGTAGGTTTCCCGGCCACTCGTTCTCGATCCAGGCACGTTCGCGAGTGCCGTACGCGAGCGCTCCAGCGCAACGCGCGCATCGGCGCGAAATTTCGCGGCATGCGTGGCCCACGCGCCGGGCGCCGCGCGCTGGTCGAGCAGACGGGCACTGTCGAATGCGATATCCGCCAGGCGCAGATACACGGCACGCAGCGAAGCCCGGCTCGCACCGAACGGATGGATGCGCCACACGGTCAGGCTCAGCACGATGGCAAACAGGCAGCCGGCCAGGTAGATGCCAAGAAATGCCATGCCCTCCCGGAGCTCGCGCATCGGCCGGTCGACCATCACGACGCACGCGGTCGCAGCGAGAATCGTCACCTGCGATGTAGCGGCGCCCCAAATCCTGCCGAACGCACCGAGCGTCGTGAATGCCAGGACGGCGAGCGCCGCGAACGCCGTGCCCGCACCGGAGGCGAAGGCCGTCAAACCGCCGCACACGGTCGACAGAAGCGCAAAGCCCATCATTGACGCGAAGCGGGCCCGATTGGAGCCGGCCGCGTCGGCGAGACAGGTCCAGAAAGCGCCGATCGCAGCCCATGCAAAGGTCGGGTCGTGCAGCAGATTGCCAAGCACCAGCATGGCGGTGGCGGCACAGGCGGCTCTCAGTCCTTCCGACAGATTCGCCTCGCTCGCCGAAAACGAAACCATCCACACCGGCCGTCTGCGGTAGATCGCGGTGACGACGGCATATAAGCGGCTCGACCCGCGTGGCGACGATGGGTTGGACTTGCGATTCAGCATCCGGACGGTGGCTCCCAAAAACGCGCGTTGGCACTGCATCAGCGCATTGATACGCCGACGGCAGGAAGTCTGCCGCGGCCACCGCATGATAAGGGTTTACACCTAACTATAAAAATGCCTTCGGTTCATCTTCGCGATGCGCTGCGTCTATGCCTGGAACAGCGGCCCCGGCGCGCGAGTGTCAAATACGCATTGAGCGCCAAATGGGACCTCTGAAAAAGCCGGCCATGAAAAAACCGCGCGGCCCTTTCAGGCTCGCGCGGTTTTTCATCAACCACCGGTGTGACGCAGCTTACTTCTTGTAGTTCGCGGCGCCGTCAGTGATTTCCTTGTGCGCGGCTTCGATGCCTGCCCAGCCGTCGACCTTCACCCACTTGCCCTTTTCCAGCGCCTTGTATTGCTCGAAGAAGTGCTTGATCTGGTCTTTCAGGTACGCCGGGACATCGTCGATCGACTTCAGGCCGGCGGTCATCGGGCAGATCTTGTCGTGCGCGACAGCGATCAGCTTTGCGTCGACGCCCGACTCGTCGGTCATTTGCAGCATGCCGAGCGCGCGTGCGCGGATCACCGAGCCGGCCAGCAGCGGGAACGGCGTGATCACCAACACGTCGACCGGGTCGCCGTCGCCCGACAGCGTTTGCGGAATGAAGCCGTAGTTAGCCGGATAGCGCATGCCGGTGCTGATGAAGCGGTCGACGACGAGCAGGCCCAGGTCCTTGTCGGCTTCGTATTTCACCGGGTCGCTTTGCGCCGGGATTTCGATGATGACGTTGAAATCTTGCGGAAGGTCTTTGCCTGCAGGGACGTGATTGAAGCTCATAAGCGCTCTCTGATCAGATGGAATTCGGAACACGGCTTGCGGCGCGTGAGCTCGAGTGGCGTACATCGTGAAACGCGCCTCGACGAGCGGCGCCGCGGCCGGACATGGCGGAATGCGACATTATAGCGAATCGGCCGATGGCGCCTCTGCGGGGATCGGCGCGATAATCATCGGGCGTCGTTCGATTGTGCCTCTCGTTTGTGAACACAAGGTTGTGAACCTCAGTTTGTGAATCTGCAAGGAGCATGCATGAAAGAAGCCAGGCATTTCATCGGCGGCGAGTGGGCCGCTGCTTCAAGCGGCGAGACAATCGCCATGCTCGATCCCTCGGACGGCCAGCCGTTCACCCAGTTGGCGCGCGGCACCGCGGCGGATATCGAGGCCGCCGTCCACGCCGCCCGGCGCGCCTTTGAAGGCGCCTGGGGCAACGCAAGCGCCGCCGAACGCGGCCGCGTGCTGTACCGGCTGTCGATGCTGGTCGCCGCCCGTCAGGAAGAACTCGCCCAACTCGAAGCCCGCGACACCGGCAAGCCGCTCAAGCAGGCGCGCGCCGATTCGGCGGCGCTAGCCCGCTATTTCGAGTTCTATGCCGGCGCAGCGGACAAGCTGCACGGCGAAACGCTGCCCTATCAGGCCGGCTACACGGTGCTGACGATCCGCGAGCCGCATGGCGTGACCGGCCATATCGTGCCGTGGAACTACCCGATGCAGATTTTCGGCCGCAGCGTCGGCGCGGCGCTCGCCACCGGCAATGCGTGCGTCGTCAAACCCGCCGAAGACGCTTGCCTGTCGGTCCTGCGCGTCGCCGGCCTGGCGGCCGAGGCGGGTTTGCCGGCCGGCGCGCTGAATATCGTCACCGGGTACGGGCATGAGGCGGGAGCGGCGCTCGCGCGCCATCCCGGCATCGATCACATCTCGTTCACCGGATCGCCGGAAACCGGCAAGCTCGTCACGCAGATGGCCGCGGAGAACCACGTGCCGGTCACGCTGGAGTTGGGGGGCAAATCGCCGCAAATCGTGTTCGCCGACGCGGATCTCGACGCGGCGCTGCCCGTACTGGTGTCGGCCATCGTGCAAAACGCCGGGCAAACCTGCTCGGCAGGCAGCCGCGTGCTGATCGACCAGGCCATTTACGAGCCGCTGCTCGACCGGCTGAGCGGCGCGTTCCAGGCGTTGCGAGTCGGTCCGTCACATGCCGACCTCGACTGCGGGCCGCTCATCAACGCGAAGCAGCAACAGCGCGTGTGGGACTTCCTGTCGGACGCGCAGCACGACGGCATTCCGATGGCGGCGCACGGCGAAGTGATTCCCGAAGCCCCGGAAAGTGGTTTCTATCAGGCGCCCACGCTGCTGCGCGACGTGCCCGCGAGCCACCGTCTCGCGCGCGACGAAGTGTTCGGCCCAGTTCTCGCCGCGATGTCATTCAGCGACGAAGACGAAGCGCTCTCGCTAGCAAACGGTACGCAGTACGGGCTGGTCGCCGGTATCTGGACGCGCGACGGGGCCCGTCAGATGCGCCTCGCGCGGCGCCTGCGCGCGGGCCAGGTGTTCATCAACAACTATGGCGCAGGGGGCGGGGTCGAATTGCCGTTCGGCGGCGTCAAGCATTCGGGTCATGGCCGCGAAAAGGGTTTCGAAGCGCTGTATGGCTTCACGGTGTTGAAGACCATCGCGATTCGTCACGGTTAGGCGCGGTGAGTATCACAGCGCGTCGGGCATCACGCATCACCATCCACAGCAAAGAGAGGAGACATCATGCGGTTGACAGGTAAAACGGCCATCGTCACGGGTGGCGGCTCGGGTTTCGGCGAAGGCATCGCGAAGACCTACGCGCGCGAAGGCGCGAACGTGGTGGTCAACGATCTCAATGGCGCGGCAGCCGAACGCGTGGCGAGCGAAATCGCGCTGGCCGGCGGCAAGGCGATCGCGGTGGCCGGCAATGTCGCGCAACGCGAAGACTGGCACACACTGCGCGAGGCCGCGCTCGAAGACTTCGGCAGCGTGCAGATCGTCGTCAACAATGCCGGCACCACGCATCGCAACAAGCCGGTACTCGAAGTCACGGAAGCGGAGTTCGACCGCGTCTACGCGGTGAACGTCAAAAGCATCTACTGGAGCGTTCAGGAATTCGTGCCGTATTTCCGCGAGCAAGGCGGCGGGATCTTCATCAATATCGCCTCGACGGCCGGCGTGAGGCCGCGTCCGGGGCTCGTCTGGTACAACGGCAGCAAAGGCGCGGTGATCATCGCGAGCAAGTCGCTCGCCGTCGAACTGGGCCCGGACCGTATTCGCGTGAACTGTGTGAACCCGGTGATCGGCGAGACGGCGCTGCTGTCGGAGTTCATGGGCGTGGAAGATACGCCGGAAAATCGCAAGCGCTTCCTCGCGGGCATTCCGCTCGGCCGGTTTTCGACGCCGCAGGATATCGCCAACGCGGCGCTGTATCTCGCCTCGGACGAAGCGGAGTTCATCACCGGCGTGTGCCTCGAAGTGGACGGCGGCCGCTGCGTGTAGCGTCATTCTTGAAGTCAGTGTTTTCCCCGGGTATCGATTTAGCATGCAAACCACCCAGCACGGCTAGAATCGATCGACGGCGATACTTCATTTCCACAAGAAAAGAGGACACACCATGGGTAGTCCCGCAAATCCGCTCCACCATCCCGGCGCGGGCGCGCCACCTTCCACTTTCGAAGAGGCAACCTACCGCAAGGTCACCTGGCGGCTCGCGCCGTTTCTGATGCTCTGCTACGTGGTCGCGTATCTCGATCGCGTGAACGTCGGCTTCGCCAAACTGCAGATGACCACCGATCTCGGGCTGAGCGATGCGGTATACGGCTTCGGCGCAGGGATTTTCTTCCTCGGCTATTTCATCTTCGAAATTCCGAGTAACGTGATCCTGCACAAAGTGGGCGCACGCGTATGGATCGCGCGGATCATGGTGTCGTGGGGCGTGATCTCGATGCTGACCATGTTCGTCACCACGCCGACCATGTTCTACGTGATGCGCTTCCTGCTCGGACTCGCCGAAGCGGGCTTCTTCCCCGGCATCATCCTGTATCTCACATACTGGTACCCGTCGCATCGGCGCGGCCGCATGACCACCTGGTTCATGACGGCAATCGCGTTGTCCGGCGTGATCGGCGGGCCGACGTCGGGCTATATCCTGAAGAGCTTCAACGGCATGAACGGCTGGCATGGCTGGCAGTGGCTGTTTCTGCTCGAAGGGATTCCATCGGTGATCGTCGGCATTCTGGTGTTCCTGATGCTGGACGACCGTGTCTCGAAGGCGAAGTGGCTCACCGAGGAAGAAAAGCAGTTGCTCGAACGCCAGGTAGCCGCCGAGGAAGCCACCAAGCACGACATGCCGATCCGCGAGGTACTCACGAACGGCCGCGTGCTGATGTTTAGCCTCACCTACTTCTCGTTCGTGATGGGCCTCTATGGCGTGAGCTTCTGGCTGCCGACCATCATCAAGGCGACCGGCGTGACCGACGCGTTCAGTATCGGCCTGCTGTCGGCGATTCCGTTCGCGGCCGCGGTGGTCGCGATGGTATTCGTGTCGCGCAGCGCGGACCGCAACCGCGAGCGGCGCTGGCACATTGCATTGCCGGCGTTCGCGGGCGCGATCGGCCTGGTGCTCTCCGTGGTGTGGGCGCACAACACGGTGCTGGCCATGGCGTCGCTCACGCTCGCGACCATGGGTATCATGACCACCCTGCCGCTGTTCTGGAGTCTGCCGACGGCGATCCTCGCCGGCACGGGCGCGGCGGCCGGCATCGCGATGATCAATTCGATCGGCAACCTTGCGGGCTTTCTCAGCCCGTATGCGGTCGGCTGGCTCAAGCAGGCGACTGCCGCGAACGATTCCGGCATGTACATGCTGGCGGCGTTCATGATCCTGGGCGGTTTGCTGGCGATCAGCGTGCCCGCGAAGATGGTCGACAAGTGAGGTGGCCTGTCTCGTGACGTAAGGCGGGAAGCGCCGTCAAACGCACTACGTCGCGAGTCACGGGTCACGCATCACGCAGTCAACGAAAAAGCCCCCGGCATTCATCAACGCCGGGGGCTTTCTTACTTGCTTCTACTGGGGCACCCGATCAAGAGAATGCCGCGGTGAGCAAAGCATCAAACCACATTCATCGCCAACGCACTCTCGCGATAGTGCTGGCTCGCCTTATCCGCATCGCCAAGCTGTTCATGCAGACGCGCCAACGCGCGATGCGAACGGATCTTCAAGGTCTCGTTATCGGCGAGTTTCAGCGCACGCTCGAGGAACGATTGCGCCTTGCCCCACAACTGCTGGTGCAGACACAAGCGGCCCAATGCGAACAGCAAGTCAGCGTCTTCCGGTCGATCCTTTTGCCACGCTTCGGCCTTCTGGATCAGCGGCAATGCATCGCCCGCGGAAGTGTCCGGATAACGGCGCAGCAAACGCGCGTCCCAGTTCTGCGCCAACGCCTCTTCGACGATCTTGCGCGCTTCCTGCGGCCGATTCAGCGACACCAGCAACTCAGCCGCAAGATCGGCAAGACGCGGCGAATGACGTTCGGTGGTCGACAGCGAATTCCACAACTCCAGCAACGCGTCGGCGTTGTGACGCCGGTCGCGCAGCAGGTTTTCCGCCGCGAGCTGACGCAAACGCACCGCCACCGCCGGATGGATCGCCTCGCGCTTTTCCAGCGTCTTGACGAGCTTGAGCACTTCGCCCCAGTTCTTCAATTGCTGTTGCGCGCGCAACATGATCTGCTGCGCGTGAATCCGCCGTGCGCCCTGCGATTGCATTTCCGTGAGCGCGGTCAATGCGCCGTCGGCATCGCGGCCGTCGGCGCGCATATCGGCGGTCGCCATCAGGCGTGCGTCCTGCCAATCGGCTTCGTCGATCTGTGACAGCCATTCGTCGCGCCGTGCGTATTCATGCATACGGTGCGCCGCCGTGGCCGCGATCAACCCGGCCGCGCCCTTGTTGTCGCCGTTCGCGAGCGCATCTTTCGCGGCTTTTTCGGCACGCGAAAAACGCCCGGCATACAGATTGCCGATCGCGTCACGCAATGCGGCATGCGCCTTTGCGACACGCGAGCGAGCGCGATAGGCGGCCACGCGCTGCGGCATGCGCCAGATATTGCGCACGATGCGCAGCAGCGCGTACACCAGGATGAACAGCACGACCAGCCCGACCACGAACAGATTCAGCGAGATGTCGATGCGGTACGGCGGATAGATCAGCAGCACCTGCCCCGTGTCGAAGCGTCCGACCACCGCCAGCACCACCGCGATGGCGAACAGCAACGCGAGCCATAGAAGTCCCCGGATAGCCATGATTAACCTCGGCTCCGGTATTGATTGACGGCCTGCAGGCTCGTGTTCAGATTCGGCAGTTCAACCGCGACCGAGCCCGCATCCACCTGCTTGACGAGATCGATCACGGTCTGCGTCTTCTTCGATGTGTTGTCGAAGTAGCGCGTAAGCGTGGTGTCCGCTGCGTGCAGGTCGGATTTCAGCGTGGTCTGGTTGCGCGAGAGCAGCGCCAGCCGCGCCGACAGCAAGCGCAGCTTCAGATTCTCGCGCAAGAAGTAACCTTGGTCCGGTGTGACGAGCATGGCGTCGGCATTGTCGATGCGGCGCACCTGCACAAGGCTGGTGAGCTGCTGGCCGATACCGGCCGTGACTTCACGCCACCACACTTTCCAGCGCGGCTCGCCCGTCGCCGCCGCCACCTTCGCCGTGTCTTCCCACGTTGCGGCCTGCGGCGTGGCATGTGCGATCGGCGCTTCACCGGAGAGCGGCAAGCTGTCGACCTGTTCGATCGCGTTGTCGAGCTTGATGGCGAGCCCCGTCAGATCAGTGGACGGCGCGGCCTTCAGCTTGTCGATGTCTTGCGCGATGGCCTTGCGCACGGCCACCACTTGCGCGCTGTCGGACGCCGCGAGACGCGTGTCCGCGCTTTGCAGCGCGAACAGCGCGAGTTGCGTATTGCCCGTGAGCTGCAACTGCTGGCTCGCCGCCGACAGCATCTGGCCGACTTCAGCCAGGGTCCAGTCGTCGCGATTGCGCGCGAGATCGGCGTATTGCTGCTGGAGCGCCTGCTGCGCGGTTTGCGCATCGGCAAGCTTGCCCTCGAGTTGCGCGACCTGCGAGTCCGATTGATGAACCGTGGCCAGCGCCTGATCGGTCTTGATACGCAGCTCGTTGGTCTGCGCGTCGTTGGCCTGCTGGCGTTGCGCGAGCTGCTGCTCGGTGCGCTCCACCTTGCGATTGAGCGCATAGCCGCCCACGCCCGCCGCACAAGCGATGACCACGACGACAAACCACAGCAGCGGTCCGCTCGCGCTGCGGCGCTTTTGCGCTTCGTAGGGCGTGAAGGGTTGATTCGGCGGCAACGGTGGGGTCGCGGCCGGCTGGGGTGAAGCGTTCGTGGATGCGTTCGTTTCAGTCATGCGTGATTTAGCCGGTGAATGAGCCGGATTGGACGGTACCGGTTGAACAACGGGAGGCACGGCGGCAAGCAAGGCGCGGACAATGCGCTCATCGCCCGCGCCGGACACCGTAATGCTATCAAAACCCAATGCCCGCGCGGTCTGCGCGATACGGGGATGCGGCGTAACCAGGTTGGCGTGCTTCAGTTGCACGATTTCGTCGGCGGTCAGATGTTCCTGGGCGAGTTCGTGCAGATTGCGCACGCCTTCCGAACTGGTGAGCAGCCAGGCGTGCGGCACGCCTGCGAGCAGCGCGTGCACGCGCGCCCAGCCGCCGATCGACGGTTCCGGCACGAGGCGGCGATACGCCGCGACCGTCTCGACTTCGGCGCCCGCTTCGCGCAGGCGGTCGGCCAGCCACTCGCGGCCGCCGTCGCCGCGCACGATCAGTACGCGCTTGCCTTCGAGCGTGCTCGCGCCGAGCGCCGTGCCGATTGCGGCGAAGAGACCCTCGGAATCGAAGCGCGCCGTATCGTCGTCGGGTACGGATGGCGGGCTGATGACCTGGTACGCCGGCGCCGCAACGCCGTGACGCGCCAGCGCCTGCACACTGCCCGGCCCGACTACGCCGATCGGCAGCGCGTGCGGCCAGATCGCACCGCTGCGGCCAAACGCATGATCGACCGCATTGGGCGACACGAACACCACCAGCGCGTAGCGCTCCAGAGAAGCCAGCGCGGCGCGCAACGGGGCGTCGTCAGTCACCGGCGCGATGTCGATCAGCGGAAAGTCGAGCACGACGATTCCGGCCGCCGCGAGTTGCGCGATCAATTCGTTCGACTGACCGGCCGGTCGCGTAATCACGACCGTGAACGGCGCGCGGCCGACGGAAGAAGAAGTGTTGCCCGGGATGTCGGCCGCCATCACTCGCCGGTCGCCGCGCTATCCGCCGCGCCTTCCGGGGACGCTGCCGCCGGACCGCTGGCCGTGCTGAGCGTGCGGACGATCTCCATCGCGCCTTGCTGTTCGAGCGCGCTCGCCACTTGCCGGCCGAGCGCAATAGCACTTTCGACGGTGGGCGCGGGCGCCGACGCCTGCGCGCTCAAGACGCGCCGGCCATCGGGCGTGGCGACCATACCGCGCAAATGCAGTGCGCCGTCATGCCAGGTGGCATAGGCCGCGAGCGGCACCTCGCAACTGCCGCCGAGCGCGCGCGACACCATCCGCTCCGCTTCGACGGCTGCTGCCGTATGTTCGTGATGCAGCGGCGCGAGCCACGCCGCGAGGTCCGCGCGATCGGCGCGAATCTCAATGCCCAGCGCGCCCTGACCCGCTGCGGGCAAGCTGTCTTCGGGATCGAGCAACGCGCGGATGCGCTCGCCCAGACCCAAACGCTTCAAACCGGCCGCCGCCAGAATGATTGCCGCGTAGTCGCCGCGATCGAGTTTCGACAGACGGGTATCCAGATTGCCGCGCAACGGCCGCACCACGAGCTGCGGATAACGCATGCGCAGCATCGCCTCGCGGCGCAGGCTGGAGGTGCCGACCACGGCGCCGGCCGGCAGCGCGGCAAGCGAGTCGTAATCATTAGACACCAGCGCATCGCGCGGATCTTCGCGTTCCATGATGGTGGACAGCGCAAAGCCCGCGGGCAATTCCATCGGCACGTCTTTGAGCGAGTGCACGGCGAGGTCGGCGCGGCCGTCGGCCAGCGCGGCTTCCAGTTCCTTGACGAAGAGGCCCTTACCACCAACCTTCGACAAAGTGCGATCGAGAATCTGATCGCCACGTGTTGTCATCCCGAGGATTTTTACGTCACAAGATGGATATAATTTGTGCAGCGCACATCGCACATGCTCCGCCTGCCACATGGCAAGGCGGCTTTCTCGCGACGCAATCACAAGCGTGTGGGGTGGCGCGGAAAACGTCTCGGTGTTCATTAGCTTGCTGATCGAATGACGGGATGTAATAACAATCAATGTTAGCACGCGACCCTGTGTCTCAAGGCATGCAGGCGCGCCGTGCTGGCGCGGTATCGATGGAGGAGACGGGTCTCGCAGCCCGGCGCGCGCCTGCCCCATCCCAGCCTGTTCAAGCACGGTCGTTCGCGCACCGGGCCGCGGCATGCGGGATGATGCAATGCGGCGCAACGTGCCGGGCGTGCATGCAACGCATGTCATGCACGTCGTGCGCGTCGTACAAGCGCGCGGCCACCTCTCCGGCGTGGTGCCATCGGCGCATACCGTTTCGTGCAGTTCACGTTGCAACGCGTAGTGCAGTTCCGCAGTAGCAATTCATCACTCAACTGACCCTGGCTTCCCTGAGGAAACCCATCGTGACGTCTTCCGGATCGGCGCGCCCTGCCCGCCGCAACACTGCATCGCCCCACGCTCAAGCGGCCGACGCCGCCGCGGCGCCCGCCGCTTCTGCTGCCACGGCCGCTCAGGCCACGCCGGCCAAACGCGCCGGCAAAGCAGCCACAGCAACTCAGGCCGCTCACGTCGCCAAGGCCGCCAAAGCCGCCAAAACCTCTGCGCCCGTCAAGTCGGAAAAGGCGGTGAAGCCCGCCAGGACAAGCAAGTCGACGCAAGCCGCGAACGCCGCCCAGGCGCTGAAGCCGGCCAAGTCCGCGAAGGTCAAGGTCGTCGCGAGCGTTGCCGCCGCGCCGCAAGCCGCGAAGACGCCCAAACTGCAAGCCGTTTCGACGGATACGATCATGCCCGCGTCGAAAAGCAGTGGCCGCACGCGTGAGGACAAGGATCACCCGCTGTTCCAGGACATCCGTTATCTGGGACGCCTGCTCGGCGACGTGCTGCGCGAACAGGAAGGCGACGCGGTGTTCGACGTCGTGGAGACGATCCGCCAGACCGCCGTGCGCTTTCGCCGCGAGGACGACAGTGCCGCCGCGCAGACGCTCGACAAGAAACTGCGTTCGCTGAGCCCCGAGCAAACGGTCAGCGTCGTGCGCGCGTTCAGCTATTTCTCGCATCTTGCGAACATCGCTGAAGACCGCCATCGCAATCGCCGTCACCGGATTCACGCGCTGGCCGGTTCGACCTCGCAACCGGGCACCATGGCGTATGCGCTCGAACGGCTCGTCGAAGCGGGCGCCGCCGCGACGCCGGTCCTGCAGCAGTTCTTCAACGACGCGCTGATCGTGCCGGTGCTGACCGCGCACCCCACCGAAGTGCAGCGCAAGAGCATTCTCGACGCGCAGCACGATGTCGCACGCCTCCTCGCCGAACGCGACCAGCCGTTGACCAACCGCGAACGCGCGCACAACGAAGCGATGCTGCGCGCGAGTGTCACGTCGCTGTGGCAAACGCGCATGCTGCGCGACTCGCGCCTGACGGTCGCCGATGAAATCGAAAATGCGCTGTCGTATTACCGCGCAACGTTCCTCGAGGAAATTCCGGCGCTCTACGCCGACATCGAAGAGGCCCTCTCCGAACACGGCCTTGCGGCGCGTCTACCCCCCTTCCTCCAGATGGGCAGCTGGATCGGCGGTGACCGCGACGGCAATCCGAACGTCACGGCCGAAACGCTCGAACACGCGATCACCCGCCAGGCCGCGGTGATCTTCGAACACTATATGGAACAGGTGCACAAGCTGGGTGCCGAGTTGTCGGTGTCGAACCTGCTGGCCGGCGCGAGCGACGCGCTGAAAGAGCTCGCGGCCATTTCGCCCGACCAGTCGCCCCATCGCACCGACGAGCCGTATCGCCGCGCCTTGATCGGCATGTATACGCGGCTTGCGGCGAGTGCGCGCGTGCGTCTGGGCGAAGGCAGCGTGCCGGTGCGCAGCGCGGGCCGGGGCGTTGCACCAGTGCGCGCCATACCGTATAGCGACGCCGCCGAATTCGTGCGCGACCTGCATGTGCTGATCGATTCGCTCGCCGAGCATCATGGCGCGCCGCTCGCCGCGCCGCGCCTGTCGCCGCTCGCGCGCGCCGCAGAAGTGTTCGGCTTCCATCTGGCGAGCATCGACTTGCGCCAGAGCTCCGACATTCACGAAGCCGTGATCGCCGAGTTGCTGAAACGCGCGGGCGTCGAAGAAGACTACGCGTCGCTCTCCGAAGCGGACAAGCTCACCGTGCTGCTCGCCGAACTGGCGCAACCGCGTGCGTTGCGGCTGCCCTACACCGACTACTCCGATCTCGTGAAGAGCGAACTCGGGGTGCTCGAAGAGGCCCGCGTCACGCGCGAGAAGTTCGGCGCGCGCGCGGTGCGCAACTACATCATTTCGCACACGGAGACCGTCAGCGATCTGGTCGAAGTGATGTTGCTGCAAAAAGAAACCGGCCTCCTGCACGGACGTCTGGGCGACGCGAACGATCCGGCGAGAGCGGGCTTGATGGTGATCCCGCTGTTCGAAACGATCCCCGACTTGCGCAATGCGCCGCACATCATGCGCGATCTGATCGCGCTGCCGGGCGTGGACGCACTGATCGAACATCAGGGCAACGAGCAGGAAGTGATGCTCGGCTATTCGGACAGCAACAAGGACGGCGGCTTCCTGACCTCGAACTGGGAGCTGTATCGCGCCGAGCTCGCGCTGGTGTCGCTGTTCAATCAACGCGGCGTGACCCTGCGCCTGTTCCACGGACGCGGAGGCACGGTAGGCCGTGGCGGCGGCCCGACCTATCAGGCGATTCTGTCGCAGCCGCCGGGCACCGTCGACGGGCAGATCCGTTTGACCGAACAAGGCGAAGTGATCGCCAGCAAGTTCGGCAATCCGGAAATCGGCCGGCGCAATCTGGAAACGGTCGTGGCCGCGACGCTCGAAGCGTCCTTGCTGCCGCACGGCATTGCACCCGCGCAACTGCCTGCCTTCGAAGAGACGATGCAGCAATTGTCCGACGCGGCGATGGCCTCGTATCGCGCGCTCGTCTACGAAACGCCGGGCTTCAAGGAGTATTTCTTCGAGTCGACGCCGATCTCGGAGATTGCCGAGTTGAACATTGGCAGCCGCCCCGCTTCCCGCAAACTGCAGGACCCGAAGCAACGCAAGATCGAAGACCTGCGCGCGATTCCATGGGGCTTCTCATGGGGCCAATGCCGTTTGCTGTTGACCGGCTGGTACGGTTTCGGCAGCGCGGTAACCGCACATCTGGACAGTGCGCCGAGCGATGCCGAACGCACACGCCGTCTTGCGCTGCTGAAAAAAATGCACAAGACCTGGCCGTTCTTCTCAAACCTGCTGTCGAACATGGACATGGTGCTGGCCAAGACCGACCTCGCGGTGGCCTCGCGCTACGCACAACTGGTGTCGGACAAGAAGCTGCGCAAACACGTGTTCGAGCGGATCGTCGCGGAATGGGAGCGTACGTCGAAGGTGTTGTCGGAGATCACCGGCAAGAGCGAACGGCTCGCGGAGAATCCGCTGCTCGCGCGTTCGATCAAGAACCGCTTCCCGTATCTCGATCCGCTCAACCACTTGCAGGTGGAGTTGCTCAAGCGTCACCGTTCGGGCGATACCAATGCGCGCGTGCGGCGCGGGATTCATCTGAGCATCAACGGGATTGCGGCGGGCTTGCGTAATACGGGCTGATCGAGCAAAACCAGGCGGGTGGGTTGAACCACCCGCTTTAACAGGCGGCCTCTTCAGAACCGCTTGAAAAACGAAGCCGGGCGCGGATCAATTAGCCGTGCCCGGCTTCGGCATTTCCGGCGTGGGAATGTTGAATTTGAGCGGCGGCTCGCGCCATGCCTGAACCCGCGCGTCGCGCTCCGTGCGTTCGGACTGAACGCGCGCGTCAAGGTCGCGGCGCGCTTGCCGTGACATGTTCACATTGGAACCGGGCGTGGTAATGCCGATCGCCCCACCGGTTGAATCAGACATCACCGGATCAGACGAAAGTGCACGCGGCAAGGTCGTGTAGGGATTGCCGTGATAGGCCGGATTGCCCTGCGCCGACGTCGTGCCCGGCAGCGCAACTGTAGCCGCCACCAAAAAAATCAGCCGTTGCATCTGCATACCTCAGAATTGCTTAGCAATCCGCAGCGTAGCACGCCCGTGCGCCGCAACTTTCCAAGATGAAGCACACGTGTCGTTCGGCCGCATCCGCGGCCGACGCATCGGCGCCCGACGCACCGGCGCCCGCATCATTTCCAGACAGGCTAAAGCGCCTCGACCATCAGCGCGTCGAGCTTGAACGAGCCATCGTCTTGCACGTCGAAATACTGGCGCACTTCATCGGGCGAATTGCTCCACAGCGAGCGAATCGCCACCACGCGCGGCTCCGGCGTGCGCATGCGCGCCACCCACGAGCTGAACTCGATCGCGATGCGCCAACGCTCGCGAATCGACGCCCTGAAACCGGCCGCTTCGAAAAATGCGATCCATTCGTCGGCGCGGTAGTCGCGGATATGCGAGCCGTCGCGCAACACTTCCACCGCCTGAATATGCGTGTCGAGCAACGGATGATCGACGCCGGCGATGTCGATGAACAGCACCTTGCCGCCCGGCTTCAGCACGCGCCGCACTTCGGCGAGCGCGAGCGGCACGTCGTGCCAGTGGTGCGCGCTCATCCGGCTGATTACCCAATCGAACGAATGATCGTCGAACGGCAACGCTTCGGCGGCGCCCTGTTGCGTGCGGATGTTGGTCAGGCCGCGATCCTTCGCCGCGCCGTCGACTGTCGCGAGCATGGGCGGCGCGATGTCGTACGCGACCACCTCGTTTGCATGCGGCGCCACCGCGAAACTCGCGTGGCCCGCGCCGCAGCCCATGTCGAGCACCTTCGCGCCCGGCGTCGCGGCGATCGATTCGGCCAGCGTCCGCAGATCGGCGCCGGTGGCATGCGTTTGACTCGTCAAGTACGCGGCGGCGGTCGAGCCGAAGGCGTCGGCGACCTGATCGTGATGCTTCATGGGAGGCTCCGGTTATCTGTGTGGGATGGGCGAGGCGTGGCCCGGGTTGATCCCGGGTTGGCCAGGACGGCGCTGCGCCGTTCCAGCCGTTACAATAGAGCCCGCCGTGTACCAGTACAAGTTAAGCAATTATTCTGGTATCGATAACACCCCTCCAGGCGCTGCCCAAACAGAATGACCACGCCGTCCCCAGCCGACCACCCGCCGCCGCTCGCCGCCACACCTGCTCACGCGCTCGGCGATTTCATCCGCGCGCACCGCGAACGGCTCTCGCCGCAAGCGCTCGGCCTGCCGCCCGGTCCACGCCGCCGCACGCCTGGATTGCGGCGCGAGGAAGTGGCGCAGCTATGCGGCGTGAGCCCGACCTGGTACACGTGGATCGAGCAAGGCCGGCCGGTCTCCGCCTCCGCCGACGCGCTGGCGCGCATTGCCGTCGCGCTGCAACTGTCGCGCGCCGAGCGGGCCTATCTATTCGAGCTGGCCGCCCAGCGCGACCCGGCCGAGCCCGACCCGGCCGCCGCCGACGCGCCCGCCACGCTGCTGGAAACGGTGCAACTCGTGAACGCGCCGGCTTACGTGCTCGATCGCCAGTGGAACGCGCTCGCCTGGAACGAACGCGCCGCCGACCTCTTCGTCGGCTGGCTGGACGGCGCGCACGACCGCAATCTGCTGCGCTACACCTTCACCGAGCCCGCGGCACGCGAGCTGATCGTCGACTGGGAAACGCGGGCGCGGCGCCTGGCCGCCGAATTCCGCGCCGACTCGATCCGTCATCTGAACGACGCTCCCACGCGCGCGCTGATCGACTCGCTCACCGCCGCCAGCGATGCATTTGCACGGTTCTGGGCGTCGCAGGACGTGGGCGGCCGCGAAGGCGGCCGGCGCGAATTCAACCATCCGCGCGGCGGCTGCCTCGTCTACGACCAGATCACCTTCAAACCCGCGCATCGCGAGGATCTGAAGATGGTCGTGCTGGTGCGTGAATAGCTGCGGCTTTTGCCTGCACAGCCCTTGGGCTGGCGGTGTCGAAGACACCGCCAGCCAGTGTTAAAATCCCTGTCTTTCTTCGCTTTCGCGGCGCCCGCACCGTACGCAAACGCCGTCAGCGTCCTCACCGCTCGCTCAACTGCCCAACACCATGACGTCCCAACTGCACAAAAAAGGCGAAGCCTGGTCGGCTCGCTTCTCGGAGCCGATGTCGGAGCTCGTCAAACGCTACACGTCGTCGGTTTTCTTCGACAAGCGTCTGGCGCTCGTCGATATCGAAGGGTCGCTCGCGCACGCCTCGATGCTGGCTGCGCAGAAGATCATCGCCGCCGACGACCTCGCCGCGATCCAACGCGGCATGGCGCAGATCAAGGGTGAAATCGAGCGTGGCGAGTTCGAGTGGCAACTCGATCTGGAAGACGTCCACCTGAACATCGAAGCACGCCTGACCGCGCTGATCGGCGACGCCGGCAAGCGCCTGCACACGGGCCGCTCGCGCAACGACCAGGTCGCAACCGATATCCGCCTGTGGCTGCGCGGCGAAATCGACCGCATTGGCGGCCTGCTGACAGCGCTGCGCACGGCCTTGCTCGACATGGCGGAACAGAACGCGTCGACCATCATGCCAGGCTTCACGCACCTGCAAGTGGCGCAGCCGGTCACGTTCGGCCATCACCTGCTCGCCTACGTCGAAATGTTCTCGCGCGACGCCGAACGCATGATCGATTGCCGCAAGCGCGTGAATCGCCTGCCGCTGGGCGCGGCCGCTTTGGCCGGCACCAGCTATCCGATCGACCGTCATGCCGTGGCGAAGACGCTCGGCTTCGACGGCATCTGCGCGAACTCGCTGGACGCAGTGTCCGACCGTGACTTCGCGATCGAATTCACGGCCGCGTCCGCACTGGTGATGACGCACGTGTCGCGCTTCTCCGAAGAACTCGTGCTGTGGATGAGCCCGCGCGTCGGCTTCATCGATCTGGCCGACCGCTTCTGCACCGGTTCGTCGATCATGCCGCAGAAGAAAAACCCGGACGTTCCCGAACTCGCGCGTGGCAAGACCGGCCGCGTGAACGGTCATCTGATCGCGCTGCTGACGTTGATGAAAGGCCAGCCGCTCGCGTACAACAAAGACAATCAGGAAGACAAGGAGCCGCTGTTCGACACCGTCGATACGGTGGCCGATACGCTGCGCATCTTCGCTGAAATGGTCGCCGGCATCTCGGTGAAGCCGCAAGCCATGCGCGACGCCGCATTGCAAGGCTTCTCCACGGCAACCGATCTGGCCGACTACCTGGTCAAGCGCGGCCTGCCGTTCCGCGACGCACACGAAGCCGTGGCACTGGCCGTTCGGGTATGCGCGGATCGTGGCTGCGATCTGGCGGATCTTTCGCTCGAAGAAATGCGTAAGGAACTGCCCAACGTCGCGCACCTGATCGGCGAAGACGTGTTCTCGTATCTGACGCTCGAAGGTTCGGTGGCGAGCCGCAACCATCCGGGCGGCACGGCGCCTGAGCAGGTTCTCGCGGCGGTCAAGGCTGCACGGGAAGCGTTGAAGTAAGGCACGGCAGGCTTTGAGCGTGCTTCAAGCGGCGCGCGAATGGAAAGGCGAACTCATCGGTGGGTTCGCCTTTTTTGTATTCGGACCGGGATTGATTGCGCAAAATGCAGCGCACAAAAGAAAGCCCGCGCGAAGCGGGCTAAATGAAAGACTTCCACCGATGCCTCCCGAAAGAGGCCATGGAAGTGTAGGCGTGTTTTGGCCGCGGACAAATCCAGCCCTATTTCAGCCTATTACAAAGCGTGCAATCCTCGGTCCGTAAGCTAAACCGGCAATGCGCCGCCAGCCGCTTACGCACTCACACCGCGCTTTACGATGCCGCGGCCTGCGGCACCGGGTCAAGAAAGCCCGCATCGCGCAAATAGCCGACGTAGAGCCGGATCAGCGCGCTGTAGTCGACCGTCAGATCCACGCCGTACCGCGCCAGCTCCGTCAACGTGCCGATCTGTTCGACCGGCAATGGCGCAGCGGACAGGTCGCCGGTATAAAAGTCGCGAATCAGCGCGAGGCCATTCGACGCGTCGAGATCCGCCAGCCGCCGTTGCCAGTCGGCTGCCGCCTGCGGCTCGGCGTGCAACCCGCAAGCGGCGAGCGCGTCGAACCACTGCTGCTGGCTGAGTGCGATGGGATTGTTCAGATTCGCCACCCGCAAGCCGGCACGCGGATGCAACGCGACGGCCGACACCGCGCCGGCCAGCAGATCGACCGGCATCATCTCGACTTCCTGCGCCATCCGCGGATAGGCGCCCAGCTGCAGGCAGCCCTTGTTGAACAGCCAGAAGTGGTTATGCGCGAAGTTGCTGAAGCCGGTGCGGCTGTCGCCGGTGATATTGCCCGGCCGCGCGATTACCGCCGGCAAACCGAAACGGCGCGCACACTCCGCAACCCGCTGTTCACCTACCCACTTCGTCAGCAGATAGCCGTTGTCCAGAAGCGGGCGCGCGTCGTCAATGTGCTCGTCGATGCGCACCGCGTCCGCCAGCATCCCGCCGACCGATAGCGTCGAGATAAAGCAGAACGGCTTTTGCCGCTGCGTCAGCGCGAGCCGCAGCAAAGCCTCGGTGCCGCCGACATTCGCACCCTTCATCTCTTCATAGCTATGCAGGTGATGCACGAACGCGCCGCAATGCAGGATCGCGTCGACCTCCGCGGCGAGTTGCAGCCAGCGCGCGGCGTCGAGTCCAAGCTGCGGCGCGGCAAGATCCGCGGGGATCACGTCGACGCGGCTGAAGTCGATCGCAAGGGCCGCCTCGCGCGCCTTGCCCTGCAATATCGCGCGCCCCTCCGCCGCGCTCGAACAGCGTTGCAGGCAAACCACCTTGTCGAGCCGGCCGCATAGCGCGTGCAGCAGGTAAATGCCGAGGAAGCCGCTCGCGCCGGTCAGCACCATGGTGCGGATCGGCGCTGCCTCGGCGCCGTCGGCAAACGCCGGCGCGGCATGCTCGATGGCGAACGGCTCCGCCGCATCCGCTTGCGCGCGTTCGATCATGTCCTCGTCACGGCCGCCCGCGAGTGTCGCGACGGTGGGCGAGCGGTAGAACGCAGCCATCGTGAACTCGATGCCGAGCGTCTCGCGCAATTGCGCCTGCATCCGCACAGCCAGAATCGAGTTGCCGCCGAGCCGGAAGAAGCTGTCATCGCGGCCGATGCCGGAGACGCGTAGCAGCGTCTGCCAGATTTCCGCGACGCGTTGCTCGACACCCTCGCGCGGCGGCGTGCCGCTTGAGCGCGACGGCGCCGGCAACGCCTTGCGATCGTGTTTGCCGTTCGGTGACGCAGGCAGCGCGTCGAGCCTGATAAAACACGCGGGCACCATGTAGTCGGGCAGCGCCTGCGCCACATGGCGGCGCAGCGTGTCCTCGTCGAGCCCGGTGCCGCTCTCGCCCGGCCCGGCAACGTAATACGCGGCCAGATAGCGCGCCTCGCCCTCGCCCCACACCCGGCACGCCGCGTGCGCGACACCCGGCGCGGTCGCAAGGCAATTCTCGATCTCGCCGAGTTCAATGCGAAAGCCGCGCAACTTGATCTGCGCGTCGTTGCGGCCGAAGTATTCGATCGTGCCGTCGGCGAGAAAACGGCCGAGATCGCCGGTGCGATACATCAGCGCGTACGGCGCATCGCGGAACGGATCGACCACGAAACGCTCCATGGTCATGTCCGACTGATTGACGTAGCCACGCGCCAGATTCTCGCCGCCGATATAGATTTCGCCGACAGTGCCGGGCGGCGCCAGTTGCCGCTGCGCATTCAGCAGGTAGAGCCGGTACCCCGGCAGCGGCTTGCCGATGATGCGGCTTGGCTTGCCTGGCAGGACTTGCCCGCACGAGGCCATCACCGTGATTTCGGTCGGACCGTACAGGCTGAACAAGCGCGTGTGTTCGCTCCACCAGGCGGCGCTCGGCTCGTCGAGCGTATCGCCGCCGAAGCCGAGCAGTTGCAGATCGGGTAGCGGCTCGCGCGGCAAGCTCTGCACCACCACCGGTGCAAGCGATGCATGCGTGACACGCTCTGCCTTCAGCAACGTGTGCAGCAGCAACGGATCGCGGCGCGCCTCCTCCGGCAGCACAATCAGCGTGCCGCCGTGCAGCAGCGCGAGAAACAGATCGAGCACGCTGGCGTCGAAGTTGGTGGACGCCGCCAGCGTGCTGACGCTGCCGGGCGCATAGTCGAGCGCGCGGCTCGCACCGGCCACCATTCTGACGACGCTATGGTGTTCGACCAGCACGCCCTTAGGCTTGCCGGTCGAGCCCGAGGTATGGATTACATAGGCAAGCGCCTCGGGGCCGACAGCGTGCGACCGATGCGGCTGCACCGCCGTCGCCGCCTTCGCCAGCGCCGCCGGATCGATCTTGCGCAATTCGCCCAGACCGGCGGCCTCGAGCGCACAGCGGCTCGGTACATCGGCGAGCACCGTCTCGACCGAACAGTTCTCGACGAAATAGCGCAAACGCTCGGCGGGATAAGCGGGATCGAGCGGCACATACGCGCAACCCGCTTTGAGCACGCCCAGCACGGTCGCCACCAGCATGACACTTTTCTGCATGCTCAAACCGACGCGCGCCCCGGCCGGCACACAGGCACTCAGGGCGCCAGCGATGGCATCGCTGAGCAGGTCGAGTTCGCGATAGCTGAGCTGCGCCTCGCCACAGCGCACGGCAACGCGCGACGCATGTGCCGCGGCCACCTCGGCGAAACGCGCGGGGATCGACTGCGGCGCGTCCGGCAGCGGCTCGCCGCAAGCGAAGCTCAAACACTGCGCACGTTGCGCGTCGCTCAGATAGTCGAGCTCGCCGACCGGTGCATTCGGATGGTGAGCCGCGGCATCGCACAGCGTCATGAACACCTCGGCCATCCGTTCGACCGAGCTTGCGTGCAACAGCGAGCTGTCATATTCAAGGCGCCCGTCCAGGCCGCCGTCCGGCCGTAGATAGAAAACCGCCGACAGATCCACCTTCGACGTCAGCGAAGCGTATTCCTCGGCGTGATACAGCGCTTCGCCGATGCGGCCATTCAACTCGATGCCGTTCTGCAAACTGAAAATCGTGTTCAGGGCGCCGAGCTGGGCGTTATCGGTGTCGTAAGGCGTGGCGAGCAGATGATCGCGGTCGCCGAGCATCTGGCGTTGCACGGCTCGCGCCAGTTCGCCGAAGCCCTGCCGCGTATCGATGCGCTGCACCAGCACCGCCATCGAAACGAACATGCCATAGATGGTCTCGCTGCCCGGCACATCGCGGCCCGCATACGGATAGGCGCAGGCCAATTGCTGCTGGCCGCTCACGCGCCACAACCATACGAGGTACAGCGCGAACAGCACGGGCGGCAAAGTCATCTCGTGCGCCTCGGCAATCTGCTTCAGGCGCCGCATCTGGGCGGCCCGCACGTGCAGCGTCAGCGCGCGGTTCGCGTTGGGCTCGCGCTGCAGTGCGTCGAACGGCAGTTCGGTGCGCAAGGCAACCGTATCGAGCTTGTGCATCCAGTAGTCGCGCGCGGCGGCAAAGCGCGGCGATGCCGCCAGTTGCGATGCCCAATGCCCGTAGTCGAACCACGACAGCCGCCGCTCTGAAACCGGCTTGCCTTCGTAGCGCCACGTCAGTTCATCCAGCAACAGCTTGAACGACCAGCCGTCGAAAATCGCGTGATGAATGCAAAGCAGCAAGCTGGTGCGGTTCTCTTGCGGGGACATCAGCAGTTGCGCGCGCCACAACGGCGCGCAGTCGAGCGGCAAGGGCAGCGCACGCATGGCATCGACGCGCGCGTCGATAGCCCGGGCGTCGCAGCTTTCCAGCGAAATGGGCGAATTCAGCGGCATGGCGGCGGTGCCCGGCAACACCAGCAATTGTCCATCGCGCTCAGCGAAGCTCGCGTTGAAGATGGGATTGTGCGCGAGCGCGGCAGCGAACGCCTGGTGCAACCGAAGCGGATTCGCCGCACCGCCGAAGTCCACCCGCATCACGATGTTGTACGCGTTATCGTCCCGCTTGCTGAGCGTGCGGGTATGCATCATCCGCACGAGCCGGCTTGCCACCCGCGCGGGTATGGGGTCGCCAGGCTGCGCGACGAGCGGTGGCAGCACGGCGTCTTGTTCGACACCTTGCCGAGCCCGCGCGCAGAACGCATCGAACTGCGGATGCTCGAACAGCGTCGTTAGCTTGACCTGCGTGTGCAAGCTCGTGCTGACGCGGTTGCACACCAGGGTGGCAAGTAACGAATGGCCGCCCAGCTGGAAGAAATGGCTGTGCTCGCCGACGCTCTCGAGCGGCACGCCCAGCACCTCCGACCAGATCGCCTGCACCGCCTGTTCGAAGGCGTCGAAGGCGCGGGTCGCGCGGTCGACCGGACCGGCTTGCGGCGCCGGCAATCTGGCGCGGTCGATCTTGCCGTTCAGCGTCAACGGCAGCGCCTCGATTTGCAGCAGGAACGCCGGCACCATGTAGTGCGCGAGACGTTGTGCAAGACGATGCCGCAGCACTGCCGGCTCCAGCGCCGCGCCGACATACCAGCCCACCAGCGCCGTGCCGTCCTGTCGCTGGCACGTGCTGACAAACGCGCTGCGCACTTCCGGCTGCTCGACGATGCTGGCCTCGATCTCACCGAGCTCGATCCGGTAGCCGCGAATCTTCACCTGAAAATCGCTACGGCCGAGAAACTCGATCGCGCCATCCGGCTGGAAGCGGCCGAGGTCGCCGGAACGGTAGAGACGGCCCGGGCCGAATGGATTGCTCCGGAACTTCTGTCCGGTCAACTCGGGCCGCAGCAGGTAGCCGCGCGAGACAGCCGCGCCGCCAATGCAAATCTCGCCGACACCGCCGAGCGGCACCGCTTCGCCTTCCTCATCGAGCAAATGGATCTGGTAGCCGGGGAGCGGATGGCCCAGTTGATTGGCCGGCTTGTCGCCGTCGAAGGTGTTGTCCGTCGCCATCACGGTGGCCTCCGTCGGCCCGTAGATGTTCGACAGGCGCAGCACGCCGGACCAGAAACGGATCGTCTCGTCGTCGCTTGCCTCGCCGCCGCATAAGATCGTGTCCAGGTTTGGCAGCGCGCGCCGCGGCAGTAGCTTGAGAATCGCCGGCGGCAGGAATGCATGCGTGATGCGTTCGGCGTCGAGGAAGCGGGACAGCGCATCGGCGTCGGTACGCACCGCTTCCGGCGCGACGACAAGGTGGCCGCCATGGGTCAGCGGATTGAATATCTCCAGTACGCTGGCGTCGAAATTGACGGAGGCGAACTGCAGCCAGCGCGTGCCTTCATCCCGCCGGTAGCGGCCCGTCAGCGACGCGATGAAATGCGCCAGCATACCGCGCTCGATGACGACACCCTTGGGTTTGCCCGTCGTGCCCGAGGTGTAGATCACGTAGGCGGTGCGCTGCGGGTCAGCCGGCGCAAAGCGCGTTGCGGCTGTCCCAGCCGCCTCGGGCGGCGGCTCTTTCAGTAGATCGTCGAGCGGGTACAGCACGCAACCGCCCAAGGCGCTCAGGCGTTCGTGAGTCGTCGCATCGACAATCACCGCCCGCAGTTGCGCATCCTTGACGATGTGGCGCAAGCGCTCATCGGGCATCTGCGGATCGAGCGGCAGATAGCCCGCGCCACTGGCGAGCACGCCGAGCATCGCCGGAACGATGCGCGCGCCGCGCGAGACGCAAATGCCGATCAACGCGTCCCGCTGTTCCAGCGCGGCGGGTCCACGTGCGGCGAGCGCGGCGCCCACGCGCTGCGCGGCGAGCGCCAGTTGCGCGTAAGTGAAAGCGGCGTCGGGGCCGCTGAGCGCCGGACGCCCGGCGTGTTCCAGCGCAGCCTGCGCGAACAGATCCAGCACGTCGCGCGCGGGCGCGGCAAGCGGGCCGCCATCGGACCATGCAGCACAACGCTGCCGCAATGCCGACGTATAGAGATCGATCGCATCGAGCTTCTGCTCGAGATGCTCGCCGACGCGCGCGAGCAGCGCCGTCAAATGCTCGAACGCGAGACGCAAGCCGTCGAGCGCCTGAGGATGGCGGCTATGCACGTGCAACGCGATCTCCTCGCGCACATCGAGATAGACACCCACGTCCTCGTGCGCGAAACGGCGCGAGTAAGGCGCCAGCAACGCTGCCGGCAGTCCGTCGAGCGCGAGCGCGTCATAGGGCAAGCTGTCGGTTTCGCACACGACATTGGTCGCGCGCAGGAAACCCGGCTCGCGCCGCTCGATATCGTGCAGCACTTCGAAGGCCGGCAGCCCGGCGTGGAAATCGGCCATCTCGGCGCGCACCGCTGCGTGCCGAAGAAACTGCCGCAGCGTCATCGTGTCGTCGAAGTCGGTTTTCAACAGGCGCCGACGCTCGTCGAAACCGATGGTCTCGTCCCTCTGACGGCGGCCGCGCTGGTGATGCGCGGTGAGTACCGCGCGGCTGCCGGTCATGCGGCGCAGCAGCACGTGGACACACAGTTTGATCATCACGTCGGGCGCGATGCCGAGCGCTTTCGCCTGACTGCGCAATGCCGCGCCTGTTGGCGCGTCAAGGCGCACTGTGAAGCTGCTGTCGGCAAGCGCGTTCTGCCGGCGCGGCGCGTGCCATTCGAACGAGGCGTCGCCCACCTGGCCGATCCAGAAATCGAGGTCGGTCCGCAAACGGTCGCTCGCAAGCAGTTCATGCTCGGCTTCGAGCAGGTCTTGTTGATCGAGGCCGAGCGGCGGGCGAGGCGCCTCGCCTCGATAGGCCTGCGAAAGCGCATTGAACAACGGCTTGAGCGAAAAGCGGTCGAGTAAGGCGGGATGACAGGCGAACACGAGATAGCCGCGGCCACCGGCGCGTAGCAGCGTGAACGCCCACGGCAGCCCGGCATCCATGCGAAAGGCGCGCGCGCATAGGCCGTCGATCAACGAAAGCGCGGCGGCTTCGTCGCGCTCGTCACGGCTGTCGAGATCGATGACGTTCAGTTCCGCGTGCACGTCACGGCGGATAACCCAGCGCATACCCTGTTCGGCTTCCACGAGCCGGTAGGCGAGCGGCCGGCAATGCGCCACCAGTTGCGCCACGGCGTTGGACAGGCGCACGGCGTCGGGACGGCCGTCGATCCGGTAGACGGCGCAGAGATTGGGACCGGCTGCGTGCGCCAGCGTACGGGATTGCGTGCGCGTCAATGCGAAGGAAGAGTGTTCCAAGCGATACCTCGTTGTCGGGATGGACAGGTCCGATCGGCTCGCTTGGCGCCAGCCCCACGCGGCTCATGACCACGCTGCGGCGCCTCGCCCGATCGTCCGGCCCACCAACGTATTGACGTGAGGCTTTAGCCACCATCGGTAAACTCTTAGAACTCCTGTTATGTGCGGATCAAAGTTGGGGACGTTTGTTCAGACACGGGTTATGTCAGGCAGATTGCATCAGACTGAATGCGCTCATGCAGGCAGCAGAAAGGCAATGGAAAGCCCCCAAGGCGCGGCGTACGAGCGCGCCGAATCAGACGATTTTTGCATCGTCATACAGGGCGAACGACAATTGCATCCTGGTACTTTTTGACTACCATCAAGTTAGGCCCTGTCTCAGTGCTTCCTACGACGATGCTCACCCGCCCGCGTCACCTTCGCCGTCTGACTGGACGCTTCGCTTCCCGCGTCAACGCATCGCTATCGCATGCGCATGGCTCGGCGTCGGCGTTGACGGTGGCTTCGGTTTTGGCGCTCGCAGCCATGACCGGCTGCACCATCACACCGCCGCCACGCCCGCTCGTCAGTACGCCAGCGGCGGCCGTCAATAGTGCGACGCTTGACCAGTACCGCAGCGCCGTCGCCCGACGCATCCTCGAACGCAGCCCGTCCTATGTGTTGCGCGGCACGCCGCAAGCGATGCTGCGCTCGCTGGTGGTGGTGTCGTTCACGGTCGACCGCAACGGCCAGGTGGTGGAGTCGTCGGTCTATCGCACCAATGGCGACGACGAAGCCGAGAGCACCGCGCTCGCCACCTTGCGGCGTGCCTCGCCGCTGCCGCAACCACCCGGCGCCTTGCTGAACGGCCGCGGGCAGCTCGAACTGTTCGAAGACTGGCTGTTCAACGACAACGGCAAATTCCAGTTGCGCGAGTTCGCCTCGCCGCAAGCGCAGACCATCGACTGAGCACCTGGCTATTCCCGTGGTATAAGCGCGTTCGCCCGCGACCGCCGTCGGCTGCCGTTGTAAGCTGACGCTGCGTCGCCCGCGCCGCGCATGGCTTCGCACGCCAGCGAGACGCGCCGACGCGCACGAACCTGAAAACCGATGCCGCCTGAACGCGCGCCGCCAGCACATCGCGATGCACGGCGCCTTGCAGCATCACGCCATTTGGAGACCCTGCATGTCCACTTCGCCGATTTCCGCGGCCCAGCCCAATGCGGCCGGGCAGAACAGCAGCGCGCGGATCATCTTCGCGAGCTTTATCGGCACCGCGATCGAGTTCTACGATTTCTACGTCTATGCGACCGCTGCGGCGCTCGTCATCGGTCCCGTGTTTTTTCCGCACGGCTCGGCAACGGCTCAAGCCTTGTCGGCCTTTGTCACGTTCGGCATCGCGTTCGTCGCGCGCCCGATCGGCTCGTTCATTTTCGGCCACTTCGGCGACCGGATCGGTCGTAAGTCGACGCTGGTCGCTTCGCTGCTGGTCATGGGCGTGTCCACCACGCTGATCGGTTTCGTGCCGGGCTACGACTCGATCGGCAGCCTCGCGCCGATCCTGCTGTGTGTGCTGCGCTTCGGTCAGGGCATCGGCCTTGGCGGCGAATGGGGTGGCGCGGCGCTGCTCGCCACCGAAAACGCGCCGGCCGGCAAACGCGGCTGGTTCGGGATGTTCCCGCAGCTTGGGCCGTCGATCGGCTTTCTGGCGTCGAACGGTCTGTTCTTCGCCCTCGCCCTGTCGCTCTCCGACGAACAATTCCGCAGCTGGGGCTGGCGCGTGCCGTTCCTCGTCAGCGCGGTGCTGGTCGCGCTCGGCTTGTACGTGCGGTTGAAAATCGCCGAGACGCCCGCGTTTCAGGCGGCCATCGAACGCAAGGAACGCGTGAAGGTGCCGATCGTCACCCTGCTCTCGCAGCACTGGCTGCCCACGCTGCTTGGCGCGCTGGCGATGGTGGTCTGCTACACCCTCTTCTATAACGCCACGACGTTTTCGCTGTCGTACGGCGTGTCGGCGCTGCATATTCCGCGGCCAACATTCCTCGGCCTGCTGTGCATCGCGGTGGTGTTCATGGCGCTCGCCACGCCGCTGTCGGCCTGGGCAAGCGACCGCTATGGCCGCAAGCCGGTGCTGATCGTCGGCATCATCGCGGCGATCCTGTCGGGCTTCACGATGGCGCCGTTGCTCGGCAGTGGAGAACCGCCGCTCGTGCTGCTGTTCCTCGTGATCGAACTGTTCCTGATGGGCGTGACCTTTGCGCCGATGGGCGCGCTGCTGCCGGAACTGTTCCCGACCAACGTGCGTTATACCGGTGCGGGCGTGTCATATAACCTCGGCGGGATTCTCGGCGCATCGGTCGCGCCGTATATCGCGCAGGTGCTGGCGGCGCACGGCGGGCTGCCATGGGTGGGAGCTTATGTGTCGATCGCCGCGGCCGTCAGCCTGATCGGCGTGCTGTGCATGCGCGAGACCCGCGACTCGCATTTGATGTGAAGCGGGGTAAAGGGGGGTAAAGGCGCGCGGAGTGGAGGGCGCGCTGAGTCAATCCCCGGCCTTGCGCGTCTTTATGACTTGCCTATACTCGAATCCAATAACCCTATGGCAAGCAGGGAGGCTCGGATGAATATTCATCTCCACAACGCGGACGTTGTGATGATCATCGCGCTGGCGTTGCTGTGTTCGCTGCTACTGGCGTTGCGCTTTCGTCCGGCGACGTGGAAGGGCATCGTCGTGGAAGCGCTTGCCGCGAACGTGGCTGCGATCACCGCGGTGATCGCTTTCGAAATGCTGCTGGCCTGAGCGGTCAAGCGCGACCGCGCCGGTCGCGGCGCGCGGTGGCTTGAACCGGGTTGACGACTGCCGATGCCTGCTCATACACGCGGCAATCGCACGGCCTGGCGCTCTGTATGGCCACCGCTCTTGCCGCGAGCCTTGGCGGTTACCGGTAATAGTAGCCACCATGATGGTAGTAGCCGCCGCCACCGTAGTAATAGCCCGGGGCCGGGGCTACGATGCAGCCGCCGAGCGCCGTTGCCAGCAGCGTACCTGCGATCAGGGTAAGGACTAAGCGTTTCATATTGTTTTCTCCTTCGTGTCAGAGTCATTCGAGCCGAAACCCCGAATGACTCGATTGAACACGACCCCGCCTCGCACGAACGTTGCCATTTGTAAGGGAAAATCACCGGGGTGTTACACGTTTGAGCCCCGAAACCGGTGGCGCTCGAAGTACGGCAACGACGGACTCACGTCAGATGAAAACGCCACCTATACTGCCTTGAAGATGTGAAGCCGGCGCAGGCCCTGCCTAACGGCGGACGCGCGGATAAAGGCGCTGATGATGCGCATCGGGTGAGCGCTTTCGCGCCTCATGCCCAAACTCGCGATCACGCGAAAAACGACACGGTAGCCAATTGGGCACTCAACGAAAAGCGACAGATTTAACAGGCGTGTAATGTGCGGCGCCAATGTGGGGCAAACGAATGGACAAGCACTCGCACTGCACGTCTTGACTTTCAGTGCAGCGATTCCTCTCCGCCCGCAGTTCCCCGACGCGGGCGTTTTTCGGAGGCGTTCCGTGGCAGCGCTCGTTGACTGGGCGGACTGTGCGTCGCGCCTCTTTTCTTTTTAGGCAAACGATTGCGCGAAAGCGCGAAAAGCTGCGCTCAGGCGGCGGCCGAGTTGTGCGGCAATCCCACTGCATGCGGCTCGGTGTACACGTAGTCGATTGCCTCCAAGGCGGCGCTGATCGGGGGCACCGAGTGGCCGTCGCCGATCGAGATCGAGCGGAATGGCGCATCAATACCGCAATGCGACGGCGAGGTCGCCACAAAGATCATGACCGTGCGCTTCCGCAATGCATGCGCGAGATGGACGAAACCCGTATCGGTGCCCACCACCAGCGCGCATGCGTCGATCATCTGCGCGATTTCGGTCACGCTCATCTTTGGCAGCACGGTTGAACCCGGCACCTGCGACGCGATGTGCCGCGCCGCGGCTCGCTCGTCTTCCGAACCCCACGGCAACACCACGTGAAAACCGCGCTGCGCCAAATCGCGGCCGACCGTCATCCAATGGGTCAGCGGCCACTTCTTGTCGTCTTTCGAGGTGGCATGAAAGAGCGCCGCGACCGGCGCGCCGTTAGCGGCGAACGGCGCGGCAGCCGGGTCGGGCAGATGCAGATTGTAGACGGCCGGGCCTTCAACCTCGTAACCCAGCGCCTCGCCGGCGCTGATGCGCATGCCATGCCAGGCGTTGCACCGCGGACGCGGGCCGAAACGCCCGGTGTAGGCAAACGCGGCGCCCCGCTCGCCCAGATCCTGGGACTGGTAGCCGATTCGCTTCGACGAGCGCGCCAGAAAAGCAATGATCGCGCTCTTGTACACGCCGTGAATGTCGATGATGAAGTCGTAGCGATAGGCGCGAAGTTCGGCGATCGACGCCGCGATCGCCTTGAAATCGGCCCAGTGGCGCGCTTTCTTGAAGCGGCGCAGCGGCGCGCAAAGCACGCGATCTACGCTCTCGCTCCAATGCACCACCTCGGCGAACGCTTCGTCTGCGGCCCAATCCACTTGAACGCCGGGAAACGCGCGTTTGATATCGGCGACGACCGGCAACGCCTGCACGATATCGCCGAGTGAAGTGACCTTGACGATCAGGACTCGCTTCATGGGGACCTGTGAGTTGTTCATACGTCAAACTATTTTAGCTGACGATTGGAATAATCCTTAATGAACACTGTACCGGAGCGTGCAATCATTAATACCGCGCATTACATTACATGCCTTACGGATAGCCGTTTTATTGCGTTTCAAAATACTTTCATACGATTTCATCGAGTCGCCAAGCTCTATAATTCACCCTTTGCGCCAACACTCCCTCATGTCCCGGGCATTCCCTCCTCTCTCTTCCAGCATCGTGCGTCGCGCCAGGCGCCTGTGGCGGCAGTATGGTGTCTTCTGGCTCGGCGCAGTGGCGGTCGGACTGGTGGCGGTGTTGTATGCGAGGCTGATCGATTGGGGCTACGGCGAGTTCCGCACGATGCAGCAACAGCACGTGTGGGCGCCGTTGATCGTGACGCCCGCGGTCGCGGCGCTCGCCGTCTGGCTCACGCGCAAGTTCTTCCGCGGCGCCGAAGGCAGCGGCATTCCGCAAGTGATCGCCACCCTGCATTCGAAGCCTACCGAATACGGCAAACGGCTGCTGTCGTTCCGGATTCTGTTCGGCAAGATTGCCGTGTCGTTTCTGGCGATTCTCGGCGGCTTCACGATCGGCCGTGAAGGACCGACCGTGCAGGTCGGTGCGGCGCTGATGTTCAATCTGAGGCGGCTGTACCCACGCTCGAACGCGCTGATCGAACGGCAACTGGTGCTGGCCGGCGCGGCAGCGGGTTTGTCCGCCGCGTTCAATACGCCGCTGGCCGGAATCGTGTTCGCGATCGAGGAACTCACTCGCAGCTTCGAAGCCCGCGCGAGCGGCGTGCTGATTACCGCGATCATCATCGCCGGTGTGATCGCACTCGGGCTGAACGGCAACTACACCTATTTCGGCACCATCCAGATCGGCGCGCATTTCCCCGATCTGCTGGCGGTGGCGGTCCTGCTCACGGCGATCGTTACCGGTATCGCAGGCGGCGTGTTCGGCTGGCTGCTGCTGAACACCGCGCGCTGGATTCCGGCGCCGCTGCGTCAGCTGCATGGCGAGCGGCCGGTCGTGTTCGCCGCGCTGTGCGGTCTCGTAATCGCGGTGGCCGGCCTGATCTCCGGCGGCACGACCTTCGGCAGCGGCTATGCGGAAGCGCGTGGGCTGCTCGACGGGCATGAGCATCTGTCCGTGTTCTATCCGTTTCTGAAGATGATCTCGATGGTCGGCTCGTATCTGCCGGGCATTCCGGGCGGCATCTTCGCACCGTCGCTGTCGATCGGCGCCGGCTTCGGCAATCTGCTGCACATGGTGTTCGGCTCGATGCAATTGCCCATGCTGATCGCGCTCGCCATGGTCGGCTATCTTGCCGCCGTGACGCAGTCGCCGATTACGTCGTTCGTGATCGTGATGGAGATGATCGATGGTCACGCGCTGGTAATTTCGCTGATGGCCACCGCGTTGATTTCGACCCGTGTGGCACGTTTCTTCGCGCCGCCGTTGTATGAGTCGCTGGCGGAGCGCTATATGGCGCCGCTGCCGCAGCCCGCACCCGCGCCCGTGCCCGAAGTGCCCGAAGTCGAGGCGCCGGAGCCGGAACCGGCCGTGGTCGGCGAACTCAATGGCGAAGCCGATACTGAAAGCGGCACCGGCGCCCCGCCTCAGTAAACAACGATAGCCGGTGCGCGCATATACATCGGCCGCGCCGGAACGACCACGCAGCCGGCGAGCATGACCGCCAGCACGGCGCCGTGTACCCGGTAGCCCCGAAGTGCAACGGATTATTTCGAGCATGGCGTAGCAACGCGTGGACGTGTGCGGCACTACACGGCAGCGCAGCACGCTCGAACAGGAAGGAAAGAACGAAGGGACAGACAGCGCGTAGAACCTGCATCCACGCGTCAGATTGAACAGCAGAAAGAACAGGAAGAGGACAGCGCTTACGCGCTCCACCCTGTCACGTCACATCGACGAAACGAAGCAGAACGCGCAGCACGTTATGCAGAACCAGCCTGCGGTATTTCGATCTTGACCTCGAGCACTTCGAGGTCGTCCTGGCGTTCCAGGCTCACACGAATATCGTCGTTGGAGATTTTCACGTACTTCGAAATCACGGCCACCAGTTCGCGTTGCAACGCAGGCAGGTAATCGGCAGGCGCATGGCCGCCGGCGCGCTCGTGCGCGATGATCAACTGCAGGCGTTCCTTCGCTACCGACGCGGACTTCTTCTTCTCGCCCAGCAAAAACGAAAGAATCGACATGACGTGCGTTCCCCTTACTTGGTTCCGAAGAGGCGCTGCAGCAGCCCTGGCTTCTGGTAATCGGTAAAGCGAAGCGACTTCTGCTCGCCGAGGAAACGCGACACGACATCTTTGTAGGCTTCGGCGACATCCGTGCCGTCGAGGTGCACCGCCGGCAGGCCCTGATTCGACGCATGCAGCACCGCTTCCGATTCCGGAATCACGCCGATCAGATCGATGCGCAAAATCTCCTGGATGTCGGTAAGCGACAGCATTTCGCCTTCGCTCACGCGCTTCGGGTTATAGCGGGTGATCAGCAGGTGTTCCTTGATCGGCTCCTTGCTTTCGATCGCGCGCTTGGTCTTGGACGACAGAATGCCGAGGATGCGGTCCGAGTCGCGCACCGACGAGACTTCCGGATTGGTCACGATCAGTGCTTCGTCAGCAAAGTGCATGGCGAGCAGCGCGCCCGATTCGATACCCGCCGGCGAATCGCAGACGATGAATTCGAAGTCCATCGCGATCAGGTCGTTGATGACCTTCTCGACGCCTTCCATGGTCAGCGCGTCTTTATCGCGCGTTTGCGAGGCCGGCAGAATGAACAGGTTCTCGCACTTCTTGTCCTTGATCAGCGCCTGGTTGAGGTTGGCTTCGCCCTGGATCACGTTGATCAGGTCGTACACCACACGGCGCTCACAGCCCATGATGAGGTCGAGGTTGCGCAGGCCGACGTCGAAGTCGATCACGGCGGTTTTGCTGCCCCGCAATGCGAGGGCCGATGCAAAACTCGCGCTCGTGGTCGTCTTGCCCACGCCACCCTTGCCCGAAGTCACCACAATGATTTTTGCCATTACCCTTACCTTGTGTTCGTCAAATTCGTCAATTATGTGCGGCCCTATTTGCCGTGAAACGCCGCGCGTCGAGACCGTTCAGGACAGCGCGCGCGTCACGTCGATTACGTGAGCCGCAGCGGTTCGATCATCAGTTTTTCTTCTTCGAGCCAGATCTGCACCGGCTTGCCGAGCACGTCAGCCGGCAGCGGGTTCTCAGTCGTACGGTAGATGCCCGCGATCGAGATCAGTTCAGGTTCGAGACACGTGCAGAAGATGCGCGCGTCGTGATTGCCCTGCACGCCGGCCAACGCCCGGCCGCGCAGCGGCGCGTAAATGTGGATGTTGCCTTCCGCGATCACTTCCGCGCCGTAGCTCACGAGGCCGAGCACGACCAGATCGCCTTTTGCGTAGATGCGCTGGCCGGAACGCAGCGGCTTGTCGACCACCATGGTTTGCGACGAGGTGGCGAGGCGCACCGGCTCGGCGGCGGGTGCGGGTTCGACAGCGGCGGTCGTGGCCGGCGCGCCGGTTTCAGGGGGCGCCCCGGCTACTGCCGAGAACAGATCGGCCGCCGGCGTGGCCCTCATGGCGGCGGCGTCGGGTGACGCAGCGGCGCTAGCGCCTTCTTCGTCCGCGGATTTCGCGGCGGCGTCGGGTGACGCAGCGGCGCTAGCGCCTTCTTCGTCCGCGGATTTCGCGGCGGCGCCGCGACGGTCACGTGCTTCCAGCAACGGCAGCGCGGACTCAGCCGCCCACGCCTGCTGCGCATTGGCCACCACGCCGACCGGACGCATGCGTACGCTGTCGAGCAGTTGCGCGATGTCGGCGAGCGGCACGCGTTCGTTCTCGGCGAGACGGCGCACGTCGATGGCGACGACGTCGTTAGCGAAAAACTCGGGGGTCGCCTCGAAGCGCCGGGTCAGTTCGGCACGCATGGCGTCGAGGTCGGTTGTCTTGACCACGAACAGGAGCGTGTCGACAGAGCCGCTGCGGAGTTCGAAAAAGGGCGATTTCTTGGGCGACATAGCGTTCGGCAAAAAATTTTGCGTATTTTACAGGCGTCCAGGCGGACGGCGAGCTTTTTTGCCGACAGAACTCGCCGCCGCGGCCACGATCTGGCCGCGCCTCGGCCATTCAGGCCGCGCTTCGGCCGATTGTTCGGCCGTGAACGCTGTAGCAACGCGGATGGGATTTGAGCGGCAGGGCTGACGCGCCGCTCGCGGGATCACTGCTGAAACACCTGCGACGTGGTCGGAACGTGGCGCACCAGCAGGCTTTCGGCCTGCTCGGGCGCGCGTACGACGCGCCGATGCTCGCCGGTCGGACCAAAGCCGAGCGCCTCGTAAAAGCGCATCGCATTGCGGTTGGCGTCGGCGACCCATGCATAGATTTCCGTGGCGCCTTCGCCGGCGAGCCAGGCGCTGGCCGTATCGACCAGCAGCTCGCCACCTCGCAGATGACGCACGGCCGGCGCCACCCACAACTCGCAGACGAACCCACGGTGCGCCGCGGTGTCGTCGAAATAGGCTTCGATCAGTCCTGCCGGATGGCCCTCGGTGTAGAGGATGAAACTGGTGGCGGCAAACGAAACAGCGTGTTCCGCGGCGGTGGCATCGAAACTGGCGGCATCTGCCGATAACGCGTCCTCTAGCGTTTCGCCGAAGGCATAGGGCGCCTCCCGCAGCGACGCAGTACGGAGTTCGCGAAAAACGGCACCTTGATCAGCGGCGATACGGCGAACGGTCAATGACGGACTCATGCAGACGAAAACCCCTTGAAATCCTAAGGCGTAGCTTTAACCGAACCGGCGCGCGAGTCAAATCCTTATTTACTCGAGCGGACCGACCGACGCGCCGGTCCAACAAGGTACAGGAGCCGCGCGCCAATTGCGCGGCATTTCGCACGCCCGCCGCCTTGATAGCCGGTTCGTGGCGCGCGCTGGCCGCCGTGTTCAAGGCGCTTCGTAATCGCCGGTGCCGTCCGGCCACGGCGTCAGCAACTCGTAGCCCTCTTCGGTCACGGCGACCATGTGCTCCCACTGCGCGGACAGCGAGCGGTCTTTGGTGACCACTGTCCAGCCGTCGCGTTGCACCGAGGTACCGGCGCGGCCCGCGTTGACCATCGGCTCGATCGTGAAGACCATGCCGGGCTTCAGACGCGCGCCCTGCCCCGGCTGACCGTAGTGCAGCACTTGCGGGTCTTCGTGATAGACCTTGCCGATGCCGTGGCCGCAGTAGTCGCGCACGATCGAGAAGCCGTCGCGCTGCGCAACCTTCTGGATCGCGTAGCCGACGTCGCCCAGCGTGGCGCCCGGCTTCACCTCGCGGATGCCGGCCAGCATCGCTTCATAAGTCGTGTCGATCAGTTGGCGCGCCACCGGGCTCGGCTTGCCGACGCAATACATGCGGCTGGTGTCGCCGAAGTAGCCGTCTTTGATGATCGCCACGTCGATATTGACGATGTCGCCGTCCTTGAGGATTTCACCGCGGTTGGGAATGCCGTGACATACCACCTGGTTGACGGAGGTGCAGACCGTCTTCGGAAAACCCAGATAGCCGACATTTGCCGGAATCGAGTTTTGCGTATTGACAATGTAGTCGTTGCACAGCGCGTCGAGCTCGTCGGTGGAAACACCGGCCTTGACGTGCTCGCCGATCATCGCCAGTACGTCGGCCGCGAGGCGGCCGGAAACGCGCAACCTGGCGATGTCGTCGGGAGTCTTGTAGGTAATGGCCATGAATTCGGTCGGGGTGGATCGATGTTGACGATCGGCCAATTGTACAGAGGATCGCCGGACGGCCCGCGCGAATCGGGTCAAACTTGCTCGCTGGAGGCTTTGCCGCCCGCCGATCTGCGCTGAAGATCCGGCGGCCGTGGACAGGTCGATCACGTGCTGCGAGCGCACATAGAAATCTTTTGCGAGGTTTGCATCTAGCCGCGCATTCGATCCGTAAAGGCGGTTGAGGACTCGTTTCTTCTCCCCACATCGTTTAGTTCTTCTCAGAAGAATTGAGCCCTCTTTTGAGTCCGCGATTTGCGTCGTTGCATTGCGTGGGTAGAAATTTTCAGCGCGTATGCGTCGCGAGTCCGCGGCATTGGCAGCGAACCAACTGAGGAGCATCGCCATGTCAGAAACCAGCAATAAATCAGCAGAACTTATCGATACATTCGATCGCCGGGTCGAACGGCGCCTGCAACGCAGACAGTTTTTCCGTAACGCTGGCGGCCTGGGTCTAGGTTTAGTCGGCGGCACGCTGATCAGTGCGTGCGGCGGCGGTTCCGGCGACAGCGTATCGGCCGCCAGCGCACCCACCGATGCGGAGATTCTGAACTTCGCGCTGAATCTGGAGTACCTCGAATCGCAGTTTTATACGTACGCCACGACGGGCGCCGGACTGGCCGCGAGCATGACAGCCGGCGTCGGCACGATGGGCACGGTAATCCCAGGCCAGCAAGTGCCGTTCCAGGATCCGGTCGTCAAGGCGTATGCGAACGAGATCGCCAACGACGAACGCGAGCACGTCAGCTTCCTGCGCAGCGCGTTGGGGTCGTCGGCTGTCGCGATGCCTTCGATCGACATCGGCGGCACCGATCCGAACGGCGCGTTCTCGAATGCGGCGCGCGCAGCGGGACTGGTCGCCGCGGGTGTCGCGTTCAACCCGTATGCGAACGACAATAACTTCCTGCTCGGCGCGTACATCTTCGAAGACGTCGGCGTAACCGCCTACAAGGGCGCTTCCCCGCTCATCACCAACAAGACCTTCCTCGAAGCGGCTGCCGGCATTCTCGCGGCCGAGGCGTATCACGCAGGTCTCGTACGCACGGTACTGTTCGCAAAGGGCGTCAATACGGCAAGTATCTACACCGCCGCTAACGCGATCTCCGCCGCGCGCGCCAGCCTCGACCAGAACGGCCATGACGATCAGGGCATCACCGGCGCGACGCCCGGCTCGTCGAATATCGTGCCGCTCGACAGCAACGGGCTAGCCTTCAGCCGCGGCTATGGCAACGTGCTCAACATCGTCTATCTCACGAGCTCCGCGGCGACCAAGGGCGGGTTCTTCCCGAACGGTGTGAACGGTACGCTCAATATGAGCGCCTGACGCATGTAACTTGCCGTGCCAGCTGCACCGGCAACGGGTCGCCGCGATGACGATCGCGCTCACCCGTTGGCCGGCCTTCCCTGTATTGCCTTGAACACTTGACGACGTACAGGAGCAGTCATGAACGAAGCGATGAGCCAGGCCGCCGTGCCGCAGACCCTCACCGAGCAGACCTGCTTCGACGTCCGCGAGACGTTGGCGGGACGGCGCCGCGGCTTGCGCGCGATACTGCCGTTCGTCGGACCGGCAGTGGTGGCCTCGATCGCGTATATGGACCCGGGCAACTTCGCCACCAATATTCAGGCGGGCGCCGGTTACGGCTATACGCTGCTGTGGGTGGTGGCGGTGGCGAACATCGTGGCCATGCTGTTTCAGTCTTTGTCCGCCAAGCTCGGACTCGTGACCGGCAGCAATCTCGCCGAGTTATGCCGCTCGGCGCTGCCGCGCCGTTGCGTGCTCGCGATGTGGGGCATCAGCGAAATCGCGGCGATGGCGACCGATCTGGCGGAATTCGTCGGCGGCGCGATCGGCGTTTCGTTGCTGACGCATCTACCCATGATGCCGAGCATGCTGATTACCGCGGCCGTCACCTATGGCTTGCTGCAGTTCGAGAAACGCGGCTTCCGTCCGCTTGAACTGGCGATCGCGGCGCTGATCGGCGTGATCGGGCTGTCGTACCTCGCCGAGTTGCTGATTGCGCCCGTGCATTGGCCATCGGTCGTCAAGCATACGTTCACGCCGAGCATGCCCGACAGCAACGCGCTGACGATTTCGGTCGGCATCATCGGCGCGACAGTCATGCCGCATGTGCTGTTTCTGCATTCGGGACTCACGCAGAATCGTGTGAAGCCGCGCAACGAAGGCGAACGTGCCAAGCTGCTGCGGTTTTCGAATATCGAGGTGGTGGTTGCGCTCGGTGTCGCCGGGCTCATCAACATGGCCATGGTCATCATGGCGTCGAGCGCGTTTCATGCGGGTCACGCGGAGATCGCCAGCATCGAAACCGCGTGGCGCACGCTGACTCCGCTGCTCGGCGGCGCCGCGGCGGGGCTCTTTCTGGCTGCACTGATTGCGTCCGGCGTATCGAGTTCGGTCGTCGGCACGATGGCCGGGCAAATGATCATGCAGGGCTTCGTCGGCTTTCATATCCCCGTGTGGGCGCGGCGGCTGATCACGATGGTGCCGGCCTTCGTAGTGGTTGCCTGCGGAGTGGACGCGACGCGCGCGCTGGTCCTGAGCCAGGTGGTGTTGAGTATCGCGCTGCCGGTTCCGATGATCGCGCTGGTATGGTTCACCTCGCGCGGCGACTTGATGGGCCGCTACCGGAACCGCCGCTCGACGACGATCGCTGCGGTACTCGGGACGGTTGTCGTACTCGCGCTCAATCTCGTTCTGCTGCTGCAAGTGGCGGGTATCTCGCCCTGGCCGCCGTTTCACGCGGGCTAAGGCGATCGCGCCCGTCTAATTCGTCGTGCGGTTTGAGCGAGCGTTGCCGCCTAACCCAGGCCGGGCATCTGCATCCGGTCAGGGAAATGGCGCGTACATTGTTCGAACGAATCATTTCGGACGGACCTGACTCTCATGCCTCGACGCCTGCTTACCCTGACCGCCGCGTTGGCGCTCGCCGCTTTAGGCGGCTGCAGCGTTGCCGGCGTGCTCAACGCTGCCGTATCGCACAAGAATTTCCATTCCGACACCGGCCTCGATTACGGCAATGCAGCACGTCAGAAACTCGACGTCTACACGCCTGCCGCCAATGCGCCGCAAGCCGGCCCGCACGGCCGCCCGATCGTCGTGTTCTTCTACGGCGGAAGCTGGCAGAACGGCTCGCGCAGCAGCTATCTGTTCGTCGGCGCGGCGCTGGCCTCGCGCGGCTTTGTCGCCGTGGTGCCCGATTACCGGACGTGGCCGGAAACCGCCTTCCCCGGCTTTGTCGACGATGCGGCCGCGGCCGTGCGCTGGGCCCGCGATCACGCGACCGAGTTCGGCGGCGACCCCTCACAGATCTTTCTGATGGGACACTCCGCAGGCGCGCACATCGTGATGCTGCTGGCGACCGACGGCCGCTATCTCGCGGCGCAGAAGATGAGCAAAAGCGACGTGCGCGGCGTGATCGGCCTTGCCGGACCCTACGATTTTCTGCCGCTGCACGATGCCACGCTCGAAGAGATTTTCCCACCCGCCTTGCGCGCCGCCAGTCAGCCGATCAACTTCGTGGAAGGGGATGAGCCGCCGATGTTCCTCGCGGCAGGTCAGCGGGATACGACGGTCGATCCGGGCAACACCGACCGGCTCGCGGCAAAGTTGCGCGCTTCCGGCGATACGGCTGTTGAAGTGAAGCACTATCCGCGGATCGGGCACGCACTGCTGGTCGGCGCGATCGCGGCGCCCTTGCGTGGGTTTGCTCCGGTACTCGACGATACGAGCGCGTTTATCAATGCACAGGTGCGCAATACAGCGCAGCGTGACGGTGAGGCGCAACGTTCACCGGCCTCTTCAGACACGCCTGGCAACGTCTATCAAATGCGGCGAAGTGCCAGGATGAATGTCGCACCTTGTGCTGCCGCGTCCGCATCGGCTGCGAGTGCCGATTGCCAGAAGCAGAGCACATTGGGCCATAAGGATTGAATCGTGTGCGCGGCGCGAACTACTGCGCCGTGCCGAGCAGTTCCTTGCGCAACGTCGGCGCACGCGTCGACGGATCAAGCCAGATGCCAAAGAATGCACGGGCAAATGCCGGATCGTCGAATTCGCCGGTCATGCGTTCGCCTGCATAGAAGCGCACGCCTTTCCCCGGCAAATACACCGCACTTAGCTGATCGCCAGGCTCGACATCGACGAACGCTTGCAGCATGTCCGCGCGCCAGCGTTCGAGCGTGTCGTGCGGAATCGGCGTACTCGACAAACGCTTGATCTCTTTGATACCCGCGTCAACGAATCGCTCGCGCTTGATCCCGCGGGTATAAATGATATGCAGCGCGAAGCGTTCGTCATAGTCGACGGGCACGCGTTCGCTCCACATCTGCGCGCGATACAGCTTGAAGCCGAGGATGCTGAAATCGCCTTCGCCGACGAGTTTTGCGGACTGCACGTCGCCGCGCCAATCGGCGCAGGCGGCACTCGCCCACAACACCAATACGAGAGCCACGAGCGCGCGCATGTCAGTCCGCCGATGCGAGTACGAACTGCATCACGTCGGTGCGTCCTTCATCGAAGCCGGCTTCGCAATACGCCAGATATAGCCGCCACGTCCGCACAAAAACCTCATCGAAGCCCTGTGTGCGGATCGTATCGAGCCGCGCTTCGAACGCACTGCGCCAGCGACGCAGTGTCTCGGCGTAATCTCGACCGAACGACAACGACGTGCGCGCCGCGAGCTTGCCACGCCGCGCCGCGGCAATGAAACGCTGCGGACTCGGCAACATGCCGCCCGGGAAAATGAATTCGCGGATGAAGTCACTGGTCGCACGATAAGCGGCGAAGTGCGAATCGTCGATTGTGATGGTTTGCACGAGCGCGCGTGCGCCTGGCTGCAGACGTTCGCGGAGAGTGCGGAAGTACGTCGGCCAGAATTTTTCCCCGACGGCTTCGAACATTTCGATCGATACAATGCCGTCGTACTGGCCAGTCAGCGTGCGATAGTCGCGCAACTCGAGGTGCACCCGGTCGCTCAAGCCGGTTTCGCTCACGCGTTTCTGAGCGAATTCGAGTTGCGCCGGCGAGATCGTCACACCGTGCACGTGAATGCCCTGGCGTGCCGCATGCATCGCAAAACCGCCCCACCCGCAGCCAATTTCAAGAACGCGCATGCCCTCGCGCAAACCGAGCGTATCGATGATGCATTGATACTTCGCATGCTGCGCGTCTTCGAGAGATTGATGGAAATTGCCGTCGAACACCGCACTCGAATACGTGAACGTGGAGTCCAGCCACTGCGAGTAGAAGGCGTTGCCGATGTCGTAATGCGCGTGAATATTGCGTCGGCTGCCCGAACGCGTATTGGGCCTCAGCTTATGACGCAACCCGTACCAGAGTTGCGCGAGCCAGCCGCCGTAGACCGTGCGTTGCAGCGCGCGCTCGTTGAGGATTGCGACGCGAAGCAATGCGGCCAGATCGGGCGTGTCGACCCAGAACGCACGCCATGCGTCAGCGAAACCGATATCGCCTTTGCGCAGAATCGCACCGCAGGCACGCCAGTCGCGCAATTCCAGACGCGCGCCCGGCGCCGCGTGCGGATCGCCGAACACGCGCTGCTGACCGTCGGGCGTGATCAGCACCAGATGCCCAACCTGAATCCGTTCGAGCAGAGATAGAAACAGACGGCCTGACGCGGGGGCGGTTCGGTGCCCGCTCAGGGTTCTTGAAAGCGCCATGGCTGAATACTCCTCAATCGGACGAAATGGGGCGCGCAGCGGCGGACGGTTGGCCGGCTGCGGCGGGGTCGGTGGATGCGTCGGCGGTGCGGCCCGGCGCAGGATTTTTGCCGTAGAACGGCGCTTTTTTGATGGCGAGGCGCAACGCCTGCCAATGAATTCTTGCGACGACGCCGAAAGTCAGCAACGGCTGGCGAATCAGCGCGGCGAGTGCGCTCGAGCGCGTTAAGGGCTTTAAGCGGCCGCCCAGTGCTGTGCGAATCAGCAGACCATCAGCATCTTCATAATCGATCGAGACAAACGCACTATTCGGCGTCTGTCTGACGCGAAATGCGTAGCTCCCCTCGACACGGCAAAACGGCGACACGTGCAGCACTTTGCGGCATTTGAGTTGCGTTTCAGCCGTGATCGGTGCGTTGCCCGCAGCGCTCAGCAGATAGCTGTGGCGATCGCCGAAGGTATTGCGCACTTCGGCTAACAGTGCGCGCAGATGGCCGTCGCGGTCGTCGCAGAACCAGAAGCTGACCGGATTGAATGCGTAGCCGAACACGCGCGGGAACGCTTGCAACCAGATCTTGCCATCCGCTTCTTCAATACCCGCTGCCGATAGTTGCGCGCGCATCCATGTGGCGAGATCGCTGCCGTCGCGCGGACCGTGGTCGCGTTTGTGCAAGCCAAGCGGACGCCAGCGGTCGATGCCGAACCAGCCGCTATCGAGCGACGCCAGACGGTCCAGATCGCAGCGCACGTAGAACACCGGATACGTGAAGCGATGATGCCTGGGCCGCAGACGTTCGTGCATCACCTGGCCCGTCAGGAGCCAGGCGGCCGGACCGACGTCGGCGGTGCGGGCGGGATTCATAGCGTGGCCCATGCCGGCGAAGCGTCGAAATCGGCGGCGACGCGCAGCGCCGATTTCAGACCGTCTTCGTGGAAACCATAGCCCGTCCACGCGCCCGCGAACCATGTGCGGCGTTTGCCTTGCAGCGACGGCAGACGGTGCTGCGCATCGATGGCGGCCAGGTCGAACAGCGGATGGTCGTAGACGAAACGGCGCAGCTCGGTGCCCGGCGCGGGCGGCGTCACAGGATTGAGCGTGACGACAAGCGGTGTCTTGAACGGGAGCGGCTGGAGTTGGTTCACCAGATAACTGACACACACCGGGTGCGTGCCGTCGGCGCCGCGGCGCCCCAGATAATTCCACGCCGACCACACCCGCTGACGACGCGGCAGCAGATTCGTATCCGTATGCAGCACGGCAACGTTCGGTTGGTAGCGCACCGCGCTCAAGACGCTGCGCTCGTCCTGATCGGCGTCTTCGAGCAAGCGCAGCGTGGTCGGCGCGTGGGTGGCGAGCACGAGTGCGTCGAAACGCTCGGTGCCGTCGTCCGTGAAGACATCGACGCCGTCGGCATCGCGCCGCACGCCTCTAACGGCCGTGCCGACGCGAACGTCATTGAGCGTGCCGACGATGCGCCGCACATATTCGCGCCCGCCTCCGACGACCGTCTTCCACTGCGGCCGGCGATTTACCTGCAGCAGCGCGTGGTTCAGACAGAAGCGCAGGAAGGTCGTGGCCGGGAACGCGAGGATGTCGGCGGTGGCGCTCGACCAGATTGCGGCGGCCATCGGCAGCAGGTAGTGGCGCTGGAACGCGCCGCCGTAGCCGCCGGCCGTCAGCAGTTCGCCCATCGACGCACGCGTTTGCGTCGCGATCTCGAGATTGCTTTGCGCACTGCTGTTGAAACGCATGATGTCGCGCAGCATGCCGATGAAGGTCGGCGAGAACAGGTTGCGGCGCTGCGCGAACACGGTGTTCAGGCTGGTGCCCGCCCATTCGAGGCGGCCTTCGTCGAGCGAGACCGAGAAGGTCATTTCGCTCGGATGCGACTCCACGCCCAGTTCGGCGAACAGCGCGATCAGATTCGGGTAGGTGCGGTCGTTGAAAACCAGGAAGCCGGTATCGACGGGATGTGTGTGGCCCTCGAGCATGACGTCGACGGTGTTGGTGTGGCCGCCCGCGTAGGCCGCCGATTCGAACACGGTCACCTGATGGTTGCGCGCCAGCAGATAGGCACTGGCTAAACCCGAAATACCGGCGCCGATGACCGCGACCCGCGAGCCGCGCGGTAGTGGTGAGGTCGGTGCTGGGTGGGTCATGGGCGCGTCTCCTGGCCTTGCGGGCGCGCGGCTGGTTAGTGGGATGTGGCGGGGTTTGCGCGTCCTTGAGGGGATTTACGCAGCGGGGGCTGAAATGGATGCAAAGATGGCGGATTTTGGGGGCGGGGCTGCTCGACGCAGCGGCTAGCGATATGAGACCTCGATTCAAGGAAGAAGGTGGCGTAGGTCGTCAGCCAGACCCAGGACTCGACTTCGGCACCCCATAGCAAAAACCCCCGCAGAGCTTTCGCTTTGCGGGGGTTTTTTTAAATTTGGCGGAAAGGGTGAGATTCGAACTCACGGTACCCCTAAAGGTACACTGGATTTCGAGTCCAGCGCATTCGACCACTCTGCCACCTTTCCGGGTCTTCCGACTTACAGCAACGAGGCTGCTGAGTTGCTGTTGAATCAGATCCAAGCGGGTCGTTGCTCGGGAGAAAAAGATTATAAAACAGCTGAATACGATTTCCAAGCCCCTCGTTGAAAAATTTTGAAAGGGACTTGGCAATGGGCAGCGACATCAGCCCGGCACGAGCCCGACACCCATCAGGCCGCCGGCACTTCCAGCCGTTCCACGCCACCAAGGTACGGACGCAGCGCCGCCGGCACCGTCACCGAGCCATCCGCGTTCTGGAAGTTCTCCAGCACGGCCACGAGCGTCCGGCCGACAGCCAGCCCCGAACCGTTCAGCGTATGCACCAGTTCCGGCTTACCCTGCGCATTACGGAAACGCGCTTGCATCCGGCGAGCCTGGAACGACTCCGTATTCGAGCAGCTCGAAATTTCGCGATACGTATTCTGCGCGGGCACCCACACTTCCAGGTCATACGTCTTGGCAGCCGAGAAACCCATATCGCCCGTGCACAGCGTGATCACACGATACGGCAACTCCAGCTTCTGCAGAATCGTCTCAGCGTGGCCGACCATCTCCTCCAGCGCGTCGTACGACGTTTCCGGCGCGACGATCTGCACCATCTCGACCTTGTCGAACTGATGCTGGCGAATCAGGCCGCGCGTGTCGCGGCCATACGAGCCCGCTTCGGAGCGGAAGCACGGCGAATGCGCGGTCAGTTTGATCGGCAACGCGTCCGGTTCGACGATGCTGTCGCGCACCGTGTTGGTCAGCGAGATCTCCGACGTGGAAATCAGATATTGCGTCACCGTGTTCTCGTCGCCGCCCTTCTCGACGCGGAACATGTCGTCGGCGAATTTCGGCAGTTGGCCCGTGCCGTACAGAATCTCGGGATTCACGATGTACGGCGTGTAGACCTCGGTGTAGCCGTGGTGCAGCGTGTGCGTGTCGATCATGAACTGCGCCAGCGCGCGATGCAGCCGCGCAATCTGGCCGCGCAGCAACGTGAAACGCGCGCCCGACAGTTTCGCGCCGGTCTCGAAGTCGAGGCCGAGCGGCGTGCCGACGTCGACGTGATCCTTCACCTCGAAATCGAACTGGCGCGGCGCGCCCCAGCGGCGCACTTCGACGTTCCCGGCTTCGTCCTTGCCCATCGGCACGCTTTCGTGCGGCAGGTTCGGCACGCCGAGCAGCAGGTCCGACAGACGCTTCTGGATATCGTCGAGCCTGGCCGCCGACGCCTTCATCTCGTCGCCGATGCCGCCCACTTCGGCCATCAGCGCCGAGGTGTCCTCGCCCCGCCCTTTCATCCCGCCGATCTGCTTCGACAGGGTGTTGCGGCGCGCCTGCATCTCTTCGGTACGGGTCTGGGTGTCGCGGCGTTCCGCTTCGAGCGCGGTGAATGCCGCCACGTCGAGGGTATAGCCGCGGTCGGCGAGGCGCTTGGCGACGCCGTCGAGGTCTTTGCGCAGCAGCTGGATGTCGAGCATGGGATGGGGCGGGTATTCGTTGTATGAAGCGGGGATTTTAGCGCACCGGCGCGGGCGGCCGGGGCGTTAGATGGTCAAGGCGTGCGGAATGGCGACACGGCGTCCCAATCGGCCGCCGAAGCACAAGCAAAAAGCCTCAACCCTTCTTCGGCTTGTTCTCGCTGCGCCACTGCGCATCCAGTTCGGCCAGACGCGCCATCTTGTCGCCGATCTTGCCTTCGAGGCCGCGCGGCGTCGGCTCGTACCAATGCGGATCGCGCATGTTCTCCGGCAGATAGGTTTCACCGGCAGCATAGGCGTCAGGTTCGTCGTGCGCATAGCGATATTCGTGACCGTAGCCGAGTTCCTTCATCAACTTGGTCGGCGCGTTACGCAGATGCACCGGCACGCCGCGCGACTGATCCTTGCTCACGAAACGACGCGCTTCGTTGTACGCGTTGTACCCGGCGTTCGACTTCGGCGCGACCGCGAGATAGATAACCGCCTGCGCCAGCGCCAATTCGCCTTCGGGCGTACCGAGGCGCTCGTAGGTTTCGGACGCGTCGAGCGCAATGCGAGCCGCGCGCGGATCGGCGAGGCCAATGTCTTCCCACGCCATGCGCACGATACGTCGCGCGAGATAACGCGGGTCCGCGCCGCCGTCGAGCATCCGGCAGAACCAGTACAGCGCGCCGTCCGGGCTGCTGCCGCGCACGGATTTATGCAGCGCGCTGATCTGGTCGTAGAATGCGTCGCCGCCTTTGTCGAAGCGGCGCAGATTCTCGGCGAGCGCGCTGCCGAGCAAGGCACCGTCGATTTCGGTGCTCTTCTGCTGGGCCGCCGCGCGCGCGACGATTTCCAGGTTGTTCAGCAGCTTGCGGCCGTCGCCGTCGGCTGAACCGATCAGGGCGTCGCGTGCTTCGTCGGTGAACGTGAGGCCGCCGAGTTCTTTCTGCGCGCGGTCGAGCAGTTCGCGCTGCTCGTCGTCGGTGAGGCTTTTCAGCACGTAGACGGCGGCTCGCGAAAGCAACGCGCTGTTCACCTCGAACGACGGATTCTCAGTCGTCGCGCCGACGAACACGAACAGCCCTGACTCGACGTGCGGCAAGAACGCGTCCTGCTGACTCTTGTTGAAGCGATGCACTTCGTCGACGAACACGAGCGTCTGGTGCCCGTTCGCCCGATGAATCTGCGCGGTCTCGACGGCTTCGCGGATATCCTTCACACCCGACAGCACCGCGGACAACGCGATGAACTCGGCGTGAAACGCGTCGGCCATGAGCCGCGCGAGCGTGGTCTTGCCGACGCCAGGCGGGCCCCAGAGGATCATCGAGTGGGCTTCGCCGGATTCGAAGGCGACCCGCAGCGGCTTGTTCGGGCCGAGCAGATGCTTCTGGCCGATCACTTCGTCGATATTGCGGGGCCGCAGGCGTTCGGCGAGCGGAACATTGGCACGGGTTTCTTCAAACATGACGTTTTGGGGATAATCTCGGCTTTTCCGGACGCGGTCCGTGTGAAGGCGGCGTGCTGCCGGTGAGCCACGCCAGCACGCAAGGGTGCGGGCAACGTCCTGCATTATGACAGTGACGGCGCTCGGACGATGGCAGGCGGCACTCACACCGACACCGCGCGCGAATTTGCAGGCAACACCAACAGGGACAAGATTAGATGGCACAAGATCCACTCGCCGGCAACGCCGGCTCCACCTACGCACCGCTCACGCCGGTGCCCGACGCGCGCCGCGCGTTCCGCACCGGCGACGCGTTCGCGCTATGGTTCTCGCTCGGCATCGGCCTGCTGGTCGCGCAGGCGGGCGCGCTGCTGGTGCCGGGGCTGTCGCTGCCGCATGCGTTGCTGGCGATCGTCATCGGCAGCGTGATCGGCGTCGTATTGCTGGCGCTGGCCGGCGTGATCGGCACGGATACGGGGCTCGCGGCCATGTCGTCGCTGCGGCCGACGCTCGGCGTGCGCGGCGCATCGGTGCCGGCCGTGCTGAACGCGGTGCAGCTGGTCGGCTGGGGCTCGTTCGAAGTCATCGTGATGCGCGATTCCGCCGATGCACTCGCCAAGCAGGCCTTCGGCTTTTCGATGCCGCTGATCTGGACCGTGATTTTCGGCTTGCTCGCGACGCTGCTGGCGATTAGCGGCCCGCTGTCGTTCGTGCGGCGTTTCCTGCGCACGTGGGGTATCTGGCTGCTGCTGGCGGGCGCCGCGTGGCTCTCGTGGAACCTGCTCGCCAAGCACGATCTGGCCGCGCTGATGCGCCGTCCGGGAACCGGCGAAATGTCGTTCGGCGGCGCAATCGATCTGGTGGTCGCGATGCCGCTGTCGTGGCTGCCGCTGATCGCCGACTACACCCGTTTCGGCCGACGCCCCGGCGAAACCTTTCGCGGCACGCTGCTGGGTTATGGCATTGCGAACATCTGGTTTTATGCGCTGGGCGCGATCTATGGTCTCGCGGCAGGCGGTGGCGATGCGTTGCTCACCGGCGCACTTGCACAAGCGGGTGGGGGCTTGGCCCTGCTGCTGATCCTGATCGACGAAGTCGACAACGCGTTCGCCGACATCCATTCGGCAGCGGTTTCCACTGGCACGTTCTGGACGCGCGGCAGTGTGCCGTTGTTGTCGGCGGCGTTTGGCGCGTTGTGCACGGCGATCGCGTTGCTCGTGCCGATGGCGAAGTATCAGAACTTCCTGCTGTTGATCGGCTCGGTGTTCGCGCCGTTGTTTGGCGTGGTGCTGGTGGATCACTTCATCGTACGCAAGCGTCGCATTGAAGCCGCCGTGCTCGGCGACGTTCGCGGCCGTTATGGCTTCTCGGGCGGCTGGCATTTGAGCGCGTTCGCATCGTGGGCAATCGGGATCGTGTCGTATCAGGCGATCAATCAATGGCTGCCGAATCTGGGCGCGACGCTGCCCGCGTTGGTGATTGGCGCGGTGTGTTATCTGGCGCTGGTGTCGTCGCGTAAAACGGCGTACGCATAAGCCGCATCAGCATCGCCGTAGTACAAAAGGCCTGCATTTGCAGGCCTTTTCCCTTCATGCGTCATCGACCTGAGTCAAATCAACGGGTAGAAGCCCGATACTCGACGCCCGGCAACACACACAGCAATTCGAACGCGAGATTCGCGCCGAGCAAGGCGGTCGTGCCGAACGGATCGTACGGCGGCGCGACCTCAACCAGATCGCAACCAACGATGTTCAATCCATGCGAGCCGCGAATGATCTCCAGCGCCTGCGGCACCGTCAAACCCGCGATTTCCGGTGTGCCCGTACCCGGCGCAAACGCCGGATCGATACCGTCGATATCGAACGTGATGTACACCGGACCGTCGCCCATCCGTTCGCGCACGCGCGCCATCAGCGGCACGAGCGACTGGTTCCAGCACGCTTCCGCCTGCACGACTTCGAAGCCCTGATCGCGGCACCAGTCGAAGTCTTCGGCCGCGTAACCCGTGCCGCGCAGACCGATCTGCACGACGCGGTCGCAGTCGAGCAAGCCCTCTTCCACCGCGCGGCGGAACGGCGTGCCGTGCGCGATCTTCTCGCCCATCATCGTGTCGTTGACGTCGGCGTGCGCGTCGACGTGAATCAGGCCGACCTTGCCGTGCTTGCGATGAATCGCGCGCAGGATCGGCAGCGCGATCGTGTGGTCGCCGCCGAGCGTGATCGGCTTGCAATCGTGCTGGAGGATTTCGTCGTAAGCGGTTTCGATGCGTTTGATCGAATCGTGCAGGTTGTACGGATTGATCGCGACGTCGCCGAGATCGGCCACGCGCAGCGAATCGAACGGCGCGGCGCGCGTGGCCATGTTGTACGGGCGCAGCAGCACCGATTCGCTGCGAATCTGGCGCGGCCCGAAACGCGCGCCGGTGCGATTCGAGGTGCCGAGATCGAACGGCACGCCGACGAAGCAGGCGTCGAAGCCTTCGGCCGAGCCGACGTTCGGCAGACGCATCATGGTCGCGATGCCGCCGCAGCGGGGCATCGCGTTGCCGGAAAGCGGCTGCGGCCGCTCGCCGGCCTCGGGGGAAATGAAGGAGGAGGTATTCATCGTGTCTCGGCAATGAAAAGGGGCAGTAGGCAAATCCGTGCTACCGGCCGAGGGGACTGATAAAAAGCGCACCTTGCCGGGCGAATCTCGATTCTTGAGCAGTTTCCCTCAAGTTAAAATACGAACAGAATAAACTTCACATTGATCCGTAGCGATGTATCCTGACGTATGTTCTCCCAACTCACCGATCTCGACCTGCGCCTGATCCGCGTATTCCTCGCCATCGTCGACGCCGGCGGCGTCTCGCCAGCCCAGGCGACGCTCAACGTCGGCCAGTCGACCATCAGCACGCAACTCGCCACGCTGGAAACGCGCCTCGGCTACCGGCTGTGCGAGCGCGGCCGCGGCGGCTTCAGTCTGACCGCGCGCGGCGAGCAGTTCATCGACGCGGCCCGCGCGCTGCTGTCAGCCGTCGATACCTTCGGCATGCAGGCGCGTAATGTCGGCCGCAAGCTGGTCGGCACGCTGGATATCGGCATGATCGGCCACACGCCGGTATCGGCGAGCGCGCGTATCAGCAATGCAATCGGCCTGTTTCGGGCGCGCGATCAGTCGGTGCGGTTTTCGATTCTCGTGCGCTCGCCAGGCGAGCTGGAAGAACTGCTGCTGAACGGGCGGATTCAGATCGGCATCGGTTATTTCTGGCATCGGGTGCCGTCGCTCGAATACACCGAGGTGTTCGCCGAAGATCAGTTTGCTTATTGCGCGAAGGGGCACCCTTTGTTCGCTCAGGCGGGCGACGTGTCGCCCGCCGAGGCCGCGCTGCATGAATGGGCGTGGCGCAGCTATCCGCTGCCCGAAGCCGAAAGTTCGACCACGCCGCAAAACGTCACCGCCGTCGCGGACAACATGGAAGCGGTTGCAATGCTGGTGCTGTCCGGGCATCACCTCGGCTATTTGCCGGGGCATTTCGCGGCGCCGTTCGTCAAGCAGGGCTTGTTGGCCGCGTTGAATCCGGCACAGATGCGCTACCGCGTCGCGTTTCATATGGTCACGCGCGCGCGGCAGCATCGAACGGATATCGTCGAAGCGTTTATCGACGATATGAAGGCCGCGCATCCGGTGCAGGTGCTGGACGTGGATGAATGAACGGCGCTTCCGAGCAACCGGCGCAATTTCTGGAAGCGGACCAATAGTGCGTCCCGCGCGCGCGAACTGGCGGTCTGCAATCTATCCGCAATAAAAAAGGCCGCGCCAGATGCGCAGCCTTCTGCCGATCAGCGCACTTCAACCGCCGGTTTAACCGTTGATCACATCCGCGCCCTTCGGCACCGTGAACTTGAACGCGTCAGCCGGCAGCGGCGGGTTCTTCTGAATGTTCGAGAACGTCAGCAGCGTCACGTTGCCGAACACGTCGTGCAACTCCATCGCTTCGAGATTGCCGTCCTTAAAGCCGATGCCCACGCGCTGAAACTGCGTGTCTTTCGCCTTGGGCGTGAGTTCGAGCCAGTCGATGCCGGCCTTTACACCCGCATCACGCAGCGTGAAGTTCTTGTCCAGATCGTTGCTGCCGAACAGGATCGCCGCCGGGCTCGCGCCGAGCGCGCCGCCGAGGCTACGCACCGTGACCTGGTTGAGATCCTTGTCGTATACGTAGAGCTTGTCGCCGTCGGCTTGCAACAGCTGTGCATAAGGCTTCTCGTATTGCCAGATGAACTTGCCGGGGCGCGCGAACGTGAAGGTGCCGCTCGATGTGCCGCCTTTGTTCCCGCCCGTGGACAACACACCGCCGTTCGCACCGCTTGCACCCTGCGCCTTGCTTGGCGCACGCACTTCCTGCTGCACGAACGTGCCGCGCGCCGAGTGGACTTGCGCGACAAATGCCTTCAGTTGCTCAGTGCCGCTCGCGAATGCCTGCGATGCGAAGAGCATCGACGTGCCGATCGCCACGCTGCCGACGCTACGCACGATCGTCCGGGCGAGTTGGCCAAAACGACCTGATTGAGCACGTGGCCGAGCGTGCTGGTGCGCGAATAGCTGCATAGTGTTTTCTCCCTTGATTGATCTGTTGAGCGGTCGTGGCGGCGGACCTTTCGGGGCAGCGGCCGTTGGACCGGCGCGGCTGGCCTCATGCGCATGCCCTCAGTCCTTGCTAACAGCTTAAGCACGTGGGCTTAAACAGGGCTTATGCGCCGCGCACTTCACCACGGGTTTGGCGGAATAAGCCGCACGGCCTATTCCGCTTCCCGCGCCGGGGCGAGAATTTCGCGATTGCCGTTCGACGACATCGACGACACCACACCCGAGTTCTCCATCTGCTCGAGCAAGCGCGCCGCGCGGTTGTAGCCGATGCGCAAATGCCGCTGCACCAGCGAGATCGACGCGCGGCGGTTCTTCAGCACCACGTCGACCGCCTGGTCGTATAACGGGTCCGACTCGCCGTCGCCCGAACCGGTTCCGCCGGCGCCCGCGGAGCCTTCATCGCCCTCGCCCGTCACGCCGCCTTCGAGAATGCCCTCGACATAGTTCGGCTCGCCCTGCTCCTTGAGCTTGTCGACGACGCGATGCACTTCCTCGTCCGACACGAACGCGCCGTGCACACGCACCGGCAAACCGCTGCCAGGCGGCAGATACAGCATGTCGCCCATGCCGAGCAGCGATTCCGCGCCCTGCTGGTCGAGAATGGTGCGCGAGTCGATCTTCGACGACACCTGGAAGGCCATCCGCGTCGGCACGTTGGCCTTGATCAGGCCGGTAATGACGTCCACCGACGGACGCTGCGTTGCCAGAATCAGATGGATGCCGGCCGCACGCGCCTTCTGCGCGATCCGCGCGATCAGCTCCTCGACCTTCTTGCCCACCACCATCATCAAGTCGGCCAGTTCGTCGATCACGACGACGATGTTAGGCAGGCGCGAGAGCGGTTCCGGATCGTCCGGCGTCAGGCTGAATGGATTCGGCAGCTTCTCTTCACGCTTGGTGGCTTCGTCGATCTTGTTGTTGTAGCCGGCGAGGTTACGCACGCCGAGCTTGCTCATCAGCTTGTAGCGGCGCTCCATTTCGGCGACCGCCCAGTTCAATGCGTGACCCGCCTGGCGCATATCCGTCACCACCGGACACAGCAAATGCGGAATGCCTTCGTAGACGCTCATTTCGAGCATCTTCGGATCGATCAGAATCATGCGGACCTGGTCGGCGCTCGCCTTGTAGAGCAGCGACAGGATCATCGCGTTGATCCCCACCGACTTGCCCGAACCGGTCGTACCGGCGACCAGCAAGTGCGGCATTTTCGCGAGGTCGGCGCACACCGGCTTGCCGCCGATGTCCTTGCCGAGGCCCATGGTCAACGGTGAAGCCGCGTCCGCGTAGACTGCCGAGCCGAGAATCTCCGAGAGGCTCACGGTCTGACGACGTTGGTTCGGCAACTCCAGCGCCATGAAATTCTTGCCGGGAATCGTCTCGACCACGCGAATCGACACCAGCGACAGCGAACGCGCCAGGTCCTTCGCCAGACCCACGATCTGACTGCCCTTCACGCCGGTGGCCGGCTCGATCTCGTAACGCGTGACGACCGGGCCCGGATACGCGGCGACCACACTGACGTCGACGCCGAAGTCCTTGAGCTTCTTTTCGATCAGACGCGAGGTGAATTCGAGCGTGTCGGCGGAAATGGTTTCCTGCGCGACCGGCGCCGCGTCGAGCAGCGAGATCGGCGGCAAGGTGGAATCGCCCGGCAGATCGGTGAACAACGGCACTTGCCGCTCTTTCTCGACACGCTCCGATTTGGCGGGCGTGACGACCGGCGGCACGATCATGACCGGCTCGTGCTCCTCGATCCGCACGCGGCCCTTCTCGACCTTGCCTTCACGCTTCACTGCGGCGGCTTCGCCCAATTTACGGTCGCGGCCTGCCTCGCGGCGCAGTTTGGCGAAAGTCACCGCCGAAATGATCGACTCACCGACCTTTTCCGATACCGACAGCCACGAAAAACGGAAATACAGCGACAAACCGATGCCCAGCACGATCAGCAGGGCCAAGGTGCCCCCCGTGAAGCCCAGCGCATGCGACACCCCACGCGCGACCGCTTCGCCGATCACGCCGCCCGGCGCGCGCGGCAACTGCACGTTGAGCGACCACATGCGCAGCGCTTCGATACCGTCGCAGGCAAGCAACACCAGCATGAACGCGAACGCGTCCGCAAGCCAGCTGACATCGCGCGGCGCATCGTCGGGCAGTTCCTCGTGACGGGTAATACGGCGGTAATTGGCGGAGATACGGCGGCCGAGCAGCACGATCCACCAGTAGGCCGACAGGCCGAACAGCAGCAGCAAGATGTCGGACGTCCATGCGCCGACGCGGCCCGCCCAGTTGCCGATGCGGTCGACCTGCGCGGCGTGCGTCCAGCTCGGATCGTGCCTGCTGTAGCTGACGAGCGCCATGAGCAGGAAGACGCCGAGCGCCACCTGCAAGATCCAGCGGATTTCGGTGAAAAGGCGCGACATGCGGTGCGGCAATGCCTGCGCGCTCGCGGAATAGGGAGCTTTTGCCATTGATCCTGTTGCTTGTGGGGCCGATTTGCGGCCAGAGTCGCGGCCCGAAGCGGCGCCTAGGGCGGCTCCAGACCCGTTCCCGGCTGCCGGGTCCATCGATCCGGCCTATTGTAAACGCAGTGCCGGATGCGAGGCTGTAAATGACGGTAACTTAGCCGATCGGCTTGACGAAAGCCCGTCTGGACCTGCGGCAATGCTATCGCCGCGATCAGAAAGCTTCATGGAGCAGGCCGGCGTGCCGCCCTTTATAATGCCGCTCTGATACCCATCTGTAGTTTCAGCTCAAATCGCGCGGCCTCGCAGGGGCGAGCCGGGCGCCGTAAAAGGATCGATCATGCCCGCAACTTCCACGAAACACGCCAAGGTTCTCATTCTCGGTTCCGGTCCCGCCGGCTACACGGCAGCGGTCTACGCGGCACGCGCCAACCTGTCACCGGTGCTCGTCACGGGTCTCGCCCAAGGCGGCCAGCTGATGACCACGACCGACGTCGAAAACTGGCCGGCGGACGCCCAAGGCGTGCAAGGCCCGGAACTGATGGGGCGCTTCCTGGAGCACGCCGAGCGCTTCAACACCGAAATCATCTTCGACCATATCCATACGGCCAGGCTGGATGAAAAACCGATCCGCCTGATCGGCGACTCGGGCGAATACACGTGCGATTCGCTGATCATTTCGACCGGCGCCTCGGCGCAATACCTCGGCCTGAAGTCTGAAGAGGCCTTCATGGGCAAAGGCGTGTCGGCTTGCGCCACCTGCGACGGCTTCTTCTATAAGCAACAACATGTGGCCGTGATCGGCGGCGGCAATACCGCAGTCGAGGAAGCCCTCTATCTTTCCGGCATCGCCAGGAAGGTGACCGTGATCCATCGCCGCGACAAGTTCCGCGCCGAGCCGATCCTGATCGACCGTTTGCTGGCGAAGGAAAAGGAAGGCGTGGTCGAGATCAAGTGGAACCACACGCTCGACGAAGTGACCGGCGACCAATCCGGCGTAACCGGCATGCGCATCAAGCATACGCAAACCGGCGAAACCTCGGATATCGCGCTGCAAGGCATCTTCGTCGCGATCGGCCACCTGCCGAACACGCAAATTTTCGAAGGCCAGCTGGAGATGAAGAACGGCTACATCATCACCAAGGGCGGTCTGAACGGCTTTGCAACGGCAACCAACGTGCCGGGCGTGTTCGCAGCGGGCGACGTGCAGGATCACGTTTATCGTCAGGCGATCACCAGCGCGGGCACGGGCTGCATGGCCGCGCTCGACGCGCAACGCTATCTGGAAACCGTCGAGGAGATTGGTGAGCACGTAATGAGCGCGGAAGCCGAGCGTTAATCCGCAACGGTAAGATAGCGGCTGGGCGTGGCCCGGCCGCTTGCCTGATGGAAGGCCGCGGCTGACAAGCCGGCGGCCTTTTTTGCGTCCGCTTTTCAACGCCGCAACCCGCGTCGCGCGATCGATCTACTTTTCTGCGTGTACTACCGATATGCCGAAGAATCAGCCCCACCCTAGCGAACCGAAGCGCGCGCGCGCCGTTGCCAAACCCGCGTCCGAGCCGGCCGCGCCCGTCGTCAAACCGAAGATCGAAGCAGCCGCGGGTCTCGCCGGCCTGGGTGCATTGCGTGACGCGTTAAAGGTCGATACGCAACGGCGTGAGCACGAACGCGCGGCAGCAGCGGCGGCGCAGCGCGAAGCTTCCGCGGACGCCGATCTGTTTCGCCGTGAGATCGGTGCGATTGCACCGCTGGCGGTCCCACCGCGCGCCACCCTGCCGCGCAATCCCCCGCCACCTCTGCCGGTGCAAACCAAACTCGACGAAGAAGCCGTACTGCACGAAGCGATCTCCGATGAGTTCGATCCCGAGGTGCTGCTCGAAACCGATGAAACGCTCTCCTATTGCCGGCCCGGCGTGAGTCAGGAAGTCGTACGAAAACTGCGGCGCGGCGATTGGATCGTGCAGTCGCAAATCGATCTGCACGGCATGCGCCGCGAGGAAGCGCGCGAAGCGCTGGCCGAGTTCATTCGTGAATCGGTCAAACGCGGTTTGCGCTGCTTACGCGTGATTCACGGCAAGGGCCTCGGATCGATCGGCAAGGAACCCGTGTTGAAAGGCAAAGTGCGGGCGTGGCTCGTGCAGAAGTCCGAGGTCATCGCGTTCTGCCAGGCACGCCCGCATGATGGCGGCGCGGGTGCGGTGGTCGTGCTGTTGCAGCCGGGCGCATTGCCGGCTCACGCCAAATCCTGACGGAGTTCCGGTGATCCATCCGAGGCTGACGCTGGCGCTGACCATCATGGAGGCGCTGGCTATTTTCGCGTACGCGATCTCCGGATTCATCGAAGCAAGGAGCCGACGGCTCGACGCGGTGGGCACCTTCCTCGTGGCTGTTGCAACGGCATTCGGCGGCGGCACGCTGCGCGACGTGCTGCTCGAGCGGCGCCCCTTCTACTGGGTCGAGCATCAGGCTTATCTGGTCGCGATCTTCGTGATGTCGTTGTTTGCGCCGACGCTGTTGAAGATGACTTCGCGCCTGCTCTCCGAGCGGGTCTTGCTGGCGGCCGATGCGGTGGGGCTGGGCTTGTTCAGCATTTCAGGCACATCGATCGCGCACGACGCCCAGATGCCGTGGTTCACGTCGGTCATGATGGGGGTGTTGGCAGGCGTATTCGGCGGCGTGATTCGTGACGTGCTGTGCAACGAAGTGCCCTTGATTTTGCGCGATTCGAAGCCGTACGCGACGTGTGCTTTTGCAGGGTGCTGGTTGTATGTACTGCTGGACTACATGAACGTCGATACGGTTTACAGCGTGTTGATCGCCACCGCTTTTATCCTGCTTGCCAGGCTGGTGACCTTCAGGCTGGACGTGCGCTTGCCGCATTGAGCGCGTCGCGCGGCAACAGGTGGCGCGCGCCTTGAATCAGCCTTCCGATGCACCGGCGGCACCGAGGGATATCCTGACATTTGATTTGCATACCCAGAGAAAAGAGGGCGAGTTCACGAGATGTCGATTCTCACCACTCTCATTCGTCGTCTGTAAACCGGCCCGAGCGCCGGTGCTGCGCCGCAGGCAGCCCTCTCTAAACCAAAGGTGAACACAATGGCACTTACGCTCTACGCCCACCCTTTCTCGTCATACTCACAAAAAGTTCTTATCGCATTGTACGAAGGCGGCACCGCGTTTGAATTCCGCGTTTTGTCGCACGACAATCCGGAAATCATGGCGGAGTTCGCCGCACTATGGCCGATAAAGCGCTTCCCCCTCCTCGTCGACGCCGGCCGCATCGTAACGGAGGCGACCGTCATCATCGAACACCTCGGCCTTTACCATCCCGGGCCTATCGCGCTACTGCCCGGGGATGCCCGCGCCGCCATGGAGATCCGCAGCATGGATCGCTTCTTCGACAACTACATCTCGACGCCCCAGCAAAAGATCGTTTTCGACAGCCTGCGGCCCGAGGCAGAGCGCGATCCACGCGGTGTCGCCGAAGCGCGCACGATGCTCGACACCGCCTACGGCTGGCTCGACAAAATCATGGCCAATCGCAAATGGGCCGCCGGCGATACCTTCAGCCTCGCCGATTGCGGCGCGGCACCCTTCCTGTTCTACGCCGACTGGACACATCGCATCGCCCCATCGTTCCCCAACGTGATCGCCTACCGGCAACGGCTGCTGGCGCGGCCGTCATTTGCGCGCGCAGTCGACGAAGCACGCCCCTACCGCCATTTCTTTCCGCTCGGTGCGCCCGACCGCGATTAAACGTCCCGGTCCATCCGCGCCGGCCGACACGCCGGCGCGGGGGTCCACGCGCTTGCCAAAATAATTCTGCCGACCTATACACTTCCTTCGAAAACCAGTTTCCGCCAATTTGCAATAAGGGAAAAACATGGACCGCTTCGAAGCGATGGAGATATTCACGCGCGTGGTCGAAGCAAACAGCTTCACCAAGGTATCCGAGTCGCTCGACCTGCCCCGCGCCAAAGTCAGCCGCACCATTCAGGCACTCGAAGAACACGTCGGCGTACGGCTGCTGAACCGTTCGACACGGCAAGTCAGCGTCACCGAAGACGGTGCGCTGTTCTACGAACGTTGCGTGCGCATCCTCGCCGAAGTCGCCGATGCCGAATCGGCACTTTCCAGCAAACGCGAAAATCCGAGCGGCACGATCCGCGTCGATACCTCCGGCACGCTCGCCCGCGCGCTACTGCTTCCCGCGCTCGACGATTTCTACCGGCAATACCCGGAGATCGACGTGCGGCTCGGGCTGGCGGATCGCAATATCGATCTGATTCAGGACGGGGTGGATTGCGTGATCCGCATGGGCACGCCGGAAGAGTCGAGTCTCGTCGCGCGGCCTATCGGCCAGGCGCGGATCGTGACCTGCGCGTCGCCCGCTTATCTGGAGAAATACGGCACGCCGACCACGCTCGGCGACCTCAGCGAGCATCGCGCGGTCAACTATGTTTCCGCGCGCAGCGGCAAGACTTTCCCGTTCGAATACGAGGTGGACGGGGAGATCGTCAAGGTTGCGATGAAAAGCGTGCTCGCGGTGAACGACGGTACGGTCTACATTGGCGCGGGCACGCTCGGCCACGGCATCATCCAGCCGTCGCGCTTCATGGTCGCCGATCTGATCGAGCAAGGCGCGCTCAAGGAAATCCTCACGACCTACACGAGCCCGGCCACGCCGCTTTCGATCCTGTACGCGCATCGCCGCAATTTGAGTTCACGGCTTCGTGCATTCACCGAGTGGGTCACCGAACTGGCGCGAAGCAATCCGGATCTGCGCAACGCGGACGCTTGACGCCGCCGCGCCAATAGTAAAAAGCCCCATGCGTCTTGCAACGCATGGGGCTTTCTTCAACAAGGATCGCTCGGCGAGAAACCGGTCTTCAGGCGATCCGATCTTCATTCGCCGGATCGAACAACACGGCCTTCGACGCATCGAACAACAGCGTCGAATTCATCAACGGCTGCGGATTCGACGCCGGGTGCACGCGGCTCACGATGCGCTTGCCGTTGACCTGCGCGAACACCAACGTGTCCGGACCCGTCGGCTCGATCACGTCGACCTTCACTTCGATCGGCTGCAACGTCACATTGTCGCCATGTGCGCCGCGCGCGTCGGTAATCCGCTCCGGACGCAGGCCCAGAATCACTTCACGGCCCACATGCGATTTCACCTTCGCCGAGTCGAACGGCAGGTTCAACACCGCGCGTGCGACACCCGTATCCAGTTCGATACCCACGCCCGAGCCCTGCTCCACCAGCTTGCCCTGAATGAAGTTCATCGGCGGTGCGCCGATGAAGCCGGCCACGAACAGATTCGACGGCGAATCATAGATGTCTTGCGGTGCACCGAACTGCTGGACAATGCCGTCTTTCATCACCGCGATGCGGTCGCCGAGTGTCATTGCTTCGATCTGATCATGCGTCACGTAGACGATCGTCGTGCCGAGGCGTTGATGCAGCAGCTTGATTTCCGAGCGCATTTCGATGCGCAGCTTCGCGTCGAGGTTCGACAGCGGTTCGTCGAACAGGAACATCACCGGATCGCGCGCGAGCGCACGGCCCATTGCCACGCGCTGACGCTGGCCGCCGGACAGCTGACCCGGCTTGCGGTCCAGCAGGTGCGTGATCTGCAGCGTATTCGACACGCGATCGACAATCTGCGCCTGCTCCTGCTTCGGCACCTTGCGGATACCCAGGCCGAACGAGATGTTCTCGCGCACCGTCATGGACGGATACAGCGCGTACGACTGGAACACCATCGCGATGTCGCGATCTTTCGGCGACAGGTTATTCACCGTCTTGCCGTCGATCTGGATCTCGCCCTTGGTCACGGTTTCGAGGCCGGCGATCATGTTGAGCAGCGTCGATTTCCCGCAGCCCGAGCCGCCGACGAGAATCAGGAACTGGCCGTCTTCGATGTCGATGTTGACACCCTTCAGAACCGGTACCCCGTTCGGGTAGGTCTTGTACACGTCACGGATGGAAAGGCTTGCCATGCTGTGATTCCTCTTGTCTCTGGTACGGCTTGAAAACGTCTTGTCGGATGACGGCGGCATTTCCTGATGGAAGCCCCGCCGCGCTCGGATGGTTTAGCCCTTGACTGCGCCCGCCGTCAGGCCGCGCACGAAATAGCGTCCGGCGACGATGTAGACGAGCAAGGTCGGCAAGGCGGCGATGATCGCGCCGGCCATGTCCACGTTGTATTCCTTCACGCCGGTCGAGGTGTTCACGAGGTTGTTCAGCGCCACCGTGATCGGCATCGAATCGACGCCGGAGAACACAATCCCGAACAGGAAGTCATTCCAGATCTGCGTGAATTGCCAGATCAGGCACACCATGAAAATCGGCAGCGACACCGGCATCAGAATCTTCGTGAAGATCGTGAAGAAACCTGCGCCGTCGATCCGTGCGGCCTTCACGAGTTCAGCCGGAATACTCACGTAGAAGTTGCGGAAGAACATCGTCGTGAAGGCGATACCGTAGATCACGTGCACCACCACCAGACCGGTCGTCGTGTTCGACAAACCGAGCATGCCTTCGAAGCGTGCCATCGGCAGCAGGATCGCCTGGAACGGAATGAAACAGCCGACCAGGATCATCGTGAAGATCGGATCCGCGCCGCGGAAACGCCAGTGCGTGAGTACATAACCGTTGAACGCGCCGATGATCGACGAGATCAGCACAGCCGGAATCACCATCCGCACCGAGTTCATGAAGAACGGTTGCATGCCGTCGCATCGCACCCCCGTACAGGCACCGCTCCATGCCTTGATCCACGGGTCGACGGTCCAGTGAGTCGGCGGCGTCAGCAGGTTGCCCGAGCGCAGCTGATCGATGTCCTTGAACGACGTCGACAACATCACGTACAGCGGAAACAGGAAATACAGGGCGAACAGGATCAAGGCCGCATAAATGACGGCACGGCTGATCGTCATCTTAGGCTGCATTGCGGGTGCTCCTCGATTCCAGATACATCAGCGGCACGAGCACGGCCACGACGGTGGCGAGCATCATCATCGACGATGCCGCGCCGACGCCCAGCTGCCCGCGATTGAACGAAAACGTGTACATGAAAATAGCCGGCAGCGACGAAGACGTGCCCGGACCGCCCGCGGTCAACGCGACGACCAGGTCGAAGGTCTTGATCGTGATGTGGCAAAGAATCAGCAGCACGGAGAAGAACACCGGGCGCATGCTTGGAATCACGATCTTGCGATAGATGGTGGGCAAGCCTGCACCGTCCATCTGCGCGGCCTTGAAGATTTCACCATCGACACCGCGCAGGCCCGCGAGGAACAGCGCCATCACGAAGCCGGTGGATTGCCACACGGCTGCGATCACGACGCAGAAAATCGCCTTGTTGGGGTCGCCGAGCCAGCTGAACGAAAAGCTCGTCCAGCCCCAGTCGTGGAAAACTTTCTCAAGGCCGACGCTCGGCGTCATGATCCATTGCCACGCCGTACCCGTCACGATGAACGAGAGCGCCATGGGGTACAGGAACACGGCGCGCAGTGCGCCTTCGTTGCGGATCTGCTGATCGAGCAGGATGGCAAGGAACAGACCGAGGCCGATACAGATGCCGATGAACGGGATGCCGAACCAGCCGAGGTTCGCAGCCGACGTCCAGAAGACATCGTTATCGAACAACTCGCGATAACGATCGAGGCCGACAAAATCATAACGTGGCATCAGTCGCGAATTGGACAGCGACAGATAGCCGGTAACCGCAATAAATCCATACACGAAGATGAGGCTGATCACGACGCTGGGTGCGAGCACCAGCTTCGGAATCCAGCGATCGGCAAGGGCCGCCATCGGCGAGGTGCGGCGGGTCACGGAGGCCGTTTTTTTCCCGTTTCCGCTGATAGAAGCAGTCACTACTCGACTCCTGCTGAAACTGTACCGCCGGGGCGCTCACGCATGAAAAACGCAAGGCCGGAACGGCATAGGTGTGACTCCATGAAACCAGGGGTGAAATCTCTCGCCCAAAGTAACGCAACGACTGCCAGCAATCGGAAGGGCGCGCCCGGCACCCATGATGAGAAAAGCCAGGCGCGCTACTTCGCTTAGATCACTTACTTGGTCTTCGCTGCCTTCGCGAGCGCGGCAACCGCGGTCTTCGAATCTTCCTGCGAGTTCATGAACTTCGTGACCACGTCCGAGATCGCACCGGCTGCTGCATCCGGTTGCGCCATGCCGTGTGCCAGCGAAGGCACGTAGCCGCCGGACTTGATCGCCACCTGTTCATCCGCGTACGACTTCTTCGCGCAGTCGTCGAACTTGGCCATGGACACGCCCAGACGAACCGGGATCGAGCCCTTGTACAGGCTGAACTGCTCCTGGAAGTCCGGCGACATGATCGTCTTGGCGAGTGCCAATTGACCCGGCGTTGCGGCCTTTTGGCCCTTCTGCTGGAAGAACACGAACGAGTCGACGTTGAACGTGTAGGCCTTTTCCGTGCCCGGAACCGCAGCACAGATGTAGTCCGTGCCCGACTTCTTGCCGGCGTTGGCGAACTCGCCCTTCGCCCAGTCGCCCATGAACTGCATGCCGGCCTTGCCGTTGATGACCATCGCCGTTGCCAGGTTCCAGTCACGGCCCGTGCGGCCCGCGTCGAAATAACCCTGGATCTTGCGAACCGTGTCGAACACGCCGACCATCTTGTCCGAGGTCAGGGTCTTCTCGTCGAGGTCGACGAGTGCCTTCTTGTAGAAATCGGCGCCTTGCGACAGCACGACGTCTTCCCACAGCGTCAGGTCTTGCCACGGCTGACCACCCATCGCGATCGGCTGGATGCCCGCGGCCTTCATCTTGTCGGCCACGGCGAAGAACTCAGGCCACGTGGTCGGCGCCTTGCCGCCTGCCTTGTCCAGTGCGGCCTTGTTGATGTACAGCCAGTTCACGCGGTGCACCGAGAACGGTGCTGCCACATAGTGACCGTCCGCGTGCATGATCTTGTCGATTTCCGGCGGCAGGTTCTTCTTCCAGTCGCCCGCGGCCGAGTCGATCGGCACCAGCACGCCTTGCGACGCCCAGTCCTGGATCAGCGGACCCTTGATCTGCGCGGCGCTCGGCGCGTTGCCCGAGATCACCTGCGTCTTGAGTGCCGTCATGGCAGCCGCACCCGCGCCGCCCGCAACCGCGAAGTCCTTCCACGTGTAACCCTGCTTCGTCATGTCGTCCTTGAGGACGCCGACGGCTTTCGATTCGCCGCCCGAAGTCCACCAGTGCAACACCTCGATCGATTCGGCCGCTTGGACTGCCGACACGCCACACATCAGACCCGCGGCGCACAAAGCGCCCATGATCGCGCGAAATTTCATTGCTTATCTCCTCCAGACACCTGAACAAAAAACAAATGACCCCTGATGTCGCCAGGGTGCTGTGGTTGGTTCAAACAGGCAAAACACTGGGCGATCGAGCACGGTCGGGCGCATGCATCACGCATGCGCCGGCGGACCGCCATTCGGCCGCTGGAAGCTCAAGAGATGAGTGGTTCGGGATGCAACTGACTGTCTCCTCTTTTGATTTTTGCCTGCCCGCGTCGCGCGCGGCAGACTCGAGGTGCCTCGCACGTTAACCCTGACGCCAGTTCAGCTTTCCGGCTTTCCGTAAAGGCTGCCGGGGCCATGCTGGCGCGTGCTCGCACGCAATGTCCGTTAACATGCAGGGACGCCTGCCGATTCGGGAAAACGCGCATCTTGCATGACTTCGCACGCTTTTTTCATCGAATTAGCGCTACCTCTTGATTTGGATTGTAGTTAAACTACAATTCAGTGTCAAAAATTATTTTATCGGACTACGGTCGCCCTTCCCGATCCCCACGGCGGCCTCAGGATATCGACGGAGACTCATGCAAACCGATTCAAGTTTCACCTTCGTTCTCTTCGGCGGAACCGGCGATCTGTCGATGCGCAAGATCCTGCCGGCACTGTTTGAAGCGCACCGTGCAGGCGGCATGCTGGCCGACAGCGGCAAGATCGTTGCGGTGGCGCGGCATGTGGCTGATCGTGCCGGCTACCTCGAATGGGTCAATGAGCACGTCAAGCCACACGTGTCGAAGAAGGGTGTGGATGAGGCCGCATGGGCGAGCTTCCTCGACCGTATCGAGTTCGTGAAGATCGATCTCGGCAACCCCGAAGACTTCGCCCTGCTGCGCGACGCCGTGAGCGGTCTGCCCGGCATCCGGGTGTTCTATCTCGCCACGGGGCCGTCGCTGTTCGTGCCGATCTGCCGCGCGCTGGCGTCGGTGGGGCTCAACGAAAACTCGCGCATCGTGCTCGAAAAGCCGCTCGGCTACGACCTGAAGTCGTCGAACGCAATTAATGATGCAGTCGGCGAAATCTTCGCCGAAGAACAGATCTACCGCATCGACCACTACCTCGGTAAGGAGCCGGTGCAGAACCTGCTCGCGCTGCGTTTCGGCAATGCGCTGTTCGAGCCGCTGTGGCGCCGCGAATGGGTCGAGAGCATCCAGATCACGATTGCCGAAGAACTCGGCGTTGAAGCGCGCGGCGACTTCTACGACAACACCGGCGCATTGCGCGACATGGTGCAGAACCATTTGCTGCAACTGCTTTCCATCGTGGCGATGGAGCCGCCGCATTCGATGGATTCCGACTCGGTACGTGACGAAAAGCTGCGCGTGCTGCGCGCGCTGAAGCCGATCGATTCGCGCGATATCGGCAAGGTTGCGGTGCGCGGCCAGTATCATGCGGGCGTGATCCGCGGCAGCGCGGTGCCGGCGTATGCTACCGAGCCGGGCGTGAAGCAGAACAGCACGACCGAAACCTTCGTTGCAGTGAAGGTGGAAATTGAAAACTGGCGCTGGGCCGGCGTGCCGTTCTTCCTGCGCACCGGCAAGCGCCTGGCGGACCGCGTCGCTGAGATCGTGGTGAATTTTCGTGCGGTGCCGCATTCGGCACTGGGCGCGTCCGCATTGCGCGCCGGGGCTAACCGTCTCGTGATCCGTTTGCAGCCGAACGAGACCATTCGCCTCTACTGTCTCGCGAAGCAGCCGGGCGAAGGCATGAACCTCGCCAGCGTCCACCTCGACCTCGCGTTCGACCAGTTCTTCCGCGAAGGGCAGATGGAAGCGTATCAGCGCCTTCTGCTCGACGTGATCAACGGCCGGCTCGCGCTGTTTGTGCGGCGCGACGAGCAGGAAGCGGCATGGCGCTGGGTCGAACCGATCCTCAACGAATGGGCAGCGTCGAACAAGCCGCCCAAGCCGTACGCATCCGGCACGTGGGGACCGGCCGCGGCGAGTGCGATGTTGGCGCAGCACGACACCTGCTGGCTCGAAGAAGAGAATTGAATCAACTGAATCACGGCGCTGTACCTTGCCAGATCCTGATCGCGATCCCGGTCGAAGCACAGCACGGCGCCCGCAAGACCCACCGACGAACGGAACGGAATGGCGCCGGTATCACGAAGGCACCTGCTAGTCACCCAGCTTGCAGGCATCGCGTGAGAGCAGTACGGCACATTCCGCAGATCTAACAAGAATGCAGCACGGAGGAGAAGTGATCGAGCTTCACGCTTTCAACGATCAACGCGCCCAATCCGACGCGTTGGCGAAAGCGGTTGGCGACGCGTTACATGCGTCGCTCGCCGCACAGGCGGCTGCGTCCGCCGCCGGCACGCCCACCCATGGCGTGCGCCCTGCAATGCTTGCCGTGTCCGGCGGCACCAGTCCGCGTCCGTTCCTGCAGACGTTGTCCACGCAATCCTTCGACTGGGCGCGCATTGCCGTGACGCTGGTCGACGACCGCTGGGTGCCGGAAACGGACAGCGCGAGCAATTCGCAACTCGTGCACGACACGCTGTTGCAGAACGCCTCGAAGAACGCCGCTTTCTGGCCGCTGGTCGACACCACCCAGGACCTGAACGCGCACGTCGCCGCGCTGAACGCCGACCCCCGCTTTAGCGGCGTGCCGGACGTCGCGATTCTCGGCATGGGCGAAGACGGCCACACCGCGTCGATTTTCGCGGATGCGCCCGAATGGGACCACGCGATTAGCACCGCCGACCGCTTCGTCGCCGTGCATCCGGGCAGCGCGCCGCATGCGCGCGTGAGCTGGTCGCTGTCCGCCTTGAAAGAAGTGAAGCACCTGTTTTTGCTGATCGCTGGACCGCGCAAGCTCGACGTGCTGAATGCCGCCGCCGCTTCGCTACAAAAAAATGCCATCTCGCAGTTGGCAAATGACAAAGGAGTGAGACTCGATGTCTACTGGTGTGCAAACTAAGGCTGTTCCGGGCGCGGGCCAGCACGCCGATGGACCGAGGCTGCTCGCCGACATCGGCGGCACCAATGCGCGTTTCGCGCTCGAATACAGCCCAGGCGAGATTGGCTCGGTGCAGGTCTATCCGTGCGCCGACTATCCGGGCGTTGCCGAAGTCATCAAGAAGTACCTGAAAGACACCAAGATCGGCCGCGTGAATCATGCGGCCATTGCGATTGCGAACCCGGTCGACGGCGATCAGGTGAGCATGACCAACCACGACTGGAGTTTTTCGATCGAAGCCACGCGCCGGGCGCTCGGCTTCGACACGCTGCTGGTCGTGAACGACTTCACCGCGCTGGCCATGGCGCTGCCCGGGCTGACCGACGCGCAGCGCGTGCAGGTGGGCGGCGGCGCGCGCCGTCCGAATAGCGTGATCGGCCTGCTCGGCCCGGGCACGGGCATGGGCGTGTCCGGCCTGATTCCCGCCGACGACCGCTGGATCGCGCTCGGCAGCGAAGGCGGCCACGCCACCTTCGCGCCGGCCGACGAACGCGAAGACCTCGTGCTGCAATACGCACGCAAGAAGTGGTCGCACGTCTCGTTCGAACGCGTGGCCGCGGGCCCCGGCATCGAAGTGATTTACCGTGCGCTGGCCGCCCGCGACAAGAAGCGCGTGGTGGCGAACGTCGACACCGTGGACATCGTCAAGCGCGCGCTGGAAGGCGAGCCGCTGGCGGCCGAATCCGTCGATGTGTTCTGCGGAATTCTCGGCACGTTCGCGGGCAATATCGCGGTGACACTCGGCGCGCTGGGCGGGATCTATATTGGCGGCGGCGTCGTGCCGCGCCTTGGCGAATTTTTCGTACGCTCGTCGTTTCGCAAACGGTTCGAGGCGAAGGGCCGCTTCGAGGCGTACTTGCAGAGCGTGCCGACCTACGTGATTACCGCTGAATACCCGGCGTTTCTGGGAGTTTCTGCGATTCTCGCGGAGCAGTTGTCGAACCGGGCCGGCGGCAGTTCATCGGCCGTGTTCGAGCGGATTCGCCAGATGCGTGATGCGTTGACGCCGGCCGAGCGCCGCGTGGCCGATCTCGCGTTGAACCATCCGCGCTCGATCATCAACGATCCGATTGTGGATATTGCGCGCAAGGCCGATGTGAGTCAGCCGACTGTGATCCGCTTTTGCCGCTCGCTCGGCTGCCAGGGCTTGTCGGATTTCAAGCTGAAGCTCGCGACGGGTTTGACCGGCACGATTCCGGTGAGTCATAGCCAGGTGCATCTGGGCGATACCGCGACGGACTTCGGTGCGAAGGTACTCGACAACACGGTGTCCGCGATTTTGCAGTTACGCGAGCATTTGAATTTCGACCAGGTCGAGCGGGCGATCGATCTGTTGAACGGCGCGCGTCGGATCGAGTTTTACGGGCTCGGCAATTCGAACATCGTCGCGCAGGATGCGCATTACAAGTTCTTCCGGTTTGGCATTCCGACGATTGCCTACGGCGATCTGTATATGCAGGCGGCGTCTGCGGCGTTGCTCGGCAAGGGTGATGTGATTGTTGCCGTGTCCAAGTCGGGACGTGCGCCCGAGCTACTGCGCGTGCTGGATGTCGCCATGCAGGCGGGGGCCAAGGTGATTGCCATTACGTCCAGCAATACGCCGTTGGCCAAGCGGGCTACGGTTGCTTTGGAGACCGATCACATCGAGATTCGCGAGTCGCAGTTGTCGATGATTTCGCGGATCTTGCATCTGGTGATGATCGATATTCTGGCAGTTGGTGTGGCGATTCGGCGCGCCATGCCTAGCGCGGATGTGGCAGAGGCCGTCGTTAAGGCGCGACAGGGCGCTGATGATGATGCCAGCGCTGTGCTGGATTGGTTGAGTCATGGGGCGGCTTCTTCGCCGCGTGATTGATTTTTGGGGATTGGGTCGCGCCGCGTTACTGGGGGGTGTGCCTGCGGCGTTGATCTTTTCCTGATCTGCTTGCCTCGACGCCGGAGTAATAGGCGTTGACAGGTTGCTCGCGCTCGCGAGTCTGTTACGCATCGAGGAGGTCGCGGAACAGTTCGTGGGGCTTGACGAATCTGGGCAGGTGTCGATCTTCGGGTTGTTCGAGGTTGGGCTGTCCGATGTTCGTGCCGTCCTCACCGGCATAGTACGAGAGGGAGCAGCGAAAGGCACGATACGATGAACAGCCGGAGAAAAAAGCAGAGGGTTCCCTGGTAGGCGCGCGCCACCCTGTGCCCTGTGCAACTGTGCACAGGGTCGCCGTCTCCGTAAGGGAGCCCAATTCACCCGACAGACACAACGGTCATGTTGCTGCGCGAAACAGCAGCTGTTTCATGCTCGCGGCACCTTCCGCGTCGCCCAGGATGGATTCATTTACCTGATCGACCATCTGCTGGAACTCCGGATCGTTGATGATCGAAGCGCCGAACTCGCGTGCGAGCAACCACTCGATCACGCTTCGCGACAGCCGCGCCGGATCACCAATGCCGCCCGTGCGCAATGTTCCGACACGTGCAGCAAGCATTTCGCGCGTGCCCGGCGAATCTGGATCGGGCCGGGACACGCGAGTAGATGCGTCTTTCTGCGGTGACGCACGTTCCGTTGACCGGTTGCGTTCGGCAAGCTGCTGTCGCAGAAGCCCCATGACCTGATTGAGTGTTGAAACGGAATCCATGGCTGCTATACAACGATCAATGACGCGTGTTGCTGCCCAGATAGCTGGTCAGCAAAAGATGACTTCCTTCATGATTTGAAGGACTGGATTCAAGTTCGGCGCGGGCCGAGCATCGGCTTCCGACGCGATCTACTACAGCCCGCACATACCGGTTCAAAATCGGGTGCGCGATGTTGAGCGCCATGCCACGTCGCAATGCTTCGTAGGCGACATCGAAGCGGTCATCGCACAGATCCAGCAGTCCGTTCCTGATGGCGCGCAACGCGTCATCATCAGCGAGGTTGTCGAGCCCCTTCCAGGTTTGCACTGCCTTGTCGACGTGGCCACTCACCAGCTCAAGAAAACCCAGCATGAACGTCGCGATGCTGAATGTAGGAGCCAGTCGTAGTGTTTCAGTGAAATCGGCACGCGCCTCGTCGTTACGTTGCTCGCTCGTGTTGACCGATCCGCGCAGAAACCAGAGTCGGTAGTCCTCTGGCCAAAGTTGCAGCGCATCGGCAAGGCGCTGCAAAGGCGGTTCACCCTGATCTTTCAGTACCTGGGCAATTGCTGCAATTTCCGCATCATCACACATCGGCGAGACCGCCGCACCCTCGAATCCTGACGTCATTTCCTTTACCCTTTCAGATACATTTGCTGCGCGGCGCCCAGTCGCTCGCGAAGTTCGATCAGTGTTGCGCGATGAATCTGCGAGATACGGCCCTTGCTGACGCCCGTGAGTTCGCCGATCTGTTCGAACGTAAGACCGTTGAAATAGTGATATTGGATGATCTTCCTGCTGCGATCATGTAACTGCGAGACCGCCGCAAGCAGGCGCTCCCTGGTCTGCCGCCACGCGACGCCCTGGTAGGGCGTCGAAAACGATGCGCGCCTATCCGCAGAGTCCGCGAGCATACCGGTGTCGTCGAGCATGTAGCCAATCGCAAGGCCTGCTGTCAGGTGAGCCAGCAGCTGAAAGGTATCCAGCACAGTGACGTTGTCGGCGTCCGCTGTTTTCAGCGAGGCGATCCGCTCGCGCCGGGCACGTCGCATGAAGGACACCTGCTCCTGTCCGTCGGTCAGCTTCTCGACTCCGTCCAGCACGCTTCCCTTTAGCCTCGGTGTGCAAAACGTCTCAAAAGAAACCTCACGGACGGGATCGAATCGATCGATTGACTCCAGCAGACCGATAAACGCGAGTTGCTGGAAGTCCTTGAATTCGACATCGTCGCGATGTCTGCTGGCGAACATCTGTGCAGCCACTGCGCGCGCATAGGGCAGATAGCGTAAGAACAATGCTTCACGAGCGGCGATCGATTGCGTATCGGCAAACTCGCGCCACAGCGCCGACGGCGACGTGCCGGCGTCGGCCAAATCTGGAGACGCATGCGCATCGATGCAGTCCAGCGTCATTTGAAACTACCCAGCACGCCGCGCATGACGAGCCCCCAACCGTCGATCAATACGAACATCAATACCTTCAGCGGCAGAGAAATGGTGGCAGGCGGCACCATTAGCATGCCGAGCGAGAGTAGCACGCTTGAGACGACCAGATCGATCAGCAGGAACGGCAGCAACACCACGAAGCCGATCTGGAAGGCGACGCGCAGTTCGTTAAGAATGAACGCGGGCGTGAGCTGCAACAGACTGACGTCATCAGGCGTTTGCGGCAGCGGCTTGCCTGATAGCTCGTACATCAGCTTCAATTCGTCGTCGCGGACCTGTCGCAGCATGAACTCGCGGAGAGGCGCTGCCCCTTTTTCGAGTGCGGCGTCAAGTTCGATCCGACCGCTCATGAACGGCTGGAAAGCATCGTGATTGATCGTTTCGAGCGTCGGCATCATTGCAAACACGGTCAGAAACAGGGCAAGACTGATCAGGATGGGCGTTGGTGGTGTTTCAGGCATGCCGAACGCGTGCCGGATCATCGAAAGAACAATCACGATCCTGATGAACGCGGTCATCGACATGATGAGCGCGGGACCGACGCTTAGCAGCGTCAGTAGCGTCGCCATGCGAACGGTATCGGATACGCCCGGTCCGCCGTGTGCGAGCTCTCTCGCCGACCCGGACATCGAAAGCGTGAACGTTTCTGTATCCGGTCGGTGCGTGACTGCGTATGCCGGTGGCGCGCAGAATAACGGCGCGAGCAGCGCGCACATTGCGAGTATGCGAAACGACCAGGTAACGAGCGTCTTCATGCCGCGCCCTCCTGCTGAAGCGCACGAGTGACATGCAAGGTCTTGATACCCGTTTCGTCTGCTGCAAGCAGCACGGCGGATCCATCGCACTCGATCAGGTAGAGCGCGGATTTCGGATTGAGCCGTACAGTCTCAATCAGCTTGAGCCGCCGCGGCGTGCCCGATGCGGACCCCAATGTGCGATACCCAAAACGCCGGAGCGCCAGGATGAGGGCAATGCCGAGTCCCAGACAGATGAGCAATGCAACGCACACTCTGAATGCGCCAATATCGGCATGCGCGACCACATGTCCAAACGACAGCGCATTCTGTGGCGATACGGCCGCAGCGGCGGATGCAGGCCATGGGGCGCTCGTTGCCTGTGTGAAATCCATTACCGGTCCGCTAGTATTTCGGTCATACGGATGCCGTACTGATCGTCAACCGCGACGATCTCCGCACGCGCGATTGTCTTTCCGTTCAACTGGACATCGACGGGTTCATCTATGAGTTTTTCGAGCGTGATGGCGGAGCCGTCTTCAAGCGCCATCAGTTGCCTGATCGTGATGGTCGCCGAACCGAGCCGGATATCCAGCTTGACCTTGACATCGCCGACGAGATCGAGTGCCGGGATGTGACCGTGTCCCTGTTCGACGACGGGCCCGGCCGAAGCCTGCTCCGGCAGTTCCAGAGACTTGACGACGGGCGTCGCAGAGATGGTATGCAGAGTCATAAAGCGTTGCGACCGTGGATCGCGTTCAATTGAATGGACAGGTTGCGGCCTGTACGGCCGACATGACCCGTGCCGAGGTTGCGTGGTCCACATCCGTCGCGCTGCTCGACAATCACGTCGACGGGTGAATCGAGTGTGCGGTCGATGGCGATGACGTCACCGGCTTCCAGACCGAGCAATTGCTGCACGCTCAGCTCGGCCTGGCCGAGTACGGCCGACAGGCGGACTTCGATGGGCGCGAGTGAGTCGGAGCGCAAAGCGAGCGGTTTGATGGGCGTCGACCGCGGAAGACCGGGAGCGCGCGCCTTGCCATGCAACAGCGCCGGTGTGACGACGATCGACAGCAATTCAGCCCCGCCGTTGCTCGCGACGCGCAACTGCACACCGCCGCGCGGAAGCTGCAACCGCGTGTGTGTTTCAGGCGTCGCGCACAGTCGTGATTCGTTGCCTGCGTTATCACCGCAAAGCGAAGCAAGGGCGGCGCACAGCTCATCCGTCACATGCCGCTCCAGATCAAGAAGGGGCGCCGCACGAACCGCGCCCACTGCGATCGAGTCGTCCTCCGGCAGATCGAGCGCGAGATTCGCGAGGCGTCTGGACGCATCTGGGGCGATACTCCACCGCAGGGACGTTCCGAGGGCGTACACGCACGCGTCTCCCGGGAAGGTACACGCGGAGCGCGGCGCAACCAGGGCCACGCTTTCAACCTGTACGGCGGGTGCGTGAAACCACGCCTGCTGCCAGGCTGAAAGTGTGTCTTCGATCAGCGTACGGGCCGTGTCGAGATCACGGGGCGCGAGCGGACGCCATCGCGCGACGGGCGCCCTCACCCCTGGCCCCGCATCTGGAACAACTGCATGATCATTTCATTGGCGGTGGTCATCACCTGTGACGACGCCTGAAAGCCACGTTGTATGAGAATCAACTGTCCGAACTCGTTAGAGAGATCGACATTGGATACTTCGGTCATTCCCGATAACACTTGCCCGAATCCGGCATCGATGCTCGTGCCGTATCTGGGGGTGGGCGCATGCGACGCGTCGAAGAGACCGTTGCCCGTCTGCTTGAGCTGCTGGGAATCGGAGAACGTGGCGATCGCGATACTGCCGAGTTTGGTCGTCTCGCCGTTGGAGTAGTGGAGCGTCAGTTTCCCGTCCTCGTCAACGTCCATCGCGGTCAACGTGCCAGTCGCGTAACCATCCTTGCCTGATACCTTGAGGGTGGACGAACTGCCGGCGGAAAAGCCGGTTACTCCGCTCGAGAAATCGAGCTTCACCGTGATCGGCGGCGCGGAGCTGGACGTCAGCGTAAAGTCGAGCGTGTCGCTTCCCGGCTCGGGAATCCCGCCGTTGAATTGCAGCGTGCCTTCCTGAAGGGGAATCTGATTTTCATCGTACACGGTGACTTTCCAGCGGCCCGGAATGATGCTTGAATCCGGCTCGAAACCAATCGACAGCGTGTGCTTGCCGCCATTGGCATCGAACACGTCGACATTCGGAATCGAGAAATCTGTCGCTCCGGGAGAAAGGTTGTCGGAGAACGAGATCGTGGTCGTGGGATGGGGGGCGCTGATCTCCTTGCCCGCGAGAGACACGGGTTCCGGCGTGCCGGACGCTCCAAGCGTTGCAAGTTTCAGGCCCGTGACCTTGTCGGTAATGAAGCCGTCATTGCCGGCGGTGAACTGCCCGGTGCGTGCATAACGCACCGGGCCACCATCGAGCAACGTCAGAAAGCCATCGCCCTTGATTGCCAGATCCAGCCGGCCGGAGCTTGCGCGCAGATCGCCCTGCGCGAGATTGAGCGACGCATAGCCATATTCGACACCGCTGCCAAACTGCATCGTGCCGGATGTACCGGGTGTGTAGCGCGCGAAAGAGTCGCCGTAGTACATGTCGGCGAAGCGAGGTGTCGAAGTCTTGAACCCTGGCGTGTTCAGGTTTGCGACATTGTTGCTGATCGTCTGCAGGCCTTTCGAGTAGGCCGTCAATCCACTCATACCGATGTAAATGCTGTCCAGCATACGAATCTCCTAGCGTACCGACGTAATTTGCGAGAGCGTGGCGTTGGTGAGGAACTGACCGTCGGGCGTTTCGATCGTCAGTTGCGGTTGACTCCCCTGCAAGGAAACACTTTTGACGACGCCCGTGACCAGTGACGTGTCCGATTGCACATCGACGCTCCGGCCTAGCAAGCCGAAGGTTTGCGACGCGGATTGAACTAACAGCAGGCTGTCGAGCTTCTCGGTGCTCTGGCGCGTCTGTTCAAGTGAGGTGAACTGCGCGAGCTGCGACACGAACTCGAAGTTGTCCACGGGCTTCAACGGGTCCTGATAGGTGAGCTGCGTGAGAATGATCTGCAGCAACGACTGCATATCGAGTCCGATCGAGTTGATTCGATCGTTGGCGTTGCTCGTAGCGGCGGTGTTGCCAGTTGAGCTGACGGGACTAATGGCCATGTTTTTCTTCCTCCAGGATTTCGATGGTTTGCTGGACGCCGTTCATAACAATGCGCGCGCCGTGCATGCCGTGGCGGCGCAATTCGTGAAGCGCCGCGCGTGAGATTCGCTGAGTCTGCTCAGACGTTGGGTCGTTCGTGCGTAGCGCGACCGTCATACCGCTGTCACCGTCAGTGACGGTGACAAGACAGGTGGCGGCCCGCTCCTGACGTGGCGGCAATGACGCCAGTGCCCCGCGATTCGCAGGCCCGCTTCGCGGCGCGTCTTCATCCGCTACGGAGCACGCCGTTTCGCGCGCCTCGACTTGCGGCGCGAGCGCCAGGGCAAATGGGCGGGCAGACGTGGCGACAAAGGGGGGCGCGTTGCCGACCACCGCCGCATGACGTTGCTCACGCATTTGCGTATCTGTGTGGTTTAATTCCGCCGTTTCGCGCTCCGCCATGGACATGTCAGGCCTTGGCCAATTAATCGCCAAACGAACGAAATCCGATGTGGCACGGGCCGGCATGGGGCTAGAAACGCCCTGACCGGCTGGCGCCGTATCGGCGCGGCCCGCTAGCCGGGCAACCGTCGAGGGGAGCCTAGCGGTCGGCATTTGTCCTGCGGCCGCACCGTTCCACATGTCCTTTTCCATACTCCGCAGTGTCTGGTCGAAGGCGGCAGCAGGGGCGACGCGCTGCGGGGTCGTGCCATCAAACGATTGAAGCGCCATACCTGCGGACACTTTCACTGGCGTGCCTCGCGCGAGCGGAACAGGTCTTCGATCATGAAGGTCTGCCGGTCATCGCATGCGCGCGTATAACGACGCGCCGCGCGTTCCACCAGTTCTTCCGACAGGTCCGCCTGACGGTGATGCGTCGCCACGACTTTCCGGTGCAACTCAGCGTTGCGTTCGGCCTCGCGCGTGTGGACGGCGGCACTCGCGAGCGCCGTTCGGGCTGACGCAATTGCGGCATCCCAACTGGCGACGAGCGTCAAGGAGACGCCATTCCCCGCTGCCAGCATGCGGCGCATGCCATCCAGTTGCGCATCGAAGCGGGACGACGCCTCGGCTTCGAACGCCTTTGCCTCTTCGTGAATCCGGGCGAGTCGTTGCGCTTCGTTGCGGCTCTGTTCGAACTGCAAGGCACGAATGCGGGCGATCTGTCTCATCATGTCGAGTTGTTCGCGTTCGTTCATGTGCGGCCTTCAATGAGCGTGGCGAGATTCGCCATGGCTTCCCAGCGCGGCATGGGTGCGTTCACGTTCTGACGCAGGAAAGCCGTGAGCGCGGGGCGCAACCGCAATGCCCGGTCGAGCGACGGATTGCTGCCAGCGGCGTAAAGCCCGGATTCGATCAAGGTTCTCGACGATTCATACAATGCGAGTTGTGCGATCGCGTCTGCTGCGAGTTCGCGTTCCCCGGCTTGCGTGACGTGTTGAAATACACGGCTCACGCTGCGAGGAACACTGATCGCGGGGAAGTGCCCCTGTTCCGCCAGGTCGCGGCTCAAAACGATATGTCCGTCGAGCAATGCGCGCATTGTTTCGGCCATCGGGTCATCGATTTCGTCTGTTTCGCTCAGAACGGTCATCAATGCGGTGATGGCGCCGCCCGCTTTGATCCCTCCGCAGCGTTCGACAATCTTGGGCAGCGCGGCGAATACACCTGGCGTATAAGCGCGTACGGTGGGAGGCTCACCGGCAGCCAGTCCGATTTCGCGCAAGGCAAGTGCATAACGGGTGACTGAATCGAGCAGCAGCAACACATGCTTACCTTTCGCGCGAAAGTACTCGGCGATGGACAGCGCGTACAGCACGCTGCGCGCGCGCAGAATCGCGGGCTGGTCGGACGTTGCGACCACCATCGTCGAACGTGCGCGGCTCCCGTCCGACAGCGTGCGATGCCAGAACTCCTCTGCCTCACGCCCGCGCTCGCCGACGAGACAGAGCACGCACACATCCGCTTCGATGTTGCGCGCAATGCTGCCTAGAAGCGTCGTTTTACCGACACCGCTGCCGGCGAAGATGCCGACGCGCTGACCCACGCCCAGCGTGAGCAGACTGTCGAGTGCGCGCACGCCCGTTTGCAGCGGCACGTCAGGTGATGTGCGCTCAAGCGGCGGAATCGCGACACCGCCGGTTGGCCACGGTTCGGTATGCCGTCCAGTGATCGGCGGGCCGCCATCGAGCGGGCGACCCAGCGGATCGATCACACGTCCCAGATAGCCAGGGCCGACGGACACGGTCGCACCCATCGAAGCCGAACATACTTCGTCGCCAATGCGAACGAAGGCGAACGGCGAGCATGGCGCGAGCGTGACCTTGCCGATTTCCACCTTGACTACCTCGGCGAGTGCCTGTTGCGAGTCCATTCCGCTTATCGTGCAAAGCGATCCGAGGGGCACACCAGGGCCGTCTGCTTCGATGAACGTGGGCATCACGCGTATGACTGCGCCACTCCGGCGTAGCGGGTCGACCGCCCGCATCGCTGCGACGAACGGATGAAGGGCCTGTTGCATGTTCATTGCTGGCAAATCGCGGACAACGCCGCCCGTATTCGCGCGGACTGTGCATCCAGGCTTGCATCGAGCGTACCCAGCGAAAGGCGGATCAGACAGCCGCCCGCCGGCAGTTGAGCGCTTGCGGTGACGCCCGCGCTCAACTTGCCGGCGAGCTGCGCAAACGCCGCATCGAGCTGTGTGTCGGACGGAAAATCGTGTCGCGACACTTCGACGGCAATGGCGGACCCAGCCGCGACCGCGTTCAGATGATGGCGCGCGGTCTGAGCAACGAGGTCTGCGTGCTGGCTAGTCTCGCCGAACAGCTTGCCAAGCGCAGCGTTCGTTACCTCTATCGCGAGCGTTTCGAGCGAGTCGAGTTGAACCCTGAATGTCTCCAGCGCGGACTCGATGCCACCGCGCAAAATGTTCAACTGGGTTTCCTGATCCCGTTCCAGCTGCTCCTGACCGGTTCTGATGCCTTCCTTCAGCCCTCTTTCATAGGCGGTCCGCTCGCGGACTTCGGCTTCCTGCGGGAGTTCGGTCAAAATCTGCTCGATGGCGGGCAGACGGAGTGCCGCAGTTTCCAGCGTCGTATCCGTCACCGTATGAGTCTGGTTCTCCCACGCGCTAACCGATGCTGCTTCCCGCTCATCCGGACGGCCAGACGCGCCAACTCGTGCCGTCGAGCCGAATGCGAATCTCACGTGATCCGCCTTGATCAATGTGCTCATGTGCGCCTTCCTGTCCAATCGCGGATGCGGCTAAGGAGCGTCTGTTTCCGAGACGCGGTGTTCAACACTCGCGTTGAATGCGCATCGTCAGCCTGGGCCACGCATGCGGCAAGCCATGTTGCTCGCGCGCGTTGCGTGAGGCGGATGTCGCACAACGCGGGATTGAGCGACGCGCGTTGTGCGTCGGAGAACTTATCGAGAATTTCCCTCTGTATCGGAGTGTCGACACTCGCGAGTAACCGAACGGCTAACGTTGCCGGCAGCGTCTGTGCCATCTGGGCTACCCGCCACGCCTTATCGTTGGAAAAAGCTGGAGCAGCTGAAGAAGACGACGAGTCTGCACGGGCCGGCGTGCCGCACCTCGCGCCTTGTACCGGCTGTTCACAGCCGCCGAGCCCAGTTGCCTCCCCCAGCAAAGGCTGGAGCCGCGCGCGCTCATCCGGCGATAGTTCGGCCCACACCGATTCGATATCCTCGATCGCACATTGCGCGAGGTCAGCTACTGCCCGCCGCAGCTCGCGCTGGCTTCTACGGTGCTTCATGTGTGGCATCCTGTTGGGCCAGCAGCGTGCGCAGGCGCACCACATGCTGGTCGCGCTGTGCCTGTGTCAGGCGCTGCTGTCGCGAAGCGCGAGCACGCCGGGTCGTCCACGCGACGAGGCCCGCCAGCACGACGACCGCCAGTGCGATAAGCGCTGCCGCAACAATCCAGGTTCGGGCGAATACGCTAGTCGAACCAGTCGGTGGAGACACGCTCGCGCCGGAAGCAGGGTGAAGCTGTCCGGTCGCGGTGGCGTCCGCTGAAAAGGCTAGCTCCGATCCCGACCGTTCGTGCGTCGATGGCGAGGGCTCCAATGAAACAGGCTGCGCTACGCCCTGCACCGCCGACGCTGCTGCGCCGGCCGCTTGTGACCCTTGGACGAAGGCCGACAACACGTCGCCGCGTGCAGGATCGAGACCCACTGACGCGGAGATCACTGAATTCAGATTGGCGAGTTCGGCGGGAGGCAACGGCTTATCGAACACGATACCCACCGACAGCCGGCGCAGCGCGCCGGGTTCCCTGACGATCTGCTCGATGTTGTGCTCGGTGCGCGTTCCCTCGGGCGACCGCACTGCCGGCATCGCTGCCGTGGGCAGCGGTGGTAGCCCTGCCGTGGGCGTGGACTGTTTCGGCAGCGGCGGCCATGCATTACCGGCGGTGGAAGCCACATTGCTGTCCGTGACGATCGGCCGGCTGACGTCCGATTCGCGCGTCGTATGAACGCGATCCAGGTTGATCGACGCATCGACGCTGACCGACGCGTGGCCGGGGCCGATGACACGCTCGATCTGAGCCGCGATCTTCTGTTCATAACTGCGCTCGATCGCGTCCTTCAGGCGCAGGCCCGGCTCATCGAGTTCAATGGCGCGTCCGTTAGCCGGCGCGCCGCGCTGGTCGAGCACCGACACGTCCACCGGCGAAAGTTCGGGCACGGCAGCGGCCACGAGCCGCTGGATACCGGTGATCGTCTCCGGACGAAGCGTTTGTCCGTCGCGAAGAAACAGCGCAACCGATGCTTTCGGGCGCGCACTGTCACGTCGAAACAGCGACGATTCAGGCAGCGTCAGATGTACGCGTGCAAGCTCGATTTCGTCTAGCGTCATGATCGTGCGCGCGAGTTCGCCCTGCAGTGCGCGCTGATAGTTCACCTTCTGGGCGAAGTCGGTGAGGCCGAGGTCGGAATTGTTGAACAGTTCCAGGCCGACCACCCCTTGCAGGCGCAGATCGCCACTCATCAGCTTAAGACGTGTTGCGCGCGCATCGCCTTCGGGCACGAGAATGGACGACGTCTGATCGTCATAACGATACGGGATCTTCTGTTTTTCAAGTTCCGTTGCGATCGTCGACGCATCCTGCCGTTTCAAATCGCGAAATAGCACCTGATACGACGGACGCAGCAACAACCAGCCGGCAGCGGCCGCACCGCCGATCACGACGACGAGCGCGGCCACTATCGCGAACTGACGCGGGCGTGAACCCTCGCTCGCAAAGGCGGTGAGACGTGACAGTGTGGAGTTCATACTAGAGTTGCATCCGCATCAATTCCTGATAGCCTTCTACGAGGCGCGAACGGACCTGCAGCGCGAATTGCAACTGCAGGCGCGCGTCTTCGAGCGCGAGCATGACCTGGTGCGGGGGGAGTTCGTTGCCAAGCGCGAAACCGGCGACCGCGGCGTTCGCCGACTGCACCGCGTGGTCGACGTTCATCACGCCGCCCATCAGCATCGATCCGAAACTTTCCGATGCATTGCGTACCGGAGCAAGTGTCGAAGCTTGTGCGGAAGATGCGCCTTGAATCGCGCCAATTTCAGTGACGTTCATCCCTTGCTCCCGAGGTCGAGCGCGCGCAGGTACATCGAGCGCGCAGCATTGAACATGATCACGTTGGCCTCATACACACGTTGTGTCTGAACCATCAACGCCATTTCGCCCGCGTGATCGAGACCGGGATAGTGAACGAAACCTTTCCCGTCGGCATGCGGATGCGATGGTTCATAGACAAGGCGCGGTTGCGTTTCCATCGGCTCGACGCCGTAGGTCTGCACGCCAGCCAGGCCCTCCGTTGGGGAAACGTCCATACCGGAAACGTCGTTGCCGGCTTGCAGGTGGGCGGGGAAATTCGACACTACGCGCGGCCCCGAAACGAGCCGCATCGGTTGATAAGGTGTGCCGGCCGCCGTTTGTGTGGTTCCTGCATTCGCGAGATTCTGCGCAATCACTTCCATACGCTGATGTTCGACGTCCATACCCGAGCGGGCAATCGCAAAGATGCTGTCCGACATCCGCTTACACTCCCTTCACGGCGAGTTGTTGCATCTGCAGCGTGCGGTCGAGCATGCTGACCAGCATCGCGTAACGCGCGGACGTCTCGGAAGCCGTGGTGATCTCACGATCCAGCTTCATGCCGTCGAACTGATCCGCCGGCGTTGTTCCGGTCATGGGTTCCACGGCCACAATGCGGTTCATCACGCCTGATGCGTTGTCGCCGGGACGTGGCAGCGCTGCCGTTCGCAGTGCGTCTTCGAACGAAACGCGCACTGGGGTGAACCCTGCGGATCCGGCATTCGCGATGTTGTCGGCGGTAGCGGCCTGTCGCGCGAACAGCCCGTCGAGCGCCTTGGTGGCTATTGCGGCAACGAGATCGATGCTCATGGGTAAGGTCTCCTTTACTGAATGATGATGTCGGCGTGCAATGCGCCCGCAGCCTTGATGGCTTGCAGGATCGCGATGACGTCGCGCGTACTTACACGTGTTCGTGACAGTGCCTGCACCAGGTCGCCCACGGTTCCGTCCGGGAACGACGCCGCAACTGTCTGCCCGGGTTCTTCCACTGAAAGATCGCTGTTGCCGACGACCATGCTGCGCACACCCGGTCCGGTGACGCTCACCAGATTCGGCTGGGACGCGGTGTATTCCGTCACGACCGAAACGCGGATGTCACCATGAGAAATACTGACCGCCGAAATGCGCGTATTGCCGCCTGCGACGACCGTTCCCGTGCGCTCGTTGACGACCACTCGGGACTCCTGGTCTGGGCGTACTTCCAGAGCCTCGATGCGCGCGACATAGTCGTTCATGGCGAGCGCGTCGTGCGGAGCCCGTACCGCAACGGTTCGCGCATCGACTGAGTGAGCTACGCCAGCGCCCATCGTCTGATTGATCTCCTGCTCGATGCGTCGCGCGGTGGTGGCATCCGCGTCCTTGAGCACGAAGTTCAGGTTGCCGTCCTGGGTGACCAGATCGGCGCGCACGGGTACCTCCACTGTCGCGCCGAGCGGCACGATCCCGACCGTCGGATGGTTCTTCTGTTTGAGGTTGCCGTTCGCGTCATAGCGATATCCGCCAACCGACACGGGGCCCTGAGCGAGTGCATAGGTTTTTTTATCCGGCCCGCGCAGCGGCGTCATGATGAGTGTTCCGCCAGCGAGACTGCGCGCGTCGCCCATCGACGTCACGTTGATGTCGATCTTGTCGCCAACATTGGCGGTCGGCGGCAGCGTGCCGGTGATGATGACAAGCGCTGCGTTGCGGCTCTGGATCTGATCCTGCGTCACGGCCATGTCGAACTGCGACAGCGCGTTGGCCAGCGCCTGACGGGTGGCCTGGTTACGTGGCGTGTCGCCTGAACCGGCCAGCCCCGAAACGATCCCGTAACCCACCAGCATGTTGTCCCGCCAACCCAGAAAGCGGCCAAGATCCTTGAGGCGAACGTTCGCCGTAGTGGTCGCTGCGAATGCGGGGCTTGCCAGCGCAACGCCAAGCAACGCGAAGACGAGAATGGAACCGATGCGCTTTACCATAAGCCGAGCCATGCAAAAAGGCGGGGAATGAGGCCAGGGCGGGAACGGTCCGTAATGAAGCCGTCGCCGGTGTAATCGATCTGCGCGTCGGCAAGACGACTTGATTGAACGGTGTTGTTCTGCGCGAGATCGACGGGGCGTACGCGTCCTTTCAGATGGATCTTCGTTTTCTCGCCGTTGACGTCGATGTTCTGGTCACCAGCAACGATCAGGTCGCCGTTGGGTGCGACGTCGGCAACCGTCGCGCTGATCTGCGCGAGCAGGCGTCCGGTTCGCTGGATCTGGCCGCGGCCGCCGTAGGTGTCGCCCGTGCCGAGCTGCAGCCTGTTATTGCCAGCATACAACGTGGACACGCTGCCGTTCAGGCCGAAGTTCGTATTGGTCGACGTATCGGCGGTGTTGCTCGCACTCGAATTTTCGTAGACGAGAATCGTGACGATATCGCCGGGCTTTGACGCCCGGCGGTCCGCAGTCAGCGACTGATAACTGTTGGCATCGAACAGGTTCGCGCAACGACCAGGCAGCGCTGCACCGAGCGCGGCGAGCAGCAGCGCCGTGTGAAAAAGAGCAGGACGCATAAGATCAGCGCTTCAGGCCGTTGGCGATACTCATCAGTTCGTCGCCGACCTGAACGAGGCGCGCGTTCGCCGCGTATGAGCGTTGATAGAGCATGAGGCTGACAAGTTCGTCCGAGAGTGACACGTTTGATGCCTCGCTGAATCCCTGAGCGAGCGTACCTGCATTGTCTTCGCCCGGCTTCGCGTGCGTCAGCGTGACGCCGTCGTCCTGAACGCGATAAACCCCGTCGCCCGTGCTGCGCAGTGCACGCGTGTCGGTGGGCGTTACCAGTTCGATCTGTCCGATTTCGAGCGGATCGGTTTGATTGGCGACCGCGGCAAATACCTGGCCATTGGCCGCGATCGAGATTTGCGACGCGTCGCGCGGTACGGAGATCATCGCCTTGAGCGGTTGACCATTCGGCGCGGCCAGGAATCCGTCAGCGCCAACGTGCAGCACGCCGCCGCGCCACAGCGTTGCATCGTTCGAATTGCCATCCGACGTCAGTTCGATAAAGCCGTCTCCCTGAATCGCAAGATCGAGGGGATTGCCGGTTTGACGCAACGCGCCGGCCGTGAATACATGCAGTGACGCATCGGCGGCGACGCCGGCAGGCGCGTCGCCCGCGCCCGCGTGTTGCGTACCGCGCGCTTGCTGCGCACCCGCTTTCAACAGTTCGGAAAAGGACACGGTGCCGCGCTTGAACGCCGGCGTATTCATGTTCGCGATGTTGTTCGCCGTCAGGTCGACTGCCGTTTGCTGCGCATTGAGGCCCGTTGCCCCGATATAGAAAACGTTGTTCATGTCACATTTCTCCTAGCCGTTGCATGACGCTGCCCATCATGTCGTCATAGGCATGCACGAGTTTCTGTCCGGATTCGACGCGTCGCATCGCTTCCATCATCTGCATCATGTCGGTCGGGAGCGTCGCGTTCGACGACTCGATGTAGCCCTGGCTAACCTGCACGCGATCGACGTCCGCGGCTTGCGCACCGTCGGAAACGAAGAGACCGCCGTCTGTGCGCCGCAGCTTCGCGGTGTCGTCGAAATCGACGATTCGAACGACGGCAACGGTATTGCCGTTATCGATTACCGTGCCATCCCTTTCCACATGCCAGTTCGCGGCGTTGACCCTCACATCGCCGTTCGATCCCTGCAATGGCCAGCCCTGTGCGGTCACGAGTCGGCCATCGGCGTCGCGCTGGAAGCTGCCAAGTCGCGTGTACGCGGGGCCGTCAGTCGTGGCGACCTCAAAGAAGCCTGCGCCGGTGATGGAAAGGTCGAAGGGATCGCCCGTATGCACGAGCTTGCCTGCCGAGAAATCGGTCGCGACGGTGCTGCCGTTTGCGTTTCCGACGATGGAGGCGGCCTGGAAATGATCCGCACCCGCCGCTGCAAGCGCATCCTCGAAGGCGATTTCGCGCTTGTAGCCGGGGGTCGCCACATTGGCGACATTCTCACCGGCAATCTCGACGCGCCGTGTCTGTAGTGAGATCAGACGAGTGGCAAGCAACATCACGTTATCCATCTGCTGTTGATTCCTTATCGGGTGTTGGTGCAGCCGTCAGGCCGGTTGCGTCGCGGCGGGTGTTGCGGATTGGCGCATTGGCGCAGCCTGCGCCGGCCGCTCGACGCTGACCATCGCGAATGAGCGCAGATTGATTTGATGAGGCACTTCGTTCATCGACAGCACGGTGAGCCGGGGCACGGTTCGCCGGGTGAAGGTTTTCAGATGTCGCCGCACTTCGGGTCGGCACAGCAGTACGGACGTGAGCCCTTGCCGCATCATCGCTTCGGCCTGGGCGAGCAGGCGGCTGAGAAACGCTTCGGCAAGCCGTGGATCGAGCACGAACGTACCGTTGCCGTCCGCGCCGGCGAGATTCTGTGCAATGGTGGCTTCGAGCGCGGGGTCGAGCGTCAGGACGGCGAGCGACTCGTGCTCACCCTGTGCACCCTGACAGATTGAATGGCCAAGGCGCTGGCGCACGGTCTCGCCAAGCATGGCCGGGTCCTTCTGATGGCGGCCCGCGTTCGCCAGCGCTTCTACAATCAGATCGATATTGCGAACCGGAACGTGCTCAACAAGCAAACCTTGCAATACCTGTTGGACGTCGCCAACGGCAAGGAGGTTGGGAACCAGTTCTTCGACGAGACCTGGCTGACGCGTGCGTACGCCCTCCAGCATGGTCATGACGGATGCGCGCGTCAGCAGCACCGCCGCGTTCGAACGGATAACTTCCGTCACATGCGTAATCAGCACGGTGATGGGATCGACGTTGGTGTAGCCCTGCGTTCTTGCCATAGCCTGCTGCTCCGGGTCGATCCAGACGGCCGGCATGCCGAAGGCTGGATCGCGCGTCGCGATGCCCTTTGGCAATTCAGCGGCGTTGCCCGCGTGAATCGCAAGCGTCTTCCCGGGATAGATCGTCGAGTGGCCGAAGCGATTGCCGAACAAGGCAATCCGGTAGTCGTTGGCGCTTAACCCCGGGTCGTCGCGAAACACCACGGGCGGAATGGCAACGCCGGATTCCCCCGAAAACCGCTCGCGAAAAGCGCCGATCCGCTCCGCCAATACCGGCTGCAATGCCATCCACGCGCTAGCGAGCGCGGAGCCGAAGGTGATTTCGATGGCGGGCAGCGGGGCCTGATCGGCAGCGGCCGCACGCTCCGTCGATTCGCTGACGACATCGGTCGCTACGGCGGTCGTGACCTTGCGACGCCGCGCAACGAGCCATGCGCCGAGTGCCGCAATCACCAGAATGACGATGGGCCACTTCGGCATGCCGGGCAACACGAGCAGCGCGCCGACCGCGCCAATCACGAGCAACTGGACTTTCGGGAACTGGATCAACTGATGCAGCACCTCGTTGCTGAGTTTCCCGTCGGCGGACGAACGCGTAACGATGATGCCCGTGGCGACAGAAATGACGAGCGCGGGTACCTGAGTGACGATGCCGTCGCCGATCGTCAGCAGCGTGAAGGTTCGCATCGCCTCGCCGAGCGACATGCCCATCTGCGCGACGCCGACCGCCCATCCACCCAGAATGTCGATCAGCAGGATGATGATGCCGGCAACCGCATCACCCTTGACGAACTTGCTCGCGCCGTCCATGGAGCCGTAAAAGCCGGCCTCCTTTTCGAGTTCCTTGCGGCGACGCTTCGCTTCGTCCTGATCGATCAACCCCATGTTCAGATCCGCGTCAATACTCATCTGCTGGCCCGGCATGGCGTCGAGAACAAAGCGCGCGGCCACTTCGGACACGCGTTGCGCGCCGTTTGTTACGACCACGTACTGCACGACGATCAGGATAAAGAACACAATCAACCCGATCACGAAGTTACCCTGCACGACGAATTCGCCGATTGCGCCGATCACCTGCCCGGCGGCGGCGCCCGACAGGATCAGGCGCGTCGCCGCGATATTCAACGACAGCCGGAACAACGTCGCGATCAGCAGAAGCGACGGGAACGTCGAGAAATCGACGGGACGCGTGACGTAAAACGTCAACAGCAGAATCGTGAAGGCAAACGCGAAATTCACGATGATGAACAGGTCCAGCGCGACTGCCGGAATCGGTGTGAACAGGATCAGAAGGATCGTCACGATCGCGACCACGAGCGCGAGATCGGAATGGTTGCGCAGGCGTGAACCGAGTAACGTCATACCGCGCTCCGCTGCGATGGCGCGCGATTTGCGCGAAGATAGGCTGCCGCAGCGTCGCGGAACAGATGCTCGGGAATTTCGCGCTCGAAAGCGGCGTCGCGAAACAGACGGCGTGCGAGCGCGCGTGACTCTATGACGGGAACGCCGTAGATGAACGCCATTCTTTTCAGACGCTGCGCGAAGTCGCCTCTGCCTCTGGCTACCACCGCAGGCGCGGCCATGCTGCCGGGTTCATACTTGAGCCCAATCGCGTAGTGGGTCGGGTTGGTCAGCAGCACATCGGCGCCGCGAACGTTTCGCATGCTGGTCGCGCGTTGCAACAATTCGCGTTGCAACTGCCGGCGGCGTTGCTTGATGCGAGGGTCTCCTTCGCGTTGCTTGTGTTCCTGCTTGATATCGTGACGGCTCATGCGCATTTTCTTTGCAAATGCACGGCGCGTAATGACGTGATCGATCGCGGCGAAAACGAGTGCCGCCATCAACAGCGAAAACAGAAGATGCAGCGTGCTGTCCGCAAGCACCTTCGGCAGTGACTCCGACGGCAATGCCGCATGCTCCACTGTCACTACCGTGTCCGCGATGCATGACCACGCGATACCGCTGTAGATCACCATCTTCAGGCAGGCTTTAGCCGCTTCGATCAGCGTCGGAGTCGAAAATATGCGTTTGAAGCCTTGTGCCGGATTCAGTCGGCTGAAGTCTGCCTTGAGCGCCGCTGGCGCGAAGAGCAGTCCCGTTTGAAGCACGGTTGCCAGCAACGCGCCACCGGCGGATACGCCGACCAGCGGCGCGACGATGCGTACCGACTGCACGATGAGCGAGCCGAGCCAGGTCAACATGGCATGACTTCCGATTGACAGGTAGGCCGCGTCGTTGAGAGCCCGGGCACTGAGCGCCGCAAAGTGAGCGGCCATGCGATCGCCCCGTGCCCAAAGATAGCCTCCGCAGCACGCGAGACTCACGAGGATGGACGCTTCCTGGCTACGCGGTACGATGCCCTTCCTGCGCGCCTGTTCGAGCTTGTACGCAGTGGCCTGCTCTGATTTGTTCTGGTCGAGTTCCGACATCGTCTAGTTCAATGAAGGAACAAAGCGCAGCGCTGAGTTCATCAGTTGCAACACGACCGGCGCCATGATCCCAACCGACATGGACATGACGAAAAGCGTAACAATGGTTTTGACCTGAAGGCCAAGCATGAGCGCGTTCATTTGCGCAAGCGTGCGCGAAAGGAACGCAATGGTCAGGTCGATCGTGAAAAGGCACACCATGACGGCGGCTATGCTCGCGAGACCGAGCGCCATGACAACGCCGAAATAGCTGATAAAGGCCTGCGGGTCGCCGGGTAGACGTGCGCTGCCGGCAGGCATCAGACGGATCAGCGACGCGAGCAGCGTGAGCAACTCACGATGCCCGTTTCCCGCGAAGAAGAGCAGCCCGCCCAGCATCGTCATGATCGTGCCAAACATGGGCGCCTGGGCCCGTGAACCGGGGTCGATGACCGTTGCAAGGCCGTAGCCCGCCTGCACGTCGAGCACGCGTCCCGCGAACGATAGGGATGCAAACGCGGCCTGAAATGCAAAAGCGATTGCGAGACCGAGTAGCAGTTCGGATGCTACTGCCAAGGCCAGTGCCGCGCCATCGTGAAGCACGTATACGGGTGCGGTGTCCGCAAAGCATGCGGCCAGGGCCAGGACGAGCAGCACGCGCACGCGGGCCGGCACTTGCGTTTGCGAAAAAGGTGGCGCGATGATAAACACCGGGCCGATACGCAACGAAAGCAGCAATGCGGCCATTGCCCATCCGGTGAGAATCTGGATGGACATCTCTTACCCGAGGGTCGGAATGATAGTGAAGAGGGAGGTTGCAAATCCCGTCAGTCGGCCGAGCATCCAGGGCGCCAGCACGACGATAACGACCGACGCCACGACGAGCTTGGGCACATAGCTCAAGCTCATCTCCTGAAGCTGCGTAACGACCTGAAATACGCTCACCATCAGACCGACGACCAATGTCGCGACGAGAACAGGACCTGCAATAAGCAGGCTATTCCACAACAATTGCGACACGATTTGCAGCACCTGATCTGACGACATGCTTACCCCGGCTTTCGTATATGTTCTGATTCTGAGCCGCGGAATTTTCGTGTAACGTAAATTAAATTTGAATAAGAAAAGCGCTGCGTGGAAACGGGAATTTTCTGAACGCTTCGCAAGATTGACGACGCGTTGACCACGATCAAATCAAGCGCGACATTGAAACTCTTGCGAGGGACCAATGACAGCGCATCAAGGCCGGGTATTCCCGAAGTGATCTTGCTTACCGCGATGCACGCCGCATCAACGCCTGAGCGATGGTCAGTCCGTCAGAATCGATCGGGCGATTGACGGCGGCGTGCAGGATGGCGTCGGCCGTAGCCTGGTCGCCGTCGTGTGCAGCGAGGAGATTGAGGGCAAGGGCTGCCGACAGGCATGAGCGGTCAAGCCGCAGGGCCACATTCGCGTAGCGCCGTGCTTCGTCGAAGCGCTGCTGACGGAAGTTCACGACGGCGAGTCCGCCGGGAGCTTCAGCAAATCCCCGGTCCAGCTCCGCGGCACGTTCGTACCTGGCTTTCGCCGTATCGAGCGCGCCATTTAGCAGATGGGCCCAACCCGCCGCGACCCACGAGCCCGCATGTGTTTTGAGCAGATTTGCCGCTTCGTCGAGTGCGCGCGATGCTTCGTCGAAACGCTCATTCGACACGAGGCAAAGGCCGATGCCGAGCTTTGCGCGGCCGCTTTCAGGACGCAGTTGGAGTGCACGTTCAAGCATGGACGCCGCCTCGGCGTCCGCGCCATCCGCGATCGCCAGCAAGCCACGAACCGTGAGACTGTCCGCGGTCTCGGGTGCCATGGCAGCGTAGCGTTTCGCGCCCTCCTCATCCCCCGCATCGAATAGCAAGGTTGCGTATGCGCCGCGCAGCTCCGGGTCGGCGTCCGGTCGATCGACGTAACGCTGCGCGAGTTCGCGCGCTTCGTCGACGCGACGCAGATGATGTAACGCTCGCACCTTCAGGGCTGCCGCTGCCGGAATCGATGCGAGGATCGTCTCGTGAAGCAGCGCTGCGGCTTCGTCGAAACGGCCGAGCATGGCGTTCGCGTAGGCGAGGTTATAGACCACGGCAGGCTCCGTGCTGTTTTCCTGAAGCGAAATGAAGCATTGCTCCGCTTCGTCGAAGCGCCGCTGCGACATCGCAGAGAGGCCGCGAAGGTTCACGAGCGACGGTGGAAGCGGTTGTTGTGCCGCATGACGATCCAGCAATTCGTCGCACAGCGCGAACTGCTGCGCGTCAAGGGCGGCGTCTGCCGCGTCCGCGAGCAGATTCAGGTTGTGAGGGTCTGATTCGACAAAGCCGAGCAGACGTTTCAGGTGCGCGCTAGTCGCGCCTGAAAACTGATGGGATGAATTCTGGTGAGACGACATGAGTCTGGTTGGCGCGTGAGTGCTGGGTCCACGAAGCGGGACGGGTCGCGTGACAAGAGTGTTTTTTTAGCATAGCAGTGTGGGTGATCGTTGGCGAGACCCGGAAACGCTTCAGCGTCGTCCCGCAACGGGGGCACCAATTCGTCGCTATTCGCAGTCATTTCGACAGGAGACCGGAAATTTCCTAGAAATGTAAAGAATGATCAATTGCGCTAAACGATTTTGAGAATCCGCGGATAACTTGTTCAGGAAGCGTGCCATGCATTGCGGCACGCAAAGCATAACGAACAGGTATACGGGGAATCTCGATGGTAGCGATCGTCGCTGGAAACGGGTTGGGACTGCAGTCGTCGTCGGCGCTTGGGCTTGGAGACCGTGGGCAGATTGGAAATGCGTCATTCGGTCAAACCGGAGAGCAGATCTACGTCAATGCAGCGACGGGCAACCTGATGATTCAGGATCGCGACGAGCTGCTGCTGGGTCAGGGCGTGAATAGCCAGATCTATCGCGCGTATAACAGCCAGGGCAAGTTGATGGGCGATAACTGGCGGCCGGGCGGACTGCGCACGGTGGATGGGCTGACCGGTACGTTGAACAGCGTCGGTAGCACTGTCACGCGCACGGACTGGGACGGGACGGCAATGACGTACCTGTACGACGCATCGCGCAAAGTCTATGTGGCGACGAGCGGTGTCGGAGCGCGTAGCGTGCTGTCGTTCGATGCGACCTCCAGCACGTGGAACTGGAGCGACGGGAGCCATCGGATCTTCGAAGCATATGACGCAAACCACGGTGGCCGGCTTACGACGACTCGCGACAGCGATGGAAACGCAATCAGCTACACCTACAACGCTGACAACCTGCTTTCCCAGGTGCGCACGGCCAACGGCGATATAACGTGGCTGGACTATAACGGCGCGCGGCAGTTGAGCGCATTGCGCACGGTCTATCAGAACGCCAGCGGCCAGCAGACTACCGCGACGACGGTGCGATACGGCTACAACAGCCAGGGGCGGCTTGGCGAAGTCGTGATCGATCTTACGCCGGATGACAATAGCGTGGCCGACGGCAAGCTGTTCAGGACCACCTATACCTATGACGGGACGAGCAGCCGGATTGCATCGATCGCGCAGTCCGATGGTTCATCGGTGGCGTTTACCTATCAGCTGGTCGGCAGCGACTATCGTGTCGCATCCATCGTGCAGACGAGTGGTGCAGGCGCGGCGCGCCGGACGACTCTCGCTTACCAGCCGACGACGAATACCACGACCATCACGGACCCGCTCGGGCAGGTGACGGTGCTGCGCTACGACAGCAGCAACCGTTTGACTTCCATCGTGACGCCGGCGACCGGCGGCACGAGCCGCGCGCAGACATTCATCTACGATACAGGTGGCAATCTTGCCCAGATCGATGATGCCGGTATCGTCACGCAGTACCGCTACGATAGCCAGGGCAACCTCGTCTGGCAGAAGGACGGCAACGGAAACACGATCGAGCGAACCTTTGGCGCTGACAATCAGCTATTGACGGAGACGGCGGCCATCGGACAAAGCGACAGCGCCAGCACGCGTTATGCGTATGACGCTCGCAACCATGTTCGCTTCACGGTAAGTGCCGAAGGTCGCGTGACGGAATACCGCTACAACGCGTTGGGTCAAAGGGTGTCGGTGCTGACATATGCCAGCGGCCTTTACACCGGCGCCAACGTCAACGAGACCGACCTTTCCGGTTGGGTCGCCGCGTTTGTCAGCGGCGGCCAGGGCACACGCGTCGATACGTCCTACGACTTTCGTGGGAACGTGGCGAGCGTTACGCAGTATGGTCGACTGCTGGCGGATGGTACGGGCGATGCCAATGCCGGCGCCGGCGAGATCGTCCAGGTCCGCTATGTGTACGACCCATCTGGCCGATTGCTGCAACGTATCGCTGGCGATGCAGGTCACCCACAGGTCGAGCAATTCACCTATGACGGCCTTGGCCGTGTGCTCTGCGCAACGAAGCTTGACGGCACGATCACGCTGTATCAGTACGACGACGCCGGTCATCAGGTAATCGCCACTTTCGGCAACGGACTGACGCGGACTTCGACATACGATGCCGCGGGTGAACTGATTTCGGTGGCGGAATCGAGTGGCGGCAAGGTTCTTTCGCAGATCCGCAACCAGTATGATGCCGATGGCCGTCTGCGGATGTCCACGGACGCAACCGGCCAAATCACTCATTACCTGTACGACGAGGCGGGGCGTGCAGTGGCGCGGATCGATCCCGCCGGAGCGTTGACCGAGTACGTCTACACGTCGAACGGACTGCTTACCAATACGATCCAGTATGCGACACCGGTCGCCGCGGCCGCGCTCGCCGCGTTGATGGATGGCAGCGGACGGCCAGTAGAAATGGTGAATGTTGCCGGAAAGTCCGTTGCATTGACACTTGCAAATGGTAATCTTCGCCCGACGATCAGCAAAGCCGACAGGAAAGACTGGCGCGCCTATGACAATGCAGGCAACGTGACCGGCGTGGTGAATGCGGATGGCTCTTTCGTGCGTTATCAGCACGACGGGGCGGGTCGTCTGGTGACGAGGACGGAATGCGCCAGCGCGGTGGACATCACCCGAGCAAATCCAGCGGAAGGTAACGGGCCTGCGTATTCGGCAAACGACCGGACCACCCGTTATTTCTACGACCACGACGGTTTGCTACGCGGCCAACTGGATGCGGAAGGTTATCTGACCACGTACCGTTATAACGCTGCGGGTCAGAAAGTCGAAACGGTTGGCTATGCCACGGCAACGCCGGCTTCGGCACGAGCGACAGGTATCCTGACGGATCTGGTTCCTGCTGGTGATTCTAAGGACATTCATCAGTATTTTCTCTATGACTCGCGTGGTTTGTTGCGTTCGGAGATCGATGGCGAAGGGTATCTGACGACCTATCAGTACGACGCATATGGCAATGTTTCGCAACGCATCCGCGGGCAGCAGATCAATCCCGCGTGGCTGGGCGCACCACAGCAGGTGCCGCTCACGTTTCAGGCGAAGGCGTCGTCCGCCAACACAACGCTGGAAGTCTGGATTGACGGTGTCAGGGCCGGTTCGATCGTCGCAGGTTCGGCAAACTACGCGACCTACACGTTGAACGTATCGAACGTCGTACCGCTGGCCAATCACATGGTGGAATTCCGCAGCCCTGCCGGCTCCCAGGTCGCAGTCAGGGACGCAAGTTTTGGCACGCGCCCATTCGCCGCAGCAAGCGATTCCGCACGCACCGCACCGGTCGCCGGCAACCCGGCACAGATCGGCGTGAGCTATAGGCTCGACGCAGCGACGACCGCGAATTGCTGGGCCACGCTGCCTGGCCAGCTCGAACAGACGAGCTATGTCTACGATGCAATGGGTCGACTGCTCGAGCGCACCGCATACTCAGGCAGTGGTAGTGCGACCACGCGGTTTACTTACGACAGTCAAGGGCATGTCGCGACCGAAACGACTGGCGACCGGGTGGTGTCATATCGCTACGACGCGCAAGGGCGGCTCATCGGCCAGCTCATGGGTGAAGGAAGTGCGGCGTTGTCCGCGCTCGGGAAAGGCCCTACCCAGACCCAGATAGATGCGGTATGGAAATCGTGGGGCGTGGCATATGCGTACGATGCGGCGGGCCGTCGAATCTCGATGAGCGATGCAAATGGCAACCGCACGCTGTATTGCTACGACGGCGCTGGACGGCTTACTCATGTCGTCAATCCGCTCGGCGAGGTTGTCGAATCCCGTTACGATATGTGCGGCGAGATCACTCAAACGGTCGTCTACGGCAGCCGTATTGCGAGCTCAACGCTCGGTACGCTCGCGGGTGGTTTGCTGACCGATGCGTTGAAGAATACTTTCTCGGCCCTGGATAACGATGGTCTGGCTACCCGCACGTCGTTCAGCTACAGCGCGGCTGGCGCGCTGACGCAACGCACTGATGCTTCGGGCTACAAGACCGATTACGCCTACAACACGTTTGGCGAGCAGATCGCAATCGCGCGGGATATATCGGCGGGCGTCCGCGTGCAGGATGTCACTGACTACGATCGGCTCGGGCAGGCCGTTCGCAAGGCGAGCGACGCAGTCGGCCTGAATCTGGTTACGCGCGCCGTCTATGATGCATTCGGTCGCGCGACCGAATCCGTTGACGCAAACGGCGTATTGCGGAGGCAGGACTACGACCGGAACGGACATCTGGTAGTGCTGACGGATGGAACCGGTGCACGCTCGAACATGACATACGACGCCTTCGGGAACGTGCTATCGCGTACCGATGCAAACGGCAACAGGACTAGCTACGCGTACTCCGCGTTCAGCCGCGAAATTGCCGTCACGACGGCAGAAGGCATCAAAACCACCTCGTCCTATAACGAGTTTGGGCAACTGGTCACGTTGCTGGATGGGCGAGGCAACCTCACCCGTTACGCGTACGATCTTGACGGTAATTTACTGACGGCCACGGACGCAACGGGCGCGAGCATCACGCACAGCTACGATCATGCAGATCGCCTGATCGACACGACTGATGCGCGCGGTATTCATACCGCGTATGCCTACGATGCTGCTGGCCGCACGCTGACCCGGACGGTCGATCCATCCGGTCTGAAGCTGGTGACTCGCTACGAGTACGACGCGAAGGGGCAGACGGTCAAGGTCACTGATCCGTCGGGTGTCGTGACTGAAACACAGTACGACCTCAACGGACGTCACGTGTCGGTTATCACGGACAGGAGCGGCCTGAATCTGCGCACGACGTTCATCTACGATGGTATGGGCAATGTGTTGACCACTACCGAGGGTGCCGGCACCGATGCGGCAAAGGTGACGCAGAATACGTACGACAAGGCTGGGCGCCTGGTGTCAGTGACGGTCGAGCCTGCCGGACTCAGGCTGACAACCACCTACACATACGATGGCGATGGTAACGTCGCCTCGGTGACAGATGCTGCCGGCGGTGTGACGCGCTACGCGTATGACAAGGAAGGTCGGCAGACGTGGTCGGTTGGCCCGACGGGGGCGGTGATCGGCAATGTTTATGACGCGGCAGGCTACCTTCTATCGCGCACTGTATATAGCCGATACAACCGGGATATTCCTGACGGAGATCTTTCCGACGACTTCCTGCGCCGCCGCGTCGTAGCATCGCGTCTCGACGACCACGCGACACGATATGTGCACGACCGTGATGGCAGGGTGCGCTACGTTGTCGACGCAGCGTACCAGGTGACCGAGCAGATCTACGACGCGAATGGCAACGTGGTCCGCTCGATTGCTTATGCGAACTGGATTAGCTGGAACGGTACATCAACGGTGGACGCAGTTCAAAGTGCATTGGCGCTGCAAGACGCGTCGGCGCACTCGGCTGACCGGACAACGCAAATGGTTTACGACGCGGCGAATCGTTTGACCGCCGTAATAGACGCCTTGGGTTTCGTTACACGCAACCGTTACGACGCGAGCGGTAACCTGCTCGAACGGACGCAGTATCAGTCGCCCTATAGTGCGGCGGAGAACCCGGACGATGCAACGTTGCAAGGCTGGGTCACTTCGCAAGGTGCGCAGAACACGGGGCAGAACCATACGACGTCATGGACCTACGACACGGCTAACCGGATAGTCTATGCGATGGACGCGGAAGGCTACGTTACCGAAAATCGCTACGATGCTGCCGGCCGTTTGCTGAAAACCATCCGGTACGTGAATGCATACGAGGCCTTGAGAGGTGCCACGGACAAGCAGATGGCGGCCCTGCTGCCTTCCTCGTTGCCGTCCAACCCGGCGACGAGTTACGGCTACGACGTCGCAGGCCGCCTGATCACCACGACCGACCCGATGGGTGCCGTCACACGATACAAACTGGATGCGCTTGGCCGCGCAGTGGTAACCACCGCTGCATGCGGCACCGAGCAGCAGGGTGTGACGAGTACCATGTTTGACGCTGCCGGCCGAATCATTGAGCAGACGCTCGCCCGTGGGGCTACCAGCGCTGCGACGACGCGCTACGCCTACGACGGTATGGGCCGCCTGATTCAGGAGATCGATGCGCGCGGCGTGGAACTGATTGAGCAGGACACGGACTGGGCACTAGCGGCCCGCAAGGCGCGCGGCTTTGTGGATGCCGACGGCAACGGGTTGAAGGCTGCGGCTCTTGGTACGCTGCAAAAAGCGAACCTGCTGGCTGCTTACACGACGACTTATACCTACAGTACCAGGGGCGAACTGCTGACGACAACCGACCCGCTCGGTTACACGACAACCAACGCCTATGACCTGTTTGGCAACGTCACGCAGACCACCGACAAAAACGGCTACACGACCCAGCTCGGCTACGACGCGCTGAATCGGGTCATCCGGGTGACCGCGCCGCAGCGTAGCGTCGTTCAGACCCAGTACGACGCGTTCGGCGGGGTCGTTTCGGTGACGCAGGATTCGAGTCTGGTTACGAAGATGGAGTATGACCGGCTCGGACGCCTGACAAAGTCCACGGACGCCATGAAGTTCGCCGAGCAATACGCGTACGACGCATTCGGTAACCGGATCAGCTATATCAACAAGGTAGGCGGGCAGTTTTCATACCAGTACGACCGCCGCGGGCTGATGGTAACGGAGACATTGCCTGTCACGTCCGGCGGCCGCGCCGTCGTCAACCGGTTTGAATACGATTCCCGGCGCAACCGCATCACGACGATTGAAGCGGCTGGATTACCCGAACAGCGTTTGACCTCGTATGAGTACGACGCGCTGGACCGCCAGGTCCGGATGGTCGGCGCATTGCTCAATACGACGTCGGCTGATGGCACGACAAAGTACGTTAACCTGACCGAAACTCGAGCGTACGACGCGCGCGGCAACCTGACCAGGATAATCGACGCGAATGGCCTGGCCACGTCGTACTACTACGACGAAGCAAACCGGAGGACTGCTCAAGTCGGGCCCGACGGAGCCTACACCACGTGGAGCTACGATGCCGCGGGCAACGTTCTTGAAGAGCGTCGCCATGCGACTCCGGTAAGCGCAACCGCGGGATCAACACCACCTGCGCTACCGGCGGCAGCGAACCTGCGCTTGACCCGCTACGCGTATGACGCAAACAACCGGCGGATCGAATCCCGTATCGTTGACGTGGCCGCCGGGGCTTTGAACCCGAGCAGCAACGTGTACGACATCACGACAGGGGATCTTGTCAGCACATGGGAATATGACGGCAACGGAAACGTGGTCGTTTCGATTGACCCCAACGGGAACCGCACCACTACCTTCTGGAGCAGCCAGGGCAAGGTGCTCGAAATCGATCCGATGGGGTATGGAACCACCTGGTATCGGGACGCGCAGGGCAATGTCGAGATGGAGTACCGGTATGCAATAGCATGCCGCGAACCATTCACCGCAAGAAGTGATCCGAACAGTCTGCTGGCGCCGTGGCCCTTCGGCGCTGACGACCGACGCACCGATTTCACGTGGGATCGCAATGGCCGGATGACCAGTGAGGCGCGTCAAGACGTTGCTTATGCGACTGTCGACGCAAACGGCAACCTGACAGAACGCACGGGCGAGGCGAAGACCACTTACACCTACGACGGCGAAGGGCATCTGTTGCGTAGGGTCGATGCCAACGGCAGCCAGTACGATTTCACCTATGACAAGCTGGGCAGGCAGACGGGAGCGACTCTACCCTCCTTCACTGATTACCTGAACCGGTCGGTTCGTTCCAGCACCGTATACGAATACGACGGCCTGAACCACGTCGTCAAGGAGACGGCGCAGGGAGACGTGAATCGTGTGACCACGTACACGTATGGTGCCGGTGGGCGGCTGATGTCGAAGACCAATGCTCTGGGCGTGGTGACGCAATTCGGCTATGACGCTGCTGGCAATACCACGATGGTGAAGTATCTGCGCGCGGATGCTGATCGCCGAAGCCAGTATGAGACCACATGGATTGCATACGATGCGGCTGGCCACGAAGTGTCACGCGTCATGCAGACGAGCGATCCTGTGAGCGGTGCGATTTCCACCACTGGTGAACGACATGAGATGCAATACAACATGTTTGGTGAGGTTACCGGGCGCAGGACGGGTGGCGGGAACGCGAACGGCGCATGGCAGGAGTATGCGGAGTACAACAACGCAGGCAAGGTCATCCGCACCAATTTTGGTGATGGCGTTTCACACGTGTTCATGTACGACCGCAACGGTAATGCGACGCTAAAGATAGAGTCGATGACTGCGGACCTGCGTAGCTATGAGATCAGGGACATTCTCAATGACTCAAATCTGAGCCAGACGTTTACGCGTTATGACGCTCGGAATCAGGTTGGGGAGATTCTGCAGCCAAAGGTGGTGGGAGGGGCTCCGCGTATCAACTTTACGCCTGTCGATATTCGGATCGATGGCGGAAAGTTTGCCACGACGCAATTGACAATCAGTGGGTGGATCGAAGCAGCGAATTCGCCCGGCAGCGCGACGGCAAGTATCGATGCGCGGAGTACTCACGACACTCAGGTGGCGACGCAGTTACGCTTTGGACTAGCCAACCAGATCACGCTGGACGGACTCGATGTCGATTTACCTGACCTGTCCACGATATACGGCAGCAGTTATTCGGTCAGAGTCGTATTTACTTTGTATAGTCAGTTCGAGAATGGGAGCGATAGCGAACCGACGAGCTCCAAGAATCCGATTTCGTCGTCGTGGTCGTGGCCCGTCACATTTACGGGTGGGGCGAGTGGTCCGAAGCACATTGAGTTTTCAGATCAGAAAACCGGGATGAACGTGCTGCCGTACGGCCCGAGCCAGATCTGGTACGCCGGGCGTCCGGTCGATCAGTCGCTGAATTATCGGGTGCAGATCTACGTCAACGATGAAGATACTGAACTCGCACAAGCAGTGGGCACAGTACGGCGAAGCGAAGTACTGAGTGGCATGCAGCAAGGCAAAGCGCAATTTGGGCAGGTGACGACGAGTCTCAAGCAGGGCTACGACACACTCCGTTTTACGAACACCACATGGTCCGCCGGCGTAAAAACCGCTGTCTATATAAGCCCGGCCAAGTCTCCCGGCGTGTTCAGTCTGGCGAAACGTCTGGGATCGCCCGACGCCAGTGTCGTAGATCTGACCAACCTTGCTGACGGAGCCTATGACGTGCTCTTCATGGCAACAAGCGGTACGGGTGCGTTACTGGCCTACTCGCAATATGGGATGCAGGTGTCTCACGGTACGGGAGAGGCTACATCGATAGTCGAGGTTCCAGCGAATCGTCCGGCTGGCGCATCGGTCCTGCCGCTGAACGATATGGGCGCCTGCGTTTGGGATTCCGATGGGAACCTGAATATCTTTGCAGCCCGCGGTGTCGACGGCCGATTGGCCGGCGACATGCTGGTCCGATATCGCCCGTCGGGCAGCAGCGGACCGTGGTCGCTCAGTAATACATAGAGGGATCCGGTTACCAACGCACTCGTTGCGTTTGGTCTTCATTATGCAACTGGGTCATATGATTTACAGCTTGTGCTGTTCAGTGACATCTATGTCGGCAGCGCTGTCATCGCCGAGATAAACGGTTCAGTAACATTGGGCAGGTGGACTGGAAGCGGGCAGGTGTACGCACAGGCATCGCAGGCAGGATTCGACTGGCCCAAAGCCAAAAAATCATTAATCACATTCGAGTCGCAGCCTGCTGATGCGCAATACCTGCTCATCTCGTACGAGCAGGATGGCAAAAATAAATCCGAGCGGGTCGAACGATCGGCAAACGGCTCGTTTGCATGGGATCCGTCGGAATCGGGTCTCCTGCAGAGGCCTGGTGGCCTGTCTGCAAGTGCGATTGCGTATACCGCTTTTGATGCGAACGATAGGCCGCTACTCATGGGGCAAGGCAATATCGTAATAGGCAGCGCGACGGCCGACGGCAGGACTAGCGCCACCCTGCCCGGAAGTAGCGATTCGTGCATTCTCGAATTCGATCCCCGCGACACACATGGTCAACCCGTACAGGCATCCGAGTTGCGCCTATCTTACCGCCCTGTGCCGAATAGCGCCGCAGATCAGACGCGTCCTTTCGAGTTCGCAGAACTCCGCCGCGACATTACGGGACGCTATTTTTTCGACGCAACCGCCCTGCCGACCGACACCGAATACGAGTACCACTATGTGGCAGTCGATGCATACGGCAACGCACTCCTGGAGCGCCAAGGCTACTTCTTGACAGGTACACGTAGCCAGCCCGTAACGAACATCGAAATTGCGCAGCAGGCGGTCTCGACGGTCAATGTGATGACAATCGACCGTCGCCAAACGCATAACGCCTTCGGAGAGGTGTCAAGCGAGACAGACGGGAATGGCAACACGACGGTTCTGCAATACAACAGCCTGGGCAATCTGGTGCTGAAGCGCGAGCCTGCGGTATCGGTGACGCTAGCGAACGGCTACGCAACGCTAACGGCTCCTGAGACACGCTTTTACTACGACCGTATGGGTAATCTCGTCGGGTTGAAGGACGCGAATGGCAACCTGTCGACGCAGCAGTGGAACTATGGCCTGAGCCAGGCGGCAATAGCGAAGTCATGGGATGCCCAGCATTACAGCAAGGCCTTCCTGTACGACAGCTTCAGCAACCTGCGCGTTAGCACGGACGAGCTGGGGCGTCGCACCGCCTATACGTATGACGCCGGGAACCGGCTGACCCAGGTGGATCATCCGGTGCTGGCCAACGGCCAGCATAGCGTGGACCGCTACGAGTACGACAGCGTAGGCAACCGTATCGCCCATACGAATGCGCTGGGCGGGCGTGAGCGCACGTACTACGACATGGACGGCCGGGTGGTTCAAACGGTGTCGGCACAGGGGCGTACCGTGCGCTACGACTATGCCTGGTCGAGCTCGATCGCGTCGTTGGGTAACTCCGTGGGCGGTGGCTGGGTAAAGACCACGACCGACGCAAACGGCATGACGGAAGCCGACCAGGTCGACATTTTCGACCGGGTCACCTGGCACCGTGACCTCGGCGGCCACACATTCACCTACGAGTACAACTGGGCCGGCCTGCTGTCGAGGCAGACGGGGAGCACCGGCCAGCACATCGAATACGAATACTATGCGCACGGCCTTGTGCGCACTATCCGCGACGACGGTGCGGGCACCATAGCCCAGTACGAATATGACAACGACGGCAACCGGACCTACGAGGGCCTGCAACTGATCGCGGGCGGCACAGTGCTGTCGGCGGCATCGATCACGTACGACGCGCTGAACCGGGTGACGTCGATCACTGACCCGCTCTACACGGTGAGCTACGAGTATGACGCGGTGGGCAACCGCCGGCGGATGTTCGCGGACTATCACGATGCGCTGGACGGTCGCCACAGCTATCAGGAGTACTGGTACGAATACGACTCGCTGAACCGCTTCACGGTGTCGATGGGGCAGCTCCCGGGTGGTGCGCGGGGCACCAGTGCGACAGACCGCGGCGTGTCGATCGTGGCGGGCAGCGGTGGCGACGGCGTACAACTGGGTTACAACGCGGCGGGCGAGCGCGTGCTGGCGCGCTACGCGGTGGACGGGCGCACCGAGGCGTATGCGTACGACGCGAACGGCTACCTGACGGACCAGCGCATCAACGGAGTGCTGGTGCGCCAGCGTACCAATGACCTGCTGGGACGCACGACCAACTATGTGGAGTGGAACGCGGCGGGCACGCAGCAGACGACGAGCGTGCTACGGGTGTGGGACGGCGACAGCGTGCTCACCCAGGAGCAGAACCGGCTGGACCGGTCGCTGACGACCTATAAGCGCATGGCAGACGGCACGCTCGAACAGGTGACGCAGCGCCCCGGCGACGTGGATGGCACCTGGGTGACGACGAGCTACGAGTACGCGTGGTGGGAAGGCGCGCAGCAAAAGCGCGTGACGACCCAGGCGTCGAACCCGGATGCGCCGGGCTGGCAGCCCGCGACGTCGACCTACAGCTATGACGTGAATGGTCATGTGAAGACGGTGTACGACGACGGCGGCGGCGAGCAGGACAAGGCACGCGCGTTCACGTACCGCACGGACACGCAAGGACGGGTGCTGCGTCGCGACGGGATGCTCAACGCGCAGGTGGACGCGAACGGTGTGGTAGTGGGTGGAGCGGCGAGCCGGCTCCACCACTACTACTACGTGGACGGGCACCGCGTGGGCAACGTGGGTGACGACGGCATCGAGAAGGTGGACTACGCGCAGGAACTGGCCGGGCAACTGGACAAGGGTAGCGACAGCCGCTACAAGGTGTACGCGCCAGTGGCGACGGCGGAGTTCGACAACAACTACATGGCGGTGAGCGCGGTGTATCCGGGTACCTCGCCGGGAAGCTGGACAGTGCATGCAGGCGACACGTTGCAGTCGGTGGCGGCCGCCCTGTGGGGTGACAGCACGCTGTGGTACGTGCTGGCCCAGGCGAACGGTCTGAAGGGTGAGGACGCGCTGAAGGCCGGCCAGGTGCTGACGGTGCCCAACCGGATCACGAACGTGCACAACACGTCGGGCACGTTCAGGGCCTATGATGCGGGCGAGGCGATCGGCAACACGCAGCCGACGCTGCCCGATCCCCCGCCCCCACCGGGTCCGGACGGCGGCTGCGGCATGTCGTCGATCATTTCGGTGGTGGTGGCCGTGGTCGCCTCGGTGGTGACGGTGGGTGCGCTGGCGCCGGTGATGGGCGTGATCATGGCGGGCGCGGCGGCCGGGGGGATGGCTGCGGCGATGGGCTCGCAGAATCCGAATGGTCCGCAGTTGAAGGATGTGGCGCTGGGGGCGATGGGTGGGGCGGTAACGGGCGGGTTTGCTTCGTCGGGGATGGGTGGTTCGCTGGCGTCGTCGATGGGTGGACTGGGTGAGACGGGGAGCCAGATCGCGGCGCAGGCGGTGCTGGGGGCGGGGCGTTCGGCGGTGACGCAGGGCCTCGGTATTGCCATCGGCGCACAGTCGGGGTTTGACTGGAAGGGGGTGGCAGCGAGTGCGATTGCTGCCAGTGCTGGGTATGGTGTGAGCCAGAGTGTCCTTGGAAAAGTACCAGTGGTTGGAGGCATTGCCTCAGGTATGGCGGCCGGAGCGGCGAGCACACTTGCCAGAGGCGGGAGTCTGACGAACAATCTTGGGGCGATCAGTGCTGATGCGGTCGCATCCACGGTCGGAAACATGGTGCTCGGGCAGGTTGCGCAGGCCTCCGTTGGGAAAAGTGCCACCACTGCAGGCGGCAACGGTAGCAACAGCGCACTGTATGGCGTGAACGGCAGCTATGACGAACTGGTGCGGCAGACGGCGCAGGCGAGCTATAGCGCGAATGCGGGCGATCAGTTTGCGGGGATGGCGGGCTGGGACCTCGCGTTAAGCCAGCAGGCGTTTGTTGGTGGCTTGCAGGATGAGTTCGGTGTACGGGCGAACGATGCACTGGCGGCCTCGCGGGCGCAGGATCAGGCGTTAAAGCAGCAGCTTGGCACGCAGTTCGCGGGTCAGGCGAACATGTCGCTGGCAGCCCAGCCGCTGGCAGCCCAGCGAGCGGAGCACGCAGCGGTGGCCGCGCGACAGAATGCGGCGGGTCTGGACTTTGGTCGTGGTCCGAATAACTGGTCGGACGATGCGCTGGCGATTGACCTTGGGCACCGAGGTGGTAGCTGGTCCGAGAATGATGCGAGGCTGGTCGGCACTGACAGCGGCTTTGTTCGTGGGCTCAGTGGTGACAGGCGTAGCGTGCTCGAAGGGCCTGCACCGCTGTCGGAAAAGATTGGCGCGGGCATCGGCGCAGGTCTGACTGCGCTAGGCGACTTCGTTGCTGGGCCGGCCATTGAAATTGGCAACCAGTACCGTGATGTGTTCGCGGCGGCAAACGGCGCAACGGGTGGGTGGTCAAGTGGGCTTGCGCAGCAGGTGTCGGCGGGGAATTATGGTGCGGCGGCGCTGACGGAGGTTGGCGCGATTGCGGGCACGATGCCGCTGGCCGGGGCGGTGGTGAACCGGGCTGTATCGCTTGCACCGTCGTTTGCTGACGCGGCTTATGGTATGTCGGAGCGCTATCTTGTCGGCGGGCGGATGTATGTTGTACCGCCTGCGGGGGTAGGCTTTGGAGCGGGCGTTGCCGATGCGACCTCAGCATTCCGCGGTGGCGCTTACGGGCGTCTTGAAACTGGTGTCGGGATTGAGCGCCATCATTTGCCGGCAAACAGCGCCAGTCCGATAACTACTTATAGTGGACCTGCAATCCAGATGGATAAGGCGGACCACTTGTTAACATCAAGTCATGGCAGCCGGGGTTTGGCAGGTGCAGAATATCGTTCTGAAATTGAACAGTTGGTTCAACAAGGGCAAATGCGTCAGGCGATGGCTACGGAAATATGGGACGTTCGTCGAGTCGCTGTTGCAGGAGGCGGGGTGCCAACAAAATACAATGGTGCCATTCGCGAAATGCTCGATTATTCGTATGGCAAAGGTTGGCTGGATAGATAGGAGTGGAAATGTTTTTTATTAATCCCTATGAGGCTGTTGGCCCTATTCGCTTTGGGATGACGCGAGCCGAGTTAGTGTTGGTAGTTGGTGATCCCGTCAGGGAATTAAAGAATCGACGGGCAGAGGCTGATTTGCAGTTTCCGGGTTTTAGCATCCGTCTTTCGAAGGGGGATGAGAAGGTTGTTGAGGTTGGTATAACACCGGATACACCAGTAATGCTCTGCGATGTTGACGTGTTTGTATCGGCGGATGCCTTTGCTCGGCTTGTGAAAATTGATGGTGCTCCCTATGAGTATGTCGGCTTTGTGATCCTGCTTAATCTGGGTGTGACGATGACGGGATTCCATGATGCAGACGAGTCGCAGAAGGCTATAACGGTATTTGAAAAGGGCCGCTGGGATCATTTGCGTTCGCAGTTCAACCGTCTTCCCATTGCATGAAGTTAGGAAGCAAGTGATGCTGTAACGCCAAAGGGCCGCGAGAGCGGCCCTTTGGCGTTCAAACGGAGGAGCTGGATCAGTCGAAACAAACCCAGCCTTCGCGCTGGGTTTGTTGTTTGTGGAGTGGTTCAATCCGGCGTGATGATGAGCCTGCCGTACTGAACCTCGATCCTCACGCGCTGACCGGGCGGGAAGCCGGCGAGTTCAAGCGTAAGCGGTCCATCTTCGACGTCTATCGGCTGGCGGTATGAGCGAGGAGCATAGGTGTCCACCTACGTGGAGGTGGACACCTATGGCTGGCAATGACTCAGAGTTAAGAGTAGTTCGTCTAAGCCGCGACGGGCGCCGTCGCTATGACGAGAACGGTAAGCGCGCGCTGGTCGAGGCTGCATTGCGCCCGGGCGTGTCGGTAGCCCGTCTGGCACGGGAGCATGGGATCAACGCCAACCTGCTGCGCAAATGGACCACGAAGTACCTGATGGAACGTGAGAAAGGCATCTCATTGGCATCGCTGAAGGACGACCCCGACGAGCGCGCCCCATCACCACCCGCAGTCGAAGTGATGGATGGCAAAGCCATCGATATGGCGGATTCACGTAAGCGGCCCGCGCCGGCAGAATCCTCCTCTGCATTTGTTCCTGTCGTGTCACTGCCACCGGCACTGCCGCCACCACCCGTCTCTCCGGCACCGCCGATGACGCTCTCACTGCATGTATGTCTGTCGAACGGCGTGGAACTCGATCTCAGTGCAGCGAGCATCGACGAACTGAGCACCGTGGTCCAGATGTTCGGGAGGATGCCGTGTTCCGGTTCGACGAAAAGCTGACGGTATACCTGCACCGCGATCCCGTCGACTTCCGGTACGGAATGAACAGTCTGTCGATTCTCGTCGAACAGGCGATGCGCCTGAATCCGATGGATTCCTCGCTCTACGTTTTTACCAACCGGCGATGCGATCGCGTCAAGATCCTGGGCTGGCAGCACAACGGTTTCTGGTTGATGCTCAAGAGACTCGAGGCCAATGATCGCTTCGTCTGGCCTGACAGCAAAACCGAAGTCGTGACGTTGACCGTCGATCTGCTGCACTGGCTTCTCGAAGGTGCCGACATTGCTGCTCTTCAGCGGCATCCGAAACGCCATTATGCTCGCGTGAGTTGAACACGGCATCGGCGTGCCGGTCTAAGTGGCATGCCGATCAACGTGACCATCGACGCTGACGAACTCAGGGCGCTCCTCGCGATACGTGAGGAGCACGACGCCCTTCAGTCAGAGCGTGACGGGTTACGCAGCGCACTGCGTCTCGTGACTGCGGAGCGCGACCTGGCCGAGGAACGACTGCGCGCTTACCGGCGCGAGCTGTTCGGCGCGAAGAGCGAAGCTCGCGCATCGGATCAGCCCGGTCTGTTCAATGAAGCCGAAGTGCTCGGTACCAACGCAACACCCGCGCAGGAAGATACTCGCGAAACCACGATCGCAGCGCACACGCGCAAGAAGCGCGGTCATCGCAAACCGCTCGATCCCAGTCTGCCGCGCGAAGTCGTTCGGCACGAACTTCCCGAAGCCGAACGCTTCTGCAACCACGACGAACACGCGCTCGTCGAGATCGGCGTCGAAACGAGCGAGCAGCTCGACGTGATCCCCGAGCAGGTTCGCGTCATCCAGCACCAGCGCGTGAAATATGCCTGTCCGTGCTGCGACCTCGGCATCAAGGTTACGCCGGCGCCGGCGCGCATCATCCCGCGTGGGCTGCTGACGGAATCGGCACTCGCGTGGGTCGCCACCGGCAAGTATCAGTTCGGCATGCCGATCTATCGCCAGGCTGGCCTGCTGCGACGCTTCGGTGGCGACATCTCGTCGAACACGCTCGCCGCGAGCATGGTCCGCGTCGGTCTAGCGACGCAGCCCGTTATCAACCTGATGCGCGACGCGTTGCTCGATGCTGACGTGATCTACTGCGACGAGACGACGTTCCAGGTCCTGAAGGAAGAAGGGCGCAAGCCGCAAACGAAAAGCTATCTCTGGGCGCAAATGACCGGATCGGGAACGCCCATCCGCTGTTTCGCCTATACGGCTGGTCGCGGCGCGAAGCTGGCCGACAAACTGTTCGCCGGCATTCGCAAGGGTGCGGTTCTGACCGACGGATACGAGCCCTACAACGGCATCGCGCAACAGTATCAGCTCGTGCATCTCGGATGCTGGGCTCATGCGAGACGGTATCTGGTCAAGCCACGAAAAGCACCACGGAGAAAAGCAGTTACACCGACGCGGTGTACAACCAGATGGTCGATGCGTTTGGTAACAGCGCAGGTCCGTCGAGTACGTACGCGTCGGGCGGGATGCTGTTCGCCGGGCCTGGTGCGCCGGAGATGTCGTACAGCAGTAGCGCGTTGCTGTTTGGTGCGTACGGTGGGCTTGTCGATACGGCTGCAACGACCTACAGCAGTGCGTCCATGCTGTATGGTCCGGGCATGGGACTGGCGGCTGCGGCACCGGCCCGAACGCCGCTGTCTGGCGAGCCGTTCGTGGCGCAGTTCCACACTCCGTTGCCGGGCGTGGTGGTGGCAGGGCCAGGCGCCCCAGCCTACGAAGACCTGGGTGGTACGGGGGGCGAATTCCTGAATCGGCTGGGCGGAGCGATCAGGAGTACCGCGAGCGATCCATTTGGGGCCTTGAATCACGCGCTAAACAGCATTATTCCGTCACCTTCGGGTCAGAATCCGGATGCGGACGCCGGTCTGCTGACGGGTACGGGCAGCAAGGCAAACAACTGGACCTCGCAGTCGAAGACGGACCTGTTGATGCAGGGGATCGCGAATGGTCTGAATGCAATCAGTTGGACCGGAGGCATGCCGCCGGAGGCGAATCCGGGGCTGGTGCTGGTGGATTCCGCAGCGGGGAGCATCGCGAAGGCCGGGGTTGGAGCACCGGGGTATGTGCCCAGTAATGCGATTTTTAATAGCGGTAATGGCGAGCGTCCGTCACCGCGTCAGTCGGAAAAGGATGTTGGTTCGGATCTTGGATCAGGCCATGATCCGCAGATAAGCTACAAGGACGGCAAGCAGGTGTCCTACGGGACGTCGGGCAGCGTGCGGCCGGACTTTGTGGCGGCCGATGGAGCGGTGAGCTTCGAGGTGAAGAACTACAATATCGCCACGAACTCGAGCGGGTTGATTAACAACGTTGCGAAACAGGTGGTGCAGCGCCAAGCCAATTTGCCCGCGGGAATGGAGCAACAGATTGTGATTGACACGCGAGGGCAAACGGTGACTCCTGGGCAGCGCTCAGCAATTGTTCAAGGTATCGTTCAAAAGTCGAACGGAATTATTAACCCGATTGACATCCAATTCAAAACGAAATGAGAAAGATAGGCTTCCATGGTGGCCACACCATTTGCGAGCTTGGTCCAGCTCCTGATGTAGCGTTGTTCTTTAGTTGCATCGAGCGATACGCCGCGCAAGATCATCCTGAGCAAGACTGGAGTTTGCTGACGGATCGCCTATATCGGCGCTACCTTCGCTGGGAGGAATTGGACCATGCATTGGCGCTGATGGCGCAAGGGCGTGAAATCTTTGCGCAAAAGGCGGCTGCATCATCGGTTGAATGGGATGCGGCAATGCTTGCGAACCCGGAGAAAAGTTGGTTGAACCCTGAGCAGCCAACATTGGCCGATGTGTTTAGCAAGTACTTTGAGCAGTTTGTGGACGCATGTAACTCGGCGAAATCATTCTTCGAGACCTTTAATATTTACCAGCCCGTTCGCGTGGTGATTTCTGATCTACCGGGCTTTGCGCGCGACAAGAAGAAACCACTGGCAGAATATGACGCACTTGAGGGAGAGCCGTTCTGGCTCCGGTAGTGATGTCACAAACAACAAACCCAGCCTTTGCGCTGGGTTTGTTGTTTGTGGAGTCGTTCAATCCGGCGTGATGACGAGCCTGCCGTACTGGACTTCGATCCTCACGCGCTGGCCGGGCGGGAAACCGGCCAGTTCAAGCCACATGCCGGCGATGCGTAGCCACGGAAAGAAGGTGGGTGTTCGCCACGGTCGGCCGGGTTTCGGGCTGGGTCGCCAGCCCATGATCTCCTGTACGGTGGCGTGGCGCTCGGGATGAGCGGTCAATGTGTTAGCGCCGATGTAAAAATGACCCCATGGGGGTCAGGTTTCAGTCGGCGTTGACACCTGGCGAGTTCGAGTGAATCGAGGAAGGTACGCATAGGCGTCTTGCCGTAGCACCATCGCCCCTGATGTTCGCGCTCATTGTTGTACTGGTCAAGCCAGCCGTCCAAATCGGTCTGCAGAGC
>NZ_JBGGWA010000008.1:0-368527 GCF_041321145.1 Paraburkholderia sp. IW21 | reverse complement strand
CGTCGGCGGCGTGGTTGCTTCGACGCACACCATCGGCACGGAATCCGTCGCGCCGAAGTATCGCGGCGCGGTGTCGGGGCTGATCGGCGGCGGCGGGGCGGGACTCGGGGCGCTGCTCGCGTCAGTAACGTTCCTCGCGATGTCGACGCTTTTCCCCGGCAATGCCTTCGACGTATGGGGCTGGCGCTGCATGTTCTTCACCGGCATCATCAGCTCGGTGCTTGGCCTCTTCGTGTTCAACAGCCTTGAAGAGTCGCCGCTGTGGAAGAAGCTCTCCGCCGAAAAGGCCGCGAAGGCGGCCGCGCAGGTCAAGGGCGCGGCCGTCGAAGTCGTGCGCTCGCCGCTGAAGACGCTGTTCTCGCGCGACTATCGAAAGATCCTCTTCGTCAACCTGCTCCTGACGATTGGCGGCGGCAGCGGCTATTACCTGACATCGGGCTACCTGCCGACGTTCCTTAAGGTAGTTAGCCACGCACCCAACGGTGCGGCCGCGGCGATCCTGATGATCTGCAGCGTCGCCGTGGTGATCGCATCGATCGCGGCAGGGCACCTGAGCACGTTCATCGGCCGCAAGGGCACCTTCGTGTGGATCGGACTGATCCGGCTCGTCGCGTTGCCCGCGCTGTTCCTGCTGCTGCCCACCGCGGACAGCATTATGATGGTCGGCGTCTACGCAGTGCTTCTTAGCGCGCTCGGCAGTGCGGGCTATGCGCCCATCCTGATATTCCTGAACGAACGCTTCCCGACCTCGATCCGTGCGACCGGCACGGGCCTCTCCTGGAACATCGGCTTCGCGATCGGCGGGATGATGCCGACGGCCGTGTCGCTGGTGGCGAAGGACGCGAGTCAGTTGCCGATGACGCTAGCGATTTTCGTCGGCGCAATCAGCGTGATCTTCCTGGTGGGCGCGTTCGTCGTGCCCGAGACGCTCGGCAAGCTCGAAGGCGGTTCCGCGCGCAGTCCTTCCTGATCCATGGGGCATGCCGGCGGGCGCCAACGGGCGCTCGCCTTTTCACAACAGCCGGAGACATCGATGAAATACGAAGAAGACGTTCGCGCGCGCTCCTATAAGTTTCGCGAGGAGTATGTCGACGCCACGCCATGGTGGTATCGCGGCGAAATGCACCTCGGCTTCACGTTGCTCTTCACCGGCGGCGTGATCGTGTATTGCCTCATGCAGCTTCAGGCGCCGATGCTCGCCGAATGGCTAGCGGTCATTCCGCTCTTTCTGTTCGGCAATTGGGCGGAATGGGCGGCGCACCGCTACGTGCTGCATCGTCCGACGAAGTATTTGAGCATGATCTACAAGCGCCATTGCGCGGTCCATCACCGCTTCTTCACGCATGTGACACTCGAATACAAGGGCCACCGTCACTGGCGCGCGCTGCTGTTTCCGCCGTTCGCGCCGGTTGCGTTCGTGCTGGCGGCCGTGCCGTTCGCGCTCGTGATCGGTTTCATATTCTCGCGCAACGCAGGCTACATCGCGTTGTTCACGATGGCGGCGTACTTCCTGATGTACGAGGGGCTGCATACGCTCTCACACTTCACCGACAGCCCGTTCCTCGACCGCGTCCCGCTCGTCAACACGGTGCGTCGCCTGCACGCTACGCACCACGATCCCGAAGTGATGGCGACGCAAAACTTCAACCTCACGTTCCCCATCTGCGACACGCTGTTCGGCACGCGCAGCGATGCGCCGCGTACCGCGCGCGAGCCATTCGAAGGGAATCGATAAGCAGGTTCATTCAGGGGACACGCCCGTCGTCACGCGCCGGATTTCGTCGGTGATGATCTGGATCAGCGCGTGCGCGGCGGGCCCGATCGGCCGCTTCGGATGACTCACCTGAATGATGTGCCGCAGGATCGGCGGCGACGCGATCCTGTGGGCGCACAGCAGCCCTTCGTCCACCTTGCGCTGCACGACGACGCGCGGCAGGATCGTCGCGACGTTGCTCTGCTCGACGAACTGCACGATAGTGCTGAGCAGGTCGATTTCGAATTTCGGCTTGATGACGATGTCGGCCGCCATCAGCGCGGCGTCGAGCACGCCGCGCAAGCCGTTGCGGCGGGTGGGCAGCACCAGTTCGAAGCCGGACGAACTCGCGAGATCGATGTCCTGCGGCAGGTCGGGGCCATGCGCGACGCTCGTCACGAGCACCATCTCTTCGACCAGCAACGGCTCCACGTCGAGCGTGAGGCGCCCGCGCGGCTTGTTGATGATCGCGGCATCGAGCCGGCCCGCCTCGACGGCATCGATGAGTTGCGCGCTGAACCCATCGGCCACCGATACCTCGACTTGCGGAAAGAGCGCGTCGAACTTCGCGAGCGACTCCGGCAACACGCTTTCCGCTTCCGACGCCACCATCCCGAGGGACACGCGGCCCGTGATGATCACGTCGCGCCGGCTCAGTTGCTCGCGTGCGTGGCCGATGTCGCGCATGATCGGCGTGTAGAGGCGATACATGAGGCGCGCCGCTTCGGTCGGCGCCATGCCGTGCGGGCCGCGCTCGAAGAGAGTCTGCCGCAGTTCGGCTTCGAGCTTCGAAATCTGCATGCTGAGCGCGGGCTGCACGATATTGAGGCGCTTGGCCGCGCGCGTGACGGAGCCGTCCTCGAAGAGGGCGATGAAATACTGGATTTGCTTGAGGTCCATGAGGCCCGAGCGAGGGGGAAAAGCCGGAGACTTCGAGTGTAACCACAAGTCGAAGCGCGCGGGGGGCCGATGCTGTCGCGCAAGGATGGACAAGGCCGCCCGATAAGCGCGGGCGGGCCATCTTCATATCGGTCCAACCGCCTGAACAGCTTTCGCTGACGTTGACATGTCTTCAATGGTAGATATATTCTACCGATTCGGATGCCCTGCGTCGCTGACGACGCGTCAAGGGCGTTCGGCTGGCAATCGCTTCGTTTGGGCATGGCGCGGGAGTCAGATTGTTTTTTGGTTCCTCACGCTTGGCGACATGAATTATGGATTGCTTATTTATGGATGCGTTCGGCATTTTCAGTGTTCTCGATTCCCACCAAGTCGCAAAGGCTCTAAGCGGGCGACGAGCCGTCCTCACCGAAATCTCTGGAACAGAAGGAGTTAGCCATGACTATTCAGTTGCATAACCCCGCTGGAATCGCGCCACCGTTCTCATGCTACAGCCATGGCGCGTCGGTGCCGGCTGACGCGCGCTGGCTGTATGTCTCGGGCCAGGTTGGCGTTACGACCGATGGCGTCGTTCCAGATGACCCCGTGAAGCAGATCGAACTGGCCTGGGACAATCTGCTGGCGGTGCTGGCCGATGCCGGTATGGGCGTGACCGATCTGGTCAAGGTCGACGGCTTTATCACGCGGCCGGACCTCGTGCCTCACTATCGAAAGGAGCGCGAGCGGCGAGTGGCTGGTCACGCCGCTGCTACCACCATGGTCATCGTCGCCGGCCTGGCGGAACCCAACCTGCTCGTGGAGATTCAGGCGGTCGCAGCCCGTTAGGCATCGCGCCCTGTTCGTCAGCGGCGCGTCGAGCGGGCACTTCTCGATGGAGGTGCCCGCTACGCAACCAGGCTGTTACCGTGTCGCCGCGTGTCAGGCAACAACGGCTCTCGCGTGACGTCCACGCAACCATTCGAGCGCGAGCAGCAGGCTCGTCGAGAACAGGATCAGGATCGTCGCCAGCGCAGCGATGGTTGGGCTGATGTTCTCGCGGATGCCAGTGAACATCTGGCGCGGCAGCGTCGTCTGGTCGGCGCCCGCGAGGAACAGCGTGACCACCACTTCGTCAAACGATGTCGCAAAGGCGAAAAGCGCACCCGACATCACACCAGGAGCGATCACCGGAAGCGTGACGCGGAAGAACGTCTCAACCGGATTTGCACCCAGCGACAGACTCGCACGCACGAGGTTATGGTTGAAGCCCTGCAGTGTCGCCGCGACGGTCGTGACGACGAACGGGGCACCGAGCGCCGCATGCGCGGCGATCAGGCCGGTATAGGTGTTCGCGAGTCCGAGCGGGGCGAAGAACAGGTACATGCCGACGCCGACCACGACGACCGGCACGATCATCGGCGAGAGCAGCACAGCCATCAGCAGACCTTTGCCGTGGAAGTCGGCCTTAGTGAGGCCGATCGCAGCGAGCGTACCGAGCACGGTCGCGACGACGGTCGCCGACGGCGCGACGATAAAGCTGTTCTTCGCGGCCATCCGCCACTCGTCCGAACTGATCAGGTGCTCGTACCAGCGTATCGAGAAGCCCGGAATCGGATAGACGAGAAATGTGCCCGACGAGAACGACAGCGGCACGATGGCGAGGACCGGCAGGATCAGATACAAAAGCGTCAGCACGACGAGCACGCGCAGCGCCACGTACCACGTCCGCTCGGCGAACGACATATGCGGCGCGAACAGCGGCCTGGCAAGTTTCATGGTCGGATTCTCCTTGTTTCGCGTAATCGTCGGCTCAACTGAGGCTGAGTTTCGAGCGTGTGAACCGGCCGTACACCGCGTACAGCACCAGCGTTGCCGCGAGCAGCAACCCGCCGAGCGCGCAGGCCATGCCCCAGTTGATCGTATTGTTGGTGTAGTACGCGACGTAATAGCTGACCATCTGGTCGTCCGGGCCGCCCAGCAGCGCGGGGGTTATGTAGTAGCCGATCGAGAGAATGAACACGAGCAGTGCGCCGGCGGCGACGCCGGGAGAGGTCTGCGGCACGTACACGCGCCAGAACGCCGCGAACGGATGACTGCCGAGCGACACGGCCGCGCGCTGGTAGGTCGGCGGAATCGACTTCATCACGCTGTAGAGCGGCAGGATCATGAATGGCAGCAGGATGTGCGTCATCGAGATGTACACGCCGACGCGGTTGAACAGCAGTGCCAGCGGTTGCGCGATCAGCCCGCTGCCGATCAGCGCCTTGTTGACGAGCCCGTCGTTTTGCAGCAGCACGATCCACGCCGCGACCCGCACGAGCACCGAGGTCCAGAAGGGAATCAGCACGAGGATCATCACGAGATTCGCGCGGCGCTCGGACAGTCGCGAGACCCAGTACGCGAGCGGATAACCTAGCAGCAGCGCGAACAGGGTGACCGCCATGCCGATCAGGAACGTGCGGCCGAAGATCGTGAGGTAGATCGACTGCTCGGGATCTGCGCGGACCATATGGCTGAAGCCGTCCTGCTTGTGGTCGAGCGCGGCGAGCAGATAGAACGGCGAGATCGGGCTGCCGTTTTTCGCGATCGCCTGCCAGTAGGTGGCGTCGCCCCAGCGCGCATCGAACTCGATCAGCTTCTCGCGCGTCTGCGCGGGCGTCAGCGGCTGGTCGCTGCTGCCTTTGAGCGGCATCGCGCGCGCCGTTTTCGCCACGAATGAACGAAAGCCGGGAATTTCCAGGTTCAGACGCGACGCGAGCGTGCCCATTCCGTCGCTGCCGGCGAGCTTCGTCATGTCTGCTGCGAGCGCCGCATAGGCCGCGTCGGGCGGTGTAGCGTGACGGTCCCAGCCCGACAACGCCGCGACCGTGTTCGGCAGCGCCGTCGCGATCTCGGGGTTCTGCACCGCACGTGTGAGCAGCGCGCCAATCGGCACGACGAAGATGAGCAGGACGAAGATCGCGAGCGGCGCGATCAGGAGGAGCGCCATCGCCCGTCTGCGAGCCTCGGCGGAGCGGAGTTCGCGTTTGAGCGCGGCCGTCGACAGTGTCGACGAGGAGGGGGCGATCGTCATCGTATTCAACGTTTTTCTCCGGCCGGACGGCGATCCGGCGGGAATGCCGCACGACGCGATGCGCGCCGCGCGGCCGGTGGGGTCAGAAAAACATCCGCACGCTCACTTCGCGGCCCATGCGGCGAAGCGCTGCTCGAGTTCGTCGCCGTGATCGGTCCAGAAGCCAATGTCCTGCAGCGTCGCGTCTTTGGCGTTCGTCGGCGAGTTGGGCAGATTCGCGAGGGTCTTGGCGTCGAGCGACTTGAGCGCCACGACATCCGCCGGGCCATACGCGATATGCTGCGTGAACGCCACCTGCGGTTTGGGCGTGAGCGTGTACGCGATGTACTGCTCGGCGAGCGCCTTGTTCGGCGTGCCCTTCGGAATCACCCAGTAGTCGAGGTCGTATATGCTGCCGTTCCACATGACCTTCAGGTTCTGGCCTTCTCTCTGTGCAGCGTCGATGCGGCCGTTGAACGCGGTCGACATCACGACATCACCGGCGACGAGGAACTGCGGCGGCTGCGCACCCGCCTCCCACCACTGGATGTGGGGTTTCAGCTCGCCGAGCTTTTTGAACGCGCGATCCTGGCCGTTCTTGGTGGCAAGGACCTTGTACACGTCCTTCGGCGCAACGCCGTCGGCCATCAGCGCGAACTCGAGGTTGTAGCGCGCACCTTTGCGCATCGCGCGTTTGCCGGGGAATTTCTTGACGTCCCAGAAATCGGCCCAGCTCGTCGGCGCCGTCTTGAGTTTATCGGCGTTATAGGCAAGCGCCATCGACCACACAACGAAGCCGACCCCGCAGGTTTGCGGCGCTTCAGGGACCAAATCCGACTTCTTCGCGATCTTCGACCAGTCGAGCTGTTCATACAAACCCTCGTCGCAGCCGCGGTTCAGCTCGCCCGACTCGACCTCGACGACGTCCCAGTTGACGTGCTTTGCCTCGACCATGGCCTTCACCCTGGCCTGCTCGCCGTTGTACTCGACAACAGTGACCTTGTTGCCGGTCGCTTTTTCAAACGGCTCGTTGAATGCAATGTTCTGCACTTGCCCCCAGCTGCCGCCGAAGTTGACAACCGTCAGTTCCGCAGCGGATGCGGGTGCTCCGGACATCACCAGCGTGAGCGCGAGCACCGCGCAGGGCGCAGCAAGTTTTGCTTGAGTGATCATGGTTCCTTCTCCTCATGACGAAAACGAATCGTTGGGTCAGACTGGCCAGCGTAGAAATCGTGTAGAAAGCTACGCAAAAACGCGCAGATGTTCAGGCTCGAATGCGAGTGTCACGGGCGCGCCGGGTGCAAATCGTTCAAGCGCACCGGTACCGATCGGTACCTTGACGAAACATTCGTCTTGTCCCTTGAACGCACAGCGCATCCGCACGTGGTCGCCGAAATAGATCAGACTGCGCGCCTCTCCCGCCAGCGCGTTTGCCGCAGCGTCGTTGGCTCGATCGCTGCCGTACAACACGTTCATGCGCTCGGGGCGGATGCATGCGATGGCGGAGGCGCCCGCCGCCGCGTTGCCGATATTGCGGCCGACGAGCCGCGTTCCGTCGTCGAGCTGGAAGTCGCAGAAATCGCCGTCCACTGACGCAATCGTGCCGCGCAGGCGGTTGCTGTCGCCGATGAAGTTCGCCACGAACTCGTTGCAGGGCGACTCGTACATACGGTCGACGGTATCGAGCTGTTGCACGACGCCCTTGTCGAACACCGCGACCCGGTCCGACATGGTGAGCGCTTCGTCCTGATCGTGCGTGACGTAGACGAACGTCAGGCCGAGTTCTGCGTGCAGGGACTTCAGTTCGTACTGCATGTGTTCGCGCAGTTGCTTGTCGAGCGCGCCAAGCGGCTCGTCCATGAGCACCAGCTTAGGTTTGGACACGAGTGCGCGCGCGAGCGCGATGCGCTGCTGCTGGCCTCCCGACAGTTGTGCCGGATAGCGCTTCTCGAAACTCTCCATGCGTACCATCTTCAGGGCTTCGTTCACACGCACGGCACGTTCGGGAGCAGGCACCTTGCGCACGCTGAGGGGATATGCCACGTTCTGTCCGACCGTCAGGTGCGGAAACAGCGCATAGTTCTGAAACACCATGCCAATGTCCCGCTTGTGAGGGGGGACGTTGTTGAGCAGCTTGCCGTCGAGGTGGATCTCGCCACCGGTAGGAAATTCGAAGCCTGCAAGCATCATCAGGCAGGTCGTCTTGCCGGAGCCTGATGGTCCGAGCATGGTGAGAAATTCTCCGCGGTAGATATCGAGATCGAGCGATTTGACGACGAGCGACTCGCCATCGTAAGTTTTCCTAACGCCTCGAAAGCTGACAATCACTTCTTGAGTCTTCGGCACAGCTGCCTCCGTTCAACGCGACAATTACCGACAGGATGCGGAGCGTAGCGGCAAGGTCAACCCGCGTCTGCGAGCGCTCGCTCCGCAACCTCGTCCACGGCCTGCTTCACGATGCCAACGATCTCGTCTGCCTCGTCGCGGCTCATCACGAGCGGCGGTGCGAAACCGAGGATGTCGCCGTGTGGCATGGCGCGCGCGATCAGACCGCGCTGCAGCGCGGCGGCGGCAACCCGCGGCCCGATCTTCAGGGCCGGGTCGAAGGGCTTGCGCGCCTCCTTGTCTGCCATGAATTCCAGCGCCGCCAGCATGCCGACGCTGCGCACCTCACCCACCAGCGGGTGTGAGCCGAACGCTTCACGCAACTGCACGCCGAAGTACGAGCCCACTTGCGCGGCGTTTTCCACCAGCTTTTCGCGCTCGATGATCGCGAGATTGGCGAGTGCCGCGGCCGCGCACACCGGGTGCCCGGAATAGGTCCAGCCATGTCCCATCGGTCCGTGCTCCTGGGAGCCCCGCGCAATCACGTCCCAGACTTTTTCGCCCACGATCACACCGGAGAGCGGTGCATAAGCGCTCGTGAGTCCCTTCGCAACGGTAATGAGGTCGGGCTGGATGCCAAAGTGCTGCGCACCCATCTTCGAGCCGAGCCGGCCGAAGCCGCACACGACTTCGTCGGAGATCAGCAGAATGTCGTGCTTTTTCAGCACCTGCTGGATCGCGGGCCAGTAGCCGGCTGGAGGTGGCACGATGCCGCCGGTGCCCATCACCGGCTCACCGATGAAGGCCGCGATTGTGTCGGCACCCTCAAGGGCAATCAGCCTTTCAAGTTCGTCTACGCAATATGCGACGAATTCGGACTCGTTCATCCCGGCAGGCGCCTTTCGATACCAGTGCGGGCAGACCGTGTGCTTCACGCGTTCGAGTGGCAGGTCAAAATGCTGGTGAAAGCTGGGCAATCCCGTCAGGCTGCCAGTCACGATTCCTGAGCCGTGATAACCGCGCTCGCGCGAGATGATCTTCTTCTTGTTCGGGCGGCCCAGCACATTGTTGTAATACCAGACGATCTTCACCTGCGTCTCGTTCGCATCCGAGCCGGACATGCCGTAGTACACCTTCTTCATACCAGGCGGCGCCCACTCCACGAGGCGCGAAGACAGTTCGATAATCACGTCCGACGAATGGCCGACGTAGGTGTGGTAATAGGCAAGCTGCTTTGCCTGCTCATACATGGCGTCGGCGACTTCGGTACGGCCATAGCCGATGTTCACGCAGTAAAGTCCCGCAAAGGCGTCGATGTACCGCCGGCCTTCATGATCTTCGATGTGGATGCCGCTGCCACCGCGCACGATCTTGCCTGGCAGTGCGCCGCTCTGGTGATCATGAGCGTGCGTGGACGGATGCATGAAATGCGCACGGTCCTGCTCGAACAGTGCATCGATTGCTTGAGTCATGTCGTCTCCTGATTCGGGTGTGAGCCTTGGCCAAGGCGGCGAGGCGCTAGCCCGGATAACAAGGGTTTTATTGCATTACGTTGTTTTTTCTTCAGAAACCGATCGAATCGTCTTACATGGTAGACACAATCTACTATGGAAGATACACTAGCAGACAGAAAGCGAGCCTTCAAGCGTTTTCAAAAAAGCGTGTGACGATTGCGCTAGACTCTCGCCGACCCCTTACGAATAGTCATGCATGAACAGGCTTATGGAACTTCCACCTGAAGCGACAGGCGACCACGACGAGTTGAATCAGGAATTTGGGCGCCGCGTGCGCGCGTTGCGGGAACGCGGCGAACTGACGCTCGAGGAACTGGCGACCAGGTCCGGCGTGAGCCGGGCGATGCTTTCGAAGGTCGAGCGAGGCGAAAAGAGCCCGACCATCGGGGTAGCAAAACGGATCGCGCACGCTCTCGAGACGACGCTGAGCTTTCTTACCGGCGGCGCCGAGGACCGGCAGGCCGTAGTAGTGGTTCGTCGCGAACAGCGGCATATTTTCCGCGACAGCGAAACCGGCTTCGAACGCCACATTCTTTCTCCCACCATGGTTAGCAGCCAGGTTGAGTTGCTCCAGCACTGGCTGCCGGCTGGCGTGTCGACGGGCACGATGCCGGCCTACCGAACCGGAACAGAAAAGCACGTGACCGTGGCCGAAGGGGAGTTGATCGTTTCGCTGCCGGACCAGGAAATCCGCTTGTCGGAAGGCGACACCCTGTTCTTCGAGGCCAGGGTCGAGCACGCTTTCAGTAATCGCTCCAGAAAGCATTGCTCCTACTACCTGGTTATCTCCCGGCGCGACGATAAGTAAGCCGGACAAGCTGTTGCCGCCAAACGAGGCGGCTGTTGACATTCTCCTATCGTAGATATATTCTACTTTCGTGCTTCGGCGAACGCTCCGAGAATCAGCCTCGCGGCGTTTCGTTCGTGGGATCGCCGAGGCTGTCTTATTTCTTCATTCCGTCTTCGCAATATCCATAAGGAATGCAAATTGAAAAATACAAACCCGAATCTTGACACAGGGGAGCTCGGCTTGAAGTTGGCCAATCTCCGCATGGATGGTGCGCTCGCCCTCGGCGCCGAGCTCGACGGCCGGATCGTGAATATCACGCAGGCTGGCGCCAACTTCGAAATGCCGGCGCCGCTGGATATGGACGATTTGCTGCAGAACGATCGCGCTGCCGACGTATCGGCTATCGTCAGCCGCCTTCGGGAGGACGGCGGAATCGAATCGGTTGAGGTACGTGAGGCTGCTTTCGCTCCTCTTGTCACTCGGCCGCGGAAGATCATCTGCGTGGGGTTCAACTACCAGGCGCATGCGGCGGAGACGGGAACGCCTATTCCCAAGGCGCCCCCAATCTTCAGCAAGTTTGCGAACGCACTCAACCACCATGAGGGCGACATTGAACTGCCTACTATGGTGGACAAGGAGTTCGACTACGAGACGGAACTCGTGATCGTTTTCGGGCGGAAATGCAAGAACGTGTCGAAGGAGAATGCGCTATCCGTTGTTGCAGGCTACGCGGTCGGCAATGACTTCAGCGCCAGAGGTTTGCAGAACATCACGACGCAATTCACGGCGGGGAAGATGTCGGATGGTTTTGCTCCATTGGGTCCCTGGCTCGTTACCCGCAATCGCGTGCCCGATCCGAACAACCTGAGGCTGCAAACCTGGGTGAACGGCGAAATCAGGCAGGACGGCAATACCAGTGAAATGATCTTCGACTGCCGCGAGATCATCCGCTACGTGGCCGGCATCATGACGATCGAGCCGGGCGACATCCTTTTTACTGGGACACCGCCGGGGGTGATCTGGGGGCAAAAGGTGCCGCGTGACGAGCGTCAATGGCTTAAAGCGGGCGACAAAGTGGTGTCCGCGATCGAAGGGCTCGGTGAGCTCGCCATTAATCTTCGCTGAAAACGGGGGCAGCCATGAGCCATGACGCGACAATCGAGCGACTCTACGTTCTCGACGCAGGCATAGCGCAGGTCGACGATGCTTCGATTTACTCTCCCGGATTCAATGTCGGCCAACCGATGACGTTGAGCTGCAACGCGTATCTCATCCGCCATCACGGACAATGGATGCTATGGGACACCGGCACCCAGGACGATCTGATCGGCGAGCCGGAAGGCAGGATCATCGCCCACGGTATCCGCGGAACGATCAGTAAGACGGTCGCGTCGCAACTTCAGGAAATCGGGGTTGAGCCAGATGAAATCGGTACGCTGGCGCTTTCGCATGCGCATTACGACCATGTGGGCAATTGCCGGCTGTTCACGAAGGCCGAGTGGATCGTACAGAAGGCTGAATATGAGGCCATGTTTGGGCCGGATCCTGACGCGTTCGGATTCAGGCCCGAATTGTACGGCACGCTGCGTAACAACCGGCTCAGGTTGATCGAGGGTGACCACGATGTCTATGGAGATGGCGCTGTCCGTATCATTTTCACGCCCGGCCATACCCCTGGACATTGCTCGCTGTTGCTGAATCTTCCCGAGACCGGACGCGTCCTGTTGAGCGGCGATGTTGCTCATAATCGGCGAAACTTCCAGTGCAGATGCGTTCCCTCTTTCAATGTCGATGCATTGCAGTCAATTGCGTCGATGAACAGGGTCGAAGAGCTTTTGGAGACTGAGGGCGCGACCTTGTTTGTCAATCACGACGTTGTCCAGAATGCAACCTTGCCTCATGCGCCCCACTGGCTCTCCTGATCGCAATATGCGTAGGTGAACCGCTGTGTTTCCCGTACAGGCCTCATTGATTCACCTATGCATGCGCCAAAGTCGCTCAGCGCGCGAGTTGAGCCTGCGCGAGCCGGGCGAGGCGATGGACGCCGTCCTCTATGCGGTCGCTCCAGACATGCCCGGCGCTCAAGCGCAGGCAATTGCGAAAGCGGCGGCTCGCAGAGAAGACGTCCCCCGGTGCGAAGCAAATGCCTTGCTCGAGCGCTTCGTCGAAGAGCGCTCGCGAATCGAAGCGCCTCGGCAGTTCCAGCCAGAGCATGAAACCGCCTGCCGGCCGGCTTACTTTTGTGCCGGTCGGGAAGCTTGTCTCGATCGCACGCGTCATGCGTCCGAGGTTCTCTTCGAAGATGCGCCGCACGCCGCGCAAGTGTGCATCGTATGCGCCGCTCTCCAGAAAGTCGGCGAGCGCGACCTGAGGCAGCACAGGACAGCAGAGGCTGAACGCCAGCTTGCGTTCCATCACCTGCTGCGCGTAGGCGCCCGCCACAATCCAGCCGACCCGATACCCGGGTGCAAGGCTTTTCGAAAACGAGCTGCAGTAGATCGTATTGGCGCCGTCGTCGAGCGCAATGAATGGCTTGGGCCGCTCGCGGCCGAAGTGGATGTCGCCGTAGACGTCGTCTTCGATCAGCGGCACGGCATGCCGTGCGAGCAGCGCAAGGAGCGAACGCTTGTCGGCTTCGGCCATCGCGCAGCCTAGCGGGTTGTTGAAATTCGACGACAGCACGCAGGCGGCCACCGGTTCCGTATCGAGCAGACGGGCGAGCGCGTCGACGTCGATGCCGCGCGTCGGGTCGGTGGGCAGCTCGAAGGCCTTCAGGCCCAGCACTTCGAGAGTATGGAGGAGGCCAAAGTAAGTGGGCGATTCGATCGCAATCGAATCGCCACGCTTCGCGACGGCGGTCAGCGCCAGTGTCAATGCCTCGGTGCAGCCGTTCGTGATGAGCAGGTCGTCGGGCGACAGCGCGTGTCCGAAGTGCATCGCCCGTTTCGCGATTTCGCGGCGCAGGCGCGGGTCGCCTTGCGGTGCGCAATAGATGTTGTAGCGCGTGCCGTGTTGACGTGCGGCACGCGCGAGCCCAAGGTCGAGCCGCTTCGACTGCAGCAGCGCCGCGTCGGGTACGGCGCAGCCGAGCGGCACCAGCGCGGGGTTCGATACGTGCTCGAGCAGTCCCGCGACGGCGCCGCTGATCGACACGGTCGACGCTTTCGCGCGCGGCCGCGAGACCGAAGGCAACGCGAGTGCGCCGCGGCGCGAGCCCGCGACGTAAAAGCCTGACTGCGGCCGCGCGACCAGAATGCCGCGATCCTCGAGCAGGCGATACGCCTGTAACACCGTGGAAATACTGATGCTGTGCTGTTCGCTGACGGCGCGCACGGATGGCAAACGCGTGCCCGCCGCCAGTGCGCCATTGTCGATCATGCCGACGATGAGCTCGGCGAGGCGCTCGTAGCGGTACGGAGTGGGCGTGTCCATGTCCATGGAAGGGCTCGTAACGGTGTAATCGGTGTAATCCACGATTATCGACCCGGCGCCCCGGCTCGCCAAGATGAATTGTGATGGTCCATTTCGCGGAAAATTGTGACTGTTATGGTCGCCCGCTGGACGCTACGATGCATGCGTTGCGATCGCGTTTGAAGGAGCCGGGGTGCTGCGCACAGCGATAACTGCTGTCGGGGCCCGGCTGGAACGGCTGTCTGGCTGCTTGCAACGGATCGTCTGACAAACAATTCACAGCAGATGCGAGGCAAAAGCATGCAGGGTATTCAACGGAACGTCGACGAACGACAACAGGCTGGCCTCAGCGAATCGAATCCCCAACCGTGGAGCGGGCGATTTCCTCGTAACGAGATCATTTCACTTCTCAATGTGAACCGGCCGTTCAACCTGGCGGAGAGCACGTCGCAGGACCTGACGCTCGGCGAACTCCTGTGTCTGCCGGGTCTCGAGGATATCCGCAGTCTGAAGCTCGGCTACGGCACATCAGCCGGTTCGGTCGCGCTTCGCGAGGCGATTGCCGAGGGCTGCAAGGTCCCAGCCGAGCAGATCATCACGACACAAGGCACCGCGCTCGGTCTCTTTCTTCTCGCTTTCGAAGTTTGCCGGTCGGGCGACGAGGCTGTCCTCGCGACACCCTGCTTTCCACCGAGCCGTGATTGCCTGCTCGGCGCCGGTGTTAGCGTCCGCGAGATCAAGCTGTCATTCGAGCATGGCTATCGGCTGGACCTGGAGCAGATCGACGCAAGCCTTTCACCGAAAACGAAGCTGGTCAATATCGCTTCGCCACAGAATCCGGCGGGCATCCAGACGTCCCGTGCCGACGTCGAGAAGCTCCTCGTCCTGATGGAAAAGCGGTCTCCGGACGCGATACTTTTCATCGACGAGACCTATCGGGAGGCGACCTATGGCGACAATGCGGCGCTCGAGAGTTTCGCGGGACTCGATCCACGTATCGTGACCGGCGCGTCGGTATCGAAGGCGCTCGGCGCGCCGGGTTTGCGCACGGGTTGGCTTACCGTGGCGAACGCGGAGCTGCGGGAGCGTCTGGCCGTCGCCAAAATGAACACCGTGATCTCGGGATCGGTTCTTGACGAGACGCTCGCCACGGCGCTTCTGCGCAACAGGGAAGGCGTGCTCGCACCGCGACGCCGCTTGCTCGCCGCTGCGCTGCAGGAACTGGCGCTTTGGTGCGAGAGCGAGCACGAGCGCATCGAGTGGGTGCGTCCTGACGCCGGCGCGCTATGCTGCCTGCGTCTTCGCGCCGACGCATTCGACGACGTGGCTGTCGCGAGTTTCTGGGACCTGCTGCCGGGTCATGATTTGCAGTTGGCATCCGGCGCATGGTTTGGCGAAAGCAGCCGTGTATTCCGGCTGGGCTTTGGCTACCTCCCGCCTGCGCGTCTCGGACCCGCACTGTCCGCACTTTCAACGGTCATGGATGCCGCTACGGCATGACGTGTCGGCATGGCAGGGAAACATCGCGATGAACTTGTCCGATCTGGTCCGCCGGGTGACGAGCGGCCAGGTATTCTTGACGCCTCCGGAACGGTGCGCGACGCCAGCAGCCTGGTCCGCGATTGATCAGGGAGCGCGTTGGAAGCAAACGTTCTGAGCGAAATATCGCGGGCTGATTTTTCGCGGCTACCGGAAGCGCCTCCAGCCTCCCGGCTGGGTAGTCCAATCGCTCCGCTCGGACTCTGGCTGGTTATGCTGGACGAGCTTCCCGCGTCGCTCGATCTCAGGATCTGGTTGCAAAAAAATGATGTGCCCCGGCAGGAAAGCCGTACCAGCAGAATGGTGTTTTCCGTCAGCCAGATCGTTGCCCATCTAAGTGAATTCATGACCTTGTTACCTGGCGATCTCATCCTGACTGGGACGCCTCAAGGCGTTGCGTACAACAAACCAGAGCCAGACTATCTGAAGGAAGGCGACATCATCGCTTGAGGAATCGAGGGTCTCGGTTCACAGCACTGTACGGTTCAGGCAGCCGGGTCGTCGATGCACAAATGAATCGCCGCGCCCAACGGCGGGCGGCCGGAATCTTAACTGCTGGACATGTGGAGCACAGCTATGAAAGTAAGAATCGCATATCTCGAGGAACCGCCGTTCTACTGGACGGGTGAAGATCATTCGGCGACGGGCGCCGACATCGAGCTGGCCGAGGTGGTGCTTCGGGCGATCGGTGTGACCTCCATCGAACATCAGTTGACCTCGTTCGAAGAACTTCTGCCTGGCGTGCAAGAAGGCCGGTGGGACATGAACGTACCCATTTTTGTGACCGCTGAGCGCGCTGAGCGCGTTGCGTTCAGTGTGCCGGTCTGGGCACTGGGCGACGGATTCCTGCTTCGCCAGGGCAATCCGAAAGCGCTGGCGAGCTACGCGGCCGTCGCGGCGCGCAACGACGCGCGGCTTGGAATCGTCGCCGGGACGGTTCAGCTCGACTCTGCAAAGTCGGCCGGCGTGATCGATAGCCAGATCGTGGCGTTCAAGGGCCAAACCGAAGCGATCGACGCACTGCTCGCGGGAAAAATCGACGCCTACGCGAGCACGGCGGTTGGCAGCCGTGTCCTTGCCAGTGCGAATAAGGAGCTGGAAGTGGTGGCGCACGAAACGAGCAAGGATGGCAGGGCACCTGTGGGCGCCCTCTCGTTCAGCAAGGGCAATCCTGACCTTCTGCAGGCGGTGAATGAGCAACTTCGCAAGTACCTCGGTTCGGCTGATCACCGTGCCCGCATGGCGAAGTACGGCCTCACGCAGACGGAACTCGACAGCGTGAGCGCGACCTGAGCGGAATGATGCACCCTGCCGGGCGTCGGCGGACGCCCGTGCAACGCCTGGTCGCCATACCTCCGGCACAGAATCCGTCTGCGCCGACGACACTACGCGCCGGCCCGGCGATCCGCTGCACGGACATGACATCATGATCCAGCCCCGGTCACTCAGGTATTTCGCCGAAGTCGCTCGCACGGGTTCGTTAAGACATGCTTCGGAGACGTTCTTTGTCGCACCCAGCTCGGTCAGCAAACAGATCAGCAACCTGGAAAAGGAACTCGGCGCGGCCCTGTTCGACCGCTCACCGCGCGGTGCGACGCTATCTGCCTGCTGCTGGGTTGTGTGCTGGCGCTGGCAATGCCGAAGCGGGCCGTCAACCGGTGAGCGCGCGTCGTTCCGGTCGGGCGAAATTGTAATGGTCTAACGAGCGAAAAACTGTGACTGTTATGGTTGGGTTGCACGCGCTACGATGCATGTGTTGCACTTGCATCCAAAGAATGCCCAGATGTCCACGCGAGTCAGACGAGGCGAACATGAAACGATCTTATAAAGTGGTTGACGTCTTCACCGCGAAGCCGCTTCTCGGCAATCCGGTGGCCGTGGTACTAGATGCGGAGGGCATGACCACTGAAGCGATGCAAGCGGTCGCGCGCTGGACCAACCTGTCAGAAACGACCTTTGTCCTTCCGCCCACAATAGCCGGGGCCGACTATCTCTTGAGGATCTTCACGCCGCGTAGTGAGCTTCCCTTCGCAGGACATCCGACTCTGGGTAGTGCTCACGCAATCGTGGAAGCGGGGCGTGTCACGCCACGCGACAGCGGTCGATTGATTCAACAATGCGGCATCGGCCTCGTTGAATTGACGATCGAAGAGCGAGGCGCAGACCGCCAGCTCACGTTCAACCTGCCGCCTGCGAAGCTGGAGCCGTTGCACGCGGCGGATGTGGCGGAACTGGAGCTGATCCTCGGCTGCAAAGTGGACCAGAAGACTGCGCCAGGGATCGTGAACGTCGGCGCCATCTGGATTGTGGCGCATCTGAACGATGCCACTGCCGTACTTAATCTTCAGCCGGATGTCGCCAGGTTAGCGGAGCTCGAGCGCCGCTTAGGCGTCACGGGCCTGACCGTATTCGGCCCGCGCGAGCATGGAGACGATGCGGCAATCGAAGTGCGTACCTTCGCGCCGTCCTGTGGCGTGGAGGAGGATCCAGTCTGCGGAAGCGGTAACGGCAGCGTGGCTGCTTTCCAGTGGCAGCGTGGACTGTTGCCACCCGGCGGAACAGATTACGTGGCTGCTCAGGGACGGTGTGTCGGTCGAGACGGGCGAATCAAGGTAAGCGTGGATGCGAACGGAAATGTGCGCGTGGGCGGTTCCTGCGTCACATCGGTGGAGGGCTCGCTTACGCTCTAGCCAGGGACCGGACGCAAGACGCGCTGAAACGGCTTGCGCGTTGGCTACCGACATTTTCTGCATTCGCAAGAAAGGACGCAGGCGCTTCGAAATGAATTCCGCATTTTCCATTGACTCATCGCCCGGCTTTATCTCGGTCACCAATCCCTTCGATGGCGTCGAAGTCGGCACGGTCGTGAACATTCCGCCGGAAGGTGCGCAAGTGCTGATGCAGACCGCGAAGGAGGGCGCGCGCGTTTGCCGTAACCTGTCCCGCTACGAACGCTCTCGCATGCTCGAAACCTGCGCATCGCTCGTGGAACGTGATGGGGACGCATTTGCCAGTCTCATCGTCGCGGAAGCGGGCAAGACGATCAAGCAGGCTCGGAAAGAAGTGCTGCGGTGTGTGAACACGCTCAAGCTATCCGCCGATGAGGCACGTCGAAACGCAGGTGAGGTCGTGCCGTTCGACGCGTATGGTGGATCGGAAAACCGCCAGGGATGGTTCACCCGGGAACCGCTCGGCATTATCGTTGCGATCACGCCGTACAACGATCCACTCAACCTGGTTGCGCATAAGCTAGGGCCGGCGATTGCGGGCGGCAATGCCGTCGTTCTCAAGCCGTCCGAACTCACGCCGCTATCGGCGATCAAGCTCGTCGGATATCTGGTGGCGGCCGGCATGCCACAGAACGTCGTGTCGGTCGCGACGGGTGGCGCAGCGCTCGGCGAAGCACTCGTCTCATCCCGGGACGTCAGAATGGTTTCGTTTACCGGTGGATTCGCAACCGGAGAGAGAATAGCCAGTTCCGCAGGCCTCAAAAAGCTTGCGATGGATCTGGGCGGTAATGCACCCGTCATCGTTCTGAACGACTGCGACCTCGAGGATGCTGCTGCGTCGTGCGTGTCAGGAGCGTTCTGGGCCGCAGGCCAGAACTGTATTGGCACGCAACGCATTCTGGTTCAGTCGTCCATCTATGACGCGTTCAGGACGCGTTTCGTTGCCGGCACCAAAGTGCTTAAGACGGGCAATCCCGCGTTGCCTGACACGGACGTTGGGCCGATGATCACGGCTCAGTCAGCGGCGCGCACGAGACGCGTGGTGGATGCCGCGATCAGTCAGGGAGCCACACTGCTGTGCGGCAATACTCAGGACGGTTCGCTTTACGCGCCAACGGTACTTGAGGACGTCAGCTTCGAATGCGACCTGTGGAAGCAGGAGATATTCAGCCCGGTTGTCGTTCTTCAGCGGATTGAGACACTGGATGAGGCACTCTCGCTCGCCAACAGCTCTGAATACAGTCTGCATGCCGGCATCTTCACCAATGATCTGCATGCCGCGCTCAAGGCGGCCGGCAGGTTGGAGGCGAGCGGCGTCATGATCAACGACTCGTCGGACTACCGATTCGACGCCATGCCGTTCGGGGGATTCAAGTACGGAAGCCTCGGCCGCGAAGGTGTCAGATTTGCGTACGAGGAAATGACCCAACCGAAGGTCGTGTGCATCAGGAAGGCGGTATATGGCAACCATGAACAGTCAGCAACGGCCTGATAAGGTCGAACCGGCAAGCCTTTCCCACGTTTGGCGTGTGCCAGTTGCGCTTCCAGTACATCGATACCCATACCGAGTCGAACACTTCGGACTTACTGCGGGAAACAAAAAACCCCGTAAGACGTTGATCTTACGGGGTTTCTCGGACTACTTCGGCTTACGCCGGAACAACTGTTGGTGCCCAGGAGAGGACTCGAACCTCCACGGTGTTGCCACCGCTAGGACCTGAACCTAGTGCGTCTACCAATTCCGCCACCTGGGCACGTCTTCAAGCTAGACCACTATTTTAGCGGGATGATGCAGTGTGTCAATCCCTGCGGGCAAACAAACTATCGCTTCATCAACCGCTTGGTTGTGTCGTGCAGCAAAGCAAAACTTCCTGCTAAATCACAGCGAATCAACCGTTTTGCTAACCCATGATCCGATCGAAAAAACCAGAACCGGATCAGATGGCTTCACACAAAAAGTAAAGCCGCCCGAAGGCGGCTTTACTTTTGAATCTGGTGCCCAAGAGAGGACTCGAACCTCCACAGTGTTGCCACCGCTAGGACCTGAACCTAGTGCGTCTACCAATTTCGCCACCTGGGCAGGTGATGAACAGCGAAGAACGCCATTATAGCGACAGATTCAGGGCTGTCAAGCGTTTCTCAAAAGTCGCTTAACCAACCCGGCGGCGAGGCTGCGCGCGGCTCACAGCGCGTATTGACGGGCCGCGTGGCGCGCAAGACGGGTGTTAGAATGCCTCGCAGTAGTTCGTTGGCACGGTGCACACGCCCGTCGGACTCAGACTTGAACGAGCCGGACCCGAGCAGTCATTCCAGTGCAATCGCAAGTGCAACTTAAGCGCAACCCAATCGCTTCTTAAGCCGAGCCACATCGCCGACCGACGTCCATGCAACGAGAAAAAATCATCGACAAGCCCTTGAGCAAATTCCCGTATCCGATCCCAAGCCGCGAAGAAATCCTCGGCGTCCTGCGCACGAGTGAAGCGCCGCTTGCCGCGAACGACATCGCCGAAGCCCTGTCGATCAAACGCCAGGAGCGCGAAGGGTTTTTCAAGCGCTTAGGCGCCATGGAGCGCGACGGCCAGATCCGGCTCGATCAGCGCAATCTCTATCAGCTGACCCATCCGTCGAACTTCGTCGCAGGCCGCGTGCAGGGCCATCGCGACGGCTACGGTTTTCTCATTCGCGACGACGGTCAGGACGATCTGTTCCTGCCCACCGGCGAGATGCAGAAGGTCATGCACAACGATCGCGTGCTCGCGCGCATCGTCGGCTATGACCGTCGTGGCAGGCCGGAAGGGCATGTAGTCGAAGTCACGGACCGCGCCAACAAGCGCGTGATCGGCCGCCTGCTCAACGAGAACGGCGCGCTGATCGTCGCGCCTGAAGACAAGCGCATCGGCCATGACATCCTGATCACGCAGAACACCAAGAAGGCCAAGGTCGGCCAGGTGGTGGTGGTCGAGCTGACTGATTTCCCGAGCCGTCATTCGCAGCCGCTCGGCCGCGTGGTGGAAGTGCTCGGCGATATCGACGACCCCGGCATGGAAATCGAAATCGCGGTGCGCAAGTATGGCGTGCCGCATGAATTCGGCCAGGCCGCGCTCGACGAAGCCGCCAAGCTCCCCGACGAAGTCCGCCCGGTCGACGCGCGTCATCGCATCGATCTGCGCGACGTGCCGCTCGTCACGATCGACGGCGAAGATGCCCGCGACTTCGACGACGCGGTTTATTGCGAGCCGGTACAGGTGGGTCGCGGCGAAGGCTTCCGCCTGATCGTCGCGATCGCGGACGTCTCGCACTACGTGCATCCGAAGAGCGCGATCGACGCCGAAGCGATCGAACGCAGCACCTCGGTGTACTTCCCGCGCCGCGTGATTCCGATGCTGCCGGAGAAGCTGTCGAACGGTCTGTGTTCGCTGAATCCGCACCTCGACCGTTGCGTGCTGGTGTGCGACATGATCGTCACCGCGCGCGGCGAAGTGAAGGCCTATCAGTTCTATCCGGGCGTGATGCATTCGGTCGCGCGGCTGACCTATACGGAAGTCGCGGCGGTGCTGAAGAACACCAAGGGTCCTGAAGCCACGCGCCGCGCTGCCTTGCTGCCGCAACTGCAGAATCTGTACGGCGTCTACAAGTCGCTGTTCGCCGCCCGCCAGAAGCGCGGCGCGATCGACTTCGATACGACGGAGACGTACATCGTCTGCAATGCGCAGGGCAAGATCGAGCAGATCGTGCCGCGCACCCGCAACGACGCACACAAGCTGATCGAGGAATGCATGCTGGCCGCGAACGTCTGCGCGGCCGACTTCCTCAAGCGCAACAAGCATCCTGGGCTGTACCGCGTGCATGCCGGGCCGACTGCCGAGAAGCTCGAGAATCTGCGCACCTTCCTGCGCGGCATGGGCCTTTCGCTCGGCGGCGGCGACACGCCGCACGCGAGCGATTACGCCGCACTGATGGCGCAGATCCGCGAACGGCCCGACGCGCAAATGATGCAGACCATGCTGCTGCGTTCGATGCAGCAAGCTGTCTACAGCCCGGAGAACATTGGCCACTTCGGCCTCGCGTATGAGGCCTATGCGCACTTCACGAGCCCGATTCGCCGCTATCCCGACTTGCTCACGCACCGCGCGATCTACGCGATCCTGCAAGGCCGCAAGTATCAGCCGGAAGCGCCGCACGGCGTCGAGTTGAATACGGCGCTCTCGCCGCGCGCCCGCGCGATGCAGCAAGCCGATGACGAAAAGCGCGGCCGCCAGCGCTCGAACAACGTGGCGATCTGGGAAGAACTCGGTCTGCATTGCTCGGCCAACGAACGCCGCGCGGACGAAGCCTCGCGCGACGTGGAAGCGTGGCTCAAGTGCTACTTCATGCGCGACAAGCTCGGCGAAGAGTACGGCGGCATGGTGAGCGGCGTGACGTCGTTCGGCATTTTCGTGCAGCTCGATTCGCTCTTTATCGAAGGCCTCGTGCACGTCACGGAACTGGGTTCGGACTACTTCCAGTACGACGAGATCAAGAACGAATTGCGTGGCGAACGCACCGGCATTCGCTACCGCTTGTCGGACCGCGTGCGGGTGCAGGTGAGCCGCGTCGATCTCGATGCGCGCAAGATTGACTTCCGGCTGGTGCGCGATACGCCGATCAAGTCGCCGGTGAATCGTCCGGCTCTCGCCGACAAGGCATCCGGCGACAACGGCGGCGCACGCGTGCGTTCGTTGCCGCCGGTGGAAGGCGGAGCCGGTGGCGCGGCAGGCGCGGGCGGCCGGCGCAAGAAAGCTGCGACGGCGCAAACCGCGGCCATCAATGAAGCGCGAGAGGCGCGTGGCGCGGCGAAGAAGCACGGCGCTCCGGTCAAATCGACACCGAAACCGCAGGCCCGCAAGAAGCGCTGAAGTCGCGTTAGTGTTTAAACCGCGCGCAATGGGTACGTCGGCACGTACCGGTTGCGCGCGGTCTGCGTTTCATCGCAATCAAGTACTGAAGCGGTACCCGGTACTCAAGTTGGTATTCATCACAGCAGCGCGCGTTGAAGGCGCGCTCAATCAAAGGTTTTTCAGTCATGTCACGTCTCAAGGTTCTATACGGTTTCCATGCAGTGACCGCGCGTATGCGTCACGATGCGTCGACGGTCGAAGAGGTCTATTACGACGCAACGCGCAAAGACCGTCGCATGACCGAATTCCTGCATGCGGCGAAGGAAGCCGGCGTGCGTCTGATCGCCGCCGACGAAACGCGTCTGTGGGGTCTCGCGCATACCGAGCGGCACCAGGGCGTGGTCGCGCGTGCGAGCGACATGCCGCTCGCGCAGAACCTGGCCGAACTGCTCGACGGTATCAACGGTTCGCCGTTGATTCTGGTGCTGGACGGCGTGACCGATCCGCACAATCTCGGCGCCTGCCTGCGCGTGGCCGATGCGGCCGGCGCACACGCGGTGATCGTGCCGCGCGATCGCGCGGTGGGCTTGAATGCGACGGCCGCGAAAGTGGCGAGCGGCGCAGCCGACACTGTGCCGTACATCACCGTCACGAATCTGGCGCGTGCGCTGCGTGAGTTGAAGGACGCCGGCGTGTGGGTAGTCGGCACGGCCGGCGAGGCTACCAAGAGCCTGTACGACACGGAACTCGACGGTCCGGTTGCCCTGGTGATGGGCGCCGAAGGCGAGGGCATGCGGCGCCTCACGCGCGATACCTGCGACGTGGTCATGCAGATTCCGATGGCGGGCACGGTCGAGAGCCTGAATGTGTCCGTGGCAAGCGGCGTGTGTCTGTTCGAAGCGGTGCGTCAGCGGTCGGTGAAGAAGTAAGCCGCTGAATCGCGCAACGCCGGTCTACGCGCCGATTTCAATCGCATGCGGCAGGACCGGCTCGCGCGTCGCCGGGAACAGTGTTCGGGCGCACGCGGCGGCCATTTTCCTCGTCGCTGTGCCTGGCAAATCCGGCGCTCCCTCGCCACTCCGGTAAACTTGCCGTTTTTACTGCTCGCCTGCATTCCCCATGACCCAAGACGAACTCAAACAACTGGTCGGCCAGGCCGCCGCCGACTACGTGAACGCCAACGTGCCGGAAGGCTCGGTGATCGGCGTCGGCACGGGCTCCACCGCGAACTGTTTCATCGACGCGCTGGCCGCCAACAAGACGCGTTATCGCGGCGCGGTGTCGAGTTCGCTCGCCACGACCGCGCGTCTGCAAGCGCACGGTTTCAAAGTGCTCGACCTGAACGAAATCGATTCGCTGCCGGTGTACGTCGACGGCGCCGATGAGATCGACCACGGCGGCGCGATGATCAAGGGCGGCGGCGGTGCGCTGACGCGCGAGAAAATCGTTGCGTCCGTATCGGACGTGTTCGTCTGCATCGCCGATGCAAGCAAGCTGGTCGACACGCTCGGCAACTTCCCCCTGCCGATCGAAGTCGTGCCGATGGCGCGCACGGCGATCGGCCGCCGCGTCACGGCGCTCGGCGGCGTGCCGGTGGTGCGCGTGACAAAGGAAGGCGTGCCGTTCATTACCGATAACGGCAACGAGATCATCGACGTCAAGGGTCTGCGTATCAGCGACCCGCGCACGCTGGAAATGCACATCAATGCATGGCCGGGCGTGGTGACGGTAGGTTTGTTCGCCGGCCGCGGCGCGAATCTGTGCCTGCTCGGCACGGATACCGGCGTCGAGACGATCGAGTACAGCAAGGGCTGATCACAGCTTTTGCAGTGGCGCGCGAGCCTGCTTCAGCGGGCTCGCTCTCCTGCATTGACCCGCATGGACCTGCACGCACCGGCGGCCGCCGCTCGCTCCAACAGAAACCCACGTCGCTCCGCACTCACCTGCATCAACCAGCATTAGCGCGCGGCTTGCCCGATGGCCTGCCTCATCCGTTGCAAATACTGAGCCACTGAAAACTCGGTTTGCGCATCGGTAAGCGCCTGGTCCGCGAGGCGCTGCGCAAGCGCCGGGTCGGCGCGCAATGCGCCAATCGCATCAGCCAGCGCGGCGACGTCGCCTGGTTTCACCAGCCAGCCGTTGTGCCGATGCCGCACGATCTCGGTTACGCCCCCCGCGGCCGTGGCAATCACCGGGCGTGCCGCCGCCATCCCTTCCACGATCACTCGCCCGAACGGCTCCGGCTCGGTCGACGTGTGCAGGATCACATCCATCGCTTTCATCCACGCGGGGACGTCGTCCTGAAAGCCCGCGAAGTGCACGCGATCCGCTATGCCCAACGTTTCGGCCTGCTCGTGCAGGCGCTGCGCGTAGGCGTCCTCGCCAAATAACGGCGAACCGACCAATACGAGGTGCACGTCGGGCAACCGCGCCAGCGCTTCGAGCGCAATGTGCTGACCTTTCCAGGGCGCAAGGCGGCCGAACAAACCTGCGAGCCACGCCTCCTGCGGCAAGCCCAGGCACCGCCGTAGCGCAGCCATGTCGGTGCCGTCGATGCGCCTGAACGCGCCTGCGTCGATGCCGTTGTAGATGACGGGCACCGAGTCGGGCGCGATGCCGGTCAGCGCCGTCAGCGAGCGAGCCGACGCTTGAGAATTCGCCACCACGTGATCGACCGCGAAGCGCACCAGCCACTTGATGACGCTCAACTGCACACGCCCGAAATGCTCGCGCGTAAGGATGTCGTGCTGATACCAGATCACCGGCTTGCGATGCAGCGGCTTGCCGAGCGCGCCAAGTACCAGCGCCTTTTGCGTATTGAGAAACAGCACGTCGAACGCGCGCGCGCGTGCCGCGATCGCGCGGACCTGACGCAGGATGCCGGGTACGGCGCGCAGACAGTTCAAACCGGAAGCTTGCCGCACGATGCCCGACACGCGAGCGTCGTTCAGCACCTGCACGCGTGCGCCGAGCGCTTCGAGGCGGGCGCGAAATGGGCCGTCGGAAAGCAGCACGACCTCGCTGCGCGCAGCGCAGCTTCCCGCCAGTGGCAGGAGGGCGAATTCGGCGCCGCCGAGCTGGCCGCTCTGATCGACGAAGAGCACGCTCGGCATCGCGGACGGGAGCGTTGCCGCCGGTGCGGGCGCCGTGGGTGGGTCGATCAGGGCCGGTTGAACCAGCGGCAAGGAGTGGGCGAGTGGAGAGGCGTCGATCGTTGGGCGCATGGAAGGCGAAGTCATTGAACGTGCCGTTCGCAAGAGGCGAATGGAGAGGTTTCATTATTCGCGGACTGTCGCGCGCCGAATGTGGGCACGCGCACGCACACTGAATGATGCGGCACATACACTCGTTGCTAAGGCCATGGGTCGTTTATTTATAGGTGGGGAGATCATGAGAGTGGCGATCGTGCACGACTGGCTCGTCGCACCCGGCGGGGCGGAGAAAGTGCTCGAACAGATCATTGAGTGTTTTCCCGATGCCGATCTTTTCAGCCTTGTCGATTTCCTTGAAGACCGCAGGCCGCTGGGCGGCAAACCTGTCACGACTTCGTTCATCCAACGCCTGCCGTTTGCGCGGCGCCGCTATCGCGCGTATCTGCCGTTGATGCCGCTGGCCGTCGAACAGTTCGATCTGTCGGGTTACGACCTCATCATCACAAGTTCTTACGCGGTTGCCAAGGGCGTGCTGGTCGGCCCCGATCAGACGCACGTGAGCTATGTGCATTCGCCCATGCGCTACGCGTGGGATCTGCAACACCAGTATCTGCGCGAAGCGAATCTGACGCGCGGGCCGAAGTCGTGGCTCGTGCGCGTGCTGCTTCATTATCTGCGGGGCTGGGATTCGCACTCGGCGAACGGCGTCGACCGTCTGATTGCGAATTCCCAGTTCGTCGCACGGCGCATGATGAAAACTTACCGGCGCGATGCGGCGGTGATTCCGCCTCCCGTCGACGTGCACAAATTCGAACTGTGCACACAGAAGGAAGACTTCTATCTGACGGCCTCGCGGATGGTGCCGTACAAACGCATCGACCTGATTGTCGACACCTTCAACGCGACGCCGCACCGCCAGCTGATCGTGATCGGCGACGGACCGGAGATGGCGGCGATTCGCGCCAAGGCCGGTCCGAATGTGACGATTCTCGGCTATCAGCCGTTCAAGGTTCTCAAGGATCATCTGCAACGCGCGCGCGCCTTTGTGTTCGCCGCCGAAGAAGACTTCGGCATCGTCGCGCTCGAAGCGCAGGCGTGCGGCACGCCGGTCATTGCATTCGGCAAGGGCGGGGCGCTCGAAACCGTGGTGCCGGTCGGCGAGGCACGTCCTACCGGCGTGTTTTTCGCACGCCAAACGGTCGTGTCGATGCTCGATGCGATCGACCGCTTCGAACGGCAGTGTGATCAGATCACGCCGGCGGCATGCCGTGCGAACGCCGAACGTTTTTCCGCGGCGGTTTTCCGGCGCGCCTTCATGTCCGAAGTAACGCGCACGATCGCGGCGGCAGGCTGGCGTCTGCGGGTGGCGGCGGCGGAACGGATTGAACCTGATCTGGCCACCCAGGACCTTGCATGGCCCAGCGAACGCGCGCAAGAAAGCAGTTGGGGGCGCTGACGCGGACGAGCTCGTGTGGGGCCGCCGCGCTGGACGGCGTGAATTTGCGAGCAGGTCCTGAAACAGGCGCATCCGTCTCGTTATTCGCATATTGCGAAGTTCGCGATATGCGAATAAAATGACGTTGTCGTACAGAAGAAAACCGTGGATAGCCGTTCGGTCTATGCCGTGCGGCCGGCTATCGGTATCGATCCCAGCCTATTCCTTGCAGGTAGAGCGTGCATGTTCAATGCGCGAGTACATGCGAGGAAATACGATGCGGGTCATTTCGAAGAAAGCGTTGCTGGACTTTATAGAGAGACATCCGGGGGCGCGCAGTGCGCTGTTGACGTGGTACTCACTGGCGCAGGCTTGCCTCGCGTATGGCTATAACGACCTGAAGCAGACGTTCGCGAGCGTGGACTACGTGCCGCCGCAATACACTGTTTTCGATGTGGGCGGCAACCGGTTCAGGATCGTCGCGGCGATTCACTACAACAGGCAGTCGTTATTCGTTCGTCACGTCTTGACGCATGCGGAATACGACCTTTGGACGAGGAAGAATTTAAACTCATGAATGCCGATCGCCTCCCGGGAGCCTTTCCCGACATCGCTCAAACCTGGGCTGCATTGCAAACCCAGTTGCCCATCACACCCATTCGCAACGAGCAGGACTATCAGACGATGGTACGGCTCGCCAACTCGCTCGCCGATCACCTGAACGGCAACGAGGAGGATCCGCTTGCCGATCTGTTCGCGATTGTCACCGACCTGATCGAAAGCTGGGAAGCGAGCAACGTGACGATCCCGAAAGCGGAGCCGCGCGAAGTGTTGCGGCATCTGCTAGAGACGCACGGGCTCAGGCAAAAGGATCTGATGGGTATCGCATCGCCCACCGTGGTGAGCGATATTCTTGCGGGCCGGCGCGCCATCAGCAAAAAGGTGGCAAAGGCGCTGGCCGTGCGTTTTCATACCGACGTCAGCGCGTTTCTGTAAACGCAGCGCGCCGCAGCGCCGGCCTTGCGCCGAGCGTTGCGTTGCAATTTCCCCCCGCATTCTCCACGCCACGCCGGCGGTCTGCATGTCAGCCGCCGGCGTCGGCATTTGCCGCGGCAGCCTTAAGTCCCCCTCTAGCTGCATTCACCGTGCGCCAATGCAAAAGGGCTGCACCTGAATCCGGCGCAGCCCCTTCGCTGTACGACCTTTAACCCGGCTTATCGTGATCCGTGCGTATCGAGCGGATCGCTGGCGGAGTAGGTGTACGCATACGCGTAGTCATACGTGCCGTTCCTGTTGTGCTTCTTGAGCGGCACCGCATTCATCACGCCGCCCACCACCCGGGCGCGCGCACGCCGCAGCTTCTTCAGCGCGTCGGCCACGTGGCCCTCGGTGTGCGCGCCGGCCCGCATCACCAGCACCGTCGAACCGGCAATATGCGCGACCACCGCCGCATCGGCCACCGCCAGCAGCGGCGGCGTGTCGACGATCACCAGATCGAACTCCTGCTCGAAGCGCGCGAGGATTTCGCCGAAGCGCGACGACGTCAGAATCTCGGACGGATTCGGCGGATAAGCGCCCGCCGAGATGAAGTGCAAGCCGTCCACGCCCGTGGCGCGCGCCGCGACGTCCAGATCGACCTGGCCCGTCAGCAGTTCGGTCAAGCCGCCGTGGGGCGAGCGGCCGAGATATTGCGCCAGCCGGCCGCGCCGCAGATCGGCGTCGATCAGCAGCACGCGCTTGCCCGATTCCGCGATCAGCGCGGCCAGGTTCGCGCACAGAAAGCTCTTGCCGTCCGAAGGCGCGGGGCTCGTGATCGCCACGATACGATTGGGCGCGTCGATCAAGCCGAACTGCAGCGTGGCGCGCAGCCCGCGCAAGCCTTCCACGGTCGTATCGTACGGATGGGTTTTCACCAGTAGCGGCCGCGTCGGCGTCTTGCCCGACGCAATGATGGTTTGCGTACCCACCGGCACGCTGCCTTGGCGAGCCGCCGCTGTCGCCGAATCGGTGCGCAGCATCCCCATGACGCCCGATGACTGCGTCGGCACTTCGGTCGGCGTCGACTTGGGCGCGCGCAACGCAGCGGTGCGTGCGGCGCTCAATTGCCGGTCGCTGCGTGCCTGTTCCGGGCTGAAGGCGATCGAACCGAAGATCGGCAAATGGAAGCGCCGTTCAACGAACTCGGGATCGGCCACGCCGGTAAAGAACGTGCGGCGGCAGAACGCGAACAGAATGCCGCCGATCACGCCGAGCAACGTGCCCGCCGAAATGATCAGTGCCGACTTCGGCCGGACCGGTTCAGAGGGCAGCAAGGCCTGGTCGATGATATGCACGTTGCCGATCGTGCCGGCCCGCGAAATCGACAGCTCCTGAGTCTTGTTCAGCAGCGCCACGTAGATTTCCTCGGCGACTTTCGCATCGCGCTGCAAGGAGAGGGCGTTGCGTTCGGAGCTCGGCAGCGTGCTGAAGTGATCTTCGAAGCGGGCTTTTTCGCGCGACATCGCAGCCAGTTGCGCGTCCACCTGTTGCACTTCCGGGCTGTCTTCAGTGAAGCGCTGCAGCAGCTGCGCGCGCTGAATGCGCAGTGTCGCAATCTGTTTTTCGTAGTCCAGACCACCGGCGAGATAGACCCCGGCTTCCTGGGTCGGCTGGAACGAACCGACTTTCGACTGATACTCCGACAGCGCGGTCTCAGTCTTTTTCACTTCTTCGCGCAGGCGCGGCAATTCGCTGTTCAGGAAGCTCAACATACGGCTCGCTTCTTCCTGCGCGCGTTCGGTGCGTTGCGCCAGATACGATGCCGCCACCGCATTCGTGATGGCGGTAATCGCGTGCGGATTGGCGCCCATGTACGAGAGTTGCACGACGCCGGTGTCACGGCCTTTTTCGACCACCTGCAATCCTGACGAAAGGGCGGCGACCGCGTCCAGCTGGTTGAAGCGCGTCACGTAGAATTCGGTGCCGGGACGGGCCACCAGCGTCTTGACGAACAACTTGACGCCGTTGCCGCTTGCTTCCTGTCCGGCCACGCCGCTCAGAATCTGCCGGCCGGACGCGTCCGTCAGTTCATAGTGGCCGGAGCCGAGCGCATGCAGCGTCAGGCGCGCCTCTTCAAGCGATTTCGGCACCGTGATCGACTCGACCTCGAATTGCTCGCCGCCCCACGCATACGAGTCCAGGCCGAAGGCCGTGCCGAGCGGATGGCCGGGTTGCGCGAAGAACGACGAGATCTTGCCGAGCACGGGCACGGTCTTCGCAGCCGTGCTGAAGTTCAGCTTGAATTGCTCGACTACCGGCTCGACGACGGCGCGGCTCTTGATGATTTCGATTTCCGCGTCGGTGCGCATCGGGCCCACCGACGGCACGAGCGAAGGCGTGCTCTGATTCTGCGAGCCGGCAGTGTTGTTCTGCGGATCGACCTGAAGCAGTGCGTCGGCGGAATAGATCGGCGTGGCGACCTTCGTATAGATCACCGCGGCCAGAATCACGCAGCCGGCAATGCCGACCACCCACCCTATCTGATCCATGACGATGCGCAGCAAATCGCGCATCACGGCGTCCTCGTCGCTTCTTGGCGCCGGTCCGTGGTCCAGCATATCGTACGTACTCATAGTGATACTCCGTGGCAGGCGATTTATCTGGACAGTTGCACTGTGTAGAACAAGGACTGCAGGGTCGGCGTGATCTGTTCGAGTGCGCGGTTAAAGCGTGCTGCGCTCGAGACCTGCACGTACACCACATCCTTCGGCTGAAGTTCGAACTTGGTCATCAGCATCAACGCGTCGACCTGGGTCATGTCGAGCTGATAGACGTCGGGCGTGAGGGTTTTGTCGGCCCCGCGCACCACGTAGACGAAGCGCGGGTCGCCGGTTTTGACGTCGAGGCTGCCGGCGCCCGTCAGCGCATCGGCGAGTGTCAGACGGCCGCGGTTCATCGGCAGCGAGGTCGGCTTGTTCACTTCGCCGAGCACGAATACACGGCTGTTCGAACGGTCCGGCACGTCGATGATGTCGCCGTCTTTCAGGAGTACGTTCTGCTGCGGATCGCCGGTTTCGAGCAGCGCGGCGACGTCGACCGTGTAGCGCTTGCCGTCACGCGTCACGCCGACGTTTTGCAGATCCGCATCGGGCAACGCGCCGCCCGCGCGATTGATCGCATCGAGCACGGTGAGCGGCGTATCGGTGATCGCCTCGGAGGCGGGCGTGCGCAGATTGCCCGTCACCTGCACCGACTGGCTGTTGAAGCCCGACACGCGTACGTCGAGTTGCGGATTGCGGATCGTCTTCGCAAGCCCTCTCGTCAACGCCTCCTGGACTTCCTGCGCCGTCATGCCGAGCACTTTGATGCGGCCCACGCGCGGGAAAAAGATCGTGCCGTTGTTGGCGACGCGTACCGTGAGTCCGCCTTCGCCGCTGACCGCCGGCGCCGGCGCGATCGGGGTCGCGCCTTGTGTCTGGGTGGGTCCAGGCGAGGGCGCCGCAGCGTTGCCGCTGGCCGGCAGCGGCGGCACGCCGCCAAGCGTGCCGCCGGTCAGTTCCGGGTGATCCCAGACGATGATGCTCAACTGATCGCTGATGCCGAGCCGGTAGTCGTAAGCGCCGCGCGTCTTCGCCGTCAGGCACGACAGCGGGCAGACGGCCGGTACGGCGGCCGCGCGCTGCTGGCGAAAATAGCCGACGTCGATCGCGTGTACCGGAAACTTCTCAGCGGTCTGTTCCGGCGGAGCCGGCGGCTCCAGCCGTTTGGTGTCCAGATACGGTCCTGGCGCCAACGAACAGGCGCAAAGAGAGGCGGCCGCGAGCCCTGCGGCAATTGTTTTGATAGTCATTTTGGTGGTCCCTTGCGTGAAGCGGTGCGCTGATCGGTCAGCGTGCCGCCTCCTGCCATGCCCCGCGCATTGCGCGTAAACCAACTCTCCATTTGCGAAGCGCGAGTGCCACGCCGCCGCGCTCGAATGCCAACGACAAGGCGCGCAGGAACCCCGGGTCCGCGCGATCGCCGATCAGCGTCGAGTAAGCGACGAACGCCCATCGGCCGGGTGGCGTCAGGTATTCGCACATGATGAGTCGGAGATTGAATGACGCGTTATAGAAAGCCGCGTCGTTGAATGTGAAACGCTGGTCTTCGTCGCCGCGCTGGGCGGGGAAGTGCTCCACCAGCAGCGACGGGTCGTAAATCAGGGTCCAGCCGCGCCGCTGCACGTCCAGACTGAAGGCCATTTCGCAGTGAACCTGCGCGCCGGTGCCGCGCAAGCGGGCGTCGAAGCGCAGCGCGCCGATCGCCTCGCGGCGAAACGCCATGTTGACGCCCTTGAGGACCTGGACTTCACGTGCCGAGCCGTGGCCGACATGGTGATTGCCGATGGTCCGGCCATACCAGCGCACGATGCCCACGCGCGGCTTTTGTCCCTGCAGAATGCCGTTGCGTTCATGCACGATGTCGCGTCCGCCCAGGCCGCCGAGTGTCGGATCATCCTTGAAAGCGCGCGCGATCCGCGCGATCCAGTCGGTATGCGGTGCGGCATCGTCGTCGGTGAAGCAGAGCACGTCGCCGCTGGCGCTTTCGATACCGAGGTTGTACGCCGCCACCACGCCGGGCTTGTGCACCAGCACGATCCAGCGGCGCGGGTCGGGCCGGTTCGCGTCGCGGGTGCGCAGCCAGTCGAGCGTCGCGTAATCGTCATGGCGTGCGATCACGATGACTTCGTCGGCGCGGCGCTCCTGCGCATCGAGTGCCGCGAGGCAGCGCGCCAGATCGGCGGTGCGCCGGTAGGTCGGCACGATCACGGAGACTTTCACAAACGGTTCCCGGAGTGGCATGGTCAGAATGCGTTGCGGCCGACAAAGCCCTTGAAAATCGTGATGAACACGATCTTCATGTCGAACCAGAAGGACCAGTTGTGGATGTAAAAGAGATCGAACTTGACGCGCGTCTCCATCTTTTCGACCTTGGTGGTCGCGCCGCGATAGCCGTTCACCTGCGCCCAGCCGGTGATGCCCGGCTTGATCCGGTAGCGGTTCATGTAGCCGTACACCTGATCCTTGTAGAGATCGTCGTGTTCGACCGCATGCGGACGAGGACCGACCACCGACATCTGGCCGAGCAGCACGTTCAGGAATTGCGGCAACTCGTCGAGACTGGTGCGGCGCATGAAGCCGCCGAGTTTCGTGATGCGCGTATCGTTGCGCGCGGCCTGCGTGACCTGGCCATGCGCTTCGTGATGCACGGTCATCGAACGGAACTTGTAGATCGCGAACGGCTGGCCGTCGACACCCTTGCGGGTTTGACGGAAGAACACCGGCCCGGGCGAGCTCAGCTTGATGCCGATCGCGAGCACGATGAACACGGGCGTGAGCGCCAGCAGCGCGGCCGCCGCGAACAGGCGGTCGAAGATCAGCTTGGGCCACATCTGCGGTGACGAGAAGGGCGTGGCGCTCAGATTGAGCGTCGGTAAACCGACGACATCGACCAGCGCGTGATTGAAAAGCGAGAGGCTGCGTACATCGGGAATGAACCGCAGATTGACGAAGTCGTGTCTGAACATGCGCGTGAAGCGGTAGATCATATGTTCTTCGGAAAGCGGCAACGCGAGCCACACTTCGTTCACGTGTTCTTCGCGCACCTTGGCGGCGAACGCATTCAGATCGGTGAGCACCGGCAGACGGTTACGACGCGCGCCGAGCGTGCCCGCCGCTTCGATGCTGGTGTCGAATATGCAGACTGGCTTGAAGCCGGCTTGTGGTGCATGTTCGAGATGCGCGAGCAAAGTGCGCGAGAAGCCGGGCGCACCGACGATCGCGACCGTGCGGAAGTTCATGCCGCGCCGGCGCACGCTGCGCAAGGCCACATGCACGAGGCACTTGGTGACGATGATCAGCGCGCCGGAAATCAGCGTCGAGTAGCCGAACCACAGGCGCGAAACCGCATCCATGCGATGCAAGGTGAACGCCAGCACAAGGGCGGTGGCGACCACGACCAGCCATGCCGCGGCGACTCTTGCCAGCATGGAAGGGAGTGACTTGCCGCGCCACGTTTCATAGACGCCGAAGCCGGGAAACAGCAGCAGCACGAGCACGCAGTTAAAAGCGATCAAGAGACGCTCGGTGTCCGACAACGCAATCGGCGTCGAAAAACGCATCCCGTGAGCGAGCATCCCGCCCGCAATCACAAAGAATGCGTCGAGACATCGCGCAGTATTCCTGAACATGATGATCTACCCCGTAATCGACACGATGCAGCGCCTGGCTGGCTGCTTACTCGACGGTTTCAGCTTGACGCAGGCGCGGCAGAAGGCGGTCGAATTCTCGCTTGACGAGGCCGTAGCATTCGCAGGCGCGGGCTTCGAGGCCTTTACGGTCGAGGATCTTGATGTGGCCGCGGCTGTGGTGAATCAGGCCTTCGTCGTGCAGCTTGCCGGCGGCTTCGGTGATGCCTTCGCGGCGCACGCCAAGCATGTCGGCGATCAGTTGCTGGGTGACCGTGAGATCGTTCGTTGCGACGCGGTCTACTTCGATCAGCAGCCACCGGCACAGTTGTTTGTTCAGCGCGTGGTGGCGATTGCAGGCAGCGGTTTGCGCGACTTGCGTAAGCAGCGCGTGCATGTACAGCAGCATCAGGCGGCGCAGGAAGTCCGAGCGGGCGAATTGCTGCTTGAGCGCCTGTGCGCTCATCCGGTAGGCGAAGCCGGCGCATTGCACCTGCACGCGGTTCGGCATGGTTTCGCCGCCGGTGAGCACCGGCACGCCGGTCATCCCTTCGCGTCCGACCGCGGCGATTTCGACCGAGCTGCCGTCTTCCATCGTCGAGAGCATCGAGATGATCGCGGTGGTCGGGAAGTAGACGTGATGAATGCGTTGACCTGAATCGCACAGCAGCTGCTCGGTGCGCAGATGAACCAGTTCGAGATGAGGGGCAAGCGCTTGCCATTCATGGGAGGGCAATGCGCCCAGCAAATGATTGCCGTGCAGGTCTGATTGAAGTGTCAACATGATCGGTCCTCGCGTGAAGCCCCGCTCTGCGTGGCTTCCTGTTTTTGATCCCATGCCTGCATCCTTTAATTGACGACGTGCTGCCTGGCGAGCAGCGAAGGATGAACAGGAACGGCCCCGTATTGGCCTGATGCGTCACCGCCGTTCTTCTAGCTTCTTACGGCGACGCGATGTTGCGTTCTCTCTATAGCGAGGAGCGTGCCAACCATGGGGAAAGCGAGTGCTGGTGGGGCATAACGCACAAAGCCTTAACGGCGCGCGAAGTCAAACGCGGCTTTTTGTTTCAAATCTGTACCACGCCTCGCCAGTGCGCCGGCCCTTTGAAAGGCATTTTTATTTGAGCCAAGTCGTTGATCAGATTGGATTAGCGGCTGCTGAGCACCGCTTTGCGGCAGACGTCTCAGAGATGAAATAGCCGGTGTACCTGCGTTGTCGGGATGCGTCCGCGATGTGCCGGAATTGATTCAGATGTGTTCCATGCGTTGCGTGCGTTGGCGTACGGATCGCCTTTTTTAAGAATAAAGCGTCGCTCAAAAACCGACAGTGATTCTGCAGACCAGACAGATGGATTCGCGCAGCGCGAGGTTTTACGCGCCTTGCGAAGGGGTGGTCGGGTTCAGGAAGACATTCAGCCGTAGAACGTCGCGGCTTTCGCATTGATCGCGCGCACTTCGCCGGCGGGTGCCCCGTATGTTGCGTCTGCTTTAAACAATGGGTTGGATGCATCCACAACGAGTTGTCCGACGGGGATGAGCGGCACGGTACAGGGGCGGTTCGGCGGCAGATGGAACCAGTCGTGCGCGGCGCGGTAATGCGCGTCAACGATATGAACGAAGCGCGCGAAGCGCTTCGCTTCGATGACGAGCTGCCAGCCGTCGGCGGTGCGCTCGGCGGTGACCGTCAGGCCAAGGTCGTGACGCTCGGCCATGCGCGGCTCCGGCAGATGAAACGCTTCAGACACGATCCGGCCGCTCGCCGGATCGCGCAGCGTCGCAATCGTGACGTCGTGGGCGCGCGGCCCGAAGCGGTACGCGTGCGTGAAATCGAAGAACTGGCCGAGGCACTCGGCCGCGCCGACACGCTGTGTGCTGTGCGGCGCCAGTTCGACCGCGCGGCTCGCCGACGCGACCTTGACGCTGCCGTCGCGCAGGCAGACCAGGTCGAGTTGCGCGTGCACCGGCTGGGCACGCTCGTTCAGCAGATGAATATCGAGGCCGTTGAGACCTTCGTCGGTCATGACCAGCTGAATGGGTTGCAGCGTCCTGGCGAGCCCGTGCAGGGCGCTTTTAGGCCGTCCTGTGGCGTCGATCAAGCCCCAGCCCGCGCCGGGGCGCAGATCCTGCAGCTGCCAGATCAGCGCGCCGCCACACGTCGAGCCGGCGCGCCGCCACTCGGCGAACACCTCGCTCATCAATTCGGCGACGACCGCTCGCGACAGGTCCAGATAACGCTCAGGGTCTTCGTACCGCAGCCGTGCCGGCTCCACGCCGTAGAGCGTCTGAAGATAATGGTCGCGCACGTCGTCGAAATCCCAGCCTGCGCCGGGGTCGCGCGGCACCGCCGCTTTCCAGCGCGGATCGTGCAGGTGGGTCGTGCCGAGCGCGTCGCGCAAGGTGGCGTCGTCGGGCACGTTGGCGAACGCGAGGCATTCGGCGGCGAAACGCACCTGCGAGCGGCGCACGTCGTCGAGCGGCCGCTGATAGGCCCCCACGCCATAGTAATGAGTGATGCCCTCATTAGTCGAAAACGGCCACGCGCCACCGGAGGGTGAGTTGCTCACGTACGGTACATCTGACCGCTCGCGCGCGGCGACGGCCGGTAACCGTTCGGTAAATAATGGTTGCGCGCGCATCGAAGCCGGCAGGCCGAACATGGCTGCCTGCTGGTCGACTTCACTGCCGCCGCACAGCACGGCGAGTGATGCGAAGCGCCGCGTGCGGGTCAGGAATTGCGTCGCTTCGCGCTCGATGGAGGCGCTGAAACCAGCATCGGTCGGGTAGTCGAAATTCGCCAGCGCGAAGTCTTGCCAGATGAGGATGCCGTACTCGTCAGCGAGTGCGTAGAAGGCGTCGGACTCGTACACCATCGTGCCGCCGACCCGCAGCATGTTCATGCCGGCATCGCGAGCCAGCGCGAAGGCGTGGCGCAGTTGCGCCCCGGTGCCGGTCAGCGTGACGAGATCCGCGCTGGTCCAGCAGGCGCCGCGGCAGAACACGGGCGTGCCATTGACGCGCAATGCGAAGCCTGCGCCGTCTGCGCCGCGATCTATTTCGATACGGCGAAAGCCGACCGACCCTAATGAATGGGAGATCGCGCGCCCGTCATCAAGCTGCAACGTCAGAGGATATAAAGTGGGCTCGCCGTGCGTGTGCGGCCACCAGCGCTCGGCGTGCGGCACGCGCACGCTGCCCGTCAGCGTATAGGCGTCGCGCCATTGCAAAGACGAAACGAAGCCTCCGCAATTCAAGGAGGCGCCGCACGTGTCGACGTCATGCGGATGAACGAAACGTAGCGTGAGCGAAACAACGCCGTCGTTTTCCTCGAGACGATTTGTCAGATCGATTGTGTCGAATGCGTGAGGCGCGTCGCTTAACAGCTCTACCGGCCGCCACGGGCCGACCGCTTGCACCGGGGGACACCATCCGGGCATATGGCCGAGCAGGGTCGTGCGCACGTTGCGCAAGGTGGACGGCGTGACGAGTCGCGGGCGCCAGCGCGCACGTGAGCGTTTTGCCGCCAATGCCGGCGTCAGGGAGCGAAAGCACAGCGCGAGCATGGCGCCGCCGCGCAGTTCGATGTCGAGATCGTGCGCGATGAACATCGAATCGGAGTCGAGGCGCTTGATGCCGTCGAGCCAGACTTCCGCGAGCGTGGCGAGGCCGTGCAGGCGCAAGCGGCGTTTGCCGGTGCCTGTCAGCGTGAGCCTGTACCAGTGATCGTCGAAGGCGAGCGGCGCTGGATTCGCGGCGTCCAGCAGGCCCGCGGCACGGCGCGCGCTCGCCACCGTGCCGGGCACCGGCGCGGCGAGCCAGCCCTGGGCGGGCAAGTCGGCGGGCGACGCGCACGCACCCGCCGACGTGCTGACGCACTGCCAGCCCGCGTCGAGTTGCTGCGGCCAGAGGTCCTGCGGCATGGCCTCGGGAGCGGCAACTGCGTTGACGGTGCCGGCCGTTTCAGTGGCCTCGGCAGCTTTGGCGAAAGCGGCCGGACGTGGGCCGCCTTCCTCCGGTACCGCATCAATCGTCAGCGTATCCACGGCGAATCCCGCAAGCTGGGTGCGAGCACGTCACAGCGCCAGCGCGGCGAGCGGCGAGAGCGTGTTTTCATAAGCGCTTTCGAGCACGTCGAAGCAGTCTTCACACGGATCGCGGCGCCCGCGTGCGATGGCTCGCACGAGCCGGAACTGCATCACCATCGACTCCGACGCGATTCTCTGCGCCGCGGCGGGGATCGACGCCGGCATCTCGAAGCCTTGTGCGGAAAGCCATAGCAGGTACTTCGAGAGAAACTCGAAGTTCGCGCCGAGCTGCCGCATCAGGTTGAACGAGTACGGGTGGAAGAACGCCTCGCCGCGTTCGAGCAGCGTGTCCAGATGCGCGGGAAAGGCGGCGCGCCACTGCGAGATCGGATTGGTGAGCGGCCGCCGGCCGAGATGCGCGCGCAGCAATTCCGCGGATGCGTCGGCGAGCGCGGTGCCTTCCAGCGCGGGCCGCGCCTGCTTGGCGAATTCGACGTACGGAAACAGCAGATCCGGCTGCTGCGCGAATTGCGGCAGCTTGCGGAACACGCCGTCGTAGTCCTCGCCATCGAGCCTGTGATAGCCGGTGTTGTGGAAGTAGCCGAGGCGGCGCGCGGGCGGATCGATAAAGTCGATTCCCACCGTGGTTTTCGGATGCTCGCGCCGATACGAGGTGGCACGCGTATTCGGCAGGTAATAGCCGTCCACTTCCACCAGCACGGTATGGCCGCGCACGGTCTGCGCAAGCACGCGGGCTTCGAGCGAGTCGTAGATCGCCAGTTCCTGCACCTGGGTGCCGTACAGCCGCTCGAGGTCTTCGAGCGGAAATTTGAAGAACGTGAACTGATCGCCTTCGAAGTCCTGCATGACGGTAAAGCCAAACGCCGCGCGCGGATCGAGTCCGAAGCCATGCAGCAACTCGATCCACAGATCGACGTAGCAATTGGTCTCCTGCCACACGCGCTCGCCTTGATGCAGCGCGTGCGGCGCATGCTGGCGCCGCGCCGGCATGGGCGCGGCCGCGCTGCCCTGAGCCGCCGGGTCGAGCCGGCGGGGCAACGGCAAAGCGGACTGCACGCCCTTCGGCACGGGGATCAGGGAGGGATTCATACGCTGTCTCCCGCACCCTGTTTGGTCACCATGGACTCTGGCTGCATGGCTTGCAGGCCATGCGCGACCTGCGCCTCGGTGTCGCCCCACAGCAGTGCGCGCACATCGTGCGGCCACGCGTTGACGTCGAGCCCATGATGGCGGAACAGCGCGAGCGTAATGCGTTCCATGCCGAAGCCGACGCAACCCGTGTGCGCGACCGTGCCGTCTTCGCACGCGATCTTCCAGATCGCGCCGAAATGCTCCATGTGATAGTTGAACGAGAGGCAGGCCGTTTTGCTGTCCGCGTTCGCCACCGGAATCAGCAGTTCGAACTTGAGTGCCTGGGCGCGCTGGCTATCGGCGACGATCTTGCCGCCCCGGCCGAAGAACGGATCGTTGGCGAGATCCACTTCAACCGGCAGTTGCAGCAGCGTGATCAGCAGCGAGCCGCGTTCGACCCACATCTGCCGGAACGCCATCACCTGGTCGGCGCTGCCGAGGCGCACGTATTCGCGTTGCCGGAACATCTGCATGCGGCCCGGATCGAGCGACGGCTCGTGGCGGAAGCAATACGACAGCACGTCGATGGTGCGGCCGTCGGCGGGCAGCGGGCCGCGCCGCGCCATCACCGGATAGATCGGATAGCAGGCGGCGGGCGTCAGCACGACGCGAGTCGGCTTCTGCTGCGCCATCCATTCTTCGCTGCGTTCGTCGTCGCGTTCGGTCATGGCGTCGTCGAGTGCGCGTAACAGGCGCTGGTGGCCCATGTCGTTGCCGCAGAACGAGTGGATCGTGCCGGCGAGATTCGGAAAGCTCTTCAGATATTCGCTGTCTTCGAAATCGGTGCGGCGCATCGCCGGCGGAAAGCGCAGCACTTCCGGCTGCTGATCCGCGCCGAGATGCGTGATCGCCACGTTCAGGCGGTCCACCACGTCTTCGAAAATCTGGCTGCGGCCGTACAGGCCATTTTCGCCGGTATCGATCAGCAGGCCCGCTGCGAGCAGTTCGTCGCGGAAAGTCGGCGCGGCGCTTTCCTGAGCGGCAGCGGCAGTTGCAGCGGCCAGCGCGGCGGTATCGGTCATCGTGTTCATGTCAGGCTCTCCCCGGGGCGGCAGGACGCTGCGCGAGCAACAGGCTCGCCGTGTTCTGCGCAATACGGTCGTTGTTGATCATCAGCGGCGCGGAGTAAAGGTCGCGCAGATGCCGTCCCACGCTGTACTCCGTGCCATTCTTGTAGCCCGCCATGCCGCAGATCATCAGCACTTCCTGCACGACTTGCAGGGCGGTGGTCGAGATGCTGGTTTTCAGCGTGTTCATGTCCGAAGCGAAGCCGAGCATGGCCGAGAGCGGCGCGTCGGCCTGGCAGCCGCCGTGTTTCGCGTGATGTGAGGTGCGCGCCGCTTCGAGCGCGACCGACAGGCGCGCCTGCATCATCTGCAGCAGACCGACTGCTTCGGCAAGGCGCAAGCCGGACGGTGGAATCGAGCCGGGCTTCGAGCGGGCCTGCGCACGGAAGAATGCTTTCGCGCGATTCACCGCGTCGCTGGCGACGCCGGTCCACACCGAGGCCCACAGCGTGTGCGAGACCGGCAGCATGGTCTGATCGGCGATCTCGGCGAAAGGCGTCGGCAGGATCTGCCCGGCGAGACCGGTCGCGACGAGCCGGAAGCCCTCGCTGCAGGTGCCGCGCATGCCCATCGAATCCCAGCCGCCGCGTTTTTCCAGTTGCGTCGTCTCGCGTAGCGCGACGATCAGCACCTGGTCGGCCGCAGCCGATTCGGCCGTGCGGCGCGCGGTGACCAGAATGCCGTCCGCGTGCGCGCCGTACGAGATCGTCGGGGCGAGCTTTTCGATGCGAAAGCGCGCGCCGTCGAGCTCGACCGAGCAGGCGCTGGTGCGCATATTGCCGCCGATGGTTTCTTCGGAGGTCGCCGAAGCCAGCAGCCATTGATGCTCGACTAGTTGCGCGAGCAACTGTCGATGCCAGGCCGACTCGCTGCCGTGCGCCTCGATGCACGCCACCTGGATCTGATGCATCGCGTAGACCATCGCGGTGGAGGCGCAGCCCTGTGCGAGCGTTTCGCAGATCGCGCCGACGTCCGCGAGCGAGAGGCCCGCGCCGCCGAATGCGGCCGGCACCATCGCCGACAGCAGGCGTTCGCGCTTGAGCGCATCGAAAGCCTCTCGAGGGAAACGCGCTTCGCGGTCCACCGAGTCGGCAAACTGCGCGGCCACGGCTGCGCAGCGTTGTGCCGCCGCGCGCCAGCCGGGTTCGGTTTCCACCGCGCTCAGCACGACGCCGGGTCCGGCGGGTTGCCCCGCTGCGGCTTCGGCGAGCGGCGCGCCCACCGCGGCCGGGTCCAGCAGCGGGGCGTTCATGCTGCCGCCTTCGCCTGTTGCAGCTCGGTGACTGCGGCGGCCATCGAATCGATGGTGGAAAAGAGCCGGCGCGTCAGCATGCGGTCCGGAATCTCAATGCCGAATTCATCTTCGATGGCCAGCATCAAATGCACGGTCGCAAGCGAGGACAAGCCCGCGGCGTACAGATCGGCGTCGTCTGCCAGGGTGTCCGGCGCAACGTCGAGACGGGCGGATTCGGAAAGGATACGGCGCAGTGCGGTTTTCATATTGAGGTGCCCCCTAATTGGTCAACGGTCTCTCGAATTCATCGATCGCATTGTGGTGTTCATCGCAGCGTGTGGTCGCATCGCGGCGCACCTGTGGCGGAAATGCGCGCGTTGTTGTCGCGCTTGCAGGGTGGCTGAAGGCCGTTTTGGCGGCTTCTTGCTACACCCTGTCCCGACCCCTCGTATTTAAGAATTGTCAAAGCCCAGCGTCAGTGCGATGCCGCACGGAAACACGCGTTTCGCGGACGTACCGTGTAGCCATGACAACAGGCCGGCGTGTTGAGCCCGCCCATCGAGGCGGCCTCGCGATGCCGGCCTCGCTGAACTTATTTACCGCTGGGGGAACGTGATGAACTGGAAAACGCTGGAATTCGAACAGCTTTCGGCACGCGAGTTGTATCTGATCTTGCGGGCGCGCAGCGCGGTCTTCGTGGTCGAGCAATCGCATGTCTGTCTCGACGCCGATGGCCGCGACGAGAACTCGCTGCACGTGTTCGCGGTCGATGACATGGCGCGGCCCATGCCGATTCTTGCCTACGCACGCCTGCAGCCGGGCGATGCGGAAGACCCTGAAATCACCATCGACAAGGTGTTGACGAGCCCGCTGCGGCGCGGCGACGGCACTGCCGAACTGTTGCTCGAACGGGTGCTGCAGACGATCGCCGAGCGTTGGCCGGGACACGCCGCGCGGGTGAGCGCGCCGCTCGGTTTGCGCGACTTCTACGAGCAATTCGGCTTTCGCAAGACGGAAGGGCCGTACCTCGAACATGGTGAGCCGTTCATCGGCTTGACGCGCCAGATGCGTGGCAACCAGCCGCTCTTCGGCGCGCGACACCGCGAGCGTGACGGTGCGGCGCTCGTCAACACGTTTGAGTTGCTGTGATGGCGCGAATGCTGATTACGCCTTCCATGGCACGAGTGAATCCATTGCAGTCCCCCGCCGGCCCGCACCGTTTGCCTCAAGGGCCGTATCCGCGCACCGCACCGGAGACCCGCACGCAGCGCAAAGGCTTGCGTTATCCGCTGCTTTGGCCGTTGCTCCTGTTCGGCGCGACGTTGGCGCTGATCCTCCTGCATCAGGGCCTGCTGATCGAGCTTTTCTTCCCGCTCGGCGCGTTAGGCGTTGCCTTGGTGCTGTACTGGCGCTCGCCCGCGCATTACATCGGCTTTGTCTGCTGGCTGTTTTTTCTGACGCCGGAGGTGCGGCGCCTCGCGGACTTCGTCAACGGCGCTTTCAATGAGCAAAGTCCCATCATGGTGGCGCCGCTGCTCGCCGTCGCGCTCACCGGCCTGACCTTGCTCAAGCATGTGTCGTTGTTGGGGCAACGCCGTGCGGCGCCGCTGGTGTTGATCGTGATCGCGCTTCTCTATGCCTTCGTGGTCGGCATGGTGCAGGTCGGTCCGGCCGCGGCGACGTTTACGCTGATCAACTGGCTGTATCCCGTGATGGTGGCGTTTTACCTCACCGTCACGTGGCGCCACTATCCGGACTATCACCGGGTGCTGCTGAAGACCTTCGTTTATGGCGGACTCCTGATGAGCGGGTACGGCCTGCTCGAGTTCGTTTCGCCGATGCCGTGGGATGCATTCTGGCTGATCTCCTCGCGGATGCTGTCCGAGGGGCAGCCGGTGCCGTTCGGCATGCGCGTGAGCAGCACGATGAATTCGTGCGGCCCGTTCGCGGTCACGCTCATGACGATTCTGCTGATGTCGCTCGCCGCGCGCGGTAAAGCGCGCATCCTGCTCGGATGCGTGGGGATTCCCGCGCTGTTGCTCACCGGCGCGCGCAGCACGTGGGGCGGCTTCGCGATCGCGCTGGTGTATTCCTTCGCCATGCTCGACGGCAAAAGCCGCATGCGGCTGATGGCCGGCGTGCTGGGACTGGCCGTGGTGGCCGCGCCGCTGATGATGATCGATCAGGTGGCCGAGCCGGTGATGCAGCGTTTGAGCTCGATTCAGGACCTCGGCCAGGACGACAGCTATCAGGCGCGCGCGGAGTTTTACAAGTCGTTCATGTCGTCGGCGCTAACCGATATCGCGGGCCAGGGGCTCGGCACGACCGGCCTTGGCAGCAAGCTGTCTGACAACACCGGGGCGCAGGCGATGCTCAATTTCGACAGCGGCCTGATGGAGGTGCCCTATGTGATGGGGTGGCCGGGCACGCTGCTCTACGTCACCGGCATCGTCATGCTGTTGTGGCGCGCGTATCGGGCGAGCCGCCTGCATCCGACCGACCTGCTGGCGGTCTCCGGCGTCGGCGTGGCGGTGGCGATTTTCTCGATGATGATTTTCATCAACACGCTGATCTCGGTGTCGGGCCTGTTTTTCTTTCTCGGCGTGACCCTGCCGGTGATTTCGCTGCGCCATGCGCGTGAACGCCACGGTGCGCTCGCCGCGGCCCCGGCACGCCTCTAAAAAGATATCCAGATGAAGGACAACAGGATGCGGATTCTGATCGTCACCCACGTCGTGCGCAAGAACGATGGGCAAGGGCGCGTCAACTACGAGATCGTGCTGGCGGCGCTCGCGGCCGGTCATTCGGTGACGCTGCTCGCCGCCGAGGCGGCCCCCGAACTGGTGCAGCACCCGGGTGTGCGTTTCGTGCGGATCGCTCGAAGCCGGCTGCCGACCAAGCTCGCCCAGTACCAGATGTTCGCGTGGCGCTGCGGTGCATGGATCCGTGCGCATCGTCAGGCGTTCGATGTGATTCACGTGAACGGCTTCATCGCGTGGGCGAGTGCCGATGTCAATGCGGCGCATTTCGTCCACGACGGCTGGTATCGCTGCGGTTTCTATCCGTTCCGCCTGTTGCGCAGCGTCTACGACGCGTATCAGGTCCTCTACACGCGGCTGAATATCGGGTGCGAAAAATGGGCCTTCCGGCACGCGGAGGTCATCGTGCCGGTGTCGCATGCGGTCGCCGCCGAAGTGCGCGCGCTGGGCCCCGGCGCGGCGCGGCTGCAGGTCATTCATAACGGCGTCGACGTCGAGGAATTCGCGCCCGGTGCGCCTGAGCGGGCCCGCTTCGGTCTGCCGCCGGGGCCTTTCATGCTGTTGTTCGCCGGCGACCTGCGCATGTCGCGCAAGAATCTCGACACGGTGCTGCGCGCACTCGTGCACACCTCGGCCGACGTGCATCTGGCGGTCGCGGGGATTCTGCACAACAGTCCGTATCCGGCGCTGGCGGCGTCGCTCGGGCTGACGGAACGGGTTCACTTCACGGACATGGTGATGGACATGCCCGCGTTGATGCGCTCGGTCGACGCGTTCGTGTTTCCCTCGCGCTACGAACCGATGGGACTGGTGCTGCTCGAAGCGCTGGCTGCGGGATTGCCGGTCATCACCGTGCGTACCGTGGGCGGCGCCGAAGTGATTACGCCCGGAAGCGGCCTCGTGCTCGACGATCCCAACGATGTGCCCGCGCTTGCCGCGGCGATCGAACGCCTCGCGAGCGATCGCGACTATGCTCGACGGTTGGGGCAGGCGGCGCGTGAAGTGGCCGGAACATTGAGCTGGCAGGCCATGGCGGAGCGCTATCTTTCGCTCTATGAGCAGGTGCATGCGCGGCGCTCGGCGCAATCGTTGCCGGCTAGCTGTGCGACCGCACCGGTGGAACTATGAGCGCGCCGATCGATTCGCTGCAAATCGGCATGCACTGGTTCAACGAGCGGCCAGGCGGCCTCGACCGCATGTTCAAGGCGCTGATCGATACGCTGCCGGAACAGGGCGTCAATGTCCGTGGGCTGGTGGCGGGCAGCCCCGGCGTGTTCGACGAATCGGGCGGCAGCGTGCTGGCCTTCGCCGGTGCACAGTCGCCGCTCGGTACACGCCTGTGGGGCTCGCGCAGGCAGTCGCGTGCGCTGCGGGAGGCGAAGATGCCCGATGTCGTCGCCACCCATTTCGCCCTGTACGCGGCGCCGACCGCCGGTCTGTTCAAGCGCGTGCCGAAGGTCGTGCATTTTCACGGGCCGTGGGCCGCCGAGTCGTATCCGGGCGGCGGGGGCGGCGGGGCGCGTGCGCTGCGTCTTGCGCTCGAGCGCTTCGTGTACCGGGGCGGCACGCGTCACATCGTGCTGTCGCAAGCGTTCGGGCAGATTCTGCGCGAGACCTATGGCGTGAGCGAGGCGCGCATCCGCGTCGTGCCCGGCTGCGTCGACGTCGCGCAATTCGATACGCGCGTGACGCAGCGGCGGGCGCGCGAGCGCCTCGGTTTGCCGCTGGACCGGCCGCTGCTGTTCTGTATGCGACGCCTCGTGCCGCGCATGGGTCTGGAGGACCTGATCGATGCCATGGCCATCGTCAAGCCGCTGCTTCCCGACGTACTCCTGACGATCGCCGGCAAAGGTCCGCTGGAGGCGCAATTGCAGGCGCGCATCGTCGCGCGAGGGCTCGAGCGCTACGTGCGACTCGCCGGCTACGTGCCCGACGACAAGGTGCCGCTCTGGTATCGCGCGGCTGATCTGTCAGTGGTGCCGACCGTTTCGCTCGAAGGCTTCGGGCTCACCACGATCGAATCGCTCGCAGCCGGTACGCCGGTGCTGGTGACGCCGATCGGCGGTCTGCCGGAAGCGGTCGCGCCGCTATCGGCGGAACTGGTGCTGCCCTCAAGCGGATTCAGGGCAATCGGCGACGGCATTGTCGAGGTGCTGCTCGGCCGGCGCGTGGTGCCGGACTCGCAGGCGTGCCGTGCGTATGCGCGCGAACATTTCGACCGGCCGGTGGTCGCCGCGCAGGTCGCGCGAATCTACCGCGAAGCGATCGACGCGTTCTGACGCGTTAGAAACTATGCAACGTATCGCACGCAAAACTTTCGAACGGCTCGTCTGTGTCGCCGCCCTGGCGCTGCCGGTGCTGGTGCTGATCGCGGCCGGCGGGACCTCGGGCGGCACCGCACTCGGGCCGGCGCAGGCAGCCGCAGCCGTGCCGGGCGCAACCACGGTGGCTTCTGCCGGCAAGCCCGCTGCCGAAGCGCGCGCCGCCGCCGCGCATCCGTCGCTGTCGTACCGCACGTCGTGGATCGGCAACACCTGGGGCTACGCGGATCATCGCTGGATGCAGATCGACGTGCAGGCGCTCGCCGTCACGCCTCACGGGGACGTCTTCACAAATGCACCCTGGGATGAAGGCGGCGGCGAGATCGGCCAGTACCGCGACGGTCAACTGGTTCGCCACGGCGGCGAGTCGCACGGCTGGGGCATGATGGGCGGCGATGCGATCGCCGTGAACGACGAATACGTGTTCGTCGCGCAAACCGTCGTCAGTCTCGGCAACGAGATGACGCTGCACCGGCGTATGCCGCGCGAAGGCGAGCAGTGGACCGGCGTCTCGCGCCGCAGCCGCGCCGATATTCGCGACGGCGTGCCGTTCGCCGGTGAGGTGAGCTGGCCGGGCGGCAGCCGGCTGGCTTTTCTGCTGGTCTCGACTTTTTCGAGTAAGGAGGATTACGCGATCCGCGGGCTTGCCGCGGACGAGACGCGGCTCTTCGTGTCGAATCAGCGTGAGAACCGCGTGCAGATCTTCGACGCCCAAACGATGCAGGCGGTCGGCAGTTTTCCGGTGCACGAACCGGGCCGCCTCGCGCTCGCCCCCGACGGTTCGCTGTGGATCGTCGAGAACAGCCGCACCGACGGCGCCGAACACGTGGTCCACCGTGCGCGCAATGGCGCACGCCTGGGTGAGCTCGCCTTGCCGTCAGGCGTCGTGCCCGCGGATCTGACGGTCGACACGCGCGGACGGCTGCTGATCGCCGACAACGGTGTGCGCCAGCAGATCCTGATCTTCGCCGCGAAGCCTGCCGATCCTGCCGCCCCGGTAGCGGCATCCGGCGCCGCGCAAGCGGGAGCGGGCATGCAGCTGTCGGCGACCTTCGGGGAAGAGGGCGGCATTTATGCAGGCCGCGCCGGCGCGCCGGGGCCGCGGCGCTTCAATGGATTGACCGGCGTAGGCGTGGACCGGGCCGGCAACATTTATGTGTCGATGAACGGCGCGGGACCGCGGCCCATCGGCACGGGTCCGAGCACCTACGACGGCGCGCTGATCGAAAGTTACGCGCCCGACGGGACGCAGCGTTTCAGTCTGCAAGGGCTGTTGTTCGTCGATGGAGCGCAGTTTGTCGACGGCGAGCCGCCTTCGGTCTATAGCGGCAGCAAGCGCTTCACGCTCGACCTGACACGCCCGGTCGGCGAGGAGTGGTCTTACGCCGGGTACACCGCCGACCGTTTCCGCTATCCCTACGATCCGTATTTTCATCTGTACCTCGGCGGCCAGCGCGGCATGCCGCTCGTGCGTGACGTTCAGGGACACCGGCTGCTCTATACGACGGACATGTATTCGTCGTATCTGCGTATCTATCGCTTCAGCGCCGATCGCGAGACGGCGATTCCCTCGGGTCTCTTCGCGCAGTCGCATATCGACGGCACGTGGCCGCCCAATCAGCCGCTGCACGGCGAATGGATCTGGCGCGACGCGAGCGGCAAGGGCGACTTCTCCGCCAGCGCGTTCGACCAGAACACCGGCAGCACCGACGCGCCGCAGATGCGGGCGTGGTGGGTCGACACTCGCGGCGATATCTGGCAGGGCACCGAGTCGCAGGGGATCCGCTCGTTTCCGCTGCAGGGCTTCGACCGGGTCGGCAATCCGGTCTACCGCTACGGCGCGATGCGGCAGTATCCGCCGCCCGCGCCGTTCTACCGTATCGCGCGGCTGAATTACTTTCCCGCCGACGACACGATGTTCATCTCCGGCTCGACCCCGGCGCATCCATTCGTTCAGGACAACTGGAATAGCGCGGGTTCGCAACTGGCCCGTTACGACCACTGGAAGAGCGGCAAGCCGGTGCTGCGCTACGTCATCGGCTTGCCCGATCGCGGCGCGCCCGACTGGTCGTCGATCAGCGGCTTCGCGGTGGCGGGCGACTACATCTTCGCTATCGAAACCCGAAGCGCGATCGTGCGTGTTTACGACCGGGCCACCGGGCGCGATGTCGGCCGCCTCGCACCGGGCAAGGAAGTCGGTTCGACGAGCGGCTGGATCGACGTGCCAATGCCGCTTACCGCCCACCGCCTCGCGTCGGGCGAATACCTCGTGCTAGTCGAGGAAGACGCGCACGGCAAAGCGCTGATGTATCGCTTTACGCCCCAGACGGCACCGCTCGCGGCGGCTCCCGCTCACTCAACGGATGTTGCACGGACCCCATGAAAATCATCCATCTTGCCAATCATGCGCAAAGTATCGGCAACGGCATCGTCAACGTGATGATCGACCTTGCCTGTATGCAGGCGTGTGCCGGCCACGACGTGACGGTGGCGTCGGCGGGCGGCGGTTTTGAAAGCCTGCTGGCGCGGCACGGTGTGCGTCACGTGCTGCTTTCCCAATCGCCGAGACCGTCGCGTTTGCCGGGCATGGTGGCGGGCTTCAGGCAGCTGGTCGCGCAATACGACCCCGACGTGGTGCACGCGCACATGATGACCGGCGCGCTGATTGCGCGTCTGAGCGCGCTGCGGCGGCGTTACGTGCTCATCACGACGGTACACAACGAGTTCCAGCGCACCGCCACGCTGATGCGCGTCGGCGATCACGTCGTCGCGGTCAGCGATGCCGTGGCGCTGGCGATGGCACGGCGCGGCATACCGCAGGCGCGTCTGAGCGTCGTGCGCAACGGCACGATCGGTACGCCGCGTCTGGCCGGAATACCCGTCCCCGCAGCGCCGCGACTGGCGCACCCGTGCGTCGTCACGGTGTCGGGCATGTATGAACGCAAAGGGATCGGCGATTTGCTGCACGCCTTCGCGTTGCTGCGCAAGAGCGTGCCTGACGCGGTGCTGTATCTCGTCGGCGACGGACCCGATCGCCCCGCGCTGGAAGCGCTGGCCCAGCAGCTCGGCGTTGCCGGGCACGCGCACTTCGAAGGTTTTGTTGCCGACCCGCGCGCTTATCTCGCGCAAGCCGACGTTTTCGCACTGGCCTCGCACTACGAAGCGGCCGGACTGGTGTTGTGCGAAGCGCGCGAAACGGGACGCGCGATCGTGGCGACCCGGGTGGGCGGGATCCCGGAGATGCTGGACGGCGGAGAGGCCGGCTTATTGGTGCCGCCCCATGATCCGGTCACGCTTTCAGAGACACTCGGGCTGCTCCTGACCGATCGCGCCGCGCACGCGGCGCTCGCTGCGCGGGCGACGCAAAACCTCGACACGTTCGGCGTGCAACGGGTGAGCGACGGCTATCTGTCGATCTACGAACGCACGTTGGCAAGTTGCCAGCCGCGCCGCTTTGCAGCCATTGCAACGCGCGACAGCAGCGTGCCGGCCATCGGCGCGGCCACGCTCGCAGTGCCGGATGCCTTGAACAAGCATTAAACCAGCGTTAAACAAGCCTTGAAAAGCGGGTCGCGAATGGCGGCCCGCTGCAACCGGTCGACTAGCTGACCGCCAGCGTTACCCGCGTCCAGACTTTATAGACGACGCTCCTCAGTTCGCTGGACCCATGCAGCGACAGGCCCAGATTCGCGGCCGCCAGCACGAGCGCCGTGGCGATGAGCGTCGGCAGTGCGGTGATCGATTCAGAGAGCACCAGCGCGACGAGCAGGAACGCGAGGTGGACCAGCATATTGCGCACAATGGACCAGACATGCAGTCGCGCAAAGAACAGCAGCACGGCGTAGTCGAACAGCGACTTCATCACGACGACGACACCTGCCCCCATGATTCCGAACCAGTGAATCCCGCACCACAACGCACCGGCGAACACCGGCAATTCGAGCCAGCTTACGCCGGCGATATAGGCAGGGCTCGTCTGCGCCTGAATCAGAATGCCCAGAATGCCCGACTGGCCGCCCAACCACACGCCCAGCACAAGCACGCTGGCGACTGGCGCCGCGGCCGCGACCGTCGCGCCCAGCCATAGCGTCAGAAAGGGCTTGAGCGCGAACAGCGCGACGATCACGCACGGCGTGAAGGCGCCGTTCAGAAACGCGAGAGAGCTATGCGCCAGTACGTCGGCATCGGCGCGCGAGACGGCCGACAGGCGCGGGAACAATGTGCGCACCATCGCGATCGGCAGCAGGTTCAGACGCGTGATGAGGTTCTGCGGCGTCGCATAGTAGGTCACGAAGCGCGCGCCGAGCAGGGCGCCGATCAGCACCCGGTCGAGTGTCGACGCAATCATGCCGGCTCCCGAAAACAGCAGCATCCAACGTCCATAGCGGAAGAGTTCGGCCATCACACGCCATTGCGGCATACGCACGCGGCGAATGCCGATCGCGCGGAATGCCGCCGCGCCGAGCAACACGCCGGCGATCAGACGCGCCACCACGGCGGCCGGAATCACCACTGCGAGCGAGGGCGAAAAACAGAAGATCGCCGCGAGCGGCAGCAGTTGAAACAGCGCCGTGCCCAGGGTCTGGTTGATGTTGAAGCTGGTGAAGCGTTCCACCCCGTTGATGGCACCGGCAAAGACCCAGGAGACGTTCGCGATCGGCACGGCCGCCGCGATCCACGGCAGGCTCGCCATTACCTCTCGCTGAAAGCCAGGTTCGATCTTCACGCCGTGGCTGATGTAGAGAAACGTGCCGAGGTAGACCAACAGGCCGCCCACGATGCCGGTCCCGAGATTCATGAACCACGCGCTCCAGAAGATGCGCTCGATCGAATCGTCCTGGGCGGCGCGCGCCTTGGAGATCTGATTTTCTGTCGCGAGACTCGTGCCGAGATCGAGCACGCTGAAATAGCCGATGAGCGCCCACACCAGATTGATGACCCCATATCGCTCGACGCCCATCAGGTGGATATAGGCAGGCACGGTGACGAGGGAGACGAAGGTCGGAGCGATGGCTCCCGCAAAATTGATGAAGATGTTCCTGACGATACTTCTTTCCATGGTGCGCTATCCGCCGGGTGAAGTCATTGAATGGTGTCGTTCATCCTGGACGCTGTCGGTGCGCAGCCGCACCCAGCAGCGCGCTTGAAACGACGGCGCCGGCTCGTCGAGGCCTCGATAGTGCACCTTCGCTTATTGCGGATGTGTGTGTGGCCGTACAGAGAGCCGCGTTCCGGCAGGGTTAAATGAAATCCGTTACGGTTTTCGGAACATCCATGACTGAGCTCATGACTTTGCCTATGACCTTGCCTATGAGCGAGACCTTGCAGGACGAAGGTAGTGCGTCGGCCGCGCGGCTGATCTCCATCTGCATTCCGACCTGCAACCGGCCCGCCTTGCTCGAACAAGCCATAGAAAGCTGCCACGCGCAGACGTATGGCGAGTTTGAAATCGTGATCGGCGACGACTCCAATGACGACAGCGCGCAGCGCGTGGTGGCGCGCTGCCGCTTGCGCGGCACGCAGCCGATCCGCTACGAACGCAATGTGCCGCGGCTTGGACAGGCGGCCAACGTGAACCGGCTGTTCGCCCGTGCGCAAGGGGCCCGGCTCGTACTGCTGCACGACGACGATCTGCTCGAGCCAGGCGCGCTGACCCGTCTCGACGCGTGCTGGCACCCGCATCCCGAGTTGAGCGCCGCGTTCGGCAAGCAACGCGTCATCGCGGACGACGGCACGCCTCGGCCGCAAGCTACCGAACGGCTGAACCGCGACTATTTACGCGTGCCTGAACGCGCCGGCCGGCTGCCGGTGCCGGCGCTGGCAGGCATCGACCAGATGTTTCCGAACAACGGCTATCTGGTGGACACCTTGACCGCGCGCCGGATCGCCTATCGCGCGGCTGCCGAGGTCGGCGAAGCGTGCGACTTCGATTTCGGCTTGCGGCTCAGTGTCGAGGCCGTTGCGATCTGTTTCGTGGATGAGTTCGTCTCGGTGTCGCGCGAGACGGCGGCGTCGATATCGACTCATGCCTTGCCCGCGATGCATGCGTTTGCACAACTGCGCGCAAGCAGCGTGCCGGAGGCGGCGCAGGCTGCTCGCGAGAACGCGCTGCGGCGCGTGGCGCCGCGCGCCGCATCGGCCTATGCGCGTGCCGGCGAGCCAGCCGCCGCCTGGCGAGTGCTGCTGTCGAGGCATTACCCCATGCGCGACAGACTGCGTGCGCGCTTTTTTTACCACATGCTGCTCGCCACCCGGTCGGCCTTTGCCTTGCGCACGCCGAACGGCGGTTGAACGGTACGTCGATCGCATCGGCGTCTGCCGTCGCGGCGTGCCCCTCGCCAAGCAGCATAAGCATTGGAGTCCGACTTAATGTGGGAGGACGTACAGATGAATCGGACCGTGTTTGTTGGAGTGATCGAGATCGGAGTTGCCCCGGTGAGGAGTGTAGCGTGAGGCCAGTCATATTCGATGGCCGGTTCGGATGGTTGCATCCGGCAGAAGGGCCAAGTGGCGTGGTGCTGTGTTACCCGTTCGGGTACGACGCACTGTGCACCTATCGCGGCATGCGCAGGCTGGCCGAGCGGCTCGCCGCGCGCGGAACGCCGGTGTTGCGCTTCGACTACCCAGGCACCGGCGATTCGGCGGGCGAGGCAAGCGATCCCGGCTGCTGGCGCGCGTGGATCGACAGCATCAAGCAGGCCGTGGCGCTGCTGCGCGAGACCACGGGTGTCGAGCGCGTGACGCTATGCGGCCTGCGGCTTGGCGGCACACTGGCGGCGCTCGCCGCTCAGGAACTCGGCGGCGTGGACGGCCTGGTGCTGCTTGCGCCCGTTTTGTCGGGCAAAAATTATCAGCGCGAGTTGCGGGCCCACTACCGCAAGTGGCTGTTGATGCCGGCCGCGATGGATTGTGAAGCCGAGCCCGATACCGATGCATTCGTCGAAGCGTATGGCTTTCGCCTCTATAGCGATACCCTGGAGTGCTTGCGCGCAGTCGATTTGCAGCGCGATGCCAGCCGGCCGGCCGGGCGCGTGCTGGTGCTCGATTCACTCGACCCCGCGCGGGTCGACGCGCTGGCCGCGCATTATCGTGCGCAAGGCATGCAGGTGGAGCGGCAGTCGTTCGACGAATACGGCAAGTTCATGATGGAGTCGCTCGATAGCGAGATTCCGCAGGCAGCGTTTCAGTCGATCGAGGACTGGCTGGCGCGCGCTACCGGCGACCGCTCGGCGGGCGAGCGTGCGGCGGCGCGCGGTGACGCTGGCCCCGGCGTCGATCACATCGTTGAGCACGCGGCGGATCACATTGGCGACCACGCCGCGGGCCACATGGTCGAGCCAGGCGTGATCGAAACACCGGTGTGGCTCGACGGCGGACGAATGTTCGGCATTTATTGCACACCCGAATCACGCTTTTCCGCCGCGCCGGCGGTGCTTTTGCTGAATACCGGTGCCGTTTCGCGGATCGGCAACGCAAGGTTCGGCGTGCGATTCGCCCGGCGCCTCGCGCGCCGGGGTATCGCGTCGCTTCGTGTCGATCTCGGCGGCCTTGGCGACAGCCAGCCGTCATTGGACGCGTTGAGCCTCGATGCGTTATATGCGCAGGCGGGTGCCGACGATGCCGCGTGTGCGGCGCGTTGGCTGACGGCGCAAGGACATCGCGGTGCGGTGCTGCTCGGAATCTGCGCGGGTGCCTTCGTCGGCCTGCACGCCGCGTCGCGCGAGCCGGCGGTGATCGGCGCCGTGCTGGTCAATTTGCAGAAGTTCACGTGGCGCAATATCTGCGACGAAAACGGCAAGCCGTCCGTCCCTGTCGCCGCCTTCGGTTCGACGCGCAGCTACCTGCGCTCAATGAGCCAGCCGCGCAAATGGCTTCGCTTCGTGCGCGGGCAGACGGGCGGCTTGCCGGTGGCACGCGAGCTGGCGGCGCGCTTCGCGGCCAGGTTCGGCGCGACGCTGGCCGATTGGATCGAACGCGCCTGCGGAATCCAGCTGGGCCTGAAAGACGCGCAGGGCCTCATTACCGCGCTGCATGCGCGCGGCGTCGACACGCGTCTTTTTTACGGCGTGCTGGACGAGGGCGTCGAGGAACTCGAACGCTATTTCGGCGCCCGTGGCGGCCGGCTGCGGCGCTTCGGCCGGATCGGCGTGGTCTTTCGCGAGCGCACCGATCACGCGATCCTGTCGGCCCGCGCGCAAGAAAACGTGATGTCGTACTTCGAGGACTTTTTTCAGAACACTTTCGGCGAGACCCGTCAAACCGACCCATCCGTTGCCGGCGTGCCGCTGCGTGTAGGGCTCGCCCGGCGGTTTGCCCGCGTCACACAGTGGCTTCTGAAACGAGCGCGCGCGCTTCGTCTATCAGGGGAGGCGCAATGAACAACAGCCAATCCGAGTTGGGTCGCATCAACCGTGTCGCATGGAATTCGCCGGATGCCGCCCGGTTATTCATGCTCGACAAAACATTCTCGGATCCGGGCGAGCGGGCGGCCTTCGCGTGGCTCACGCCGCGTTGCGCCGGCGAGCCGTTGCTCGACATCGGTATCGGCGCGGGCCGCACGATTGCGCTGATGACCGCGATCTCGAACGAGTACACCGGCGCCGCCCGGGCCAACGCGGCGCGCATCGCATCCATTACACCGATAAACAGACCAGACTGCACACTAACGGGAATCGCACATGAATCGCATCGTTGAACCAGGCAATCCGATCGCGTCGACCGCTGGGGTCACCGAAACGGCCACACGCTTGTCCGTCCAGCCGGTGATTCTCGCGGGCGGCTCCGGCACGCGGCTCTGGCCGTTGTCGCGTGAGCGTAATCCGAAACAACTGATCGGCCTGATGGGCGATGAATCGCTGCTTGAAGCAACGTTGCGCCGGCTCGACCTGGCGTTCGCCGCGACGGAACCGCGCGCGCCGGCCGCGGACACGCGGACCACGACCGCGCTGAGCACGGCTACGTCGCTCGTGGTGTGCTGCGAGGATCTGCGCCTGCAAACGCTCGAACGCCTCGAGCGTTGTGGCCGGCCGGTGCGGATGCTGCTCGAGCCGGTGCCGCGCAATACCGCGCCGGCGCTCACCGTGGCGGCGCTGGCCGCGCGCGCGGCGGCAGCGGCTGGGGACGATCCGATCATCGTTGCGTTGCCCGCGGACCATCTGATTGCCGATCATGCAGCTTTCGGCGCGGCGTTGACGGAAGCGATCGCTCAAGCCACCCGCGGTGCGATCGTCACGCTCGGCGTGCCGCCGCAGCGCGCGGAAACCGGCTATGGCTATATCCGCACGGGTACGGCGCTCGGCCCCCACGGGGCGCGCGCGATCGAACGCTTCGTCGAGAAGCCCGATGCGGAACTCGCCGAACGCTATGTGGCCTCCGGCGAGTACTGGTGGAACAGCGGCATGTTCGTGGTGCGCGCGTCGGTGTGGCTCGCGGCCATCGCGCTATGCCGGCCGGCGATCGCGGCGGCGTGTGCGGACGCTTTCGAGCAAACCACGGTAGATGGCGACGGCGCGCTGCATCTCGCGCGTGAGCCGTTTGCCGCGTGCCCTTCCGATTCGATCGACTACGCGGTGATGGAGCGCGTCGCCACCGACGCGCGTCTTGTCGGCGTCGCGGTGCCGCTCGTCGCGGGCTGGTCGGACGTCGGCGCGTGGGATTCGGTTTGGGAGGCCTCCGATAAGGATGCTGACGGCAACGTCGCGCGGGGCCGCGTGATGTTCGAGGACTCGACCGACAGCTTCGCGCATTCCGAGGGCCGGCTCGTCGCGTGTGTCGGCGTGAGCGGCGTGGTGGTGGTCGAGACCGCCGACGCCGTGCTGGTTGCCTCGAAAGATCGGGTGCAGGACGTCAAGGCGATCGTCAGCCGGCTGAAGGCGCAGCAGGGCGCGGAGGCTCAGGAGCATCGCAAGGTCGGCCGGCCGTGGGGCTTTTACGACTCGCTCGAACGCGGGGAGCGCTTCCAGGTGAAGCGCATCGTCGTCAAGCCGGGAGGGCGTCTGTCGTTGCAGATGCATCATCATCGTGCCGAGCACTGGATCGTGGTGCGCGGCACCGCACGCGTCACGCGCGGCGAAGAGTGCTTCCTGCTCTCGGAGAATCAGTCGACGTACATTCCGCTCGGCGTCACGCACCGGCTGGAGAATCCGGGCAAGACGCCGCTTGAAATGATCGAGGTGCAATCAGGCGGCTATCTCGGCGAAGACGACATCGTGCGCTTCGACGATCAATACGGCCGCGATCAGGAGAGCGGCCATGCAGGCGCGGGTACTTCACACTGACGAGCCGCAAGAGGCGGCCGGCTTGAACCTCTCCAGCTTCGACGAGCGACGCTTCCGCCATGCATTAGGGCGTTTCGCAACCGGCGTCGTCGTGATTTCGACCGGCCGTGGCGACGGGTTGCACGCGATGACCGCGAACGCCTTCATGTCGGGGTCGCTCAAACCGCCGCTGATCGTCGTGTCGGTCGGGCATCGCACGCGCATGCACGAGCGGTTGATGAACAGCGCGATGTTCGGCGTGAGCGTCCTGTCGGATGCCCAGGAGCCACATAGCCGCCACTTCGCCGGCGATCCGCAGAGCCGCCTCGCGCCGCGCTTCGCGGCGGTGGATGGCCTGCCGGAGGTCGTGCTGCTCGAACACGCGGCGGCCCGTTTCGCGGCACGCATGGTGGATCGCCATCCGTGCGGCGACCACACGCTGTTCGTGGGGGAGGTACTGGTGTTTTCGCTCGATGAACACGCGCCATTGATCTTTTTTGGCGGACGCTATGCGTCGGTTGCAACACCGCCTGCAACGCCGCTCGTCACACCGCTTGGGACCAGTATTTGCTAAAGGCATGAGCGGGGGCAGATCAGACAATTCGCTTCGCTACGTGCGTCTTCGCACTATGCAAATAGTGCAACGCAGGCACGCTTGAGACGCCAGCTTATGGCCCATCAAAACATGCGGCGTTACACGGAAGAAACAATTCTTCAGAGGGATAACCCTGTCAGGAAGTGTCCCAACTGGCGCAACTGGTTTGAAGCTAGCAACGTATCGTAAAAGAACTACGACAGCGATATAAAACGACACACTAGGGCCGCTTGATCAACAGGCTACGCGGGGACAAACACCGCTTCGGGGAGAGTGTCATGGAACAGGCAAACAAGGATCGATCGCTGGTCAGCAAAGTCATGGACGGGCTTGTGACCGGCATCGTCGAAGAGAAATACGGCGCCATACTGCCACCGCAGGATGTGCTGTCGAAGGAGTTTGACGTCAGCCGCACCGTCATGCGCGAGGCGCTGTCGATGCTGCTCGCCCGCGACATGCTGGACGTACGGCCGAAGATCGGCACGCGCATCCGGCCGATGAGCGATTGGCGCATGATCGACGAGGACGTCGTGAACTGGCGTTTTCGCGCGAAACCCGATCCGCTGTTTCTGCGCGACGTGATCGAGTTTCGCATCCTGATCGAACCGCGCGCCTCGGCGCAGGCGGCCGCCCGCGGCAGCGCGGCGGACGTCGCGGCGATTCGCGAGGCGTTCGAAGCATTCCGCGTGATCCGCCCGGACGAGCCCGGCTATCAGTCTGCCGACGAACTGTTCCATGCGCGCATCGTGGTGGCGAGTGGCAATCAGTTCTTCAAGCAGATGGCGGCGATCATTCGCGGTGCGCTGTCGACGGTCAATCCGATCGTCAATCAGAAGGACGGCATGTGGGAGAGCGCGGTGAACTTGCATCAGCGCGTGGTCGAAGCGATTGAACGGCGCGATCCGAAGGAAGCGGAAATCGCCTCGCTCGCGATGATCGACTACACCGCCGAAGAGATCGGCAGCAAGTTCAGTTCAGAACCGCCGGTGCGCGACTGAGCGCGGCCGCCACGACGGCATTCAGGCGGCTTTCCTGCGAAGCGGCCTTGCATGAGGAACGGTGCGGCAGCATGTCCGCTCGTGCGCGCGCGGCTTGCGCGACAATAGCGGCTGTTCTGAACTGCATGGACTCGAATCACCAATGACTATCGCACTGCAAGAAACCCCCTCGGGGGGCGCCGTGATTCGCTGGGGGATCGTCGGGACGGGCCGCATTGCCCGTCGCTTTGCTCAAGGACTCGCTCACGTGCCGCATGCGCAGCTGAGCGCGCTGTGGTCACGCCGCACCGAACCGGCCATGGCCTTTGCGGAAGAATTCGGCGGCGAGGTATGCGCGAGTTTCGACGCGCTGCTCGCGAGCGGTATCGACGCGCTCTATATCGCCACGGTCCAGGACAGTCACGCCGACTACGCGATCGCCGCGCTGCAAGCCGGTCTGCACGTGTTGTGCGAAAAACCCGCCACCATCAACCAGCCGCAACTCGAGCGTGTGCTCGATGCCGCGCGCGCCGCACAGCGGCTTTTCATGGAAGCCATGAAACCGCCGTTCTATCCACTCTACAGAAAGTTGCGCGCGCATCTGAATGCCGAACCGATCGGCGAGGTGGGGCTTGTGCGCGCCGGCTGTTCGGTGCCGGGCGTGCCGGACGATCATCCGTCGATGTCGTTCGAGCATGCGGGCGGTGCACTGCTCGATATCGGCATCTACGAAATGTTTCTTGCGGTCGACTGGCTCGGCGCGCCGCGTGAAGTGCAGACGCTCGGGCGCCTCGGCTCGACCCGCGTCGACACGTTCGCGAGCCTGAACAGCCAGCATGAGCGCGGCATCGCCCAGCTGTTTTGCGGGCTCGACCTCCACGGCAAGGGCGACGCGCTGCTGATGGCCAAGGGCGGCCATGTCACGATTCATGAACCCTGGTGGAACCCGTCGCGCGCGACGATCCGTTACGCCGACGGTCAGGTGGTCGAGCTCGACGAGCCGTTCGAAGGCGGCGGCCTGAACTACGAGACCGCGCATTTCTGCGAGCTGATTCGAGCCGGGCGGATGGAGAGCCCGGTGATGTCGCATGCCACGTCGTTGCAGATGATCGCAATGGCCGATGCGGCGCGCGCAGCGTTAGGGCTGAAATTCGCGGGCGAATGAAGGGACGCCCGCGCTGCCGCGTCGCCCCCACTCACGGTGGTACGATTTGCGTCGGCACGCGGACTCGAATAATAGGGACCGCGTGGTCCCCGCTTTCGATTACCTTCCACTGGAGCCGCCCGCGATGCGCATGCTTGGAAAACTGTGGCGCGACAACAAGAGCCTCGTCGCCTTTCTGCTCCTGATGGTGCTGTTCCGCAGCGCCGTGGCCGACTGGAATGTCGTGCCGAGCGGCTCGATGTTGCCGACCATCCGCGAAGGCGACCGGATCTTCGTCGACAAAATGGCCTACGATCTGCGCGTGCCGCTCACGCATATCGCGATCGCCCATCTTCATGATCCGCAGCGCGGCGATATTGTCACGATCGATTCTTCAGCGGCGCACGAGTTGATCGTCAAGCGTCTGATCGGTTTGCCCGGCGACAGCGTCGCGATGCGCGACAACGTGCTGTATGTGAACGGCGTGCGCGCCGAATATCGGCCGCTGAAATTGAAGCCGTTGCCGGGCGACGCCACGTCCCCGGGCGACTATCTGACCGAACGCTTCGACGGCGTTGCGCATACGGTGCGGCTTGCGCCTGACGCGCCGAGTCCACGCGACTCGTTCGGGCCGGTGATCGTGCCGCAAGGCGAGTATCTGATGCTCGGCGACAATCGCGACGACAGTGCGGACTCGCGTTACTTCGGCTTCTTTCCGCGCAAGGAATTGATGGGCCGCACGCGTCACGTCGCGTTTTCGCTCGATCCGGATCATTACTACAGACCGCGTTTCGAGCGCTTCGGCGCGTCGCTGGATGCGGCGTCGTTGGCGGCCAGCCGGTAAGTGAGTGGCGAGGTATCGATGCTCAGTGGCGCTCAGTGGCGCTCAGTGGCGCGAGGGCAGCGCAAGGCGCCGTTCGTACCGGTGCTGCACCCATTCGAGTACCTGGCACAGCACCCAGTAGACCGCGGCGGCCGCGAGATAAAGCGGCAGCGGCTGATAGGTCGACGCGATGATTTCCTGCGCGCTGCGCAGCAGTTCGGTCACGGTAATCACCGACACCAGCGACGTATCCTTGATCAGGCTGATCAAGCTGTTCGACAGACTGGGCACGGCGATGCGCAAGGCCTGCGGCGCGATCACGTAGCGCAGCGTCTGACGCCGCGAGAGTCCGAGACTGTACGCAGCCAGCCACTGGCCGTTGTGAATACCGAGAATCGCGCCACGCATGCTCTCCGACAGATACGCCGCCACATTCGCCGACAACGCGATCACGCCCGCAGGCGTGGGGTCGAGCGAGATGCCGAGACTCGGCAGGCCGTAATAGATCACGAAGATCTGCACCAGCAGCGGTGTGCCGCGGAACACGCTGACATACACGCGCGCAATCCAGTTCAGGGCCCGGTTGTGGCTGATGCCCATCACCGCGAGCACGGCGCCGGCAATCAGGCCGAAGATCATCGACAGAACCGCGAACTTGACCGTCAGGACGGCACCCTGCGCGAGCACAGGAAGCGATTGGACGAGCAGGGAAGTGGTGGACATGAGCGGTGGGTAGGTTGGCGCGCAAAGCGCACATCATAAACTTTGGCGGGCGTTCAGGCGGAGGCCGAAGCGCGACGCGAAGTGCCGTTTGGAACGTAACAGACAGGGCGCAATCCGGCGCGACGGAGCGGCGACCCGGCATCACTTGCGCGGCGATTCAATGGCGACCCGGCGCAAACGGAAAGCGGGTCATGCAAAAGCGAAGGGCGGCATCGCCGACGATGCCGCCCTTCGCTTCATCCGGTGCGCGTTACTTGACCGGCTTGCTGACGTCGATCCCGAACCACTTGTCCGAGATCTTCGTGAACGTGCCGTCGGCTTCGAGCTGGGTCATCGCCTCGTCGATCGACTTGGCGAACTTCGGATTGCCCTTCCTGAACGGAATGCCCGACGGATTGCCCGTGCCGACCGATGCGCCCGTGCGCAACGGCAACTGCGAGTTCTTCATCAGATACGCAAGCATCAGGCGGTCGTTCAGCGCCGCATCCAGACGGCCGGCGGCCAGATCGCGCAGGTATTCAGGCGCGCCCGGATACGTCTTCACGTCGATGCCGGGCACCGACTTTGCCATGTCCATGTAGTTCGTGCCCAGACCGACGCCGAGCTTCTTGCCCTTCAGATCGTCGAGCGATTTGAACTGGCGCGTGTCGTCCTTGCGCTGGATCAGTTGCGCGGCCGAGTACGTGTACGCCGGCGAGAAGTCGAGCACCTGCTTGCGCGCGTCGGTAATGCCGACCTGGTTGACGATCACGTCGAACTTGCCCGCCTGCAGGCCGGCGATGATGCCGCTCCACTCGGTCGTGACGAATTCCGGCTTCACGCCGAGCTTGGCCGCAACGGCCTTGGCGACGTCGACGTCATAGCCAACCAGTTCGCCCGACGGCGCTTTCGAGTTGAACGGCGGGAAGGTGCCTTCCATACCGATGCGCAGCGTGCCGCGTTGCTTGACCTGGTCGAGCAGGTCGTCCGCGTGCGCGGCGACGGCGGTGAACGACGCGCCGATCAGGCCGGCGACGAGCATCTTTTTCAGCAAACCAAATTTCATCGTGTTCCTTGATGTTACGGTGGATTCGTCCGGCGTTTTAACAGACTAAAGCATAACAAAGCAGACTATCGAAACAAATCCGGCGGGCCGCAAGGCCGCCGCTTAACGCAGCGCCTGCGCGCATTCGGCTATGAGCGCCGGGCCGCGGTAGATGAAGCCCGTGTAAAGCTGCACCAGCGACGCGCCCGCCGCCAGTTTCGCGCGGGCATCCTCGCCCGAAAAAATCCCGCCGACGCCGATGATCGGCACCGTCTCGCCGACTTCCGCGCGCAGCTTGCGGATCACTTCGTTCGACGCGTCGAACACCGGCTTGCCCGACAGGCCGCCGGCTTCATCGCCGTATTGCATGCCGGTGACGGCGCTGCGCGACAGCGTGGTGTTGGTGGCGATCACGCCTTCGAACCGGTGGCGCAACAGCGTATCGGCGATCGACTTGATCTGCTCATCGTCGAGGTCCGGCGCGATCTTCAGCGCGAGCGGCACGAGCTTGCCGTGCATGTCGGCCAGACGCTGCTGCTTGTCCTTCAGCGCGGCGAGCAGTGCGTCGAGTTCGCCCGCGCCTTGCAGCTGGCGCAGGTTCTTCGTATTCGGCGACGAGATGTTGACGGTCACGTAGCTCGCGAACGGGTACACGCGTTCGAGGCAGTACAGATAGTCTTCGGCGGCGCGTTCGATCGGCGTATCGGCGTTCTTGCCGATGTTCAGCCCGAGAATGCCGCGATAGCGCGCGGCCTGCACGTTCTTGACGAACTGGTCGACGCCCGCGTTGTTGAAGCCCATCCGGTTGATCACGGCATTCGCCTCTGGCAGGCGGAACATGCGCGGCCGTGGATTGCCCGGCTGCGCGCGCGGCGTGACCGTGCCTACTTCGATGAAGCCGAAGCCGAGCGCCGCCAGCCCGTCGATGCAGGCGCCGTCCTTGTCGAGACCCGCGGCGAGCCCGACCGGGTTGCGGAACGTCAGCCCCATCACGGTGCGCGGCGCATCCGGCACGCGCGGCGCCAACACGCCGGCAAGGCCGGTGCGGCCGGCGGCGCCGAGGATGCGCAAGGTCAGGTGGTGAGCGTCTTCCGCGTCCATGCGAAAGAGTTGGGCGCGTACAAGCGGGTAGAGGGAACTGAACACGGGACGAAGCCGGGCGGCCGAAAAAATGGTAACCCGCTATTTTACCGGCTTTGGGAGCATTAATGAGACTAACGCGGCCCGTAGACGCTACGGCCGCAGCGGCCCGCGCTTGCCCTGAATTGCCAGATCGACCGGCGGCAGATCGATGCTGGCAGGATCGAGCACTTTCCATGCGCCGTCCACCAAACCTTCGAGCGGCCGGAAATTCGCCTTGTACGCCATCTTCGGACTCTCGCGAATCCAATAGCCGAGGTACACGTAAGGCAGCTTCAGACTGCGGGCCTGCTCGATCTGCCAATAGATGTTGTAGGTGCCGAAGCTGCTGTGCGGCAGATCGGGCTCGAAGAAGGTGTACACCGACGAGAGCCCGTCGCCGAGAATGTCGATCATGCTGATCATGCGCAGGATGCCGGGCGCTTCCGGATGAGCCGGCAACAGCTCGCGGAATTCGACCAGCCGCGAATTGATCCGGCTTTGCAGCAGGAACTGTTCGTACTGGTCGCGGCTGTCGCGATCCATGCCGCCGCCGGCATGTCGCGCCGACTGATAGCGCATGTAGAGCGCGTAGTGCTCTTCGTCGTAATGCAATGGAGCGACAGTTGCGACCAGCTCGCCGTGCTTTTTCCAGACGCGGCGCTGCGTGCGGTTCGGCTCGAAAAGGTCGACCGGCACACGCACGGGCACGCAGGCGCGGCAGCCATCGCAATACGGACGATAGGTGAACACGCCCGAGCGCCGGAAGCCGGCCTTGACGAGGTCGGTATAGACGTCGGAGTTAATCAGATGACTGGGCGTGGCGACTTGCGAGCGCGCGATGCGTCCGTCCAGATAGCTGCAGGGATAGGGCGCCGTTGCATAAAATTGCAACGCGGAAAGTGGGGATAGAGGCAGCTCGTTGGGATGAGTCACGTTGGCAGCTCTCGAAGCGTCTCTGGTAATGCAAACCCGGCGTGCCTTGCGGCTCGTGACCCGCGGCTCGGTAGGCGACGGATCCGGATTCGGCCTGAATCTTCCTACGCCGCCGGCGCGACGACATCGCGCAATACGGTCTTGTCGAAGCGCCAGGGAATTGGCGGGGCGTCGACAGACGCGCGAACATGTGCGATGAACGCCTTGCGCGCTATCTCGCGACCGCCGAGCGATGCCAGATGCGACGTGTTCTGCTGGCAGTCTATCATTTCTATTTCGTGACGGCGCAAGTGTCCGACGAGCGCGGCCAGCGCCATTTTCGACGCGTCCGTGACCTCCGCGAACATCGATTCGCCGAAGAACATCCGGCCGAACGACACGCCATATAAACCGCCCACGCGCTTGCCCTCGAACCAGGTTTCGATGCTGTGCGCATCGCCCACCCGATGCAGCGATGAATATGCTTCGACCACGTCCGCGGTGATCCACGTGCCACGTTGGCCGCGCCGCGGCGCCTGCGCGCAGGCGCGCATCACGGCGGCAAAATCATGATCGACACGGATTTCCCAGGCGTCCTCGCGCAGTACGCGCCTCAGCGTTTTACGCAGCGACGGCGACAGTTTGAATTCGGCGGGGCAGAGGACCATGCGCGGGTCGGGGCTCCACCACAACACCGGTTGGCCGTCCGAGTACCAGGGGAAGATGCCGTGCCGATAGGCGTCGATCAGCCGCGACGGCAGCAGATCGCCGCTGGCGGCGAGCAGGCCGGGTGCGCCGCTCGCGGCGCCGAGCGCGCGCTCGACGGAGGGAAACGGATCGTCAGGTCCGAGCCAGGGCACCATGCGCGCCGCTCAACCTTCGCGCAGCGAGCGGAAGATATCGCCCGTATGCAGGCCGAAGCTGCCGGCGGCGCGGTCGGCGAAAAAAAACCGCAAGGTCTGGCCGATGGTCGGGAAGGCGATCTCGTCCCACGGAATTTCGTGTTCCGCGAAAAGCTTGACTTCGAGACTTTCCTCGCCGGCAGCGATGTCGAGATCGAGCAGGCGCGCCATATAGAACAGATGCACCTGATGCACGTGCGGCACGTTCAGCAGCGAGAACAGGCTCTGCACCTCGACGCGGGCGCCGGCTTCCTCCAGCGTTTCGCGCGAAGCCGCTTCGGCCGTGGTTTCGCCCATTTCCATGAAGCCTGCGGGCAGCGTCCAATAGCCGTAGCGCGGTTCGATCGCGCGACGGCACAGCAGCACTTTGTCGTCCCAGACCGGGACGGTGCCGACCACGTTGCGCGGATTCTGATAGTGCACCGTGCCGCAACTGCCGCATACGAAGCGCTCGCGGTTGTCGCCCGGCGGAATGCTCAGGCTGACGCCGTGGCCGCAGACAGAACAGAATTTCATAGGAGGGGGACGAGAAAGAGTGATAGGAGTTTATCACCGGGACGACGTTTCCCGAGGCCCGGCAATGGCGGCCTGCCCCGCGGCGGCGCGAAGGCAGCGGTGCGACGCCGCCGAATTAACCGGGCTTTCGGACAAGACTGCAATCTGGCCTGAGCAGGGATATAACTCGCCTGGCAAAGAATTGTTATCGACCCCGCTGTTGCACTTGGTATTTGAAACCGCCCCTTTGTTGGCGAAACGCTACGGATCGATGCGCAGTGCATCGATTTTCATAGGACAAATCTGAAAGCCCGCTTTATCGACAATCCTTGACCGACTTTTACGACCTAATCCCGAAAAATTGCCGGATTTTACAGCGGGTTGTGTCGATGAATCGTCGTTACCGGTTGGTCTATAGTCGCACGCGCAACATGCTCGTCGCCGTCGAGGAAACGGCCACGTCTGCGGGGAAAGCTGGCGAAACGCGTGCTAGGGGGCGCGTGCCGCGTTGCCCTGCCATTCGCCTGACGTTGCGCCGTCTCCTGCCTGCGGCACTGCTGGCGCTTGCGCCGATGCTCACGTTCGCGCAGATCGTGGCAGGCGGCGCGCACGCGCCTAACGTCATCCAGACACCCAACGGTCTCGACCAGGTCAACATCAACCGGCCTTCCGGCGCGGGCGTTTCGGTCAACACGTACAACCGCTTCGACGTGCAGTCGAAAGGTGCGATTCTCAACAACTCGCCCACCATCGTCCAGACGCAGCAGGCCGGCACGATCAACGGCAACCCGAACTTCGCAGCGGGCCAGTCGGCGAAGATCATCGTCAACCAGGTCAACAGCGCAAGCGCTTCGCAGTTGAACGGGTTTCTCGAAACAGCGGGCAATCGCGCGGAAGTTATCATCGCCAATCCGTCCGGCATTTCTGTCAATGGCGGCGGATTTATCAATACGTCCCGGGCCATTCTGACGACGGGCACGCCGAACTATGCGGCCGATGGCTCGGTCTCGGGATTCAACATCACGGGCGGCACCATTACGGTCAGTGGCGCGGGGTTGAACGCGTCGAATGTCGACCAGGTGGATTTCCTGGCCCGCGCTGTACAAGCTAACGCGGCGATCTACGCGAAGAACCTGAACGTCGTCACGGGGGCGAACAGCGTCGACCACGACACGCTTTCGGCAACGCCGATTGCAGGCGATGGCCCCGCGCCGGGTGTCTCCATCGACGTAAGCAACCTTGGTGGCATGTACGCGAATCGCATCGTCCTCGTGGGCACGGAGGCAGGTGTAGGTGTTTCGCTCAAGGGCGTCGTAGCAGCGAATGCCGGCGACCTGGTGCTCACCACACAGGGCAAGCTGAAACTCGCGAGTCAGGCGAGCGCAAGCGGCAATATCAATGTTTCGGCGCATGACGGCATCGACAACAGCGGCACGACCTACGCGCAGCAGAACGTCAGCCTGAGCACGTCCGGCACGCTGACCAACAGCGGCATGATTGCCGCGCAACAGAACACGACCGTCAGCGCGGGCGAGGTGAATTCGACCGGCACGATGCAGGCGAACGGCGCGATCTCGGCTGCGTCTGGCTCGCTCGACAATTCGGGTGGTCATATTGCCTCGCTCGATGCTGACGGCGTGAACATCGCGACGAGCGGCCTGCTCAACAACGGCGCGGGCGGCAGCATCGGCGGCAACGGTAACGTCACGTTGCAGGCCGGACAGATCGACAATGCGGGGTCTATCACTGCCGTTCAGAGCCTGATTGCGTCGGCGGTAGAGACTCTGTTCAACAGCGGCACGTTCGCGATCAACGCGAACATGACGCTCTCGACGGGCTCGACGCTGACGAACGCGGGCCAATTGGGCGCTGCCGGCGCGTTCGTGCTTTCGGCGCGGACCTTCGACAATAGCGGCGGCACGGCCAGCGCCAACCAGTTCACGCTGAATGCGGCGAATCTCGTCAATCATGCGGGCACGATTAACGGCGACGTCGCCGTCGATACCTCGGCGCTTGTGAACACGAAGATGAACACGAAGATGAACACGAAGATGAACACGAACGGCACGGTTGCCAAAACGTCGGACGTAAACGATATCCTCAACAGGCAGGCTGACACGATGCAGGCCGCCCAGGCGGCAGGCCAGACAGTGTCGCAGGGCCTCGGTGCGTACGCGGATATGAAACGCGACGACGCGGGCGGTTACTGCGCTCCAGGCTGCGAAGAATCGGGGCGATACCGCTGGCATGGCCGCAGCGCTGGCTGACTACAACAACTGGCGGATCGGCATTTCCGACGCGATTATGGAAACGCTGTCGAAAAGGGAGAGTGAGAGGGAAGCGTTAAAGCGGACACTGGCGCAGACGCAGGTCAATGCAAACCAGTTCGCGGACATCGCGCGGCGTGTGCGAGAAAAAACAAGTGAACTAAGGGAAGTGTTATCGGCAGAGGCCACAGCAGAAGCGCGACAGTTCATCGCGAAGCTTATGGGTCCGATAGGGATTGAAGCGAAGGAAGGAGCGTACTTTGCGACCTACGACGACGTTTCCAAAAGGCTCTTGCTTCAGCGGCTGGAAACGAGTCTCTAGGTGTGGTTGCGGGGGTAGGATTTGAACCTACGACCTTCGGGTTATGAGCCCGACGAGCTGCCAGACTGCTCCACCCCGCGTCCGTCGAAGAAAAGATTATAGGACAAAGCGCGAACCGACGCAATAGCGAATTAAGAACCGGCTTCAATGTATGTAAATGAAACGCCGCCGCGATCCTTGAAGTCGCGACACGCATTGCGGACGTCGCATGCCGGAAAGCTCGCACGAGGCGCTGCGCTAGAATTCAGGTTCTCTTCGCAGCGCCGGCATGCATGCACAACGGCGCGCGCTTCACCTCTTACCTTGCTCGGAACTCCATGGATATCGCTCACGATCTACAGGTGATTGCCGCTCAGGAACAAGCGCTGGTGTTCCCTCAATTCGATGCCGACCGCGCGTGGCAGGTCGGTGCCTATCTGCACGAGGTTGCGAAGGCGCGCGGCATCGCCGCCGCCATCGACGTGCGCACTTTCGGTCAACCGCTGTTCTTCAGCTTGCTCGACGGCGCGACGCCTGACAATGTCGATTGGGCGCGCCGCAAGGGCAACACGGTGGCGCATTTCCGGCGCAGCTCGTACGCAATCGGTTTGAAGATGCAGCAGGCGGGCAGCACGCTCGCCGACAAGCACGGCTTGCCAGTCACGGAATATGCATCGCATGGCGGCGCGTTTCCCTTGACGGTGGTGGGCGCCGGCGTAATCGGCTCGATCACGGTATCCGGTTTGCCGCAGCGTTCGGATCATGAACTGGTGGTGGAAGCACTGTGCGCGCATCTTGGCCACGACTACAGCAAGCTCGCGCTTGCAAAGGCCTGAGGCGATGCGGCTGCCTCCTTATGCGTTGCTCGCCATTGCGATCGTTGCAGAAGTGATTGCAACCTCCGCGATGCGGGCATCGGAAGGTTTCTCGCGGCTCTTGCCCTCAGCGGTGGTGGTGATCGGTTACGGCATTGCGTTCTATTGCCTGTCGCTCACGCTCAAGAGCATTCCGGTCGGCATCGTCTATGCGGTGTGGTCCGGCGCCGGCATTGTGCTGATCACGCTGGTCGCGGTCGTGACGTACCGGCAAGTGCCCGACGTGCCGGCCATCATCGGACTTGGACTGATCATTGCCGGCGTGGCTGTGTTGAATATGTTCTCGAAGATGCAGGCGCACTGAGTCGGCATCACGCGTAGCCGGAAGCAGCCGCTCGATCGTTGCGGCCGTAGCTCGCGCCGCGCGCCCGCTCAGATCGCGAACCACCGGGCGTGTTGAGCATTACTTGCAGCGGACGATCATCGAACGGTTTTTCACGTTGGCCGAGACGACGTTCGTGACGCTGCCGCCCGCGGCGCCGCCTTCGTCGTTGTCTTTCGACACGATGTCGTAGCCGGTCGCGCCGCACGCGTTGCCGGCCTGCACGTAGCAGGAGGCCCAGCTGGAAGCGGCGTCGGCGCCGCTGCAGTTCACCGCGAAGCCGGTCTGCCCGTTCGGCAGGTTGATCAGCGACGTGGTGTTCGACGATGCGCAGCCGCCTAGACCCGCGCCGAGCAGCAATGTGGCGGGCAGGGCAGCAGACAGGGACGCCCTGCGGATTAGCGCCAACGCAGCGCTGGGTCGGAAGCGGCCGAAGCGGCGCAGTTGCGTCATGAAATGCATCGTGATGTTTCCTTTCAAATAGATATCCGGGTTCGCCACGCAAACCGGGAATGTGCCGCCGAGATCAGGGCGTTTCGATCGTGATGCCCGCCGCGCTGATCAGCTGGCGGCTTTCCGTGCCGCTTTCGGTAGCGGCGTCTTCCCAGATGCTGATGGCTTTCGGAATGTCGATGCCGTGGCTTTCGGCGTAAGCAAACCATTTGTTTGCCGCATCGGGTTCGGGCAGTTCGTGGCTCTGCAGAAAATATTTTCCCATATTGCGCTCGCTGAATTAGAAATTGCGTGACTGCGTCAGCACAGACCGTGCCGATGATCCCGTTCGACAGGAGCAACCGGCACAAGTGCAATCCGGCGTATCGATTTCGGCGCAGAACTTATCGGCTCGTAGGGCGCCTTACTTACTTGTCTGCCGCGAGCGCACACATGTGAACCTTTCACGCCGCGTGCGCCCCTACACTGCAACGAGGAGAACGAACATGGTTGAACGGGTCAGCGGCCCTTATCGCGGTTATTACATCAGCGCCGCCGCGCGCCTCGTGCCGGCGGCCGATGCGCCGGCCGCCAGCACGGCAAGCGGTACCTACGTCGGCTCGGTGAGTCTTGCGCAACAGGGGCCGGACGATCCTCACCGGATGGAAACCTTGCTCGAACTCGGCGACGAGCAGCGCTTCGGCAATGAAGACGAGGCACTCGCCTTCGTCGAACAGGCTGCGCGCGACTACGTCGACCGCTTGCTGGGAGGTGCCTGATGGGAGAGCGCGACCTTCAGGAGGACGGCGTGGGAGGCTGGACCGCGCTCCAGCCGCGCGAGTACCATAACGGGCATGTCCGGAGTCGGCCGGTTCTCGCCGGTGTCCGTCTCCTGCCGGATACTTCTGATGAGGCGACCATGGAAATTCGGTTTCCCGCGGACGCGCCTGCTTACCGCGACTCCAATCTGACCGTTGTTTTCCCGGCCCTGGTGGACGGCGAAACGGTGCCGTGCGCGATTTCGGTCGAAGCGCTCGAAGATCACTTCGGCGCCTATTCCGAGGATCTCGAAGGCTGGATGCGCGCGTTCGACGCCGGGCGTCCGCGCATCGAGGCCGTTGCGCGCGAACACTTGCAGATCAGCAATGGCACACCTGTGCTGCTCAAGAGCGGCCACTTCCCGCCGGGCAACGTCGCGGTTTAGACGTGGGCTCGTACACGCAGCACGCAGATACGAAGCTTCAACACCGGTCGATTGCGAAGGCCGCTCATGCTCACGCTGTTTTCGCTGCGAAGGCTGCGTGCGCTTTTCGTCGCGCACTTCTGTCGCTTTTGGGTACGAAGGCCGTTCCCAGTCACGCCGCTTTCGTCGCGCCGCCGGGCGTGACGGCCTGCGCCGATGCCGCCTCGCGCGCTGCCTCGAAGGCATGCCGGATTCCGTCCTCGTACGATGTTTTTTCGATCGGCCCGATCAGCCTGGTCAGCGCAGAGTCGTCGAGCACGACAGGCTCGGTCATCAGGTAATTCATCTCCACCAGTTCACGCATTAGCGGATTGAACAGGCCGAGTCCCCGCAGCAGGGTCTTACCGGCCACCATCAGCTTCGGCGCACGGCCCGCCAGCGCATACGCCTGCCTCGCCACTTCGCGCTGCGTGATCGTGCCCGCGCCGGCCAGGTGCCACCAGCGGCCATAGGCTTCGGGCGTACGCGTGAGTTTCTCGACCACCGGTCCGACATCCGGCAAGTAGATGAATTCGTGCGGCACATCCACCGGGCCGATCACCTGCGCGCGCTTGCCGTGTGCCGCGCCCTCGAACACGCCGTTCAGCAGACTGCGTTCGATGCGTGGCCCGTAGAAATCGGGCAGGCGCAGCACCAGCGTGGACAACCCTGTGTGCCCATGCGCCGCCAGCACCAGATTTTCCTGCGCGAGCCGCATCTTGCCTTTGAACGTATGGGGCTCGCGCGGATGGTTTTCGGTAATCGGATTGTTGCGCGCGCGGCCGTACGGATACACCGTGCCGATCAGAATGAAGCGTTCGACACCCGCCGCCGTCACGCCGGCGAGCGTTCTCTCCATGAGCGGTGGATGCGCGGCGAACTGATCGTAGGGCACGCCAACCAGATAGATCACCGTCTGCAAACCGGCTGCCGCCGCGCTGATCGACGCTGCGTCGTCTGGATTCCATGTGACGATTTCCGCGTGCGGATCGTGGCCGAAAGCCGCCTCGAGCGATTGACGCGAGCGGCCGACCACCCGGTAATCCCGGCCTGCCGCGCTCAGCGCCGCCGCAATGCTTTGACCGGCCGCGCCCGCGGCACCGAATAAACCCACTTTTCCTGTGGCTTGCATGACGACTCCTGGAGGGGCGCCGGATCGCGCCTGAGTGAACCTGCCTGATTGTGAAAAATTTACTGAACACCGTTCAATAAACACCGTTCAGTTTAATTTGACTTTTCAGTTTGTCAACCCGAAAATGTGCGTCATGGGAATCGTCGAACGAAAAAGCCGTCAGAAACAGGCGCTGCGTGAGCGCATCCTCGATGCAGCGCGGCGCATCGTGATGCGCGAAGGCTTTGCCGCGCTGTCAATGCGCAAGATTGCGGACGCCATCGAATATTCGCCGGCCACGTTGTACTTGCACTTCGCGAGCCGTGACGAGATCGCGCAGGCCTTGTGCGCGGAAGGCTTCGCGCAATTGCTGGAGACGTTCGTGCCGCTCGCGCAGATTGCCGATCCGGCTGATCGGCTCAAGGCGCTTGGGCGGGCTTATGTGGCGTTCGGCGTCGCACATCCGGAAACCTATCGGCTGATCTTCATGGAAGACCCGAGCTACACCGGCGCGGCGCTCGGCGGCGTGACGGCCGCCTCCGGCGCAGCGGCGGCTGCCGCGAGCAAGGAGGCCGAGATTGCGGCGGTGTGCGAAGCGAACCTTACGCCCGTCAAAGCGGACGACGACCGCGGCGACGCCTCGTTGCGCATCATGATCGACGCGCTCGGAGAGCTGAAAGCGGCGGGGCGCTTGTCCGCATCGGTGGACGTGGCCGTCTGGGCCGAGGCCTTCTGGGCGACCATGCATGGCATCGTCGCACTCAACCTCACGTGTCCCGTGTTTCCAACCGCGCCGCTCGACAAGGTGGTCGATGTTGCACTTGATGCCTGGCTCGGTGCGCAAACCGCCGCGCAGCCGCAACGCGGGGTGCGTGCTGCCCGCGTTCGCACAAAGTCCGCTGAAGCACCAGCCGAATCGCACGGGGAGCCAGGCGGTGAGCCGGCTTCGCAGTCATCCCGGCCTTCCGCGCTGTTGGGCAGAAAGTCCACGAAACCACCGGCACAGCGGACCAGGAAGCCGTCGGCGAAACCGGACATCAAACCCGCCACCAAGCCCAAAGTCCCGGACGCGTGATAACGTTCAGTTCCGATTGATTTCGCGCCATCGCGCTTTGCTCCCCATGTCCATTTCCGCCTCGCCCGCCGTTAGCGACGAAGTCGCGACTTACGTAGTCAACCGTATCGGTTTCATCGAACTGGAAAGGCCGAAGGCGCTCAACGCGCTGTCGACCGGCATGATTCGCGCGATGCACGCGGCGCTCGATCTGTGGCGCGAAGATCCCGACGTGCTCGCCGTCGTGGTGCGCAGCCAGCATCCGCGCGCGTTCTGCGCCGGCGGCGATGTCCGCTTTCTTTATGAGTCGGCCCAGCGCGGCGAGCATGACGCGCGCGATACGTTTTTTATCGAGGAATATCGGCTCAATCACGCCATCTTCACCTACCCGAAGCCGTACATTGCATTGATGAACGGTGTCGTAATGGGTGGCGGCATGGGGATTTCGCAGGGTGCGCATCGCACCGGCGGCCTGCGTGTGGTGACCAACTCGACGAAGATGGCGATGCCCGAGACCCGCATCGGACTCTTTCCCGACGTCGGCGCGAGCTGGTTTCTGGCGCGCACGCCAGGCGCGCTCGGTCGTTATCTCGCAGTCACCGGCGAGACGATCGGTGCAGCCGATGCACGCTACGCGGGGCTCGCGGACGCCTACATCGACGACTCGGCGTTACCCGCGCTCGTTGATACATTGCGCGGCGAAGTGTTCGAGCGGGGTTCGGACGTAGTGGCGTGCATCGAACGCGAGACGGCCGCACATCAGGTCGTGCCGCAGCCGGATGCTTCGCCGCTGGCGAGCGCCCGTGCCTTGATCGACCGGCATTTCGCCTTGCCCGACGTGGCGCGGATTCTCGCTTCGCTCGAGCGGGAGCGCGAAGGCGAGGCCGCCGATTGGGCCGAGCAGACGATTGCCACGTTGCGCGAACGTTCGCCGTTGTCGATGGCCGTGTCGCTGGAAGTGGTGGCGCGCGCCGAGGGTTCGATGGCGGAAGTGCTGCGCGGCGACCTCGATCTGACGCGCACGAGCTTCGCGCAGGGCGACACGATCGAAGGGATTCGCGCGCGCATCATCGACAAGGACAACGCGCCGCGCTGGCGTTTTGCGCGTATCGAAGACGTGAACGCCGCTGATGTGGCGAAGATGTTCGAAAGCCCGTGGCCGGCAAACGAACACCCGCTAGGCGATCTGCGCGCTTAAGCAGGATCGCGTAGCAGGGATAGCAGCAACAGCAGCGGAGGCTATGCCGACTCAAGCATTGGCATAGCCTCGCGAGAAAGACCGGAGGACGCTCAGTCCTCGGCTTCGCTCGCCATGAATGCGCGCATGAACACCAGCGCGCCCCAGCCCCACATTGCGTTCGCCGCGAAACCCACCGCGAGGCGCGGCAGCATGTTGCCGCTCGGCCAGATACCGCGCAGCGGATCGACCACGAACACGCTCGCCGCCGTCAACGCGATGCCGCCGAATACGAAGGCCGGCACCCACGGCGCGCGCCGCTCAGGCGCCACGCGCAACAGCCACGCCATCAGCACGGCCCAGCACGCGCTCCAGATTGCGTTCGCGATGAACTCGGGCAACCCGAACGGCAAAAACGGCGTAGTCGAAAAACCGGTGGGATCGATCAGGCCGGCTGCGTGCAGCAGCGCAAGCGTCGATTCATGAAAGAACAGGGAAGCCAGAAAACCGGCGACGAACGGCAGGATGAGTTTTTGCATGCATTGCACCTGCAGGGCGCAGGCGGCGTGGTTCGCGTGGCCTGCACCGGATTATTGGAAAATGTGCGCCATTATATATAGCGGCACCCCGTTTCCAACGCAGGTAAGGCGCAACATCCGTATGCTTTAGCGCCGGGCAAATCACGAAAGTGGAAAACCTAAGCTAAAAAAAATCGTTCAAAAGCCGCGGCCCGATCCATAGACTGTTTCTCCATGCAGACGGTGCTGGGCGCCGTCGTCCGTTTAATCGAGCGCTCAGGCGCGCTGACCCTATCCATCCCCTTTGCGTTTGCATCGCCCGGCTGCGTGCCGGTTGGATGCGCGCGGCCGACGTGTGCGCAATCGCTTCACGCACCGTCTCCATTCAATCCCGTTTCGAATCAGCAGGAGCAGCAAATGAATGTGTTCTGGTTCATTCCGACTCACGGCGACAGCCGCTATCTCGGTACGTCCCAAGGCGCGCGTGTAGCCGATTTCGACTACTTCCGGCAGATCGCCGTCGCCGCCGACACGCTCGGCTACGAAGGCGTGCTGCTGCCGACGGGCCGTTCGTGCGAGGACGCATGGGTCGTCGCGTCGAGCCTGATCGCCGCGACCCGGCGCCTGAAGTTTCTGGTGGCGATTCGTCCGGGCATTTCATCGCCGGGGCTGGCGGCGCGCATGGCGGCCACCTTCGACCGGTTGTCGAATGGCCGTCTCCTGATCAACGTGGTGACCGGCGGCGATTCGGCTGAACTGGAAGGCGACGGCGTGTTCGTCGATCACGACACGCGCTATGAAATCACCGATGAATTCCTGCACATCTGGCGCAAGCTGCTAAGCGCCGCGCACACCAAAGACGCGATCGACTTCAACGGCAAGCATCTGACTTCGAAGGGCGGCAAGGCGCTGTATCCGCCGGTGCAGAAGCCGCATCCGCCGCTGTGGTTCGGCGGTTCGTCGCCGGCTGCGCACGACATCGCGGGCGATCATATCGACACGTATCTGACGTGGGGCGAGCCGCCCGCTGCCGTCGCGAAGAAAATCGCCGACATCCGCGCCCGAGCTGAAGCGCGTGGCCGCAAGATCAAGTTCGGCATTCGCCTGCACGTGATCGTGCGCGAGACCGAAGAAGAAGCATGGGCCGCCGCCGACAAGCTGATCAGCAAGCTCGACGACGAAACCATCTCCCGTGCGCAGTCTTCGTTCTCGAAGATGGATTCCGAAGGGCAGCGCCGCATGGCCGCGTTGCATGGCGGCAAGCGCGGAGGCCGCGCGGAACTCGAGGTCTATCCGCATCTGTGGGCGGGCGTCGGCCTCGTGCGCAGCGGCGCGGGTACGGCCCTGGTCGGTAATCCTGGACAGGTTGCGGCGCTGATGAAGGAATACGCCGAGCTCGGTATCGACACCTTCATCCTGTCCGGTTATCCGCATCTCGAAGAGTCGTATCGTTTCGCTGAACTGGTGTTTCCGCTGCTGCCGGGACGTCAGAACAAGACGGCCGGCGCTGCGCTGTCGGGACCGTTTGGCGAGATCGTCGGCAACGGCTATCTGCCGAAGGCAGCGAGTGCGAGTTGAGCGTTTCACTGCCGCACGCGGCAGTGAGGCCTATCGATAAGAGATGAGGAAAGTCATCATGGCTCAATCCACTGTGAGTGCAGAACCAGGTACACACGCAGTCGCGGATGTAGGCGCGAGTCCAGGCATGTTGCACCGTGTCGGTATGCATGTCGCGCCGTGGCTCGCGCCGCTTGCGATTCTGCTGGCGTGGGAATTCGCCGCGAAGAGTGGCATTCTCTCGGCGCGCGTGTTGCCCGAACCGCTCGCGGTCGTGAAGGCCGCGTGGTCGCTGATCCAGTCCGGTGAAATGTGGGCGGACGTGAAGGTCAGCACATGGCGTGCGGTGTCGGGCTTTGCGATCGGCGGTGGCATCGGACTCGTGCTCGGACTTGCAACGGGTTTATTCAAGCCCGCCGAAATCGCGCTCGATTCGACTGTGCAGATGGTCCGCAACATCCCCGCGCTGGCGATGATTCCGCTCGTGATCCTGTGGTTCGGTATTGAGGAAGAAGCGAAGGTGTTTCTCGTCGCGTTGGGCGTGTTTTTTCCGATCTACGTGAACACGTTTCACGGCATTCGCTCGGTGGATGCCAATCTGATCGAAATGGCGCGCAGTTATGGCGTGAAGGGTTTCGCTCTGTATCGGCACGTGATCCTGCCGGGCGCGTTGCCGTCGATCCTGGTCGGCGTGCGTTTCGCGTTCGGGCTGATGTGGGTCACGCTGATCGTCGCTGAAACCATTTCCGCGCAATCGGGCATCGGCTACATGACGATGAACGCACGCGAATTCCTGCAAACCGATGTGGTGGTGGTCGGCATCCTGCTGTATGCCGCGCTCGGCAAACTCGCCGACGTGCTGGCCAAGAGCCTCGAGCGCGTGTCGCTGCGTTGGCATCCGGCCTATCAACGAGGAGCGAAGGCATGAGCGCAACGACATTGTCGGCATCGTTTGGCGGCATCACAGGCAGTGATCTCGAAGCCGAACTGGCGCAACCGCGCGTCGTCGATCACGACGCTGAAGAAGCCGCGGGCTTCGAGCGCGCCGATCCGGCGCACGATGACAACCGCGTGGGGCACGTACCGTCGGCCGACGCACTGGCGCGTAACGACGCATGCCGTTGCGCCGATTATTCAGTTGAATTGCGTGGCGTCGGCAAACAGTATGGCGGCCGCAAGGTGTTGTCCGATTTTGATCTGTCGATCGAGCGCGGCAGTTTCGTGGCGATTGTCGGCCGCAGCGGTTGCGGGAAATCGACCTTGTTGCGGCTCGTCGCCGGCCTGGAAAAGACCACGTCGGGCGTGCTCGAAAAGCGCACCGAAGACGGCCGGCCGCTCGACACTCGCATCATGTTCCAGGACGCGCGCCTGCTGCCCTGGAAGAGCGTGCTGCAAAACGTGATGCTCGGCCTCGCCCGCAGCGCGCGAGAAGAGGCGCGCGCCGTGCTCGCCGAAGTGGGCTTGCTGGAGCGCGCCAACGACTGGCCGGCGCAGCTGTCCGGGGGCCAGCGTCAGCGTGTGGCGTTGGCTCGGGCGCTGGTGCATCGGCCGCAATTGCTGCTGCTCGACGAACCGCTCGGCGCCCTCGATGCGTTGACGCGCATTGAAATGCACGCGTTGATCGAACGGCTGTGGCGTGAACATCAATTCACCGCGCTGCTGGTGACGCACGACGTGCATGAAGCCGTGGCGCTAGGCGACCGGATTCTGCTGATCGAAGAAGGGCGCATCGCGCTCGATCAGCCGGTGCCGCTGGCGCGCCCACGGGCGCGTGCATCGGCCGGCTTTGCCGCGCTGGAAGAACACGTGTTGCAACGCGTACTGAAGACGGCGCCGAACGACGACGCGCTGTCCCATCGCGCTTACGACGCACGTGACGAGAGCCGCCTCACGCGACCGGCAGACGTCCGCTGGGCCGTCTGATCTCCCTTGACTGACTGTTTTCAATCGCTTTTCTGGAGTCACACGACATGAGCATTTCCGCAATCAACGTACGCAATCAGTTCAAAGGCAAGGTCAAGGAAATCATCCGCGGACCGGTGGTGTCCGAAGTCGATGTGGATACGCCGTTCGGCATTGTCACCTCGGTGATCACCACGCGCTCGGTCGACGAACTCGACCTGGAGGTGGGTTCGGAAGTGATCGCGCTGGTGAAGTCGACGGAGGTGTCGATCGCGCGCTTGTAAGTTCGGCTTGTATGCCCAAAGTTGCACCGTTCGCACCGTCAGGCGCGCCGACGCTATTTTGCGTTGGCGCCGCTGGCAGGCGGCTCGTGCATCATCTTGTCGTTGATCGATTTGTGCGGACGCTTGATCGGCATATTGTCCGGATTGCTCGAACCGCCTGCGCCAGAAGCTGCCGCGGGCGGCTTCACCATCGACGCGCCGTCATTGCGCGGCGCCGCCTGGGTCTTTTGCGCCGGCATTGCCGTTTGTGCGAACGCCGCCGTGCCGTTCGCGCCGAACCCCGCGAGCGCGACGCTCGCCGTCAGCGCTGCCATTCTGACTCGCTCCATCTCGTCCTCCGTTCCGATGCTGTTGGTGGTTTTGCTGCTGTCACGCTCGTGGGATAGACCCGGGGTTGCACGGAATATTCGCGTAACGCCGGCCCACAGCGTACGACACGCAACGCGTATGCCTTGACGCACCCTCCTGCGCAGGCCCCGTAAACTTGCTACGATGAATTGAGCACCACGACGGAGACGGCCATGTCGAAGTCATTGAGTCCAGAAGCGGTTGAAGCATTGCGGCGCCTGAGCGACGTCGGTGTGGGGCAGCCCATGCCGAAGTTTGCGCAGTCCGTCACGGCGGAGTTGCTGGCGAACGGGCTCGCTGCCGAAGCGAGCGGCGGCGAGGTCGAGATCACCTGCAACGGTCGGCAGTACCTTTCTGGCGATTGCGATTGATCGTCAGGTGAGGGCAGGCCGGCGCATGCGCCGAGCCGCTACCGCGGCCCGGTGGATAAGCATGGCTGCGGCCATTTCACGAAAGACATCAAGGAGGCGAACATGGAGCCGAAGGGCCTCGACATGGGCGACTACCAGGAGCGCTATCAGGACTACGAGATCGAAGTCGCGGTCGAGCAGGTGCTCACCGGCGTCAAAGCGCATTTTCGGGTGACGCGGGACGACGCGGTGGTGGTCGACTGGCGGCTGGTGCACATCGACAGCTTATGGTCCACCGAACATGCCGCGGCAGAGGCGGGCTTCAGGGCGGCGCGTCAAGTGATCGATGCCGGTCTCGGCGACGAGGCGTGAGCGTGTGTGGGGAAAGTGCTGGAGACGATGGATCCCTTCGGTAACCGGATCCGTTTTTGCGAATCGCCGAAAGAGGATGTGCGCGGGCGTAAAGAAGGAGAGTGTAGGGCTTGAGGCCGCGGGCGCGGCCGCCATGTAAACGGAACTGGGCGCCGCGCATGCTTTGGTGCTGGCGCGGCGCCCAGTTCGGGCTGCCGTCTTGTGGACGTCAGCCTTCAACCGCGACAGATTAGTGGCCGAAGAAAACCGATTGCGGGCCCGAAACCTGCGCACGCGCACCCGATTCCGACGACACGTTTTTCACGCCGCCATATGCATTGGATTCAGCGTTGGTACGTTCAGCCGCGACGGTTTGCGCGTTCTGGCCTTGTTGCGAAGCCGGTGCGCCAACCGACGGACGATAGAACGGTGCCGGGCCGTAGCCGCTAGCGAAAGCGGGGGCAGCGATCGAGGCAGAAACAGCAACCAACAGGGCGGCGATAAGTTTGGTCTTCATGGTGTGACTCCGATAGTGTTTCGATTTCATTTCAGGAAAGCGTCGCAGGGGGGCGGTGAGGTGTGTCTGCAACGTCGATGAGGCAGTGTATACCCCTACTATCGAAAATTTGTATCGATAATCTGAAATTACTATTCCCGATACTGGAATAATCGATCAGAGGTAGATGGGGCAAGCGTTAGCGGCGGTCAGGTCCGTCGATCAGACCATTTTTGGGTGTCAAAGACCCGGTAGGGAAGGCGTTTATCGGTGCTGCTTGCCGCAATTTCAGGCTCGGCAACGGCGTTTCAGGAGCATTCGGCCACTTGCGGTAAAATTGCGGTTTGATTCATGCCGTCCGGCCGCCTCATGCCTTCAACTCAAATTCCCAGTCCGCGCCGCGTTTCAGTGGCGCCGATGATGGACTGGACCGATCGCCACTGCCGCTCATTGCATCGTGTGATATCGCGCCATACGTGGCTTTACACCGAAATGGTCACGACCGGTGCGTTGCTGCACGGCGATGTGCCGCGTCATCTGGCATTTACGCCCCATGAAGCGCCGGTCGCTTTGCAACTCGGCGGCAGCGAGCCCGACGACCTCGCGCGGTCGGCCAGGCTCGGCGAGCAATGGGGGTATGACGAGATCAATCTGAACTGCGGCTGCCCGTCGGAGCGGGTGCAGCGCGGTGCGTTCGGCGCGTGCCTGATGAACGAGCCGCAACTCGTCGCCGACTGTGTGAAGGCCATGCGCGATGCGGTCTCGGTGCCGGTGACAGTCAAGCACCGGATTGGCGTCGATGCGGTCGAGGAATATGGTTTCGTGCGTGATTTCGTCGGCACGATCGCCGACGCCGGCTGCAACGTGTTCGTCGTGCACGCGCGCAACGCGATTCTCAAAGGTTTAAGCCCGAAAGAGAATCGCGAGATTCCGCCACTCAAGTACGAATACGCGTATCAGTTGAAGCGCGACTTCCCGAATCTGGAAATCATCATCAACGGCGGCATTAAAACGCTTGATGAAGTAGAGACGCATCTTCAACACGTCGACGGCGTGATGCTCGGCCGCGAGGCCTATCACAACCCTTATGTGCTGGCCGGTGTCGATGCACGCTTCTATGGCGCGACGGATGCGCCGCTCACGCGCGAGCAGGTCGAAGCCAAGCTGATCGAATATTGCGCGGCTGAAATGGCGCGCGGCACATACCTTGGTTCGATCACGCGCCATGCGCTCGGCCTGTATCGCGGCGAGGCAGGTGCACGTGGATGGCGTCGCGTTTTGTCCGATAGCAAGCGTCTCGCAGCGCGCGATCTGACTATCTTCGACGAGGCAAGACAGCATCTGCGCGAGCCCGTCGACATTTTTGAATAAAGGACTAGGCAAGCGGGATTCTACTTCGTATAATCTCGTTTCTTCATCGGCGAGCCAAGTTTCTCGGCAAGAGTGGCTGGCGAGTCAAGCAGATGTCAGTGGTGGCTGTAGCTCAGTTGGTAGAGTCCAGGATTGTGATTCCTGTTGTCGTGGGTTCGAGCCCCATCAGCCACCCCAAAGAATTCAAGCAGTAAAGGTTTGACGAAACGGCGTTGTGAGAAATCACAACGCCGTTTTTGTTTGGTCTTTGCAAAACGTCGCGTGACGGACGCAGGACATTCTCGTCATTCAATATGCCTTCAATGGGCGTCAATGCCCATGTCCCCCATGGCCGCCGCCGCTGCTCCATGAATTACCACCGTTGCCGTGGTAGCCGCCATGTCCACCGCCGTGCCAGCCCCCACCGCGCCAGTCCCCACCGTGCCAACCGCCGCCGTGCCAGTGATCACCCCCTCCATGGTAATAACAGCACGAGCCGCCCCAGATGCCGACCGTGCCGTAAACCGGTCCATACGCCGGCCCGTAGGCATAACCGTAGCCGGGGTAATAGGGTTGCCCGTAGGCATAGTCGTAGCCCGGCGCTGCTACGCAGCCGGTGAGACTTGCCACCACGGCCAACATCGCCATTGATGCAATGAGCCTGCTCACGATTTTCTCCCACGTATAAGAATGAGAAAAACCACGCGCGCGAGAGTTCAGCAGTATTTGTGTCCGCATATTACGGCTCGCATGCGCCACCGCGCTTCCACGGTGGCCGCGCGGCTCCCAACGCCATAGATCACGAAGCGATCGCGCTCGATCCGCGGAACGCCGATTTGCCGGAGCTGCTGACGGCCGACGTGCTGGCGGACAGGCGCGGTCTGGGCGATCCGTCCGCTGCGCCGATTTTTATCGTGGGCATGCCGCGCTCCGGTTCGACCCTGATCGAGCAGATTCTCGCCAGCCATCCGCAGGTATTCGGCGCAGGTGAGCGCATGGAGTTCGGCGCGGCGCTGGTGAGCTGCATCAGCCGCGATCGCGACGATCCTTTGCGAATCGATATCGAAGCATTGAAGGGCGTAGGTGCCGCGCAATTGCAGGCGCTCGGCGCCGACTATTTGCGCCGCATGCATGCCGTCCTGCCGGACATGCCAGCGGGAACGCCGCGTTGCACGCGCTTCACCGACAAATATTTTTCACGACGTGCCGTTCAGCTACGATCTCGGTGAACTGGGCCGCTACTACCGCGGGTACGATGCGTTGATGGCACATTGGCAACGCGTGTTGCCCGAGGGCGTGATGATCGAAGTCAAATATGAAGACCTGGTCGAAGATGTCGACGTCAATGTCCAGCGCTTGCAACCGCAGCGGGCGTTGCTGCAGCCGCTATTCGACGGGCTGGGCCCCGAGTTGGCTTGCGCCGAAGGCTTTTGCGCGCACGGGCACACGCTGCCCACAGATCATGCAACAGCGGCAACCGCAACGGAGTGCAAGTCATGACTACAACCCGCGGAGCCGTCATCTGGATGACCGGTTTGTCCGGCGCCGGTAAATCGACGTTGGCCGGCGCTTTGCACCATCGTTTGGAAGAAGCGGGGCATCCTTCGATCGTGCTCGACGGCGACGTGCTTCGGCGCGGTCTGAACGCTGACCTCGGCTTCACACCCGAGGATCGCGCCGAAAATCTGCGCCGGGTCGCGCACGTCGCGGCGTTGTTCATGCAGCAGGGCTTCATCGCCATTGCCGCGGTGATTTCGCCCGAGCATCGGCATCGGCGCGCGGCACGGGAGATCGTGGGTGAAGGTTTCGTCGAAGTGTTCGTGAACACACCGTTGACGGTGTGCGAAGCGCGCGATAGCAAAGGGTTGTATGCGCGGGCGCGGCGCGGCGAGATCCCGCATTTCACCGGTATTTCCGGGCCCTTCGAAGCGCCGCTCGCGCCTGATATTGCGATCGAAGCAGATCGGACGCCGCTCGACGACGCGACAGACTGCCTGCTTGCGCATCTGTATTCGATGCGGTGCCTGCCAGAGTAAATCAGAGCGCGGGCCTCGCGCCGAGAAACCGGCACCGTTGTTTTCGCGGCCGAGGGCGCGCTCAGCGCTTGCGTAAAGGCTCGATCAGCGACGACAAACCGTTGTGATCGATCTCGTGCATCAACGCCAGCAGACGGCCGATTTCGCCCGGCGGAAAGCCTTGGCTCGCAAACCAGTTCAGATAATGACCGGGCAGGTCCGCGATCAGCCGGCCTTTGTATTTTCCGTAGGGCATCACGCGCGTGACCAGCAGTTCGAGGTGTTCGGGATTCATCGCAGGTGGGTCGACGGAGAAATCGATAAGGGCGACGACGTGCGCCGCGCCCGCTGGAACAGCATTTTAGCCGCGCTGCGGGCATTGCGCCGGCGTGGTAACTTCCACGCTTTTCGTTCACACAATCAACAGGACAAGTTCGATGGAATACCGCAGCCTCGGCGACACGGATGTGAAGGTCAGCCTGATCGGTCTCGGCACCATGACGTGGGGCGAGCAGAACACCGAGCAGGACGCGCACGCACAGATCGATTACGCGCTCGATCATGGCGTCAATCTGATCGACGCCGCTGAAATGTACCCGGTGCCCCCGCGTCCCGAGACGCAAGGTTCGACCGAGCGCTACATCGGCACGTGGCTCGCGCAGCATCGCAGCGCGCGTGAAAAGATCGTGCTCGCCACCAAGATCGCCGGCCCGGCGCGTCAACCGCACAACCCGCGTCATATTCGCGGCGAGGGCAATCAGTTCGACCGCAAGAACCTGACTGAAGCGCTGAACGATAGCCTGAAGCGTCTGCAGACGGACTACGTCGATCTGTATCAGTTGCACTGGCCGGACCGCAGCACGATGACGTTCGGCCGTCCAGCGTATCCGTGGGTCGACGACGCGTACACGGTGCCGATCGAAGAAACGCTGTCGGTGCTCGCCGAATTCGTCAAGGCAGGCAAGATTCGCCATATCGGCGTGTCGAATGAAACGCCGTGGGGTGTAGCGCAGTTTGTGCGCGCGGCGGAAAAGTTGGGCCTGCCGCGTATCGTCAGTGTCCAGAATCCGTATAGCCTGCTGAACCGCACGTACGAAGCGGGTCTGTCCGAATACGCGCATCGCGACAACATCGGCTTGCTCGCCTATTCGCCGTTGGCCTTCGGCTGGCTGTCGGGCAAGTATGAAGGTGGCGCGCGTCCGGCGGGCGCCCGCATCTCGTTGTTCGAGCGCTTTCAACGCTATAGCAAGCCGCAAGCGGTTCAGGCGACCACGCGTTATGTGGAGCTGGCGAAGCGTCACGGCTTGTCGCCCGCGCAATTCGCGCTGGCCTTTGTCAACAGCCGGCCGTTTTTGACGAGCAATCTGATCGGCGCTACTTCACTCGATCAGTTGAAGGAAAACATCGCCAGCGCCGAGCTGAAACTCGCGCCGGAAGCGCTCGCGGAGATCGACAAGCTGCATGAACTGCAGCCGAATCCGGCGCCTTGACGCGGTGGCGTGGCGAGCCGGCTTGAGCTTGGCTTCAAGTCGGCTTGGAGGCGGCCTTAAGTCGCGGCTTTGAGTGGGAGATGAGTTGCCCCGGCTTCGCTGCCGGGGCGGCAAGACGAGTTGATCCGCGTGGGCCCCGCCTCGATCTCGCTCAGCGGATTTTCAGCTTCGAGCGCACGGCATAGAGTGCCAGCAAACTCATCACCGCACAGAACATTAGATAGAAACCGGGTGCGAGTTTATTGCCGCTCGCATCGATCAGCCAGGTGATCACGAACGGCGCAAAGCCGCCGAACACCGTCACGCCGATGTTGTAGCTGACCGCGAGACCGGTCGCGCGCGTCTGCGTCGGAAAAATCTCCGACATTAGCGCGGGCAGCGCGCCGAAGTACGTCGCCTTCAATACGCCGATCCAGATCAGCGCCAGCAGCATCGTTGCGAACGATGGATGCGCATTCATATACACGAAGGCCGGATAGACCGTCAGCAGCATCAGCGTCGCCGCGACCGCCATGATGCGAATGCGGCCCACGCTATCGGACAGGTGGCCGGCGAACGGCGTCAGCACCGTCAGCACGACGCCCGTGGCGAGCGTCGCCGCGAAGCCGGTCGAAGCGGGCAGGTGAAGCTGCTTGATCGCGTAAGTCGGCATGTACAGGATCATGTAATTGGCCGCCGTCGAAATGACCAGCGAACCGACCGCGAGCAGCATGGGGACCTTCTGCATACCGAACAGATCTCGCAGCGGCGTACGGGTTTTCGGCTCCGTGTTGAACTCGGCGCCTTCATCCACGTAGCGGCGAATATAGAAACCGACCGGACCGATCGCGAGGCCGAACAGAAACGGAATGCGCCATCCCCACGACTCGAGCTGTGCGGTCGTGAGCTGGCTTGTCAGTAAAGCGCCGAAACCGGATGCGAGCAGCGTCGCGAGGCCCTGGCTTGCGAACTGCCAGCTGCCCATGAAGCCCCGCCGCTCGGGGGCATGCTCGACCAGAAACGCGGTGGAGGCGCCGAACTCGCCGCCCGCCGAGAACCCTTGAACGAGGCGCGACAGCATGATGCCTGCCGGCGCCCACAGGCCGATCGCCGCGTACGGCGGCATCACGGCAATCGTCAAGGTGCCGACCATCATCAGCCCGATCGACAGCAGCAGCGACGCCTTGCGTCCCGCGCGATCCGCGAGTGAACCGAGCACGAGCCCGCCGAGCGGCCGGATCATGTACGAGATGCCGAAGGTGCCGAGCGTGAGCATCAGCGAAATCGCTTCGGTGCGCGCCGGGAAGAACAGCTTCGCGATCGTGACCGCGAAGAAACCATAGACGACGAGATCGAACCATTCGAGCGCGTTGCCGATCGACGCCGCGAGAATGATGCGATGGACCTTCGCTGTGGACGGCCGCGCGGCGCTGGCTTGCAAGGTGGATGTGCTCATCGTGGGCGTGCCTCGTGACGGATGCGGCTAATAGTGAACTTCGAGTGAACTGCGGACGTGCTGCGTTGATCGCTCAGGCCGCAGCTTCTGTGGTGGTTGCCGTGGCATGCGGCGAGTTCTCGCCGAGATCCCAGAACAGCCCCGCCATGATCTGCAGACCTTCGCGCACGACCGGTCCGAGCAGGTGCTCGTTCGGCGCGTGCTGCGAGCAGGCCGGATACGAATGCGGCACCCAGATGGTCGGCAGACCGAGCGTGTCGGCGAATACTTCGTTAGGCAGCGTGCCGCCGAGATTGGGCAGCACGGCTGTTTTCTTGCCGGTGGTCTGTTCGAGCGATGCGACGGCCCACGTAACCCAAGGGTCGTCGGGATTCAAACGCGTGGCGGGTGCACCGCGCTCGACGCTGATTTCGACCAGCGAAAAGCCCTGCGCATCCAGATGCGCGCGCAGATGCCGCTCGAGGTTTTCCCAATCGGTGCCGACCACGAAGCGCAACTGACAATGCGCGAACGCCGACGACGGAATGGCATTCACCGGGTTCTCGGGATTGCCCGCCTTGAAGGCCAGCACTTCGAAGCTGTTCCAGCCGAACACGCGTTCGGCTGCCGTGAGACCGGGCTCGCCCCAGTTCTCGTCGACGGCCGGGTCGCCCGGGCCGCCGCCTACCGTGATATCGGCGAGAGCACGACGCACCGCCTCGGGGATCGGCGGCGGACGCAAGCCGTCGACGGCGATCACACCGCGCGCATTGACCAGACTGGAAAGTGCGTTCGCCAGCACGGTGGCCGGATTGCGCAGCAGACCGCCCCAATTGCCCGAGTGGTGCGCGCCGTCGCGCAGATTCAACGAGAGCTTGAAGTTCACCGAGCCGCGCGAGCCGAGGAATACGGTCGGGAGGCGCGCGGCGAGGCGCGGGCCATCGGAGGCGATCAGCACGTCGGCGCCCAGTTCCTGTTGGTGCGTGCGGCAGATCGCATCGAGCCCCGGCGAGCCGGTTTCCTCCCCCATCTCGATCAGCAGCTTCGCGTTGAAGCCGAGCTTGCCGCCGCGCGCGGCCAGCACGCTCGCGAGAGCCGCGAGGTTGATGGTGTGCTGACCTTTGTTGTCGGCGGTGCCGCGGCCATACCAGCGCTCGCCTTCGACGGTCACGGCCCACGGCGTCAGCGGCGCGCGCCACTGGCTGTCGTAGCCGCGCACGACGTCACCGTGGCCGTATATCAGCACGGTCGGCAGACGCTCGTCTTCGTGACGATTGGCGATCAGGAACGGCCCGAAGCCGTCCGCCGGGTTGTGGACGATGCGCGTGCTGAAACCGAGCCCTTCGACTTCGGGCGTGATTTCGTCGGTCAGATACGACAGCAGGGTGGCGCCGCGGCCGCTTTCCTGACTCTCAGTGCGAAATCCGACGCGACGGTTGAGGTTCTCAAGAAAGGCGCCTGATTCGAAATGGTGTGTCGCGTGTTCGATGGCCTGGTTGCGGCTCATGTCGGTCTCCTATGCGGGGTGCGGGGGCGGGGCGCTGCGCAGTACGTGGCACGTAGGGTGCGCGCCCTTAGCGTCGAAACGATTCTAGGAGGCCGTTTTTTTTGTCACAATGATCGTCTTTCGAAGCTTGCGTTGCCGAAAAGGCAAAGCTCGGCGCACCCGCACGAGCCGCATACGCTCACATAAGACACCCCCTATGGCACTTTCCTTACACGGCATTGCATTGCGCTATTTTGTCGAAGTCGCGCGCACCGGCTCGATTAGCGACGCGTCCGCGCGGCTGCACGTGGCCGTTTCGGCGATCAGCCGCCAGATCGCCCGGCTCGAAAGCGAGCTCGGCGTGGCGCTGTTCGAGCGGCGGCCGCGCGGCATGGCGCTCTCCGAAGCGGGCGAGCGTCTGCTGGCGTACGCGCAGCGCAGCCTGCTCGAGGCGGAGCACGTAATGAAGGAGATCGGTGGCCTCGAGGCGTTGCACGGCAGCATGATCAAAGTCGCCTGTTCGGAGGGTTTCGCAGCGGATTTTCTGCCCTGCGCGATGGCGGGGTTCCGACGCCACTATCCCGGCATCGACTTCACGCTTTCCGTCATGTCGCCGGGCGAGGCGACTCGCCGGGTACGCGACGGCGATGCCGATCTCGCGCTGACGTTCAGCCTTGCGCCGGAAAAGGGCGTCAAGGTTGAGCACACCGAGCGCGCGCCGGTGCTGGCGCTGCTGCGTGCCGATCATCCGCTGGCCGCACGCAAAAAGGTGTCGCTCGCCGACGTGCAGCGCTATCCGCTGGTGCTGCCGGCGCCGGGCACGACGATTCGCCAGCTGATCGACATCACCTGTGCGCTCGAAGGCGTGCTGCTGGAACCCGATCTCACCAGCAACAATAGCGGCGCGATGTACCGCTACGCGCAGAAGTCCGGCGCGATCATGTTCACGGGCCTGCTGTCGGTGCGCGATCGTTACGGGGGCGACGGGTTCGTCGTGATGCCGTTGACGCATCCGCAGATGCGCCAGCGCAGCATCCAGGTGCAGACGATGGCCGGACGCGAGTTGCCGCCGTCGGTGGAGGCGTTCCGCGACCATTTGATCGCGGAGATAGGGCGCGTGAAGCCCGCGGATGAGCACGCGGATGCCGCTGTGCCGAAGCCGGTTCGAAAGCGCGGTGCGGCGCATTGAAAGGCAAATTCCCTCCCGGAAGGCGAATCGCGACCTAAACTGTGGGGACGGGGCGGGCTGGTCGGCCTGGACTACGTGGCGTGCGATGTTGCAGCGCACGCCCGAAGGAAGTCCCCTTGGGGGACACCGGTGGTAGGATTCAGCCCGAAAAATGGAGAGCGGTACGCGACGAATAGGCGTGCCGTCCACAACAGAGCGATAGGACTCAGGACATCGAATGGCGCAACAAAAAACAAACCCAAAACTTGAGCAGGCGCTGACGCGCGGGGATCTTGCAATTCGCCAGGCGAATTCGGCGCGGGCGACTGCGTTGCTTCGAGCGTTGGGCAAGATGATCGTGGACGCGTCAGCGACGATTGGCGTAGAGGCCTTCACGCTGATTCCGGATGGCGACAAGATTTACGATCCCGCCGACGGGCTGTGGCCACAGGAATTGCAGGTTTCGCTCGACGGTCCAGTCGAGGAGACCGATTCGGACGAAATCCGGACGGTCCGTTTGATTGCCGATGATCCTGGCACGGTGTTCAGGGTTGAATGGCAGCGGGCCGACGGGAAAATCGGACGTCAGGATGGCGGCCCGTTTGCGACGGTGGCCTTTATTTCCGATGTGGATATTCCCTGGACCGACGACGAGGACTGATCGCTGTTTTTGCCTTGAGCGGCGGACAGAAGAATGGTCGCCGTTCAAGGCAACGCCTATTTCATCATCCTGCGCCGGAACAAAACGGCCGAAACAATGAAGCCGCCCACGGCATAAGCCGCCAGCACGGCAACGTGCAAAACAGCATCCTCGACAGGCCGCCCAAGCATGGCCGGCCGGATCAGATCGACAGCATGCGCCAAAGGCAAAACCTCAGTCACGATCCGCGCCGCGGCGGGCAACTGTGAAACCGGAAAGAACACACCCGACAGCAGTAACATCGGCGTCAACATCAGCGTCTGATAAAACATGAAAAAGTCATACGACGGCGCCAGTGCCGTCACCACCATCGCGATACTCGCAAACGCGAGCCCCGTCAGCACGATCACCGGTAACGCCAGCAGCATCGAGGGAAAGCTCGCGTAACCCAACGCACCCGCGACCAGCATGATCGCCGCCCCCGATAGCATCGACTTGCTGCCCGCCCACATCACCTCGCCGAGCACAATGTCGCCGAGCGTCAGCGGCGTGTGCATGATCGCCTCCCACGTGCGCTGCACATGCATGCGCGAAAAGCCCGAATACATCGACTCGAAACTCGCCGACATCATCACGCTCGACGCCACCGTGCCCGCTGCCAGAAACGCGATATACGACACGCCGTCGACGTGCCCGACCATCAGCCCAAGCCCGAAACCGAGGCCGAACAGATAGATCATCGGATCGGCAAGATTGCCGAACATCGAAGCAATCGCGAGCTTTCTCCACACCAGATAGTTGCGGCGCCACACCGCAATCCAGTTCACGGCGTTCGCGGGGAAAGCGCCGAACGCTTCCTGTTTCGACGGGGTGCCCCCGGGGGTTTCGTAAGTCCGTACGTCCATTGCGTGTCTCTTGCCGTGTCGTTATCGCGATAGAAGGGGGCGAGCTGAGCCGATATCGATTCGCATCAGTCCTGCATCTCGCGTCCGGTGAGCCGCAGGAACACGTCTTCCAGATTTGCCGGGCGATGCAGATAGCGCAGATCGGCGCGCTGCTTGAGCCGCGCATGCACCGGCTGCGCGTCGTTCACGTAGCAGAACAGCGTCTCGCCGCTGATCTCGGTGCGCTCGACAAGCGGCGCCAATTCATCGCGCAACGCAACCGGATCGGGTCCGAAGATCTCGATCACGTCGCAGCCGATCTCGGATGCGATCAACGCGCGCGGCGCGCCTTCGGCGATCTTGCGCCCTTCTTCGATCACGCACAGGCGGTGGCAAAGCCGTTCGGCTTCCTCCATGAAATGCGTGGTGAGCAGAATGGTCTTGCCGCGCGCGAGCAGCGAGCGCAGCCGTTCCCAGATCAGATGGCGCGCTTGGGGATCGAGGCCGGTGGTCGGCTCGTCCATGATCAACACGTCAGGATCGTTGACGAGCGCGCGAGCCAGCGTGAGGCGCCGCTTCATGCCGCCCGACAGTTCGCTCACGCGTGCATCCGCCTTGCTTTCGAGGCGAGCGAATTCGAGCAGCGACGGCACCATCGCGCGGCATTGCGCCGCGCTCAGGCCAAAGTAGCGGCCGAACACCAGCAGGTTTTCGCGGACCGTGAAATCAGGATCGAGATTGTCGAACTGCGGCACCACGCCGACGCGCGCTCGCGCCACGCGCGCACGACCGGGAATTGGCTCGCCGCACAGGCGGATCGTGCCGGCATCCGGCGCGGCGATGCCGAGCAGCATGCGCAAGGTGGTGGTTTTGCCCGCGCCGTTCGGACCGAGCAGGCCGAAACATTCGCCGGCGTTTACATGAAACGATAGTCCGTCGACGACCGTCTTTTCGCCGTAGCTTTTTTTAACCTGGTGGAATTCAATGGCGGCTTCAGACATGGATCGATCAAGGCTCCGGGAAACGACGCAAATAGCCGGTAAGGTCGCTCATTCTATGGCATCGGCCGACGGGAGTTGGCGGCCGTCCAACGGTCCACACAGCAGTTTTTGCGCTGCGACATAAGATCGCCGAGAACCCGAACCCAGCGCGCACCTGTTTAGGGCGCACTTAGCGTTTTCCATCCCTTGCAACCTGAATTGCGGCGCACCATGATTCACTAAGACCGCGCTTTCCGCGGTAAGGGAGAAAACGATGGCGAGCTACCAAAAAATCCTGCTGTGCTACGACGGCTCGCGCGAAGGCCGCAAAGCGCTACGTTGCGGCGCCGACCTGGCGCTGGACCTGAAAGCGGAAACGCATTTGCTGTCCGTGGTCGACATGCGTTCGAGCATTGCGCAAAGTGCGGGCCTGTTGACCGACGTGGCCTGCGGCAGCTTCGAAAAGACAGCCCGCGACATCCTGCAGGAAGGGGTGGACTGGCTGACCGAGCGCGGCGTAACCGCGCAAGGGCATTTTGCGTTCGGCTACCCGATCGACGAGATTGCAAACCTTGCCAATGAATTGCATGTCGACCTCGTGGTGGTGGGTCACCGTTGCCGCACTGGTCTATCACGATGGTGGATGGGCGCGGGGAATACACCGCTGCTCGACCGGGTCTCGTGCAGCATTCTGGTGGCGTGTTCTTCCGCGCAGGAGGAGCAGCAAGCGGCGGCTTGATGCCTGGCATTCTGGGCGCGTGGGCTGAAATTACTCGTTCAAGTTGACTGCGGCCAGCTTCCACGTGAATAAACCTTCGCGCCGCAAGATCGCCGAATAACGCGCATCGCCAGCGCCATGCTGGTAAGTGACGACGAACTCGTTGAGGCCGCGATAGCCCGCGGTTGTCTGCGGCGGTTGCGGTGGCGTGGCACTGTTCTCGCTGTTGGCGCTGTTGGCTGCGCTGTTTGCGGAAGTGCCCACGGCGGGGGCCGCAGGGGTTGGCGCCGACGCATTTTCAGCGGCAGGCGGTACAGGCGGCCGTTCGCCAGGATCGCCGCGCGGCGGCATGCCGTTCAGCAATGCCGCAACGCCGTCTGGGGTTGCATAAGCGTCAACCAGCGGACCGATCAAGGCCACGCCGATCATGGCGCCGATTGCGGCTAATGGATTGCCGTTGCCATGCGCCTCGAACCGGCGCGTCAGCAAACCGGCGACCTGCTGCTTCAGGCTCTCGCGCAACGCGGGAAAGTCGACGTATTGATTGACCGTTTGCGCATCGCGCGCATCTGCCGCGCGTTTGAGATTGTTCAGCGCCATATAGGGCGACGCGTAACCGAAGCCCAACGCGGCGATCACCGCAATCACAATCAGAGTGACGATCAGCGGCCGGGTGGCGCTGCGCCTTGTGCGTGTTGAAACTGCCATCGAATGGGACTCTCCATCAAGTGTGATCTAACGTGGACCGTGGCCACGCGAAAACGATCCCATTCAATGTGATATTGGGAAGGGCGCGGGCCGCGCGAAAAAACTTCGCGCGGCCCGCCGCACATCCACCGCGCGCTCGCCGCATACCTTACGACTCGAACACTGCGCCATGCACGTTGGCTTCGTCGGCGATGCAGCGATCGATCATGCGGCACACGGCGTCGACTGTGCCGACCATGATCAGCCGCGACGGCCCGTGATAGACCCGCACCGGTGCGCGACGCGCCGGTTCAGCCGTATTCAGCCCCGAATTCAACGACACGCGAGCAAATGCCGGCAACGCCGACGGCAAGCTCGATATGCCGGCGGGCGCGTCGAACAGCGACGGAGCGCTGGCCGTGGACGCCTCGATCAATGAGCAAGACACCAGCTTGCGCAGGTGGCGCAAACGACCAAACTGGCGAAAAGGCAGCAGGCGGGCAAGGCGTTCCATGAGTCTCTCCAGGCGATTCAACGTTGGGGCAGCTTCGGTTTGGCGGACGAGCGGGTGAACGGAGGGTTAGAACTCGCCGGGGCGGATCAGCCCAACGGCGATACCCTCCAGCGCGAATTCCGCACTGCCGGTTTCAACGAAGATGTTGTCGTAATCAGGGTTCTCGGCGATCAGCTCAAGGCCGTTCGGCCGGCGCTTCAGGCGCTTGACCGTCACGTCGTCGCCGAGACGCGCGATGATGATCTGGCCGTCTTTGGCTTCGCTTTTCTTCTGCACCGCGAGCAGGTCGCCGTCGAAGATGCCGGCGTCGCGCATGGACAGCCCGCGCACCTTCAGCAGGTAATCGGGCTTGCTCGAGAACAGCGCCGGGTCGCAGACGTAGTGCTGCGAGATATGTTCTTGCGCGAGGATCGGGCTACCTGCGGCAACCCGGCCGATCAGCGGTAGCGACAGTTGCATGATGCTGGCGTGCGGCAGCGTGAACTGATACGGCGAATCGTCCGGGCCGGCCAGCAGGCGAATGCCGCGCGACGCGCCCGCCGCGAGTTCGATCACACCCTTGCGGGCAAGCGCGCGCAGATGTTCTTCTGCCGAGTTGGCCGAGCTGAAACCCAGTTCGGCGGCGATCTCCGCGCGGGTGGGCGGAAAGCCGGTGCGTTCGATGGCTCGGCGGATCAGATCGAAAACCTGCTGCTGTCGTGCGGTGAGTTTTGTCATGGCCACTGTATGTATGAACAGGTGACTGTATTTTTATACAGTATTCGGCGCAATTCAAGCTTTACTTTAAGTTCGTGGCCTGGAAGGACGTTCCAGCGCCGATAACCCGCGCTCTAACACCTGCTTTCGTGCCGCAACGCCTTATCCAGCTGCCATTACCACTTTTGCGTATTAAAAAATGAAGAAACATTATTTTTAATGATGAAAGCGCTTCGATAGACTGGCCTCCGAGTTGGCGCTCATGTGCACGTGACCGCGACGTAGGACCACCAGACGCTGTTTCAGCGGACCACAACGCGGAGAAAGTTGGCATGAACCATCAAGGCACGGGGCTGGCAAGCAGGACCAAAAAACTTATCGCGGCGCTCGCACTTGGCGCGGCGACGGCGGTTGGCGTGATGGCGCAGGCACACGCTGCGGACACGACGCTCCTGAACGTGTCGTACGACCCGACCCGGGAGTTGTACCAGGACGTCAATCAGGCATTCGGCAAGGAATGGAAGGCGAAGACGGGCGAGACGATCACCTTCAGGCAGTCGCACGGCGGCTCGGGCGCGCAAGCACGCTCGGTGCTGGACGGCCTGCAGGCGGACGTCGTGACTTTGGCGCTCGCCTACGACATCGACGCGCTGGCTAACAAGGGTTTGCTGGACAAGGGTTGGCAAAAGCGTTTGCCGGACAACGCATCGCCGTACACCTCGACGATCGTGTTCCTCGTGCGCAAGGGCAATCCGAAGCACATCAAGGATTGGGACGATCTGACGAGGCCAGGTGTGTCGATCGTGACGCCGAACCCGAAGACCTCGGGCGGCGCGCGCTGGAACTACCTGGCGGCATGGGCCTATGCGGAACATCAGCCAGGCGGCAACGACCAGAAGGCCAGGGAATTCGTCGGCAAGCTCTATAAGAATGCCGGCGTGCTGGACTCGGGCGCACGCGGCGCGACCACCAGCTTCGTGCAACGCGGGATCGGCGACGTGCTGATCGCGTGGGAAAACGAAGCCTTTCTGTCGCTGAAGGAATTCGGCCCGGACAAGTTTGAAATCGTGGTGCCGTCGGTGAGCATTCTGGCCGAGCCGCCGGTTGCCGTGGTGGACAAGGTGGTGGACAAGCACGGCACGCGCAAGCTCGCCGAAGCCTATCTGAACTTCCTGTATAGCGAGCAAGGTCAGGAAATCGCGGCGAAGAACTTCTACCGTCCGCGGTCGAACAAGGTGCCGGCCGAGCTGACCGCGAAGTTTCCGAAGCTGAAGCTGTACACGGTGGACGATTCGTTCGGCGGCTGGGCGAACGCGCAAAAGACGCACTTTGCCGACGGTGGCGTGTTCGATTCGATCTACCAGCCGCAGTAAGCGGCACACGGTGGGACCCGCGCCGTTAGAGGCGCAAGTGTCCACCCAGTCAGGAAGCGCGCCCGCCGGGCGCGCTTTTGGCCAGCCAGGCGGCCAAAAAAGAGCCACCGGTCTCAACCCTGAAAGAGTACTCAGCATGACGACGTTCATCTTCCGAAAACCGAGCGCGTTGCCCGGATTTGGCCTGACACTCGGCATCACGGTGGTTTATCTGAGCCTCGTGGTGCTGATTCCGCTTGCGGCGACCTTCCTCAAGACCGCGACGCTCGACTGGGATCAGTTCGTGCGCGCGGTGAGTTCGCCGCGTGTGCTCGCGTCGTATCGCCTCACATTCTTCTCGGCCCTCGGCGGCGCGCTGATCAACGCCGTGTTCGGCTTCCTGGTCGCATGGGTGCTGGTGCGCTACACGTTCCCGTTCAAGCGCATCGTCGATGCAGTCGTCGATCTGCCGTTCGCGCTGCCGACGTCGGTGGCCGGTATTTCGCTCGCGGCCGTGTATGCGGGTAACGGCTGGATCGGGCAGTATCTCGAGCCGCTCGGCATCAAGATCGCTTTTACGCCGGCCGGTGTGCTGATCGCACTGACCTTCATTGGTTTGCCGTTCGTCGTGCGGACCGTGCAGCCGGTGCTCGAAGAGTTCGAGCGCGAACAGGAAGAGGCCGCCGCGTGCCTCGGCGCATCGCGTTGGCTGACGTTTCGCCGCGTGGTGTTGCCGGCCGTGTTCCCGGCGCTGCTGACGGGTTTCGCTTTGGCGTTTGCGCGCGCGCTCGGCGAATACGGTTCGGTGATTTTCATCGCCGGTAACGTGCCGATGAAATCGGAAATCACGTCGCTGCTGATCATCACCAAGCTCGAGCAATACGACTACGCCGGCGCCACGGCGCTGGCGGTGGTGATGCTGGTCGTGTCGTTCCTGATGCTGCTGTTCATCAATACGCTGCAGTGGTATTTGCAGCGTCGGACGAGCCGTGGCGGAGCCGGCCCGGCGCCTGCCGCCGCGAGCGCGGCTGCAATCGGCGGAGGCGCGCAATGAGCCGCAATTCCATCAATGGCGCCGATACCGCCGCCGTGGCCGTGGCGCCGCGCGTGCCGCTCAACGTCGCGCGCCGGCCCGATCCGGTCTCCGAACACCCTTTCGTTCGCTGGATACTGACCGGCTTCGCGTTGCTGTTTCTCGCGCTGTTTCTGGTCGTGCCGCTCGTCGCCGTGTTCTATCAGGCCTTGAACAAAGGCATCGGTTTCTATCTAGAATCGCTCGCCGATCCGGATGCGTTGTCAGCGATCAAGCTCACCGTGATCACCGCCGCGATTGCCGTGCCGCTGAATCTGGTGTTCGGCCTCGCTGCCTCGTGGTGTATCGCCAGGTTCGAATTCCGCGGCAAGGCATTGCTCACGACGCTGATCGATCTGCCGTTCTCGGTCTCGCCGGTGATCTCCGGTTTGATCTATGTGCTGATGTTCGGCGCGCAAGGCTGGTTCGGCCCGTGGCTGCAGGACCACGACGTGCAGATCATCTTCGCCGTGCCGGGCATCGTGCTGGCGACGATCTTCGTCACGTTCCCGTTCGTCGCGCGTGAGCTGATTCCACTGATGCAGTCGCAAGGCAACGACGAAGAAGAAGCCGCGCACGTGCTCGGCGCATCGGGCTGGCAGATCTTCCGCCGGGTCACGTTGCCCAACGTCAAATGGGGCCTGCTGTACGGCGTGATTCTGTGTAACGCGCGGGCGATGGGCGAGTTCGGCGCGGTGTCGGTGGTGTCCGGCCACATTCGCGGTCAGACGGACACGATGCCGCTGCACGTCGAAATTCTCTACAACGAATACAACTTCTCGGCGGCGTTCGCCGTGGCGTCGGTGCTGGCCTTGCTCGCTCTCGTGACGCTCGGGCTGAAGCTGCTCGCCGAGCGTCATATGTCGGCGGAACGCTCGGCCGCGCGCGATGTGCCGGCGTATGCCGGTCCCATTACGCCGACCTCCGCCTCGCAGTTCGTCAATGCACCGCATGTGTCGCAACACCCGCTCAAGCAAGGAGAGCTGTAATGGGTATCACCGTTCGTAACCTGCAAAAGCGCTTCGGCGATTTCGTCGCGCTCGATAATGTTTCGCTCGACTTCCCGCCGGGCGAACTGGTTGCGCTGCTCGGGCCGTCGGGGTGTGGCAAGACCACCTTGCTGCGGGTGATTGCCGGCCTCGAATACGCGGACGGCGGCCAGGTCGTGCTGCAAGGTCAGGACGTCGCGACGGTGGGTGCACGCGAACGCGACGTCGGTTTCGTGTTTCAGCATTACGCGCTGTTCCGTCACATGACGGTGTTCGAGAACGTTGCCTTCGGTCTGCGGGTGAAGCCACGTATGGAGCGGCCTTCGGAAGCGGTGATTCGCGAGAAGGTGCATGAACTGCTGAAGCTGGTGCAACTCGACTGGCTCGCGCAACGCTATCCGTCGGAACTGTCGGGTGGTCAGCGGCAGCGGATTGCCTTGGCGCGCGCGTTGGCGGTCGAACCCAAGGTGCTGCTGCTCGACGAACCGTTCGGCGCGCTGGATGCGAAGGTGCGCAAGGAATTGCGTAGCTGGCTGCGTCGTTTGCATGACGATCTGCATATCTCGACGATCTTCGTCACGCACGATCAGGAAGAAGCGCTTGAAGTGGCCGACCGGATCGTCGTGTTGAATCGCGGGCACGTGGAGCAGGTGGGCAGTCCGCAAGACGTGTACGACCATCCGCAAACCTCGTTCGTCTACGAGTTTCTCGGTGCGGCGAACCGTCTGCATGGCAACGTGGATGCGAGCGGTTTCGTGGTCGACGGCGCGGCGCTGCCGGTCGCCTTCAAGGCCGACTTCAGCGGGCCGGCGTTCGCCTATGTACGTCCGCACGATTTGCAGTTGTACCGCGAGACGTCGGGCCACCGCGAAGGCATCGTCGTCGATGTGCGGCGTGTGGTGACGCTCGGCGGCTCGGTGCGCGTGGAACTCGCGGGCCGCGAGGGCCATGTGCTCGAAGCGGAACTCGATCGCGAATCGTGGCGCGATCTGCAACTGGCGATCGGTGATGGCGTCACTGCCGTGCCGCGTGCGTTACGCGTATTTCCTGCGCAATGAGCGGCGCAACAAGCGACTAATAACACTCGGCGTTTCAATCGAACTCTAATAACTCAACTCTGGCTGAACCGGAGACATACAGATGAACTTCCAGCAATTGCGCTTCGTGCGCGAGGCCGTGCGCCAGAACATGAACCTGACCGAGGTGGCGAACGTGTTGTACACGTCGCAGTCGGGCGTATCGAAACAGATCAAGGATCTGGAGGACGAACTCGGCGTCGATATTTTCATTCGACGCGGCAAGCGTCTGACGGGTCTCACCGAGCCGGGCAAGGCGGTGCATCAGCTGATCGAGCGGATGCTGCTCGATGCGGAGAATCTGCGCCGCGTGGCGCGCCAGTACGCCGATCAGGACAGCGGCCACCTCGTCGTGGCGACGACTCACACGCAGGCGCGCTATGCGCTGCCGAAGGTGATCCGCCAATTCACCACGGTGTTCCCGAAGGTGCATCTGGCGCTGCGCCAGGGCAGCCCGCAACAGATCGCGCAGATGATCATCAACGGCGAAGCGGATATCGGTATTTCCACCGAAGCGCTCGACCGCTTTCCGGATATCGTCACGTTCCCGTGCTATTCGTGGCATCACGTCGTGGTGGTGCCGAAGGACCATCCGCTGGTGGGCCGCCCGAATCTGACGCTCGACGAGATCGCTGAATTCCCGATCGTCACGTATGACCAGGACTTCACGGGCCGCTCGCATATCGACCAGGCGTTCGCGAAAGCGGGCGCGTTGCCCGACGTCGTGCTGACCGCCATCGACGCCGACGTGATCAAGACCTACGTCGAACTCGGCATGGGGATCGGCGTGGTCGCGGCGATGGCCTACGATCCGAAGCGCGACACGGAACTGGTCGCGCTGGATACGCAGCATCTGTTCGAAGCGAGCACCACGCGGGTCGGCTTGCGCAAGGGCGCGTTCCTGCGTGCATATGCGTACCGGCTGATCGAAATGTTCGCGCCGCAGTTGAACGAAGCGGAAATCGCCGCGCAGTTGCGCGAGGCCGTTTGACATCCGGGCCGGCCCGAAACGAACGGGCATCCGTTTTTTGATGCAGGGTGGCGCGCGGCGCATCGCTTACAATCGCCGCCATGAATACTTCGACTTCCTCTTCCGCGACGCCTTCCGACGAAGGCGCCACGCCAGCGCTGCCGCGCATCGCCGTGCTGGCGACTGGCGGCACGATCGCCGGGGCGGCCGCGGACGCCACCAATACGTCCGGCTACCAGGCGGGTGTTGTCGGCGTCGATCAATTGCTGGCCGTGGTGCCGGCTTTGTCCACGGTGGCGCGGATTGCGCCCGAACAGATTGCCAGCATCGACAGCAAGGACATGGCGATGCCGCTGTGGACCACGCTCGCGCAACGCATCAACACGCTGCTGGCGGCCGATGACGTCGACGGCGTGGTGATCACGCACGGCACCGACACGCTCGAGGAAACCGCCTATCTGCTGCATCTGACGATCAAGTCGGCTAAGCCAGTCGTGCTCACCGCGGCGATGCGCCCCGCGTCGGCGCTTTCCGCCGACGGCCCGCTGAATCTGTTGAATGCCGTGACGGTTGCGGCGAACCCTGGCTCACACGGGCAGGGTGTGCTGGTGGCCTTCAACAACAAGATCCATAGCGCGCGTGACGTGGTCAAGACGAGCACGTACGCCGTCGATGCATTCCAGTCTCCGGAAATCGGTGCGCTTGGTTGGGTGCAGGACGGGCGCGTCGAATTCCAGCGCAGCGTGGTGCGTCCGCATACGCTCGCAACCGAGTTCGTGATCGGCGCGAAGTGGCCGCACGTGGAGATTGTCGCGAGCTATGCAGGCGCCTCCCGGATCGCCGTGGATGCGCTCGTGACAGCCGGCGTGCGTGGCATCGTGGTAGCGGGTACGGGCAATGGCTCGATTCACGCGTCGATGCAACAGGCATTGGCCGATGCGGCCTCACAAGGCGTGGCGGTGGTGCGTTCGTCGCGCGTGGGCTCAGGCCACGTGATGCGCAACGGCGCGGCGGCAGACGATACGCTCGGGTTCGTCAGCGCGGGCTCGCTGAATCCGTACAAGGCGCGGGTTCTGCTGATGCTGGCATTGGCTGCCGGTGGCACGGGGCCGGTTGCGCTGCAGAAGGTATTCGATACGTATTGAAGCGGCACGGGTCGTTTCATGCACGCAAGCTTCGCGTGCATGACCGCTTGATGAAAAACGCGGCGCTCGAGTCTCTGACCCGAGCGCCGCGTTGTCATTTCCGTATGCGGTTTGTTGCCTGGTGCAATGACTTGCCGCAGTGGCTTACTGCGGCGGAATCACCAGCACCTGACCCGGATAGATCTTGTCCGGGCTCTTCAGCATGGGCGTGTTCGCCTGGAAAATCACGTCGTTCTTCGCGCCGCTGCCGTAGTACTTCTCTGCGATTTTCCACAGATTGTCGCCGGACACGACAGTGTGAAACTGCGTGGGCGCCGCAGCGGGCGTGGTGACGGTCAATTGATCGTCGACCTTGTCGACATTCTGCACATTGCCGGCCGCGACGAGGATCTTGTCCTTGGTCGGCTGATCGGCCGCAACACCTGAGACGGTGACCGTGTGGCTCGTGCCGTCGTACGTGACTTGCAGGTTGGTGGCGTCAAGGCCCTGGCTGCGGATATACGTGGCGATCGCGTCGCCCGCGGTCTTGTTCAGCGCGTCAAGGTTGGGCGCGGCCGGCGCGGTTGCGGCCTGGGCAGGCGTAGAGGCGGCGCCGAACAGTTTTTCGCCGGCTTCCTTGATAAAACCGAGAATACCCATTGATCATTCTCCTAACGTGGGTGGCGCAAGCATGCTTTGCGCACGGGTTGTGTACTGGTTGCGAATCAGGCGATTCAAGCAGATGACACGCGCTGCAATGAGCGGCACGGACGTCTGGAACGCAAACAACCAGACTCAAGGAGTGTAGGAGAAAGCGGGAAGGATATGTCAAAAAAGGTTGGCGAGGGGTGGGCAGTTGCAAGCCAGTGCAAAGAGGCGAGCAAGCAAGGCGGCATGCATGATGCATGCCGCTGCGAGAGATTGGCGGAAACAGCATAAGAATGAAATCCGACAGCCGGACACCCGACGACGACGTCTGACCGACCAAGGCTTCCCCGGCGCCGCCGGGTGCCGCTGCGGACCCCACTTGCCGCTCTCAGCCCAGAGCGGCACGATTTGCCCGGTCCGCCGTACATGCCGCACGACGGACCGGGCGCCCCACCTGCGGTTGCGATGACGTTGACGGTGCAACGATCACGGCAATCCGTGTTTGCTTCAAGCCGCCTTGGCGTTGCTATCCGGCGCTTGCGCGACTTCGTAGTTCGCCATGATTTCCAGCGCGCGCACCATGGCCGAGTGATCCCATGCCTTGCCGCCGTTCGCTGCGCACACGCTGAACAGTTGTTGCGCGCTCGCCGTATGCGGCAGGGCGATGCCCAGCTTGCGTGCGCCATCGAGTGCGAGGTTCAGATCCTTCTGATGCAGTTCGATGCGGAAGCCCGGATCGAATTTGCGCTGGGTCATGCGCTCGCCGTGCACTTCGAGAATGCGCGACGAAGCGAAGCCACCCATTAGCGCCTTGCGCACGCGTTCCGGATCGGCGCCCGAGCGCGAAGCGAACAGCAGTGCTTCAGCGACCGCTTCGATGTTCAGCGCGACGATGATCTGGTTCGCGACCTTGCAGGTTTGACCCGCGCCGTTGTCGCCGATCAGCGAGATGTTCTTGCCCATCAGTTCGAACAGCGGCTTGGCCAATGCGAAGGCCTTTTCCGGGCCGCCGACCATGATCGTCAGCGACGCTTCACGCGCACCGACTTCACCACCGGACACCGGCGCATCGAGGTAGTCGGCGCCGAGCGCGTTGATCTTCTTCGCGAAGGCTTGCGTGTCGAGCGGCGAGATCGAGCTCATGTCGATCACCAGTTTGCCCTGCGTGAGGCCGGCGGCGACGCCGTCGTCGGCGAACAGCACGTTGGCGACGTCAGGCGTGTCCGGCACCATGATGATGACGATGTCGGCGGCTTGCGCGACAGCGGTCGAATTGGCGACGACGTTCGTGCTCTTGCTCAGATCTTCAGGCACCGGGTATGCGCCGTTCACGAACAGCGTGTGACCGCCTTTGATAAGGTTGCGCGCCATGTGCGCGCCCATGATGCCGAGGCCGATGAAACCGATCTTTGCCATGTGTCTAAATCTCCAGTGTTGTTTGGGGTGATGTGCCTGAGGTGCTCATCGAGGTGATCAATGAGTCGATCAGGCAGCGGCGTGGGCGGCGCCGCGGGTTTGCCCGGCCACGCTCTGCACCCAGCCGAGGCCGGCGGCGGTGGTCGTACGCGGCTTGTATTCGCAACCGACGTAGCCTTCGTAGCCGAGCGAATCGAGCAGGTCGAACAGGAACGGGTAGTTGATTTCGCCGGTGCCCGGTTCGTTGCGGCCCGGGTTGTCGGCGAGCTGGATATGCGCAATCTGCGGCAGATTCTTTTTGATCGTCGCTGCGAGTTCGCCTTCCATCCGTTGCATGTGATAGATGTCGTATTGCAGGAACAGATTGTCCGAACCCACGGCGCGAATCACGTCGAGGCCTTCGCCCGAACGGTTCAGCGCGAAGCCGGGGATGTCGTACGAATTGCACGGCTCGACCAGCAGCTTGATGCCGGCTTTCTTCAGTTCGCCCGCGGCGAAGCGCAGGTTGTCGACGATCGTGTTGCGCGCCGTGTCCGCATCGACGCCCGCAGTCGGAATGCCGACGAGGCAGTTCAATTGCGGTACCTTCAGCGCCGTCGCGTATTCGATCGCGCGGCCCACACCTTCCTGGAACTCAGCGACGCGATCCGGCAGGCACGCAATGCCGCGCTCACCCGCTTCCCAATTGCCCGCAGGCAGGTTGTGCAGGACGAGCTTGAGACGGTTCTGCTGCAAACGCTCGCTCAATTCAGCGATTTGATACGGATACGGAAACAGGAATTCGACGGCGTTGAAGCCCGCGTCCGCTGCTGCCGTAAAGCGGTCGAGGAACGGGACTTCGTTGAACAGCATGGTTAGATTTGCTGCAAATTTCGGCATGGTGCTTGTGTCTCGCTGGTCGGTCAGTGGAATAACTTCATGAGGCGGCCCGGGGATGCCGAGCCGTGCTCATGTGATGCTTATCGAATCAATGCGCCGATCAAAGCGCGGGTCGAAGTGTCAAACAGCTCAGTCGAGCATGCTGATCGCCGTCGGTGCGTCTTCGCGTCGCTCGGCCAGATCTTCGAACTCGTTGATCGCGTCGATCTCGGTGCCCATCGAAATGTTGGTCACGCGTTCGAGGATCACTTCGACGATCACCGGCACGTTGAACTCGGAGAGCATCGATTGCGCTTTCAACAGCGCCGGCTTCAGTTCTTCCGGTTTGAACACGCGGATCGCCTTGCAACCCAGGCCTTCGGCAACCGCGACGTGATCCACGCCGTAGCCGTTCATTTCCGGCGCATTGATGTTCTCGAAGCCGAGTTGCACGCAGAAGTCCATATCGAATGCGCGCTGTGCCTGGCGGATCAGGCCGAGGTACGAGTTGTTCACCACCACGTGCACGTACGGCAGCTTGAATTGCGCACCGGCTGCCAGTTCTTCGATCATGAACTGGAAGTCGTAGTCGCCGGACAGTGCGACGATCTGGCGTTGCGGGTCGGCTGCACGCACGCCCAGCGCTGCCGGAATCGTCCAGCCGAGCGGGCCTGCCTGGCCGCAGTTGATCCAGTTGCGCGCCTTGTAGACGTGCAGGAATTGCGCGCCGGCGATCTGCGACAAACCGATCGTGCTCACGTAGCAGGTATCGCGGCCGAACACCTGGTTCATCTCTTCGTACACGCGTTGCGGCTTCATCGGCACATTGTCGAAGTGCGTCTTGCGCAGCATCGTCTGCTTGCGTTGCTGGCAATCGGCGACCCACGCGCCGCGGTCTTTCAGCTTGCCGGCGGCCTTCCATTCCTTGGCCACTTCAACGAAGAGTTCGAGCGCGGCCTTCGCGTCCGACACGATGCCGAGGTCCGGTCCGAACACGCGACCGATTTGCGTCGGTTCGATGTCCACATGCACGAACTTGCGGCCCTTGGTATAAACCTCGACGCTGCCCGTGTGACGGTTGGCCCAACGGTTGCCGATGCCGAGCACGAAGTCGGAGGCGAGCATCGTCGCGTTGCCGTAGCGGTGCGAAGTTTGCAAGCCGACCATGCCGGCCATCAGCGGATGGTCGTCGGGAATCGCGCCCCACGACATCAGCGTCGGGATCACCGGCACGCCGACGGTTTCGGCGAATTCGACCAGCAGGTCTTCAGCGGCTGCGTTCAGCACGCCGCCACCGGAGACGATCAGCGGCTTTTCAGCGTCATTCAACAGCTTCAACGCGGCTTCGATCTGTTTGCGCGTCGCTTTCGGCTTGTAGACCGGCAACGGTTCGTACGTGTCGATGTCGAATTCGATTTCGGCGAGCTGCACGTCGATCGGCAAATCGACCAGCACCGGACCCGGACGGCCCGAGCGCATCAAATGGAAAGCCTGCTGGAACACGCGCGGCACCAATGCCGGCTCACGCACGGTGACGGCCCACTTGGTGACCGGCTTGGCGATCGATTCGATATCGACGGCCTGGAAGTCTTCCTTGTACAGACGCGCACGCGGCGCCTGGCCCGTGATAGCCAGAATAGGAATCGAGTCGGCCTGAGCGGAGTACAAACCGGTGATCATGTCGGTCCCGGCAGGGCCCGAGGTGCCGATACACACGCCGATGTTGCCCGAGCGGGCGCGCGTATAGCCTTCGGCCATATGCGACGCGCCTTCGACGTGACGCGCCAGCACGTGGCTGATGTTGCCTGCCTTGCGCATGGCCGAGTAGAAGGGGTTGATTGCTGCGCCCGGAACGCCGAATGCGGTGTCGATGCCTTCTTTTTCGAGCACCAGCACGGCTGCGTCGACGGCTCTCATCTTGGCCATGAATGTCTCCTGAATGTGTCTGAGGTGGGCGAATGGGTTGGCTGACGCATTCGCTGACGGATAGGCAAACCAAAGGTGTTGATCGAACTGTAGGCTTCACCTAAAGGTTTGATAAGATCAGTCCGGGTCGCTTATTTCGAAACAAAAAGTATGGAATGGCGCGGGGCTTTGCGTGGATAGGCCGGACGGTGCGTGAGGCTTGTGCGCGGCGGGCAGAAGGGGGCAGGAACGGCAAGCCGGAAGCTGCGAGGCCCGAGCCGTTGGCCTCGAGGCGCGAGACGGGCGCAGCGATGCTGCATGGGACCGGAGACAGAAATGGACCGCTTCAAACAAATCGAAACCTTCGTGCGTGTCGCCGACGCGGGCAGCCTCGCGGCGGCCGCGCTGGAGGAGGGCGTGTCGCCGGTGATTCTCGGACGCCGGATCGACGCGCTGGAAAAGCGCCTCGGTGTCAAGCTGATGTACCGTTCGACGCGCCGGCTGGTGGTCAGCGAAGACGGCGCCGCCTTTCTGGAGCGCTGCCGCGGCCTGCTTACCGAATGGGATCAGGCGGAAAACGAACTGAGCGCCGGACGGCGCGCGGTGAACGGCCATCTGATCGTGTCGGCGCCGGCCGCGTTCGGGCGCAAGCACGTTGCGCCGCTTGCGCCGGCTTTTCTCGCCGACAAGCCGGAATTGCAGGTGTCGTTCAACCTGACCGATCGCGTGGTCGATCTGGTGCGCGAGGGTTATGACCTGTCGATTCGCATCGGCGGCGCGGTCGATCCGAATTTCGTCGCCGTGAAGCTGGCAACGAACCGGCGCGTGGTGTGCGGCACGCCGGAATATTTCCGCAAATACGGCAAGCCGAAAACGCTCGAAGATCTGCCGCAGCACAACTGTCTGGCATTCAACCTGCAAGGCGGCCAGAACCGCGGCTGGTACTTCCGCCGCAATGGCAAACTGGCGACGGTGCGGGTGGGCGGCACGCTCGATTGCAACGACGGCGAGCTGCTGCATCGGTGGGTATCCGAAGGGCTGGGGCTCGGCTGGCGCTCCACGTGGGAAATCCAGCAGCAACTGGCGCGCGGCGAACTGGAAACCGTGCTGGATGAATTCGCGCTGCCCGACTACGACATTCTGGCGGTCTATCCGCAGCAGCGTTATGTGCCGGCCAAGGTGCGCTATTTCATCGACTATCTGAAAGAGGTTTATGCCAGCGAGGATTACTGGAATCGGGCGACTTATTAGTGGGTGGGCCGTTCCGGTTTTTTTGCGAATTCCGTGCGGCAGCGGGAATAAACTCGACGTGTGGCCGGTCATGTTGTGACGAGAGCGTAACGACGAGTCACGCAGCGTAGCCGTAATGCCCTGGAGGGCCGAGGTGGTCCAGACCGAATCCCATGCCGCCCGCGCGCACGACGATGCCGATGCGGCCAGAAGCCGCCGTTTTCAGCAACTGGCGCTGCCGCACCTCGACGCCGCGTACAACCTTGCGCGCTGGTTGAGCGGCAACGCCAACGATGCCGACGACGTGGTGCAGGAAGCGTTCATGCGCGCGTTCCGGTTCTTCGACACCTTCCGTGGCGACTCGGCGCGGCCGTGGCTGCTGGCGATCGTGCGCCGCACCTGGTACACGGAATGGCGGCGGCGCGCCTCGTCGCACGAAGTAGTCGAGTTCGACGACACCATGGACGATGCGACCTTCGACGGCTGGACTGAGGGCGGCGCCGATCCTCAGACGCTCCTGATTCGCAACGAGGACGTCAGGCTCGTGCACGAGGCGCTCGCGCAGTTGCCGGTCGAGTACCGCGAGGTGCTGATCCTGCGCGAGCTTGAAGAAATGGGTTATCGCGAGATCGCGATGGTGGCCGACGTGCCGATCGGCACGGTGATGTCGCGGCTCGCGCGGGGCCGGCGCAAGCTGGCCGCGCTGCTGACGGCGAAGCAGGCATCTGGGCGTCCGGCGTCCGGGCTCCCGGCTTCCGGGCCTCCGGCATCCGGGCCTCCGCCGTCCGGTGCGCCGCCCACGGCTTCCGTCACACCACTCCGGGCGGCTTCCAGCGCCCGGCCATCCAACACCCCCGGCGCAAGCGCCGCCGGCTTAGCTCAGGAGACGCCAGATGGACTGTAACGAAGCGCGCCCGCTCCTCGATGCGAACGCCGATCATGAATTGCCCGCGCCGGATGCGCACCGCGTCCAGCAGCACATCGATAGTTGCGACGCCTGCCGCCGCGAAAGCGAAAACCTGCGGGCATTGAGCGAGTCGCTGCGCGCGGCGCCTTATCATCGGGCGCCTGAATCGCTGCGGACACGCATCCTGGCCGGACTGCCTGAAACGGACGATGCCGTCTCCGCGTCGCGGGCACCGACCGGCGCAGCCGTCAAACCCCCGCCACGTCAGCCGCGCTGGCGCACCTGGTTGGACAGTTGGCTGAACGGCGGGCATGGTCCACAGGGGGACTTTGGAGGCTCTGGCGCCGCGGTCGGCGCAAACAGACTGATCGCGCAAGGCTGGCTGACCGCGCTGGTTGTCGCGTTGTGCGCGGTGGCGGCGGGCGTCACGCTGAGCCTGCGCCGTCCGGCGGAGTTCGCGCCGTTCGCTGACGAACTGGTCGAAAGCCACGTGCGCGCGCAGGTGTCCGGGCGCGACATCGACGTGATATCGACGGACCGGCATACGGTCAAGCCGTGGTTCAACGGCCGGCTCGACTATTCGCCGCCGGTCGAGGACCTGGCGGCGAGCGGCTTCGCGCTGGAGGGCGGACGGCTGGATTACCTTGCGCACCAGCGGGTGGCTGTGCTGGTGTACCGCTACCGCAAACACGTGATCGACGTATATGTGTTTCCGCAGGCAGGTTCCGGCGACACGGGCACCGGCCGCGGCGCAGGAAGCGCCGCTCCCGCGACACTTGCCCGCGAAGGCTATTCGATCTCGCACTGGAACTCGGAAGGGATGACCTGGTGGGCGATCACGGACGCAGCCCCCGATGCATTGAGTGGCCTGGAAGCGGCGCTGAAGGCGCGCTTGCAAGGCGGCAGCGAGCGCACGGAGGGCGGCTGACAGGCGCTGAAAAGTTGCCGGATGCCCGGAAAAGGAAGCGGGCGAGCGCGATTCATGCCGGGGCGACGGTTCCCGGCGGCGGCTTTAGGCTGTCACCGTATCCCGCCACAGTCTGGCCGCCGTTTAAACCCTTGAAAACACACCCGAATTGCGTGTTTGACCGAAGGGGTATCTTGTAATGTGCCGCTTTACCGGTTACACTCTTTGGCTTCTCACTTGCCACACCGGTTCAGACGCCCGGGTGGCTCTAATCCACAAGTCCACAAGGAGTGTGTATGCGTCATTATGAAATCGTCTTTATTGTGCACCCCGATCAGAGCGAGCAAGTGCCCGCCATGATCGAGCGTTACAAAAGCACGATCACTTCGCACGGTGGCCAGATCCACCGTATCGAAGACTGGGGCCGTCGCCAACTGGCCTACATGATCGAGAAACTCGCGAAGGCTCACTACGTCTGCATGAACATCGAATGCGACCAAACCACGCTCGACGAGCTGGAACACGCATTCAAGTTCAACGACGCTGTTCTGCGTCACCTGATCGTCAAGCTGAAGAAGGCCGAAACCGGCCCGTCGCCGATGATGAAGGAAGTGCAGCGCGAAGAAGCCAAGAAGTCGGCTGCTACGCAACCGTCCGAAGCGCAGGCTTAAGACACACTATTTAAGCTACCAGATCAAGTGTCGCTCTCGCCAAAGGGTACATGAATCGGCTGCAACTCACGGCCAGCGTCGTCGAACGCGAACCGGTGCGGTATACCCCCGCCGGCGTTCCGATTGCAGGCTGCACGTTGCACCACCGCACGGAAGTCGTCGAAGCCGGCATTGCCCGGCAAGTCGAACTGACCATGCAGGCGGTAGCCGCAGGTGAGGCGAGCGGTAAGCTGGAAAGCTGTCAGATGGGCGTGGAAACGCTCTTCACAGGCTTCCTGGCGAAAAAGCACCGCAACGCAAGAACTCTGGTATTTCACATCACAGCATTGCAGGACATTGGAAAGGACTGAACATGCCCCGCCCGACTGGTAAGAAATTCGACAAGCGTCGTCAACAACAAAATCCGCTCTTCAAGCGCAAGAAGTTCTGCCGTTTCACGGCCGCGAACGTCGATCACATCGACTACAAGGACCTCGAAACGCTGAAGGACTTCATCGGCGAAAACGGCAAGATCACGCCGGCGCGTCTCACGGGTACGAAGTCGCACTATCAACGCCAGCTGGATACGGCAATCAAGCGCGCACGTTTCCTCGCGCTGGTGCCGTACACCGACCAGCACAAGGCCTAACCCGACGACGCGATAAGGAGTATCCGAATGCAAATTATTCTTCTGGAAAAAGTCGTCAACCTGGGCAACCTGGGCGATATCGTCAAGGTCAAGGACGGTTACGCACGTAACTTTCTGATCCCGAACAAGCAGGCTCGCCGTGCAACGAAGGAAGCCCTGGCTGAATTCGAAGTCCGCCGCGCTGAACTCGAAAAGGTTGCTGCTGAAAAGCTGGCTGCCGCTCAAGCTCAAGGCGAAAAGCTGGCAGGCTCGACGGTTCAGATCGGTCAGAAGGCTGGCGTCGACGGTCGTCTGTTCGGCTCGGTGACGAACGCCGACATCGCTGACGCACTGGTCAAGCAAGGTTTCACGGTTGAAAAGGCGCAAGTGCGTCTGCCGGAAGGCCCGCTGAAGATCGTTGGCGATCACTCCGTTCAGATCTCGCTGCACACCGACGTGGTCGTCGATGTGACGGTGGCTGTGCTGGGCGAACACGTCTAAGTATCAGATAGCATCTGCCAGGACGTTGCTGGCAAAGGGCAGGGGCCGGGTGACCGGCCCCTGCCTTTTTTTGTGCCCGCTTTCGCTGCATTGAACGATCGGTTTTTGATTTCCCTCCGCGCGCATTTACCCGATAATTCCCCTCCATGAACGCACCGTCCAAAGATCCCCAAATCGAGTCGCTGAAAGTCCCGCCGCATTCGATCGAAGCCGAGCAGTCGGTGCTGGGCGGCCTGCTGCTCGACAACGCGGCATGGGACCGCATCGCCGACTTCCTGTCGCAGAGCGATTTTTACCGATACGACCACCGCATCATCTTCGAGCACATCGGCAAGCTGATCGCGGCGACGCGTCCGGCCGACGTGATTACCGTGTACGAGGCGCTCGGCACCGCGGGCAAGGCGGACGATGTCGGCGGTCTCGCCTACCTGAACGCACTGGCGCAGAACACGCCGAGCGCAGCCAATATCCGCCGCTACGCGGAAATCGTGCGCGATCGCGCGGTGCTGCGCCGTCTGGTTTCCGTGGCGGACGAAATCTCGGCTGACGCCTTCAATCCGCAAGGCAAGGAAGTCCGCCAGTTGCTGGACGAGGCCGAATCGAAGGTGTTTTCGATCGCCGAAGACGGCGCCCGCGGCACGCAGGGCTTCCTCGAGATCGGGCCCCTGCTGACCCAAGTGGTCGAGCGGATCGACACGCTGTACCACACCGCCAATCCGAGCGACGTGACCGGCACACCGACCGGTTTTGTCGACCTGGACCGCATGACATCGGGCATGCATGGCGGCGAGCTGATCATCGTGGCGGGCCGTCCGTCGATGGGTAAAACGGCGTTTTCGATGAACGTCGGCGAATACGTGGCGGTCGAGTACGGCCTGCCGGTCGCAGTCTTTTCGATGGAAATGCCGGGCTCGCAGCTCACCATGCGTATGCTCGGCTCGGTCGGCCGCCTCGATCAGCACCGCATGCGAACCGGGCGTCTGACCGACGAGGATTGGCCGAAGCTCACGCACGCCGTGCAGAAAATGAGCGAGGCGCAGATTTTCATCGACGAAACCGGCGGCCTGAATCCGATGGAGCTGCGCTCGCGCGCGCGCCGGCTGTCACGGCAGTGCGGCAAGCTGGGTCTGATCATCATCGACTACTTGCAGCTGATGAGCGGTTCGTCGTCCGGTGAAAACCGCGCGACCGAAATCTCGGAAATCTCGCGCTCGCTGAAGAGTCTCGCCAAAGAACTCGACGTACCGGTGATCGCGTTGTCGCAGCTCAACCGGGGCCTCGAACAGCGCCCGAACAAGCGGCCGATCATGTCGGACCTGCGCGAATCAGGCGCCATCGAGCAGGATGCGGACGTGATCCTGTTTATTTACCGCGACGAAGTCTACAACCCGGACAGCCCGGACAAGGGTACGGCCGAGATCATTATCGGTAAGCAGCGGAATGGTCCGATCGGTCCTGTTCGGCTCACGTTCCATGGTCAATTCACGAAGTTCGATAATTTTGCCGGCGCGCAGAATTTTTACAGCGAGTAAAGGGATAAGTGAAGCGTCTGTTGTAACGGCGCTTTCAAAAGTGCTGTCAAAAGTGCGGCCGGGGTCTCGCAACGGTACAATGTGGCGGTTTTATGTCAGCCATAATGTGACCAATTTTCGGGATCCCAATGTTCGGTCGATTCATGCCCACCGAGGGCAAGTTCTTTGAAATTTTCAATGCACATGCAACGTGCATCGTCTCGGCAAGCCGCGAACTCGAGCTGTTGATCGACAATCTGCAAGACGCCGAGACCCATAAGCAAAACGTGCAGAAGGCCGAAAAGGCCGCAGACAAGCTCACGCACGAAACCATCGACCTGCTGCACAAGACCTTCATCACGCCGCTCGACCGCGACGAGATCCACAAGCTGATCACCACGATGGACGACATCCTCGATTTGATGGAGGACGTCGCCACCGCTATCTCGCTGTACGACGTGCAGGCGGTGACCTCTGAAGCGAGCCAGTTGGCGCACATCTGCACGGCCACCTCCGAGCGCGTGCAGTTCGCCGTCAGCCTGCTGTCCGACATGAAGCAGGCGAGCCAGATCCTGAAGGCGTGCGAGGAAATCGACCGTCTGGAATCGGAAGCGGACCGCGTGCTGCGCTCGGCCATGTCCAAACTCTTCCGCGAAGAAGACGACGTCAAGACGCTAATCAAGCTGAAGGCGATCTACGAACTGCTCGAAACGATCACCGACAAGTGTGAAGACGTGGCGAACATCATCGAAGGCATCGTGCTGGAAAACGCATAATGCAATCGATACAACTTGCTATCTGGGTCGTCGCCGGCCTGGTCGCCGTCGCGCTGATTTTCGACTTCATGAACGGCTTCCACGACGCGGCGAATTCGATCGCCACGGTCGTGTCGACCGGCGTGCTGAAGCCGCAGCAGGCCGTGGCCTTCGCGGCGGCTTTCAACGTCGTCGCGTATTTCGTGTTCCACCTGAAAGTGGCGCAGACGGTCGGCAAGGGCACGATCGATCCGAGTATCGTCGACCATTACGTCATTTTCGGTGCGCTGGTCGGCGCGATCGGCTGGAACATCATCACGTGGCACTACGGCATTCCGTCCAGTTCGTCGCATGCGTTGATCGGCGGGCTGGTCGGCGCGGCGCTCGCCAAGTCGGGGTGGGGTTCGTTGAATTTCGACGGTCTGATGAAGACCGTGGCCTTCATTTTCATCTCGCCGCTGCTCGGTTTCGTGCTCGGATCGTTCTTCATGCTGGCGGTGTCGTGGATTTATTTCCGTACGCCACCCAGCAAGGTCGACCGGCGTTTCCGGCGTCTTCAACTGGTCTCCGCGGGTTTGTATAGTCTCGGCCACGGCGGCAACGACGCGCAGAAAACCATCGGCATTATCTGGATGCTGCTGATCGCGACCGGTTACGCGTCGTCGATCGCGGACGCGCCGCCGCTGTGGGTGATCGGCGGTTGCTATTTGTCGATGGGGATCGGCACCTTGTTCGGCGGCTGGCGGATCGTCCGCACGATGGGGCAGAAGATCACCAAGCTCAAGCCAGTCGGCGGCTTTTGCGCGGAAGCCGGCGGGGCGATCACGTTGTTCACCGCTTCGTGGCTCGGCATTCCGGTGTCCACCACGCATACGATTACCGGCGCGATCGTCGGTGTCGGCGCCACGCAGAAGTTGAGCGCGGTGCGTTGGGGTGTAGCCGGCAACATCGTGTGGGCGTGGATTCTGACGATTCCCGCCTCTGCGGCACTGTCCGCGGCAGCCTGGTGGCTCGGCCACCGCCTGCTGTAAGCGACGCGGCCAAGCACAGCCGCCGCGCACTAAAGCTGTAAAAGCGCGCCGCTCAGATCAGCGGCGCGCTGCCTCCATCCATCGGGACGATAGCGCCCGTCACATAGCTCGCGCGGCGGCTCGCCAGAAATAGCGCGACATCAGCGATTTCTTCCGGTTTTGCATAACGTCCGAGGGGCACTTTAGCTTGCCCGCGCGCCAACGCGTCCGCGCTCGCGATGCCTTGCTGCGACGCTTCCAGTTTCACCGCTTCCTCGACGCGCTCGGTCAGCGTCGAACCCGGATTGATCGCATTGATGCGGATACCGTAGCGCGCGTAGTAATGGGCGAGGCCGACGGTGGCGAGCATCAGCGCGGCATTCGCGGCGCCGCCCGCGATATGGATATCGCTCGCGATCTTGCCGCCCATCCCAATGATATTGACGATCGTGCCAGGCGCGGCGCCGTCGCCGCTCTTGACGCGCTCGGCCATGCGACGTAGCACTTCCTGCTGCGGGTAGATGTAAGGGAAATATTTTGCTTCCATGGTCGCGCGGAATGCGTCGGCATCGAGCGTTTCCGGGTCATAGCGGCGGGCCGCGCCGGCGCTGTTGATCAGCACGTCGATCGGACCGACGGCGGTGCTCACTTCCTCGACGATGTCGGCGGCACTGTGTGGTTCATGCAGGTCGGCGCGCGTCCGGTGCACGTGCAAGCCTTCTTGTTTCAACTGTTCGTAAGCGCGCGCGAGATTGGCGGGGTCGCGCGAAACGATCGCGACCTTTGCGCCCTCCAGCGCGAACGCGCGAGCGCAGGCGAGCCCGATCCCTTTGCTGCCGCCCGTGATCAACACTACCTTGTCTTTCAGACCGAGATCCATCGTCGCCACCCGCTGTCAGAAGAATATCGATGACGATAGCAGATCGGCGGCGCAGCTTCAGAACTTGCCGTTGGCGAAGCGGGCGATCGGGTCGTCGGTAGTTTGCGTGGCGGCGGGGATGCCGCGCGAGGCGGTCGAGGCTCGCATGATCTGTACGCCGCCGTTCGCATCGGCTTGCTGAGCCTGCTGGGCTTGGCGCGCCGCGACTGAAGCGGGTGGAGGCGGCTCGAACGCGTCGGCGGCGGCGTCGATCGGGTCAGGCGCGCGAGCTGCTGCGGGCGAGACAGCGCGCGTAGCCGCCGGTTGGGCCGGAGAGCCCACGGCGGCGTCGTACGTGGTCGCTTGAGCGGTCGCAATGGGCGCCGGAGAAACCGCGCCTGCCGCACGTGCCTGAATCTGCGCGGCGTTCATGCCGGGTGGCGGCGGTTCGAACGGATCCGCTTGGGGTCCGGGTACCGAAGTCGCCGCCTCCTTAGGCGGGGCAATTCCAGTTGTAGTCAAAGGCGGCCGAGGCGTCGCCGCGACGCGCGCCGTTTGCTGAGGCGCCGTGGCGTTCGTGGCATAGCCCGAAGGTTGCGACGCCACGGAGGCCGCATAGCTCGAACCCTGCGCCGTTGCCCCTGCACCCGCATATGCCGGCATCGTCTGCGCGACTGGCGCGACGCGCTCGGGCTGCGGCGCAGCGGCCTGATAACTCGGCGTATCAAACGGCGCGGGCGTCGCAGCCGGCGCCGCCACGCGACGAATACCGTCGAAACGCTTGGCCCAATATGGATTGGTCAGATAGTCGAGCCGTACAGTGCCGCCCGTCGACGGCGCGTTGACGAAGCGCAGCTTGCCGACATAAATGCCGACGTGCGAATGCGCGCGTCCGGTGGTGTTGAAAAAAATCAGATCGCCCGGCGCGATCTCGTCCGGCTCGATCGATTCGCCGCGGCCACTCATGTCCGCGGTAGTGCGCGGCAGATTCACGGAAGCGGCGCGGGACACCACATAGCGAACCAATCCGCTGCAATCGAAGCCGCTGTCGGGCGTATTACCCCCCCAACGGTATGGAACGCCGACGAGACTCATCGCCTGAATCGAGATTTCCTCGCGGCCAATGCTGTGATCGACGAAATTCGGGAAGCCCGGCGGCGGCGCATGATAAGCGCCATTCGTGACCACTACAGATGAACCGGGCCCGCGCGACGTCTTCTGCGGCGCGCCGGCGCAAGCCGCGAGCAGCAAAACGGTCAGCAGCGAAAGGGCGAGTCGGCGCATGAAGACGAGGGAGAGCGGTAAACGCTCGTTTAATGGCGGACGATTTCGGGATGGTAGCCCGTCGAACATGGCGCCGGCAAGAATTCTTGACAAATTACATGAAGTTTGTGCGCTAAGTGTTGCCCGGCAGGGTGGTCGCCCAATAAAAAGCCGCGTTCGGGGCGACCCGGACGCGGCTTTTAACCGAAGCTAAATCATTGAAACTTAAAGGATCTCCGACGCGTAGTCCGCGAGGCGCGAGCGCTCGCCGCGTGCCAGCGTCACATGCCCGCTGTGCGCCCAGCCCTTGAAGCGATCGACCACATAGGTCAGGCCCGAGCTGCCTTCCGTCAGGTAAGGCGTGTCAATCTGCGCGATATTGCCGAGACAGATGATCTTCGTGCCAGGACCCGCGCGCGTGACCAGCGTCTTCATCTGTTTCGGCGTCAGGTTTTGCGCCTCGTCGATGATCAGATACTTGTCCACGAACGTGCGGCCGCGCATGAAGTTCATGCTCTTGACCTTCAGGCGTGACCGGATCAGCTCCTGAGTCGCGGCGCGGCCCCATTCACCGGCGGCGTCGTCGGTTTTTTGCAGGACTTCGAGGTTGTCGTCGAATGCGCCCATCCACGGCTGCATTTTTTCCTCTTCCGTACCCGGCAGAAAGCCGATGTCTTCACCGACCGGCACCGTTGCGCGCGTCACGATGATTTCGTTGTAGCGCTTGTCGTCGAGCACCTGGGCCAGGCCGGCCGCGAGTGCGACCAGCGTCTTGCCGGTACCGGCCTGACCCAGCAGCGTGACGAAGTCGATCTCCGGGTTCATCAACAAGTTCAGCGCGAAGTTCTGCTCGCGATTACGTGCCGTGATACCCCACACGTTGTTCTTGTGGTGGCCGTAGTCACGCAAGGTTTGCAGCAGCGCCGTCTTGCCGTTCAGCTCACGCACCAGCGCATGAAAGGTCGGCTCGCCGTTCTGCGGCTCCAGATAGACGAACTCGTTGACCAGCATCGAGGCGCACAGCGGACCCGTCACGCGGTAGTACGTGGTGCCGGTTTTAGTGTCCTGCCAGCTCTCCATGCCCTTCGCGTGCCTGGTCCAGAAATCCTGCGGCAGCGCGCGGATGCCCGAGTACAGCAGATCGCTGTCTTCGAGCACCTGGTCGTTGAAGTAGTCTTCCGCGGGCAGGCCGAGCGCATGCGCCTTGATGCGCATGTTGATGTCCTTCGACACCAGCACGACCTGACGATCCATCCGGTCGCGCTGCAACGCGCGCACCACGCCGAGGATCTGATTGTCGGCCTTGCCTTCCGGCAGACCTTCGACCGGCTCGATGGCGGTGAGCTTGGTCTGGAAGTACAGACGCCCGGATGCCTCGCGGCTGCCGAGACGCGCGAGCGAAATGCCGTCGGACATGTTGCCCGCGTTCGCCACCAGCGCGTCCAGCGTGCGACTCACCTGGCGCGCGTTACGCGCGACTTCCGACATGCCCTTCTTGTGGTTGTCGAGTTCTTCCAACGTCATCATCGGCAGATAGACGTCGTGTTCCTCGAAACGGAACAGGCAGCTTGGATCGTGCATCAGCACGTTCGTGTCGAGCACGAAGAGCTTCTGGACTTCGAGCGGGCCGCTGGACACGCCGCGCTTCTTGCTCGTGCCACGCGTGCTGGGTGCTGTGGTTGCGGGTGTGGTTGCGGCAGGCTGCTTTGCGCTCGGCGCGCGCGCGACGAGCGGCTGCGGTTCAGCAGCAGGTGTGGCTTGAGGAACCGGCTCGGCTTGCGGGCGCGCTGCGGGAACCGGTAGCAGCAACGCTGCGGTCTGCTTCGATTTGCGCCGGGGCGCCGGTGCGGTTTGCTCGGCCGAGGCAGGTGGCGTAGCGGAAGCCGATGATGCGGGCACGGGTCGCAAAGTAGTCGCAGCATTGGCGGCGTGCGCCATCGGCGTGGCGACATTCGCACGGCCGTAGTCGGCCGACTCCGCGGCTTCCCCATCGCCCGCCTGTTTCTTCGCGGCGGAGCGCGCCGGCGTGGCGGCTTTGGCCTTGTATTCGTCAGGCGGCAGGAGATTGCCGAGCTTGCTGGGGGGGGTAGGCAAAGGCATGGTTTCCCTCGAAATAATCGGGTCACATTTCGTGCGCCGCCTGTCGCATTCTGCCGGTGCCAGTGTGTGCGCACGCAGTTTGCGCCCGGAGGCGCGCATTTCGGTTTAGAGATGCCGGTTCGCCTGGTCTTCGATCGGCTCCTTAACGGAAGCGTGTGGCCGAGTGAACGAACGGCTGCGCGCAATTAAAAAAGCCGCCGCCCCGGCGTACGGGGCAAGCGGCTCGCCTTCGGTCGTCGCGTTGCGCCTCACGACTTCGACGGGACCGACAAAACGGCCGTCAAGTCTGGCGCAGCTGCGAAAAATTTGGGGTGGACAGGCACTCATTGGAACCCAATATAACGCGCCTCAAAGCGCTTGTACAGCCTCCAGAATGTCGTCGACGTGCCCTGGCACTTTCACGCCGCGCCACTCCTGGCGCAGCACGCCTTCGGCGTCGATCAGGAACGTGGAGCGTTCGATCCCACGGACTTCTTTGCCATACATTTTCTTCAATTTCATGACGCCGAAGAGCGTACACAACGTTTCTTCCGGATCCGAGAGCAGCGGAAACGGCAGTTCGAGCTTTGCCTTGAAATTGTCATGAGAGCGCAGGCTGTCGCGCGATACGCCGAGAATTTCCGCGCCGGCTTTGCTGAATTTCGGATACAGATCGCGGAATTGCAGACCTTCGGTCGTGCAGCCCGGTGTGTTGTCCTTCGGATAAAAATACAGCACCACCTTCTTGCCCCGCAGCTTGGACAGCGTGATTTCGCCACCGGTAGCGGGGGCGGTAAAGTCGGGGACGGGTTGGTCGACTGCGAGGGGCACGAGGTTCTCCGGTTGTTAGGGGCGGCGCCGCATTTGCATTTGCACTTGCAACTGCTGCGGCGTCGGCCTGGCATCGAGGCTTGGGGGAGGTCGACCGGCACGGTGTGCGCTCGCGCAGCGGCCGGGTCGCCAGGGCCGGCTAGCAGTTGGCCAGTCAGGGCTGGACAATCAACTCGCCGGAGCGGCCTGGAATTTCGCCCCACGTAACAGGGTACGATGGCAGCGTGCTGCGGTCTAGCGTGGCGTAGTAATCACCCATGGTCGCGAAGGTGTGGCCTTGCGCACGCCAGCCTTCCAGAAGCTGTTCGAAAACCGGCGCAAGCTTTTGCCCTTCGAGTTCCGCGTGCAGCGTGAACACCTGATCGTGCGGATTGTTTTCGGTGTGCTTCAACATCCATGCGGCGACGTTGTGCAGATCGACACCATCCACGCCGAGCACTTCGTCGAGCGTGGGCAGCGTGGTGGGCATCTGCACATGCGCAAGCGTCCTGCCGCCGACCACCGGCAGATACGGCGAGTGGCCGCGCCCGTCGGACGCGTAGTGCATGCCCCATGCGTCGATCTGTTCGAACGCATGGCCGTTCATCTGCCAGCCCGCCGCACCGTGGGTGACGGGCGGCGCGCCGAAGATCGCGACGAACCGGTTGAAGCTTTTCTGCATCTGCTTCTCGGTCCACTCGCGGTCTTGCGAACGCACGTTGTCCTGCCAGTAAACGTGGTCCCACGTGTGAATGCCGCATTCGAAACCGGCTTCATGGATCGCGCGCATTTCCGCGGCGGTCTTCACGCCGATGTCCGGCCCCGGCAGCAGCACGCCGTACATCAATTGCTTGATGCCGTAATGTTCGACCACCGACGTGCGCGACACCTTCTTCAGAAAACCCGGCCGCAACACGCGGCGCATCGCCCAACCGGTGTGGTCGGGCCCGAGGCTGAAGAGAAATGTGGCGCGCGCCTTGAAACGGTCGAAGATGCGCGCGAGATTCGGCACGCCTTCGCGAGTGCCGCGCAGCGTGTCGACGTCGATCTTCAGGACGATACGAGCCAAGGATCGCCCTTATTGCTGTTCGACGAGCGCGCGTGCTTCGGCGACATGGCCGCGATACGCTTCGAAAATCTTGCGCAGTGCTTCGTCGAAGGTCGACTTCGGCGCCCAGCCGAGTTCCTGCATCGTGTTGTCGATCTTCGGCACGCGGTTCTGCACGTCCTGATAGCCCGCACCGTAGTACGCACCTGACGACGTTTCGACCAGTTGCACCTGCTTCGCGAGGTCGGCGTATTCCGGGAATTCGGCGGCCAGCGTCAGCATCTTGTGCGCGAGTTCGCGCACCGAGAAGTTGTTGGTCGGGTTGCCGATGTTGTAGATCTTGCCCGTCGCCACGCCGTTTTTGTTCTCGATGATCTTCATCAGCGCGCCGATGCCGTCGTCGATATCGGTGAACGCACGCTTTTGCGCGCCGCCGTCCACGAGGCTGATGTTCTCGCCGCGCACGATGTGGCCGAGGAACTGCGTGACCACGCGCGAACTGCCTTCCTTTGGCGTGTAGATCGAATCGAGACCCGGGCCGATCCAGTTGAACGGACGGAACAGCGTGAAGTTCAGGCCTTCCATGCCGTAACCCCAGATCACACGGTCCATCAGCTGCTTCGAGCACGCGTAGATCCAGCGCGGCTTGTTGATCGGGCCGTACGACAGTTGCGACGCTTCCGGATCGAACTGCTCGTCCGTGCACATGCCGTAGACCTCGGAGGTCGAGGGGAACACGAGGTGCTTGCCGTACTTGACAGCCGACCGCACGATGGGCAGGTTCGCCTCGAAGTCGAGTTCGAACACGCGCAGCGGCTGCTTCACATACGTGGCGGGTGTGGCGATCGCGACCAGCGGCAGGATCACATCGCACTTCTTGATGTGATACTCGACCCATTCCTTATTGATCGTGATGTCGCCTTCGAAGAAGTGCATCCGCTCATGATTGATGAGGTCGCCGAGACGTTCGGTCTGCATGTCCATTCCGAAGACTTCCCAATCGGTCGTTTCGAGAATGCGTTTGGACAGGTGATGGCCGATGAAGCCGTTCACACCCAGAATCAGGACTTTTTTGGCGAAACCTTCGGTTTTCATGAATGACGGGGAGTTTGGATGAGCTGGGCGAATTCGGCCGGGGTGACGACGGTTTCGGTGCCGCCGTGCTGGTGCCGCAATTCGTGGATGGCGATCGCGCGACCGTCGCCGCATATTGCGAAAACGGCATTATCGCTTACGTGCAGGCCCGGGGGCAAATCCGAGCGAAGCGCGCCGGGCGCGGCCAGACGGGCACGGGCAATGACGAAGCGCTGGTCGCCGAGAACGGTAAAGGCGCCGGGATAGGGCGGCGCGACCGCGCGGATCAGGTTGTAGACCTGCTGCGCGGAGTGCGTCCAGTCGATCCGGCCGTCTTCCGGCTTGCGGCCGCCATAGTAGCTGCCGTGCGTGAGGTCGTTCGGCAGATGCGGCGCTTCGCCTGCCAGCAAGGCCGGCAGCACGCGCCACAGCGTCTGTTCGGCGGCGACTGTCACCTTGTCGAAGACTTGCGCGGCGGTGTCGTCGGGCAGGATCGGCACCGGCGTTTGCGCGATGATCGCCCCCGCGTCGGGCTTGGCGGCCATTTCGTGCAGTGTCGCGCCGGTTTCGGTTTCGCCGTGGATCACCGCCCAGTTGGTCGGCACGCGGCCGCGGTACTTCGGCAGGAGCGAGCCGTGCATGTTGTAGGCGCCCCGTGCGGCGAGCGCGAGCAGGTCGACCGGCAACATGTGGCGGTAATAGAACGAGAAGATGAAGTCCGGCCGCGCCGCGCTCACGGCGGCGCGCAGTTCAGGGCTGGTCGGATCGGCCGGCGTGACGACCGGAATGCCGTGCTCGGCGGCGACCGAGGCGACGCTGCCGAACCAGATGTTCTCGGTGGGGTTGTCCTCATGGGTGACGACCAGCGCCACGTCGACGCCGCGCGCAAGCAACACTTGCAGGCAGCGCACGCCAACGTTGTGATACGCGAATACGACGGCGCGCGGCTTCATGGATTCGGTCCTTGATCGACCAGCGGTGCCGCTTGCACGGCCTGTACGACCGCCTGACGCGGCGCTTCGGTCACGGTGGTGCCGTTGCGCTGTTCGAGAATGGTCTGCACCAGATAACGCGGACGCGCGCGCACCTGCTGGTAAATCCGGCCGATGTATTCACCGAGCAGGCCCAACGCGAAAATGATCACGCCGAGCAGGAAGAAGGTGATGGCGAACAGCGTGAACACACCTTGCACTTCCGCGCCGATGATGAAGCGGCGAATCAGCAGCAGCACGAACAGCGCCGCGGAGCCGAGCGACAGGATCACGCCGATGAACGACAGCCATTGCAGCGGCACCACCGAGAAGCCGGTGACCAGGTCGAAATTCAAACGGATCAGGCTGTAAAGCGAGTACTTCGATTCGCCGGCGAAACGCTCTTCGTGCGCGACTTCGATTTCCACCGGATTCTGCGCGAAGGTGTACGCCAGCGCCGGAATGAAGGTATTGATCTCGCCGCAACGATTGATCGTGTCGATGATGTGCCGGCTGTACGCGCGCAACATGCAGCCCTGGTCGGTCATCTTGATGCGCGTGATGCGCTCGCGCAGGCGGTTCATCGCGCGCGACGCCTTGCGGCGCCACAAACTGTCCTGGCGTTGCAGGCGAATCGTGCCGACGTAGTCGTAGCCTTCGCGCATCTTGCTGACCAGCTTGCCGATTTCTTCCGGTGGATTCTGCAGGTCGGCGTCGAGCGTGATGACGATCTCGCCATGCGATTGCTCGAAGCCCGCCAGAATCGCCATGTGCTGGCCGTAGTTGCCGTTCAGCAGGATCACACGGGTCGTGTCGGGGCGCGCGCGGAACTGCTCGGCGAGCAGGGCGGCGGATTTGTCGCGGCTGCCGTCGTTGATGAAGATCACTTCATAGGCAGTGCCGAGCGCGTCGAGCGCCGGGTAGAGGCGCGCGAACAGCTCGGCCAGCCCGGCTTCCTCGTTGTACACCGGGATGATGATCGACACTTCCGGTGCGACGGCGCGATGTTCCGAATAAATCATTTCCGCTTATTTTCCGTATTGTTCGCAAATTTCATTGACCGCACGGCAGACCCGCTCCACGTCGCCCTCGTTCATCAGCGTGAACAGCGGCAGCGTGACGGTGGTGGCGCCGAAGCGCTCCGCGTGCGGGAACATCCCTTCCTTGAAGCCGCGCGCACGGTATAGCGAGAATAGGTGAATTGCCGGATAGTGCACGCCAGAACCGATACCGCGTTCCTTCAACTGGCCCATGAAGCCGGCGCGGTCGATCGACAGTTTTTCGAGCGGCAGCGTGATCTGGAACATGTGCCAGTTACTGTTTGCAAAGTCAGCAAACGGCAGGCCGATGCCCAGCTTGACCGCCGCGCCGCCTTCCAGGCCGGCGAAATAGGCGCGCACGAGCTTTTTGCGCTGCGCGAGGAAACGCTCCAGATGCGGCAACTGACCGAGGCCGACGCGCGCGGCGACGTCCGTCAGGTTGTACTTGCCGCCCAGCACGTCGCAGTCCATGCCGTCGAAACCGGTGCGGGTGATGCCCTGCAGACGGTACTTCTGCGCGAGGAGCGCTTCTTCCTCGTTGTTCAGCACCAAGGCGCCGCCTTCGATCGAGGTCAGATTCTTGTTCGCGTGAAAGCTGAACGAGACCATGTCGCCGAGTTTGCCGATGCGCTCGCCTTTCCACGTCGAGCCGAACGCTTGCGCGGCGTCCTCGATCACACGCAGCTTGTGGGCGCGGGCGATGTCATACAGACGGTCCATGTCCACCGGCAGGCCCGACAGATAAACCGGAATGATCGCCTTGGTGCGCGGCGTGATGGCCTTTTCCAGCAGATCCAGGTCGATGTTGCGGGTGGCGGGATCGATGTCGACGAACACCGGCGTCGCGCCGGTTTCATAGATCACATTGCTGGTCGCGACCCACGAGGCGGGGGTGGTGATGACTTCGTCGCCTTCGCTCACGCCGGCGATGCGGAGCCCGATTTCGAGCGTCGCCGTGCCTGAATTGAAGGTACGCACCGGGCGGCCGCCGCAGAACTCGGACAGCGCCGCTTCGAACTTCTGGTTCTGCGGGCCGGTGGTGATCCAACCGGAGCGGAGCACGTCGGCGACGCCCTGAATCGTTTCTTCATCGATTTCAGGTTTGACAAACGGCAAAAACGGGACTGTTGACTGGCTCATGAATGCTTCGCTCGATTGAAAGGGGCGCAACCCGAAGGGCGCGAAGTAGATCACAAACTACGCGCAAACCCAAGGCCACAGCTAAAAAGGGCGCAACCGCAAAGGATACCGCAGCCAACCTTACATCTTGCTTAGCCGGCGGCGATGCCCGGCTTACCGCATCTTTTTGCCGCCGGCGTGCCCGCTGCGCGGGCGCCGACGCAAACGCCGGCGACAAACGGCAATAAATCGTGCCCGGCACAGCGCTGCCGGCTGCGGGAGCCTAGCTGCGCGCCAGAACGAACACGCCAACGAGGATGATGCCGATCCCCACCAGCTTCTGAACCGACATCACTTCGCCGAATAGATACCATGCCGCGAACGCGTTGACGACGTAGCCGAGCGACAGCATCGGATAGGCGATCGACACGTCCACCCGCGACAGTCCGACCACCCACACGACAACGCTGATCACATAGCAGGCCAGCCCGCCGATGATCGGCGGCTGGGTCGCGAGTCTGAAGCCAATGGGCAGGATGTTCGCACGGGTGAATTCGAAGTGTCCAACGGCATTCGTTCCGGCTTTGAGCAGCAACTGCGCGCCGGCGTTCAGCGTGACGCCCGCGAGGATGCAAAAGAGTGAAATCGGGTTCATCGATCGTTCAGATCCTGATATGGGGTCACGGTTGCGGTTTTTCCACGGGGGTCGGCGCATTGGGCTTCGCTGACGCGTCGGACGACTCGACCGGCTTCATCACCACCACCCGGCGCGAGTCGCGGGCGACCACCTGCATCGGCAGCCCGTCTTTGAGCAGTGTGGCGTACCTCGACGGCGGGATCAGCGCGAGCGCGTAGCGGTCGGCCTTCCAGCGCGCGATCCACGCGGGGATCGACGGCACCCATTTCTGCGGTTCAACGGACACCCCGAAAGCAAGCTCGTCGGGATGCTCGACCATGATCATGGTGTGGTCGATGTAGAACGGCAGCGTGTGATCGAGCACGCCGACCGAATAGAACGGCGTATCGGCCGGCAACTTCGCAATCTCGGCCTTGATCGCTGGCGCGAGCAGCGCGCCGGAACTCAGGCGTCCGAACACGTCGTGACCCGTGCCGGCGATGGTGCCAAGCAGCAGCCACGCCGCGCCGAAGGTCGCGACGGCCCCGAGGCCGGCCGCCAGGCCACGGCGGTTCAGCCACAGCGCGGCCAGCGTCAGCACGAAGGCGATGCCGAGTGCCGCCAGTACCCAGCTGCGATATTCGGCATACAGTTCGGCCGGATTGCGCGCGCTGCCGAAGCGCGGCAGGAACAGCGCGGCAAAGGCGGCCACGACGAGAAATAGCGCGTAGCCGGCCAGATGGCGGCGCAGCTGGTCGCGTGTGACGAGCGGCAGATACATGCCGATCATGAGCGCAATGGGCGGCGCGATCGGCAGCGTGTAGGAAAGCAGCTTCGAGTGCGATGCACTGAAGAACAGAAAAATGAAGACCGTCCACACCAGCATCATCGTGACCGGCGCAAAGCCGTTCGGCTGGCGCGGCAGGCGCCACGCGTGGCGAACGCTCTGCACGGTGACCGACAGCCATGGCAGGAAACCGACCAGCAACACGGGCACGAAATAGTAGAACGGTCCCGGGCGGTTCTGTTCGGGCGTCAGATAGCGCTTGAACTGCTGAACGACGAAGAAGAAGTTCAGGAATTCCGGATTGCGTTGCTGCACCAGCACGAACCACGGCGTGACGATCGCGAAGAACACGATCAGGCCGCCGATCAGATGCAGGCGCTTCCATACGGCCCAGTCACGTGCGACGAGGGTGTACAGCACCAGCACCGCGCCTGGCAGGATCACGCCGACGAGGCCCTTGGAGAGCACCGCGAGCGCCATCGACCCCCAGCACACCCACATCCATGCCCGCACGTTGGCGCCCGGCAGGTTGGGGCGCTGCGCGAGCAGCAGCGCGCAAAGCGTCAGTTCCATCCAGAACGACAGGCCCATGTCGAGCGTGTTGAAGTGGCCCATCAGGTTCCAGTACGGCGAGGTGGCCAGCACGATCGCCGCGAACACGCCGGTCGCCGCATTGAACACACGCGCGCCGGTGAAGCCGATCAGCAGCACGCCGGCAAAACCGGTCAGCGCGGTATAAAGCCGCGCCTGCCATTCGCCGATACCGAACCACGCGAACGTCAGCGCATTCAGCCAGGTTTGCAGCGGCGGCTTCTCGAAATACTTGTAGCCGTTGTAGCGCGGCGTGATCCAGTCGCCGGTGACGAACATCTCGCGCGCCATTTCGGCGTAGCGGCCTTCGTCGCTCGGCAGCAGATGGCGCCAGCCGAGCGGCACGAACCAGATCACGGCGAGGGCCAGCACAAGCAGCAGGATCGTGGTGCGATTGAGCGGTAGCCTCGTCGGCGTATCGTTCATGGATTTCAACCTTTTTGGCGACGCCGTGTGCGCGGCGAGGCGGTGTTATTTGGAAATGGCAAGCGCCGGCGCGGCACCGATGGCGCGCAGTGTACGTTATCGCCCGTGACGCGGCCAGGGCGCGCGGGCGGTTTGGCCGCGCGAATCTTCACGGATGCCGTGCATGGCGGCACGCCCCGGCACGCCCGCTGCGCGGCGCTCGCGCCGCGCAGCTATGCTTCGATCAGCAACGCGGCGGCGACCTTGCGGCCCTCGGCCATCAGAATGTTGTAGGTGCGGCAGGCGGCCTTGAAGTCCATCGTTTCGACGCCGATGCGTTTGGCGGTGAGCGCGGCGGTCAGGCGTGGATGAGGGAAACGCAGCCGTTCGCCGCTGCCGAACACGACCACTTCGGGTGCCGATTCCACCAGCATCGCGAAGTGCTCGGCGCTCAGGTCGTCGAAAGAAGAGACGGGCCAAGGGATCACGGGCGTTTCCGGCAACACGAGAATGCTGCCCGAATGGCGCACCAGATTGATTTCGACATAGTCGGCGCCGTAGCCGGTGACGGTGTTGAGGGCGCCGTGGGAATCCTGATGTAATTTCAAATTCGTTTTTCCGAAGTCGTCGTGAGACATCATGCGTATGGGCGACCTGACCGGGCAGAACGGAAACAGAGCCGTTTGACGCGAGTGGGTCACGCGCGTGACACACAAGCGGCCGAAAAGGCTTGCCGTTGCGGTTGGTGCATTGCGGAAGTCGGCCAAAATCCGCTAAATTATAACTTTTTAGCCGCCTTGCGGCGCCCCTCGCTCATGTGCAGTCATAAGCCGCGCTGAGGACACGGGTGCGGCCCACCGGCTACCTGCCCTGGTTCTATCCGCCTTGGGCCTGCTTTTGGCCCGTTTCGCTGCTGTACCGGCGCAATCCGCCGGCGGCGCGCCCAACCGGCTCCAGAAGGCGGCCAATCCGCGTCCGGCGCCCCGATCCGTGTCTGGACGCCGTGCCGCGTCATAATCCCCCGGATCGGCGGATTTGCCCGGCCCGGCATTATGTTCGCTCCCGCTTGTTCGCCCAAGCCCATCAACCAGGATGAAGTGCCCGCCGTGAAACCGATTCTCAAATCCAACAAGTTGTTGAATGTCTGTTACGACATTCGCGGGCCCGTCCTCGAACATGCCAAGCGGCTCGAAGAAGAGGGCCACCGCATCATCAAGCTGAACATCGGCAATCTCGCGCCGTTCGGTTTCGAGGCGCCGGATGAAATCATCCAGGACATGATCCTGAATCTGCCGGGCTCGTCCGGCTACTCGGATTCGAAGGGGGTGTTCGCGGCGCGCAAGGCGATCATGCATTACACGCAGCAAAAGGGCGTGCACGGCGTCGAGCTGGATGACATCTACATCGGCAACGGCGCCTCCGAACTCATCGTGATGGCGCTGCAAGGCCTGCTGAACGACGGCGACGAGGTGCTGCTGCCGGCGCCGGACTACCCGCTATGGACCGCCGGCGTGAGCCTGTCGGGCGGCACGCCGGTGCATTATCTCTGCGACGAAGGCAACCGCTGGATGCCCGACCTGGACGACATCCGCGCGAAAATCACGCCGAACACGCGCGCGCTCGTCGTCATCAACCCGAACAATCCCACCGGCGCGCTGTACTCGGACGAACTGCTGCTCGGCCTGATCGAGATCGCCCGCCAGCGCGGCCTGATCATCTTCGCCGACGAGGTCTACGACAAGATCGTCTACGACGGCAAGGTGCATACGTCGATGGCCGCATTGTCCGAAGACGTGCTCACCGTCACGTTCAACAGTTTGTCGAAGAGCTACCGCTCGTGCGGCTACCGCGCCGGCTGGATGTTCATTTCGGGCCTGACCGGCGAGAACCGCCGCCACGGCAAAGACTACTTCGAAGGGCTCGGCATTCTGGCCTCGATGCGCCTGTGCCCGAACGTGCCCGGCCAGTACGCGATCCAGACCGCGCTCGGCGGCTATCAAAGCATCAACGACCTGATCGTGCCGAGCGGGCGTCTGTACAAACAGCGCGAACTCGCGTATGACATGCTGACGGCCATTCCCGGCGTGAGCTGCGTGAAGCCCGAGGCGGCGCTGTACATGTTCCCGCGCCTCGATCCGACGATCTATCCGATCCAGGACGACCAGCAGTTCATCCTCGACCTTCTGCTGGAAGAGCGTGTGCTGCTCGTGCAGGGCACCGGCTTCAACTGGAAGACGCCGGATCACTTCCGCGTGGTCTTCCTGCCGAACGTGGACGACCTGGCGGATTCGATCAACCGGATCGCGCGTTTCCTCGACGGCTACCGCAAGCGTCATACGGCCTGACGCGGCAGTGACACGCCGCGCGCCTTGCATGACATCCGTTTCCCTTTAATCATCTACTCGAAAACACACGCTGCATGGAACCGATCAAAGTTGGACTGCTGGGCTTCGGCACGGTAGGCAGCGGCACCTTCACGGTACTGCGCCGCAATCACGAAGAAATCAAACGCCGCGCGGGCCGCGGCATTGAGATTACGCGCATTGCCGTGCGTAATCCCGCCAAGGCGACCGCGGCGCTTGGCAGCGAAGTCGGCACCGTCGCGCTGACCGACGACTTCAACGCGGTGGTCGACGACCCGTCGATCGACATCGTGGCGGAAATGATCGGCGGCACGGGCGTGGCGCGCGACCTTGTTCTGCGCGCGATCAAGAACCGCAAGCATGTGGTCACGGCCAACAAGGCGCTGCTCGCGGTGCACGGCACGGAAATTTTCGAAGCGGCACGCGCCAATGGTGTGATGGTGTCGTTCGAAGCGGCGGTGGCGGGTGGCATTCCGATCATCAAGGCGCTGCGCGAAGGGCTGACGGCGAATCGCATTCAGTACATCGCGGGCATCATCAACGGCACGACGAACTACATCCTGTCGGAGATGCGCGACCGTGGGCTCGATTTCGCGACGGCCTTGAAGGCCGCGCAGGAACTGGGCTACGCCGAAGCTGACCCGACCTTCGACATTGAAGGCGTCGACGCCGCGCACAAGGCGACCATCATGAGCGCGATCGCATTCGGCGTGCCGGTGCAGTTCGACAAGGCGTACGTCGAAGGCATCAGCAGGCTGGCTGCGATCGACATCAAATACGCCGAAGAACTCGGCTATCGCATCAAGCTGCTCGGCATTGCGCGCCGCACGGACAAGGGCATCGAACTGCGCGTGCACCCCACGCTGATTCCGGAAAAGCGCTTGCTGGCAAACGTGGAAGGCGCGATGAACGCGGTCGTCGTGCACGGCGACGCCGTCGGCTCGACCCTGTATTACGGCAAGGGCGCGGGCGCTGAGCCGACGGCGTCCGCCGTGATCGCCGATCTGGTCGACGTGACGCGTCTGCATACGGCGGATCCGGAGCATCGCGTGCCGCATCTGGCGTTCCAGCCGGACAGCCTGTCGAGCACGCCGATCCTGCCGATCGACGAAGTGACGAGCGGCTACTACCTGCGCTTGCGCGTAGCCGACGTGACGGGCGTGCTGGCCGACATCACGCGCATTCTGGCGGATACGGGCATCTCGATCGACGCGTTGCTGCAGAAGGAATCCGAGCAGGTCGACGCGAACGGCAAGGGCGAAACGGACATCATCCTGATCACGCACGAAACGGTTGAAAAGAACGTCAACGCGGCGATCAAGACGATTGAAGCGTTGAAGACCGTTGTCTCGCAAGTCACGAAGCTGCGCATGGAAGCGCTGAACTAGGCCGAACTATGAACTATCTCTCCACGCGCGGCGCCGGAGCCGGCGAGCGCCATACCTTTTCCGACATCCTGCTGGGTGGTCTCGCGAAAGATGGCGGCCTGTACCTGCCCGCCGAATATCCGCGGGTTACGGCTGACGAACTGGCGCGTTGGCGCACGTTGTCGTACGCGGATCTCGCTTTCGAGATTCTGTCGAAATTCAGCGACGACATTCCCGCCGAAGACCTGCGCGCGCTGACGCGCAAGACGTACACGGCCGAGACGTACTGCAACGTGCGCGACGACGAAAGCGCCGCGCAGATCACGCCGTTGAAGACGCTGGGCGTCGAGAACGGTGCGCCGCTGTCGCTGCTGGAACTGTCGAACGGCCCGACGCTGGCGTTCAAGGACATGGCGATGCAGTTGATCGGCAATCTGTTCGAATATGCGCTGGCCAGGCACGGCGAGACGCTGAACATTCTGGGCGCCACCTCGGGCGACACCGGCAGCGCGGCCGAATACGCGATGCGCGGCAAGAAGGGCATCAGCGTGTTCATGCTGTCGCCGCACAAGAAGATGAGCGCGTTCCAGACGGCGCAGATGTACAGCCTGCAGGATCCGAACATCTTCAACATCGCGGTCGAGGGCGTGTTCGACGACGCCCAGGACATCGTGAAGGCGGTCTCGAACGATCATGCGTTCAAGGCGAAGTACAAGATCGGCACGGTCAATTCGATCAACTGGGCGCGTGTCGTCGCGCAGGTCGTGTACTACTTCAAGGGCTACTTTGCCGCGACGAAGTCGAACGACGAGCGTGTGTCGTTCACAGTGCCGTCGGGCAATTTCGGCAACGTGTGCGCGGGCCATATCGCGCGCATGATGGGCTTGCCGATCGAGAAGCTGGTGGTCGCGACGAACGAGAACGACGTGCTGGACGAGTTCTTTCGCACCGGCATTTACCGTGTGCGCAAGGCGGCGGAGACGTACCACACGAGTAGCCCGAGCATGGACATTTCGAAGGCATCGAACTTCGAGCGTTTCGTGTTCGACCTGCTGGGCCGCGACCCGGCGCGGGTGTTGCAACTGTTCCGCGACGTCGAGGAGAAGGGCGGTTTCGACCTGGCGGCGAGCGGCGATTTCGCGCGTGTGCAGGCGTTCGGTTTCGTGTCGGGCCGCAGCAGTCACGAAGATCGAGTGGACGCGATTCGCGACGTCTTCGAGCGTTACGACACGACGATCGACACGCATACGGCTGACGGCCTGAAGGTGGCACGCGAGCATTTGCAGCCGGGCATCCCGATGATCGTGCTGGAGACCGCTCAGCCGATCAAGTTCGGCGAGACGATCCGCGAAGCGTTGCTGCGCGAACCGGAGCGCCCGGCCGCGTTTTCGGGTCTGGAATCGCTGCCGCAGCGGTTTGAAGTGCTGCCGGCGGATGTGCAGCGTGTGAAGGACTTCATCGTTGCAAACACGGGCGAGTAAGCCGTGAGCAGGCCGTGAACATCGAGCGTGGCCGAGTCGCGCTCGATGTCGCGCAGGCAACGGTCAATCGACCGCACAGCAAACAAGGGAAGGCCAAAGGGTAAAGCACCCAAGGCCGACCCCTTTCCCCCTCCACAAAAAGACCCCTATAAGTCCAGGCCGTCACCGGCTGTCGTCATCGACCGCTACAATATTCTTTTAACCTGCGGCTTCGAGACCAAGATGTCCACACCAACGCCCCGCGCTCCGATGCTCTCCACTGCCGAAGCGCTGGCGACCTTGCTCAGTGCAGCGAGCCCGCTCACTGGCACCGAATCGATTCCCACGCTGGAAGCGCTCAACCGCGTGCTATCGGCAGACGTTACCTCGCCGCTAGACGTCCCCCCGATGAACACCAGTTCAATGGACGGCTACGCAGTCAGCACCGCGGATCTGGCGACCCATGGCAACCGCCGCCTGCCGGTCTCTCAACGCATTCCGGCCGGCCACGCGCCCGAGCCATTAAAGCCGGGCACGGCAGCGCGCATCTTCACTGGCGCCACGGTGCCGCCGGGCGCCGACGCGATCGTGATGCAGGAGCAAACCGAGGCCGCCGGCGACGCAGTCACAATCCTCCACAGCCCGGCACCCGGCGAATGGATCACCGCCCAGGGCGCGGATATCCGCAGCGGTTCGATCATTCTCCCGGCGGGCACGCGGCTGACGCCACAAGCACTGGGACTCGCCGCCTCAGTCGGCTGCGCGGAGCTCCAGGTGCGCCGCCGCGTAAAGGTCGCCGTATTCTTCACCGGCGACGAATTGACCCTGCCCGGTGAGCCGCTGAAACCCGGCGCGATTTACAACTCGAACCGTTTCACCCTGCGTGGGCTGCTGGACAATCTGGGCTGCGACGTCACCGACTACGGCATCGTCCCCGATAAACTCGACGCCACCCGCGCGACGCTGCGCGAAGCCGCGCAAGCGCACGATCTGATCCTGACCTGCGGCGGCGTATCGGTAGGCGAGGAAGATCACGTGAAGCCGGCAGTCGAGGCCGAAGGGCGTCTGTCGATGTGGCAGATCGCGATGAAACCGGGCAAGCCGCTCGCGTTTGGCGCGGTGCGCCGTCCTACGCAGCAGGCAACGGCGGCCGCGTCAGCCGAAACCTTCTTCATTGGCTTGCCAGGCAACCCGGTCTCCAGTTTCGCGACCTTCCTGCTGTTTGTCCGCCCCTTCGTTTTGCGTCTGGCCGGCGTCGAGAGGGTGACGCCGCGCGCGTTGTCGCTGCGCGCGGATTTCACGCAGAACAAGGCCGACCGCCGCAACGAGTTCCTGCGCGCACGCGTCAATCCGGCCGGCGGCCTCGACCTGTTTCCGAATCAGAGCTCGGCCGTGCTGACCTCGACAGTATGGGGCGACGGCCTGATCGACAATCCGCCGAACCACGCGATCAGCACCGGCGAGACCGTGCGTTTCATCCCCTTTTCCGAATTGCTGAACTGAGGCCGGCAAACCACCGGCGGCATCCCGATGAAGATTCAACTCCGATATTTTGCAAGCGTGCGCGAAGCGCTCGAAACAGCCGACGAAACGGTCGATTTGCCCGATGGCATCGCTACTGTCGGTGACGTGCGCGCCTGGTTGCGCGTGCGCGGCGGCATCTGGGCCGAGGCCCTCGCCGAAGGCCGCGCGCTGCGCATGGCCTGCAACCACGTGATGACCGACGCCGGCACGCGCCTCACCGAAGGATGTGAAGTCGCATTCTTTCCCCCCGTCACCGGCGGCTGAGCCGCGCCGGATTGCCGCTAAACTTCGCTAAGCCTCGCAAAGCCGCATAGGAGCCAGAAATGCCCGTTCGCGTCCAGACGGAAGACTTCGACCTCACCGCCGAGGTCGCCGCATTGCGCGCGCGCAATCCCAGGATTGGCGCGGTGGCGTGTTTTGTCGGCACCGTGCGCGATCTGAACGACGGCAGCGCGGTCGAAACGATGGAGCTCGAACACTATCCGGGTATGACGGAGAAGTCGTTGGAAGCCATCGTCGTGAGCGCGCGCGAGCGTTGGCCGGGGATCGAGGTGCTGATCGTGCATCGGGTCGGCAAGCTCTATCCGCTCGACCAGATCGTGCTGGTGGCAACGACCGCCGCCCATCGCGGCGACGCTTTCGCATCGTGTGAGTTTGTGATGGATTATCTGAAGACCCAGGCGCCGTTCTGGAAGAAAGAAAAGACCGAGGCAGGCGAACGCTGGGTCGATGCCCGCGTCACCGACGATGCTGCCCTGGCCAAATGGGGTGTCGAATCGGACAATAATCGGGCGGCAGAATAGGGCGCATCCGCCCCCAACACCCCGGCGTCACTCGTCCCGCGTCCGGCCGATGATCCGCGTCGGAAACGGCTCGCCAGGTGGTCGCGTCGAGGTATTCGGGACATGCGAATCATTCTCGGACGGCCGCCGCTTCGGCGCGACGCGCTCGAGCAACGCCTGTTGCTCCGCCGGAATCTTGTAATCCCAGCCGAAGCGGCTCAACTGCAAACTCTGCGCGATACGCAGTGCCGGTTCCATGAAGCGAACTGCCGCGGCCGGCTGATAGCGCGACTCCACCGTATCCAGAAACAGATACAGCCAGCGGCTGAAATGCTGCGGCTCGACGCCCTCGAGCGGCTGGTGCGCCTGCTGCACATTGCCGCGATATTGCTTGGCGCCCAGCACGAGGCTTCCCCAGAACGTGCACATCTTGGGCAGGTGGTCGTCCCAGCGGCCGGCCAGCGTCGCTTCGAAAACCGGGCCGAGCATCGGGTCGGCGCGCACGCGGTCGTAAAAGCCGTAGACGAGCTCGCGAACATTCGCTTCGGTGGGTTCGGCGGCGCGCTCGACAACCGGCGCGGCAGGGAAGGACGGATTCATGCAAATTCCAGAAAATGCAGCCATTGTCGCGGATCGCCACCCAGCGCCCCGGACCGTCAGGAATGGCCTCAAACTGTGCCCAAACGAAAGGAGGTAGGCCGCGAATACCCCGCTTTTCGTATGTATGGCCTATGCGGGAAACGTTACCATTGCTGCCGGAAGACAAACACCGCCTGTCAGCGCAGAATAATAAAATATGCGTACCGCCTGCATCTTATGGCGAAGCGACGGTCCCGGCAACCCTTGCATCGACGCGGTTATCCCCCCGGATCGCGGCTTGCGCTCATCGTGACACCCGCGCTTATGAGACTGACCGACTATACCGATTACTCGCTACGCGTCCTGCTGTACCTCGCTGTCCGTGGCGAAGGCCTGGCGACCATCCAGGATATCTCAGACGCGTACGGGATATCCAAGAACCATTTGATGAAGGTAGTACAGCAACTCGGCGAACTCGGTTGGGTCGAGACCGTGCGCGGGCGGAACGGCGGCCTGCGGCTCGCTGAACAAAGCAGGGCGCTGACCGTGGGTGAGGTCGTGCGGGCCACGGAAAGCGACTTTGCATTGGTCGCCTGCTTACCGGATCAGCAAGGTGAGCGCCGGGACTGCGTCATTACACCGCACTGCCGTCTGCGCGGCGCGCTCGAGGCCGCGCGCAGCGCGTTCCTCGCCGAACTCGATCGTCACACCATCGGCGAGGTTGTGAAGCCGCACGGCCCGCTGGCTGCGTTGCTTGGCCTGAGCGCCGTCATCCCGATCGTGCCGGTAGCGCCTAGTGGCGAGGCCGCGCCGGGCGCCTGAACGCCCGCTCGGCAATTCTCACGCGTCAAATGTTAAATAGTTGTCACGGGATGCAAAAAAGCGCTTGAAACCCGCATAAAACGCCTCATTTTAGTGACATTCGAAATTGGAGGTCTCTTGATGAGAATCGACAAACTCACCACTAAATTCCAGGAAGCGCTGGCCGATGCGCAAAGTCTGGCCGTCGGCCATGACAATCAATATATCGAACCGGTTCATGTTCTGTCGGCGCTCGTCGCCCAGCAGGATGGTTCGGCGCGCTCGCTGCTGTCGCGGGCCGGCGTGCATGTTCAGGCGCTGCAAACGGCACTGAACGATGCCATCACACGCTTGCCGCAGGTGCAGGGTACCGACGGTAACGTGCAGATCGGCCGCGACCTGACCGGCTTGCTCAATCAGGCGGACAAGGAAGCACAGAAGCTCAACGACACGTTTATCGCGAGTGAAATGTTCCTGCTCGCCATCGCCGACGATAAGGGCGAGGCCGGTCGTCTCGCGCGTCAGCACGGTCTGTCGCGCAAGTCGCTGGAAAGCGCGATTGCGGCGGTGCGTGGCGGTTCGCAAGTGCATAGCCAGGACGCCGAGAGCCAGCGCGAAGCGCTGAAAAAGTACACCATCGATCTGACCGAGCGCGCGCGGGCCGGCAAGCTCGATCCGGTGATTGGCCGTGACGACGAAATCCGCCGTTCGATCCAGATCCTGCAGCGCCGCACCAAGAACAATCCGGTGCTGATCGGCGAGCCGGGCGTGGGTAAGACCGCGATCGTCGAAGGCCTCGCGCAGCGGATCGTCAACGGCGAAGTGCCGGAAACGCTCAAGGGCAAGCGCGTGCTGTCTCTGGACATGGCGGCGTTGCTGGCCGGCGCGAAATATCGCGGCGAGTTCGAAGAGCGCCTGAAGGCCGTGCTGAGCGACATCGCGAAGGACGAAGGCCAGACCATCGTCTTCATCGACGAAATTCACACCATGGTCGGCGCGGGCAAGGCCGAAGGCGCAATGGACGCGGGCAATATGCTCAAGCCGGCGCTCTCGCGCGGCGAGCTGCATTGCGTCGGCGCCACCACGCTCGACGAATATCGCAAGTACATCGAGAAGGATGCCGCACTCGAGCGCCGCTTCCAGAAGGTGCTGGTCGACGAACCGTCGGTCGAGGCCACCATCGCGATCCTGCGTGGGTTGCAGGAGAAGTACGAGTTGCATCACGGCGTCGATATCACCGACCCGGCGATCGTCGCGGCGGCCGAGCTGTCGCATCGTTACATCACGGATCGATTTCTGCCGGACAAGGCTATCGATCTGATCGACGAAGCCGCTTCGAAGATCAAGATGGAAATCGACTCGAAACCGGAAGAGATGGACCGGCTCGATCGTCGTTTGATCCAGTTGAAGATCGAGCGCGAAGCCGTCAAGAAGGAAAAAGACGAAGCATCGCAAAAACGTCTGCAATTGATCGAAGAAGAAATCGAGCGGCTGGATCGCGAATATTCGGACCTCGAAGAAATCTGGACCGCGGAGAAAGCGGCGGTGCAGGGCAGCGCGCAGCTGAAGGAAGACATCGAAAAAACGCGTGCGGAAATCATTCGTTTGCAGCGTGAAGGCAAGCTGGAAAAGGTTGCCGAGTTGCAGTACGGCAAGCTGCCGGGTCTCGAAGCGCAGTTGAAGGAAGTGACCCAGGCCGAGGCCAAAGAGCAGAACAATCCGACGCGGCCGCGTCTGTTGCGCACGCAGGTGGGCGCGGAAGAAATCGCTGAAGTCGTGTCGCGGTCCACCGGCATTCCGGTGTCGCGCATGATGCAGGGCGAGCGCGAAAAGCTGCTGCAGATCGAAGAAAAACTGCACGACCGCGTGGTCGGTCAGGACGAAGCGATCAGCGCGGTGGCCGATGCGATCCGCCGTTCGCGTGCGGGTCTGGCGGATCCGAACCGGCCGTATGGTTCGTTCCTGTTCCTCGGGCCGACCGGTGTGGGCAAGACCGAGTTGTGCAAGGCGCTGGCGTCGTTCCTGTTCGATTCGGAAGATCATCTGATCCGCATCGACATGAGCGAATTCATGGAGAAGCATAGCGTCGCGCGTTTGATCGGTGCGCCGCCGGGCTACGTCGGTTACGAAGAAGGGGGTTATCTGACCGAAGCCGTGCGCCGCAAGCCGTACAGCGTGATCCTGCTCGACGAAATCGAGAAGGCGCATCCGGACGTATTCAACGTGCTGCTGCAAGTGCTCGACGACGGCCGCATGACCGATGGCCAGGGCCGTACCGTGGACTTCAAGAACACGGTGATCGTGATGACGTCGAACCTCGGTTCGCAGGTGATCCAGTCTATGGTCGGCGAGCCGCAGGAAGCGGTGAAGGACGCGGTTTGGGAGGAAGTGAAGCTGCATTTCCGGCCCGAGTTCCTGAACCGGATCGACGACGTCGTGGTGTTCCATGCGCTCGACCGCTCGAATATCCAGTCGATCGCGCGGATTCAGCTACAGCGCTTGCATGACCGGCTGGCCAAGCTCGACATGCAACTGGTCGTGTCGGACGCGGCGCTCGAGCACGTCGGCAAGGTCGGCTACGATCCGCTGTTCGGTGCGCGGCCATTGAAGCGCGCGATCCAGCAGGAGATCGAGAACCCGGTCGCCAAGCTGATTCTGGCCGGCAAGTTTGGTCCGAAGGATGTGATCCCCGTCGAACTGGACGAGGGCAAGCTGATATTCGACCGCGTCGTGCATTGAGCAGAACGCGTTCTAAAAGGCAGGGAACGGCAGTAGTCAGGCCGTTCCTGCCAATGTTAAAAAGCGGCAACGAAGGTGACCTCGTTGCCGCTTTTTTTTTGCCTGCTTTTGCCTGCTACAGAGCGGTGGCGGGTGACGCCGCTTTACGCGTTGCCCTTGCCGAACAGCGCCGTCAGGCCGCCGAGCGCACCGAGCACGGTTGTCGAATTCAGTTTGCCTTCGGCGGGCACTTGGCCTTCGGGCGTCGCCGCGTTGACCACGTGCGGCAGGATCTGCGACAGGAGGCCGGTGACCTGATCCGGCTGCACGCCGGCTTTGGCTGCGAGGTTGGCGACGGTGTCCGAGCCGAGCACGCTATGCAGTGCGTCGGGCGTGATCGCCTGGTTCTCGCCGTTGCTGACCCACGACGTCACGACGTCGCCGAGGCCCTTTTCCCTGAAGCGGTCGATCAGGCCGTTCAGGCCGCCCGGCTGGTTGTTGACGAATTCCAGTGCGGCTGAAACCAGGGCTTGCTGGCCACCGCCTTCAGGCGATTTGCCAACCAGGGAACCGATAGTGTCGAGTAGGCTCATGACGGTCTCTCTTGAATGCCGACACGTGTTTGACGAGTCGGCGGGTGAAAACGCCGCGCGGTCGCGCGGCGCGGGTGGAAGGAAGGCGGCCGGAAGCGGGTGGCGTTTGCACGTTCATCATGCATGCATCCAAACGTGCATCAGGCCGGCCGTCACGCGGCCGGCGCGCAACCCAAATTACGCACCGCCAGAGGCTGCCGCAGCCGATGCAGCCTTGCTTTTCTTCGCCTTCTTCGAAGCCTTGGTGCCGGATGCGTCGGCCGGTGCACTTGCTGCGGCCGCCGTGGTGGGCGCGGAAGCAGCCGCTGCGTCGGCCGCCGCGGCTTTGCTCTTCTTCTTCGACTTCGACGGCTTTGCGCCTGAAGCTTCAGCAGGAGCCGCCGGCGCCGCTGTCGCCGCCGTGGCAGGCGCTGCGGTAGTCGCTGCAGGAGCGGCTGCCGGTGCCGTCTTGGTACTCGTGGTGCTGCTGGACTTCGAGGCGGCCTTGGCGCCCGTGGGCGGCGTGGATGCGCCGTTGATCGTCAAGCCGGCCGCTTCGAGATTGGTCACCGATTTGGTGCCGATGCCTTTGACGCGGGTGGCGAGATCGTCGGCATCCTTGAACGGGCCGTTCTTGGTGCGTTCGTCGATGATCGCTTTTGCATGCACCGGGCCAATACCCTTGACCGATTCGAGCGCCGCCTGATCGGCGGAATTCACTTCGACGGCAGCCGCAAATCCGGCCGACAGCGACAAAGCCAAAGCAACGCAAAGCATTAAGAGCTTCTTCAGCATGGCAACACTCCATTGAGGGCAAAAAAAGTTAGCCGCAAAGGGAAGACTCGGGACGACGCATCCTGTCAGCAGGCGCTGCGCTTAAGCATAGGATAAATTGCGCGCCCTTATTTGCAAACGCTGACGATTTATACCGATCGATTCATGACAAGTAAATCAGGATGGACAATATTTAAAACTTTTGCCTAATGAATAAGCCGTTATGAGTTTATCGATCAATGCCACTCGATCTGCGCGCGCAAAAGATCGCGACGATTGCATCGCTGGCGACGCTCCGATGTGCGCAACCGCAGTTGAAGGTGCATAGCAAGGCGGCGTTGAACGTCGGCTGCAAGCATGAGGAGATCGTCGAGGTGTTCATGCAGATGGCGCTCTATGCGGGCTGCCCGGCGGCGCTGAACGCGCTGTTCGCGGCGCGGGAGATTTTTGAGCCACGATCAGGTGTCGAGCTTTTGAACTCTTGCAGCCCGCGCAGCCTCGTCAAGCTGCCGGATCCGCTCCGATCATCGCTTCGGCGCGCAAATACCGCTTGCTCACAACTCGCCAGTACAGCAGCAAGCCCACGCCGGCAATCGCGAGGCTCGCCGTATTCGCGACCCAGAAGCCGCGCGCGCCGGTCAACCATCCGGGCGTGACGCCCGAGACATTGAAGCCGAGCAGATACCCGCCGCCGAGTCCCACGCCCCACAGCGCAATCGCATAGATGACGGTCGGCACGACCGCCACCTTATAGGCGCGCAGCACGAACGCGGTGGTGATCTGCAGAGCATCGAACAGGTGATAGCACGCGACGATCAGCACCAGCGGCATCGCCGCCGCCGCCACCTGCGCATTCGGCGTATAGCCTTCGATCACATACGGCCGCAGTACCAGCACGATCGCGCTGTAACAGCAGGCGATCGCCACGGCCATCATGATGCCGTGCCGCGACAGCGTGCGCGCCGCTTCCGGGCGATGCGCGCCGAGCGCCTGGGCGACCAGCGTCGACGCAGCGATGCCGATCGACAGCGGCGTCATATACAGCACCGCGCCGATGTTGCCGGCGATCTGGTGGCCGGCGAGCGTGGTTGTGCCGAAGCGCGCGATGAAGAGCGCCATGAACGTGTACGAAGTGACTTCGATCAGATACGAGAGGCCCATTGGAATGCCCAGGCGCAGTTGCGCCGCCTGCCGACGCCAAACGGGCCAGCAGAAGTGCGCAAAGATCGCGAACGGCCTGAACACGTGGACGCGCGTCAACAGCAGCGCGGCAACCACCGCCAGCCCCCAATTGATCGCGGTGCTGGCGAGCGCGCAACCCGGGCCGCCGAGCGCCGGCACGCCGAGTCCGCCGAAGATGAACCATGTGTTGAGCGGAAACTTGAGCAGCAGCGCGCCGATCTGCAGGATCATCACGAGCCGCGGTTTGCCGACCGCATTGGTGATCGAGCTGTAGACGCGGAAGGCGAGGCCGGCCGGCAAGCCGAAGGCTAGAATTTGCAGGTACGCGACGGTGCGCTCGTGCAGCGCCTCGGGCACGCGCGCGACATGCAGCACCGGCCCCGGAAAATAGAGGATCAGAAAGCCGATCACGGTCAACCCGAGCGCGAGCCACAGGGATTGGCGCACTTCCTCGCCGATCTCGCTGTAGCGGCGTGCGCCGTAGAGTTGCGCGGTGATGGGCTGCAGCGCGGTCAGGATGCCGGTCAGACCGATGTAGACGGAAATATAGATCGACGAGCCGAGGCCGAGCGCGGCGAGGTCGACGGCCGAATAGCGGCCGACCATTGCCGTATCGATCACGCCGAACGCGATGATCGCCAGTTGGCCGATCAACACGGGCCACGCGAGCCCGGCGATTTTCCGCACGTCGGCAAACATGGTCAGCCCGGCTTTTTGTGCCAGCTGCGGCGTTTGACAACCGGCGGCTTCGGACGGTCGATGCGCACGTAGAGGCGGAAGCGTTCGTCACGGTCAGCCACGCGGCGGCCTTCCCACACCAGCTTCCACATGAAATCCGACATCGCGCTCGGTTCGCCGAAGTCCTGAGTGTCCTGGCGCAGGATTACGTCGCAGTCCTCGCTGAACGAGAAGTGCATGTCGCCGAAGTAGGCGAAGGTCGCGATCTGCGCATTGCCGAGGCGTACCGGCGAGATGCAGGTGTAATCCTCCGGCAGATGGCTTGCGATCTGCTGGGCGACGTCCTTATAGGTCCGGCTGTAGTTGACGACCGGCAGCCACAGCGTCATCAAGAGGACCCACATCAGCGTAGTGCCCGCGCTCGAGAGCACCACGCTGCGCCACAAGACCTTGGGATGGCGTGCGAGGCGCCATCGCACCAGCACGAACCAGCAGATCGTCACGGCGACCGCACACGCGAACGACAGGATTTTGAACTGCGGCGCAAAACCCGGTGCGAGACGCGCGAGATTGCGCGCGAGCGGATGGGGAAAGCCGGTCAGCCCCGCGATGTACACCAGCCAGACGAAGCTGCCGAGGATCGTGAAGCTCAGCAGCGCGAACCAGTCGATGGCGTTGATCGCGCCGCGTTTGAGCGTGGGCAACGCGAAGGCCGCCAGCACCGCGAGCGGCGGCAGCAGCAGCATGTAAAGCCGGTTCGACTGATGGCTCTGCAACACGACCAGCACCAGCAGCGGACCGATCACCGACAAGGGAATCGCCACGTGCGGCGCGCGCCGCAAGCCCGACCAGCTGAACCACGCCCACAGCGCCAGCGGCCAGGCCGGCCAGGTGAAGAGCGGCAGGTTTTTGAGCGCGTAGGCGGCCACCGAGCCGGGCGGCCCCGCGAATGAAGACAGGCTGACATGCACCCATTGGTTCAGGTACCAGACGGCGTCGTCGGGAAAGGCGGCGAGCGCGGCGATCGGCCACGCGACCGACAGCGCGAGCGCCACCGGCAAACCGGCCAGCAGCAGCCAGCGCGAGCGCACCTCGCGCACGATCAACCTCATCGCGAGGGTGCCGACCAGGAGCGCGCCGACCAGCACCGGGCTGCTTGCCAAGGTGACGAGGCCGAGCGCTAGGCCCCAGATCAGCGCGCCCTGAATCGGCTTGTCCATCATCCGCACGAGCCCGTACACGAGCATTGCGACGCCCACGAACTGCGCCAGCTGCGGCGTGGTTTCGTGGCCGCGTTCGGCAAGACCGAAGCAGGCGAGCAGGATCAACAGTGCGCCGTCGGCCAGGGTGCGGCCGTAATCGCGAGGCTCCGGCTCGCCGCCGAACGCGTATTTGAACGGCTGAACCTCGGTGCGCCGGCCGAGCAGGTAGGCCGCATACCAGACGAACGCACAGCCCGTACAGAACAGCAGGCCCGTGAACACGCGCGACGCATTGCTCGCATCGACCCACGGGGCGAGCGCGCGAATCGCGCTGGCGCCTAGCCAGTAGCCGAGCGGGCCGTCTTCCGTCATGAATTTGCCGACCAGATTCGGCAGCAGCCAGTCGTGGGCGCCGCCGTTGGCCATGGTCCACATGACGCCAAAGCCGGCTGCATCCTCGTTCTTCCACGGATCGCGGCCGAATAGGCCGAACGCTGCGTAGACGATACAGATGGTCAGCAGCAGCCAGCGCGGCAAAGCACTGGTTGCGGAGGCAGTGAGGCGAACGACAGGTCTCATGCGGTGTGTGGATATCGGAATCGGATAAGCGGTGCAGCCGGGACCGGACGGTATGTCCGGCTGGAATGGCCAATTTGGAGCATCCGGCATTGTAGTCGTGCCGTGTGATGCGCGTCACGGCCGGTAACGGCCTGCAACGTGGTTGGGATACCTGTAACACGGCGCCGCCACGGGCGACGGACGGTGGGCAGGCGTGCGTCCGGGATAAGAAGACAAAGAAGCGGAGACAAAAAAGGGCAGCTCGCGCTGCCCTTTTTTGCTGCTGCTTCGTTGCGGGCCAAGGCCGGCGACGAGGCGGGTATTACTTCGCTGCTGCCTTGCCGGTAGCGCGCGTGCCGAACTTCTTGTTGAACTTCTCGACGCGGCCTGCCGTGTCCATGATCTTTTGTTGGCCGGTGTAGAACGGATGCGATTCCGCCGACACTTCGATCTTGGCGAGCGGGTAGGTCTTGCCGTTGAATTCGGCGGTTTCACGCGTCTGGATGGTCGAGCGCGTGACAAACTTGAAGTCGATCGACATGTCGACGAACAGGACTTCGCGGTAATCCGGGTGAATGCCTTCTTTCATGGTCTTTCCTTTAATCTGGCGGTAGCCAACCCGCGTGCAACCGCTATGAATGCGGACCGCATCTAGGCGCGAGCCACTTGCCTATGGTCGAAAAACGGCGATTATGCCAGAAAATCAGTCGCTTGACGACCTTTCTGCGACCTTTTTGCCAGCTCTTTTGCCTCGTTTTCGCCACCGCTTCGCCGGTTCATATTGTGTACGCAGGCCGCGCGGCGACCCTTGTCCGGTGCGCATCAGGCCGGAACGAATGCCACGCCGACCCGGGCGGGGTCCTGACGGTAATAGCGCGCCAGCAACCGGTATAGCTCGGGATACTCCGCCTCGAACGCGTGCGGCTGGACAAACAGCGCCTCACTGCAAACGGCAAAAAATTCCGATGGATGGTCCGCCGCATACGGATCGATCAACGAATCGCGTTCGAAACGCGCCCAGCGCCGCTCCGGCACCGCGTCCACTTTGGCGCAGAAGTGATCGTATGCATGGTCGAAGACGTCGGCCCATGCCTGTGAATCGAGCGGTGCGTGCCAGCGGCGCAGGAGCGGCGGATGGCCGTCCGCCTCGCCGGTCAGCATGTCGATCTTGTGCGCGAATTCGTGAATCACGACGTTATAGGCGTCCGGGCCGCCGGTCATCTGCGCGTCCTCCCAGGACAACACCACCGGGCCGCCTTCCCACGCTTCGCCGCTCGCGTCGTGTTCGACCTCGTGGACCACGCCGTCTTCGTCTTCCACCGTCTTGCGGATCACGAACTCGCCCGGATAAACGATCACGCCGACCCAGCCGCGATACAGGTCGAGACTCAGGTTGAGCACCGGCAAACACGCTTGCGCGGCAATCGCCACGGTCATTGCGTTGGTTAGCTCGAGTGCGTGCGCGGTCGAAAATTCCTTTTGCGCGATGAAGAGGCTCGTCAGCTCGCGCAGACGTATCAGGTCCGGCCTATCGAGGTGGGCAAGAAACGGCAGACCGTCGAGCGTGGCCTGCCAAAGGGCGTGGTCGATCGCGTAGTCACGCAGCGTGCGGTCGCGGCGGCGTGTGCCGAGCCATTGGGTGAGTTTCGAGAGCATGGTCTGATGAAACCCTTAGTCGATCTGTTTTTGCCACGCGGCGAAAATGCCGCCGCATATCGCGATGCCGATCAGAAAGTAGAAGCCGTCCAGCGACGTCATAAAGCTTGCCTGTTGCGCGACCATCCGGCTGATTTCCACGATCGCGAGCGAGTGCGCCTCGGACGGCGAGCGGCCGGCGGCGGCAAAGCCCTGGGTCAGCGCAGCGAGCGAATTCTGGAACAACGGATTGTACGGATTCACGAACTCCGCGAGGCGCGCTTGATGCAGCGCCTGCCGATGTTGTTCGACGATGATCACCGAGGCCGTCGCAAACGACATCGTCAGTTGCCGCACGATGTTTTTCAACCGGTAGCCGTGCGTGAATTCTTCAATGGCGAAGATTCTGAACGTCAGATTGGCGACCGGCAGCACGATGAACAGCAACAGCAAGCCACGCAGCAGCATGGGCACGATCAACGCGGCTTGGCCCACGCCCGGCGACATGCGCGTCATCCACGCCGCGGCGAATGCGGCCACCGCGAAGCCGGGCACGATGATCCACTTCTTGCGCGGCAGGAGCTTCGCATAACGCAGGTAGACGAACAGCGCGCTGGCCGAAATCAGCGACGTCACGCCGACCAGCCGCCCGGTATTCTCGACCGGATAGCCGAGGCCGCTTTCGAGAAAGCGCGACGTCAGATAGCTGAACACGGTCGAGATATAGTAGTAGAACATGTACAGCACGAGCCCGACCTGAAAGACCTTTTCGCGCAGCGCATGCAGCCGCATCAGCGGCGCCGGATGATGCCATTGCTGATAGGCGAACCAGCCGAGCCCGACGATGCCGGCGACCGTCAGCAGAATCAGCCCGGGCGACGCGCTGAACAACTGGAAGCGCACCTGCTGCATCACGATTTGCAGCGCGCCTTGTGCGAGCGCGAAGATCAGATACGGCCAGAAGTGTGCCGTGCCGCGTTCCTCGGGCAGGCGGTTGCCCGTGTCGGGCAGTGCGAGAAGGGCGAGGATGGCAAACAGCACGCCGGCCGGCGCGGTGCACGCGAACAGCGCGCGCCAGTCGAAATGCGCGACCAGCTGGCCGCCGATCAGCGGCGCGAGCGCACTGCTCAATACGATCAGCACGAGAAAAGCGCGCGTGGCTGCGGGCCGCTGCTGCGGCGTGAAGCTCATCTGGATCAGAATGCGGCAGGTGCCCATCATGGGACCGATGAAGTAGCCCTGAAAGCCGCGTGCGAATGCGAGTTCGATCGACGATTCGCACAGCGTGGCTGCGATCGCGCCGGCGGAATAGAGCAGCATGCAGCCGGCCACGTAACGCCGGTAACCGAAGCGCTCCACCCACCATTGCTGCTGCAGGATGCCGAGCACGGCCGCGACCGCATACGCGCTCGACGCCCACACCAGTTCGTCCGGCGACGCATTGATGCCGCCCGCGATGTAGCTGATGAAAAACGAAAAGATCGAGTTGTCGAAATAGTCGAGGCCGGTGACGACGGCCAGCACCCACGGGAAAAAATCGCCGCGCAGCTTTGCGGCGCTGAACAACGATACGCTGGGAGACGTCGCGCTCATGCCGGGCCGCCCGGTTTTCTGGCGCGCTTCGCGAACGGCGTGTTCTCGGCTTTGGCGAGTGCGTTGCGGCGCTGCTCGAGCAGTGCGTCCGCATTCTCGCCAGCGAGGCGCCGTTCGAGATAGTCGAGGTCGGGACTCAGTTCGGCTCGCAGTTTTTGCGCTTCCTTGAGCTCGCGGCGCATCGCTTCGATGCGTGCGTCGAGCCCTTCAACCTGTTGCGCGATGGCGTCACGAATCTGCCGCAGCGAGTCGGTGGAGTAGCGGTGGCCACCCTCGACCAGTTCGAGCGGGCGCTTGAGCATTTCGGTGATGCCGTGCAGCGAGAAACCGAGCGAACGCAGGCGCAGAATGCGCCCGAAGCGCTTCAGGTCTTCCTCGTCGTACAGCCGGTAGCGGCCCTCGCTGCGGGTGGGCGAGACGAGGCCGCGTTCTTCGTAGTACTTCAGCGTACGCGGCGTGACCCCGAGGCGCTCGGCGGCATCGCGTACGGTGAGCAGGGTGGGCGAATCCTTTGGCATAGGGTGTGACAGACCTGGCTGACTAACCGCATTGTACTGCAACGTGTACGTTCACGTACACGTTGTCGGGAACGCCCGCGCGTTTCGAGTGAAATGTTCCGGGCGAAAAAAAGCCGCTCGTTTGTGACGAGCGGCTTTCTTATGCGGTGCGGCTGAAGCGGTTGCTTCGGCGTGAAGCTTTAGCTGCCGCCGCCACGACGCATCATGTCGAAGAACTCGGAGTTGCTCTTCGTCTGGCGGATCTTGTCGAGCAGGAATTCCATCGACTCGACTTCGTCCATGTCGTGAATGAACTTGCGCAGCACCCAGATCTTTTGCAGGACTTCGGGCTTGATCAGCAGTTCTTCGCGACGCGTGCCGGACTTGTTCAGGTTGATCGACGGATAGACGCGCTTTTCAGCAAGACGGCGCTCCAGGTGCACTTCCATGTTGCCGGTGCCCTTGAATTCTTCGTAGATCACGTCGTCCATGCGGCTGCCGGTTTCGATCAGTGCAGTGCCGATGATGGTCAGCGAGCCGCCTTCCTCGATATTGCGTGCGGCACCAAAGAAGCGCTTCGGGCGTTGCAGCGCGTTCGCGTCGACACCGCCTGTCAGCACCTTGCCCGAGGCCGGCACGACGGTGTTGTACGCACGCGCGAGACGCGTGATCGAGTCGAGCAGAATCACCACGTCGTTCTTCATTTCGACGAGGCGCTTGGCTTTCTCGATCACCATTTCGGCGACTTGCACGTGACGCGCAGCCGGTTCGTCGAACGTGGAGGCGATCACTTCGCCGGCCACCGAACGCTGCATTTCGGTCACTTCTTCCGGGCGTTCGTCGATCAGCAGCACGAACAGCACGACATCCGGATGGTTTTGCTTAATCGCGTGTGCGATGTGTTGCAGCATCACGGTCTTGCCGGACTTCGGCGAGGCGACCAGCAGACCGCGCTGGCCCTTACCGATCGGCGCGATCATGTCGATGATGCGGCCCGTGACGTTTTCTTCGCCACGCATTTCACGTTCGAGCAGCAGCACCTTGTTCGGGTGCAGCGGCGTCAGGTTTTCGAACATGATCTTGTGCTTCGAGGCTTCCGGCGGCTGGCCGTTGACCTTGTCCACCTTCACCAGCGCGAAATAGCGTTCGCCGTCTTTCGGCGTACGCACTTCGCCTTCGATCGTGTCGCCCGTATGCAGATTGAAACGGCGGATTTGCGACGGGCTGATGTAAATATCGTCCGTACTGGCGAGATACGAGGTTTCCGGCGAACGCAGGAAGCCGAAGCCGTCCGGCAGCACTTCGAGCGTGCCGTCGCCGAAGATCGTGTCGCCCGTTTTGGCTCGTTTTTTTAGAATGGCAAACATCAATTCCTGCTTGCGCAGGCGGTTTGCACTTTCGATCTCGAGGCCATTGGCCATCTCGATCAATTCGGACACGTGCAGAGTCTTAAGCTCGGATAAATGCATACGGAGAACCCGCAGGAGAAGGTGCGACGAAATGAAATCTGGGAGGAGAGTGAGCGGAACCGCTCAAGGACTTACACGTCTTTTCGACGTTTTGCGGATTCTAGCATAGCACATGCCGATTTCCGCCAGTGCGACGGCATGGCATCTTTTCTTATTAAAGCGTGTTGCCGCCTGACAACACGCTCGATGCGACGCGCCCGAAGGTCTCAAGGGCTCCGACGCGCGCCGATGCGACTGCCTTACAGATTGCCGTCGAGGAACGCGGTGAGTTGCGACTTCGACAGGGCACCGACCTTCTGCGCGGCGACAGCGCCGTTCTTGAAGAGGATCAGCGTGGGGATGCCACGAACGCCGAACTTGACCGGCGTCGATTGATGTTCGTCGACGTTGATCTTGGCGATTTGCAGGCGATCGGCGTAATCCTTCGCGACTTCGTCGAGGATCGGCGCGATCATCTTGCACGGACCGCACCATTCAGCCCAGAAATCGAGCAGCACGGGTTTATCGGATTTCACGACGTCCTGTTCGAACGATGCGTCGCTAATATGCTTGATTGATTCGCTCATTGTATGAATACCTCTATCGGTTCGAGGCCCGCCTGAATTGCTCGCCACGATACACCAAACCTAAGGAAACTTCCGTTCGCTTTGCCGCAACCGAAGCCTTGCCGACGCATGCCGGAAACGTAGAAAAACCATTTCCAGATGTGCTGAAGGCGCGCGCTTGCGGGTCATCCGTATGGCAGTTTAGCTTAATTCGCTATGCGTTGCCGGGGGCGATAGTACTCATCAGGGGCAGTGGGGCCAACGGCTGCCGGTGAAGCGCCACGCCATTTTTATAACCGCGACGCAACTTATCTGGTGGCCGGCAGCGCAAACTCAAGTGCCTCGAACGCGTACTGCGGGGCCACTGCCTATATGGTACGAAGCGCCTGATTCGGCGGGCCGATGTCGCTTTGATCGTATTAACAGTCGCGCGAGCGACCAAGCGATGATAGAATGTTTCGTGACGGGCCTCCTCGCATGGAGGGATGGTCAACCTGGTCAGGTCGGGAACGAAGCAGCCACAGCCGTTTTCCACCAGTGCCGAGGGTCAGGCTCGTCACCTTTCTCTTTTCTTGTTTTTCTCTGCTCTCCCTCCCATCTCCTGTTTTACCCTAAGCGCTGTCACACAGACGCTGCAGTGTCATCGTCCGCGCGCTTCATCTATTTTTTTCCATCGGTCCGTTAGCCGGCTTCAATGAAGCGGCAACACGCGTTCGCGCGCGGTTTCGATTCGGTTTTGCGCGCCATCGTTACTGATACAATTTCCGGATGACCTATCAAGTTCTCGCACGCAAATGGCGGCCGAAGGATTTTGCTTCGCTCGTCGGACAGGAGCACGTGGTGCGCGCGCTCACGCACGCGCTCGACGGTGGCCGTCTGCATCATGCCTATCTGTTTACCGGCACCCGGGGCGTCGGCAAAACCACGCTGTCGCGCATCTTCGCCAAGGCGCTGAATTGCGAAACCGGCGTGACCTCCACGCCGTGTGGCGTGTGCCGTGCGTGCCGCGAGATCGATGAAGGCCGCTTTGTCGATTATGTCGAGATGGACGCGGCGAGTAATCGCGGCGTCGACGAAATGGCGGCGCTGCTGGAGCGCGCGGTTTACGCGCCGGTCGATGCGCGCTTCAAGGTCTACATGATCGACGAAGTGCACATGCTGACCAACCACGCGTTCAATGCGATGTTGAAGACGCTGGAAGAACCGCCTTCGCACGTCAAGTTCATTCTTGCCACCACCGATCCCCAGAAGATTCCGGTCACGGTGCTGTCGCGCTGTCTGCAGTTCAATCTGAAGCAGATGCCGGCTGGGCATATCGTGTCGCATCTCGAGCACATTCTTGGCGAAGAGAACGTGCCGTTCGACGCGCAGGCGCTGCGTTTGCTCGCGCGAGCGGCCGACGGTTCGATGCGTGACGCGCTGTCGCTGACCGATCAGGCGATCGCCTACTCGGCCAATCAGGTCAATGAAGAAGCGGTGCGCGGGATGCTCGGCGCGCTCGATCAAAGCTATCTGATTCGCCTGCTCGGCTCGCTTGCGGACGGTGACGGCGCCGCGGTGCTGGCCGTCGCGGACGAGATGGCATTGCGCAGCCTGTCGTTTTCAACGGCGCTGCAGGATCTGGCAAGCCTGCTGCATCGCGTCGCGTGGGCGCAATTCGCGCCTTCGTCGGTATTGGACGAGTGGCCGGAGGCGGGCGATCTGCGTCGTTTCGCTGACGCGTTGAGCGCTGAGCAGGTGCAGTTGTTCTATCAGATTGCGACCATCGGCCGAAGCGAACTGGGTCTCGCGCCGGACGAATACGCCGGCTTTACGATGACGCTGTTGCGCATGCTGGCGTTCGAACCGGCGCCCACCGGCGGCGGCAGTGGCGGCGGCGCGGCTTCGGCGCGTCCGGCTGGGCCCGCGGCGGCGGGTGGGGCCAAACGTGCCGGTTCTCCGGCTGTGGCCGCGCAGCAGGCTGCGGCGCCGACTCGCATGGCCGAAGAAGCTGCCGCGCCAGTGCGCGAGCCGCAACCCGGCCACCCGGCGGCAGGTCAGAGCGCTGCGCTTCGCACGTCGTCTGAGCCCGCAACGGCCGTGGTGGAAGTCGCGAGCGCTGCGCAGGCGCAGGCTGCGGTTGGCGCAGCACAGTCTGCGGGCGTTGAAAGTAATGAGCGAGAGAAAGCGCGAAGCGTCGAGGTGGGCTCGGCACGGCTAACGTCCGAATTCACGCCTGCGGTTGAGCCCGTTTTGTCCGCGCTACCTGCCGACGACTTCGCAGCGCCGGCGGTGAAAGCGGATGCTGCGGCACCGGACCGGCGGCAACCGCCGTCAGCGGATTCTGCTGAAAGTCCGGACACGCCGAAGCTCAACATTGCCGAAGCACCCGTCGTTACCGAATCGGCACCCCCGGTCGATGAACTGAGTTCGGCGCCTGTATCCACGGCGCCTGAAGCAATCGAAGTAACCCAGGTAGCCACTGCACCAGCCCTGGCGCCGTGGGACGAAGCGCCCACTGCGCCGGCCGTGAAAGAAGCTCCAACTGCATCCGCTCCTCAGGAACCGGCGCCCGCGTCTTCGCTCACCGCATCCGCAGCAGCCGCGTTCGAACGCGCAGAAGAGGCCGCGCCCGCAGCGGCTTCGCAAGAGCCGCCGCCCGCGGCCGACATCCCGCCGCGCCGCGCAGGGGGTGCGAGCGATGCACTCAACGTATTGCGCAGCGCCGGCCTGAAAGTTTCATCAGACCGGGGCCGCGCCACGACCGCGGCAGCCGCAAAGCCCACGGCGCCGGCCACGCCGAAACCGGCTGCACCGCGCGTCGTGGTCCCCGTGCCGACGCCGGGCGCCCCGCGCCGCGCGGCGCTGGAACCAGGCTCAGCACCGGCCGCGCGTGCGCCGTCGCCACAAGCCCAGCGCAACGGCTCGGAGCAAAACGGCTCGCCGATCCCGCCGTGGGACGACATGCCGCCCGATGAGTACATGCCGCTCACGGCAGCGGACGAAGGCTATTACGGCCTGCCGGACGACAATTACATGCCCGTGTTCGACAGTGGCCCCGACGACGTCCGCGTGGATGCCGCGGCTGCGCCGACCCCTGCGCCAGTAGTCGACAAACGTCCGCTGCCGCCCGCTGTGCCGCTCGATCCGCTGGGCTTCAAGGGCGACTGGCCGGCGCTCGCCGTCGATCTGCCGCTCAAGGGCATTTCGTATCAACTCGCGTTCAACAGCGAACTGATGGCGCTCGAAGGCGGCACGCTCAAACTGAACGTGCCGGTGCCGCAGTACGCGGAAGCCTCGCAGGTCGCTAAACTGAAAACCGCGCTCGCCGAAAAGCTCGGTCAGAACGTCGACGTATTGGTCGAAGTCGGTCCGGCGCGCCGCACGGCAGCCGCGCACGACGCCGCCCAGCGCGCGCAGCGTCAGCAGGAAGCCGAGCGCGAGATCGGCGCCGATCCGTTCGTGCAGTCGCTGATCCGCGAGTTCGGCGCGAGCATCGTGCCCGGCTCGATCCGCCCGATTACGCAGGACGCCGGCCCGAACGGCGCGCCGTCCGCCCCGTGATTCGCCGCGCCTGTGGGGCACCCGATTCCCTGATTTCACGCTATCAAGAAGGAGCATGTCCATGATGAAAGGCCAACTCGCCGGGCTGATGAAACAAGCCCAGCAGATGCAGGAAAACATGAAGAAGATGCAGGAGCAGCTTGCATTGATCGAAGTGGAAGGGCAGTCGGGCGCCGGTCTCGTGAAGGTGACGATGACCTGCAAGAACGACGTGCGCCGCGTGTCGATCGATCCGAGCCTGCTCGCCGACGACAAGGATATGCTGGAAGACCTGGTCGCCGCTGCGTTCAACGACGCCGTGCGCAAGGCCGAAGCCACTGCCCAGGAAAAGATGGGCGGCATGACTTCGGGCCTGCCGTTGCCGCCGGGATTCAAGCTGCCGTTCTGAGCGAAGCCGCCGCATGGGCTTACGCCGCTGGTTGAGCCGCGGCGTGAGCTGAATGCGCGCGGCGCGCTCGGTCGACTGCTGGCTGCCCGTCCTGGCTCGCGCCAGTTCGCACCCGTGCGCTTCGGTTCGTTCGCCGGGCGTGCCTGTCCGATCCGCTGTCAAGCTGATAGAGGCAACCGCATTGCCACCCGCATACCGCGCCATTCCGGGCACTCCCGGGCAATACCCACTTCGACACCGCCGATCCGCATGAAACAACCTTCCGCCTTGTCGGCGCTCGTCGAAGCGCTGCGCGTGTTGCCCGGAGTCGGGCCTAAGTCCGCGCAACGCATGGCGTATCACCTAATGCAGCACGACCGCGAGGGCGCCGAAAAACTCGGCCGCTCGCTGCTGTTCGCGACCGAGCATCTGCAGCACTGCGAGAAGTGCAACACCTTTACCGAAGCGCAGATCTGCGAGGTCTGCCTTGATGATGCGCGCGATCCTACTTTGCTGTGTGTCGTCGAAACACCCGCCGACCAGATCATGCTCGAACAGACGATGACCTATCGTGGCCTTTATTTCGTGCTGATGGGCAGGCTCAGTCCGCTCGACGGCATCGGCCCGAAGGAGATCCATTTCGACCGGCTGGTTAAGCGCGCATCGGACGGCATCGTCAGGGAAGTGGTGCTCGCAACCAATTTCACCAATGAAGGCGAAGCCACCGCGCATTACCTCGGGCAGACGCTCAAGGCGCGCGGCCTCGCCGTTACGCGCCTCGCGCGCGGCGTGCCGGTGGGCGGCGAACTCGAATACGTCGACGCCGGTACGATCGCCCGCGCGATGCTCGACCGGCGTTCGATGTAACGCGAAGCGCTTCGCCGTCAAACCTGCAAGATCCCAGCGTGCGGCTAGCCGGGGCCGCAATGCCTCGCGCAACGCCTGGATGAGAACAGAACACAGAGGAGACCCATGAGCGTCAATCCCGACCCCAGCGCAACCGCCGCGCCCCAAGGCCCGCTTGCCGGCGTCAAGGTGCTCGAACTCGGCACCCTGATCGCCGGCCCGTTCGCCGCGCGCTTTCTCGGCGAGTTCGGTGCCGACGTCATCAAGATCGAAGATCCCAAAGGCGGCGATCCGCTGCGTAAATGGCGCAAGCTCTATCCGGAAGTCGGCGGCACGTCGCTGTGGTGGGCCGTGCAGGCGCGCAACAAAAAATCCGTGACGATCAATCTGAAAGCCGAAGAGGGCAAGGAGATCGTGCGGCGCCTCGCGAAAGAAGCCGATATCGTCGTCGAGAATTTCCGGCCGGGCTTGCTGGAGAAGCTCGGGCTCGGTTACGACGTCCTGTCCGCCGAAAATCCCGGGCTCGTCATGGTGCGTCTATCCGGCTACGGTCAGACCGGGCCGTATCGCGACCGGCCCGGCTTCGGTGCGATCGCCGAATCGATGGGCGGGTTGCGCCACATCACGGGCTATCCGAACTTGCCGCCGCCGCGGATCGGCATTTCGATCGGCGATTCGATTGCCGCGCTGCACGGCGTGATCGGCGCGCTGATGGCACTGCATCACAAGCAGGTGAATGGCGGCAAGGGGCAGGTGGTCGACGTCGCGCTGTACGAGGCCGTCTTCAACATGATGGAAAGCGTGGTGCCCGAATACGGCGTGTACGGCATGGTGCGCGAGCGTACCGGTGCGTCGCTGCCGGGCATCGTGCCGTCGAACACGTATCCGTGCCGCGACGGCAGCGTTGTGATCGGCGGCAATAGCGATCCGATCTTCAGACGCCTGATGGTGGCGATCGAACGAGAAGACCTGGCGAACGATCCTGCCTTGGCGCACAACGACGGCCGCGTGCCGCGAACCCAGGAAATCGACAGTGCGATCGCCGCCTGGCTCGCCACGCGCACCATCGACGAGGCACTCACCGCGCTGAACGCCGCCGACGTGCCGGTTGGCCGCATTTACAGCGTCGCGGACATGTTCACCGATCCGCAATTCATGGCGCGCCAGATGATCCAGCGCTTCAAATGGCAGGACGGTCAGGAAATCACGCTGCCCTCGGTTACGCCAAAACTCTCGGAAACACCCGGTGAAACCCGCTGGCTCGGCCCGGAACTGGGTGAACATACCGATGAAGTCCTGCAATCGCTGGGTTATGATGCACACCACATTGCAAGGTTGCATGCGCAACAGATCGTCTGATTGAGGCGCGCGGTTCGGGCGCGCCCGCCTCGCAATGCAAAAGCACAGACGCGAACCAAGATGCAACCGCGACTCCCACGAGCGTCGCGGCAAAAAACAACCAGGGTTTGGAGACTAGAGACCATGCAACGCAGAACCTTCCTCGCCGGTAGCGCCGCGCTCGCGGGCGCCACGTTCGCCACCACGCCGTTTGCGTTCGCGCAGGGCAAGCCGGAAACCACCAAGGTGGCGATCGCCGTCGGCGGCAAGAACCTGTTCTATTACTTGCCGCTCACGATTGCCGAGCGCCGCAATTACTTCAAGGACGAGGGGCTCGACGTCGAAATCTCCGACTTCGCCGGCGGCTCGCAAGCGCTGAAGGCGGCAGTCGGCGGCAGCGCGGATGTGGTCTCCGGCGCGTTCGAGCACACCTTGCTGTTGCAGGCCCAGAAGCAATCGTTTCGCGAGTTCGTTCTGCAAGGGCGCGCGCCGCAGATCGTGCTCGCGGTGTCGAAGAAGACGATGCCGAACTACAAGTCGATCGCCGATCTGAAGGGCAAGAAAATCGGCGTAACCGCGCCGGGTTCGTCGACCGCGATCATGGCGAGCTTCGTGTTGGCGAAAGCCGGGCTGACCGCGAAAGACGTCGCGTTCATCGGCGTGGGCGCGGGGGCTGGCGCGATCGCTGCGTTGCAATCCGGGCAGGTCGACGCGATCGCCAATCTCGACCCCGTGATGACCAAACTCGAACGCACCGGCGAGATTCGCGTCGTGTCGGACACGCGCACGCTCGCCGATACGCGCAGCGTGTTCGGCGGCGATATGCCGGCAGGCTGCCTGTACGCGTCGCAGAGCTTCATCACCAGGAATCCGAATACCACCCAGGCGCTGACCAATGCCATGGTGCGCGCGCTCAAGTGGCTGCAGGCGGCAACCGGCAGCGAGTTGGTCAATACGGTGCCGGAAGGCTATCTGCTTGGCGACCGCGCGGTGTATCTGGACGCGTGGCAGCACGTGAAGGAAGCGATGTCGCCGGACGGCCTGATGCCGGCCGACGGCCCGGCCACGTCGCTGAAGACCTTGCAGGCGTTCGATCCGGCAATACAGGGCAAGCCGATCGATCTGTCGAAGGCATGGACCAACGACTTCGTCAAGAGGGCGCTGAGCACCGTCAAGGCTTAAGCCTGTCAGTGTACGGTCAAGGGCGGCGCACGTTGCGCTCGTCTTGACCGTTGCCGTCACGACAGCAAGCAAACCGAAACCGACCTTCGAAGCGAGTCGAACGATGACCGTTGCCGCCCTGGCGCTTGAAAACATCACCTGCACGTTCGCTGCGCGCGACAACCGCGCGCAGCGCTATACGGCGGTCAAGGACACCACCTTGCGCATTGCGCCGGGCGAGTTCGTCTCGGTGGTCGGCCCGACCGGCTGCGGCAAGTCCACCTTGCTGAACGTCGGCGCCGGATTGCTGGGGCCGTCCTCGGGAACGGTCAGCGTGTTCGGCGAGCCGCTCAAAAGCATCAACCGGCGCGCCGGCTACATGTTCCAGGCCGACGCGCTGATGCCGTGGCGCTCGGCCCTCGACAACGTGATGGCGGGCCTCGCATTCCATGGCGTGCCGCCAGCCGAGGCGCGCGCCAAGGCCGACGAGTGGTTGAAGCGAGTCGGCCTCGGCGGTTTCGGCGATCGTTATCCGCATCAGTTGTCGGGCGGCATGCGCAAGCGCGTCGCGCTGGCGCAGACGCTGATTCTCGACCCCGACATCATCCTGATGGACGAGCCGTTTTCCGCGCTCGATATTCAGACGCGCCAGCTGATGGAAAACGAATTGCTCGACCTGTGGGCGGCCAAACGCAAAGCAGTGCTGTTCATCACCCACGATCTCGACGAAGCGATCGCGATGTCCGATCGCGTGGTGGTGCTCTCGGCCGGCCCGGGCACGCATCCGATCGGCGAATTCACGATCGATTTGCCGCGCCCGCGCGACGTCGCGGAGATTCGCGCGCATCCACGTTTCGTCGAGCTGCATGCGCAGATCTGGAGCGTGCTGCGCGACGAGGTTCTCAAGGGTTATCAGCAGCAACTCACGGCCGTTTAAACGCGGGCCGCCGTTGTGTTCTCGCCGTTGTGTTCTGTCTCTGCGCTGAGCATTTGCGTCGATTAATCATCTAAGGCAAACCGAGTCATGTGGAAGACGTTGCGCCCGAACCGGGCGAACCTGGTGATCTGGCAGTGGCTGCTGCTCGTGCTGTGCTTCGTGCTCTGGTATGTGCTGACCAGTCCGACGCTGCTGCCGGCGTTCTATTTCGACGATCCGAACAAGGCCGCGTTCTTCTTCGGCGAACCGCAGAAGGTGCTGCAGCGGATCTGGGAGTGGTTTGCGGGCGGCGAAATCTATCTGCACTTGTGGATCACGCTGGTCGAAACGGTGCTCGCGTTCGTGCTCGGCACGGCGCTGGGGCTCGGCGTCGGCCTGTGGCTGGCGCTGGCGCCCCTCGCGAGCGCGCTGTTCGATCCGTACGTCAAGGCCGCCAACTCGATGCCGCGCGTGATTCTCGCGCCGATCTTCGGGGTTTGGTTCGGTCTGGGCATCTGGTCGAAGGTCGCACTGGGCGTCACGCTGGTGTTCTTTATCGTGTTCTTCAACGTCTATCAGGGCGTGAAGGAAGTCAGCCCGGTCGTGCTCGCCAATGCGCGGATGCTCGGCGCGAACCGCAAGCAACTGCTGCGCTTCGTGTATCTGCCGAGCGCAATGAGCTGGGTGTTTTCCAGCTTGCATACGTCGGTCGGGCTGGCGTTCGTCGGCTCGGTGGTGGGAGAGTATCTGGGCTCGGCGCGCGGTGTCGGCTATCTGATCCTGCAAGCCGAAGGCACCTTCGATATCGATACCGTGTTCGCCGGGATTCTGGTGTTGACGGCGTTCGCGCTGGTTCTCGATGCCATCGTCGGGATTGGCGAACGGCGATTGATGAAGTGGCAGCCGAAAGCGGGTGATACGGAAAAGTTGTAGGGCAAGTGCAAGGCCAAGGCCAAGGCCAAGGCCAAGGCCAAGGCCAAGGCCAAGGCCAAGGCCAGCAAGGGCGAGGCTTGACGAACAAAGGTTCGGCAAGCAGCGGCTTAACAAGCGCAGGGCACAACAAAAAGCAGGGCACAACAAAAACGGCGCGCGGTTTTTGAACCGCGCGCCGTTCATATTTTGTCGCGCAAGAAGAAGCGCTGCCAGAGCGCGTCACCGCTAAGGCGTAATCACCACCTTCCCGATCACCCGGCGCTCCGCCATATCGCGCAACGCGCGGCCAGTATCTTCGAGCGAATAGCGCGCCGATACGTACGGCTTGAGCTTGCCTTCACCGATCCAGCCGGTCATCTGCTGGAACGCGGCGTGATTGTGCTGCGGCTCGCGTTTTGCGAAATCGCCCCAGAACACGCCGACCAGACTCGCGCCTTTGAGCAGCGTCAGGTTGAGCGGCAGCTTCGGAATGTCGCCGTTCGCAAAGCCGACCACCAGATAGCGCCCGCGCCAGCCGATGCTGCGAAACGCCGGCTCCGCATACACGCCGCCCACGGGATCGAAAATCACGTCGGAGCCCTTGCCGTCGGTCAGCGCCTTGATGCGTTCGCGCAGGTCTTCGCTGCTGTAGTTGATGGTGGCGTCCGCGCCGTGCTTCACGCAGGTGGCGAGCTTTTCGTCGCTCGACGCCGCCGCGATGACGCGCGCGCCTAGCGCCTTGCCGATCTCGACCGCGGCCAGCCCGACGCCGCCCGCTGCGCCCAACACCAACATCGTCTCGCCGGCCTTCAACGCGCCGCGATCGACCACCGCGTGATGCGACGTGCCATAGGCAAGCGTGAACGCGGCGGCCAGCTCGAATTCGACGCCGTCCGCGAGCGGCACGCAGGCCGCGGCCGGCGCCAGCGCCTGCTCGGCGAATCCGCCCGAGCCGGTGAACGCGACGACGCGCGAGCCCACTTTGAACTGCGTCACACCAGCGCCGACCGCGCGTACGACGCCCGCGACTTCGGAGCCAGGCGTAAAGGGCAGCGGCGGCTTGAACTGGTATTTGTTCTCGATGATCAGCACATCGGGAAAATTGACGGCCGCGGCTTTGACGTCGATCACGACGTGACCGGGCGACGGCTCGAGGTCCGGCAGATTTTCGACGACCAGGCTTTCCGGCGGCCCGTATTGATTACAGCGAATCGCGCGCATCGTGTCTCCATATCGAGTAGGGTTCTCAAGCATTCTGAGTGTAAAACAATCCGCACGACCGTGCGTTTTTATTGCTCGGAACCGCGCCGATGCGGGGTCGACATCCGCTCGCCAGAGAGCCCGCACGTACGCTTTGCATGTGGCACGCGCGCCATCCGCCGTGTCGTTCGCGCGTCTTCTTTCCTCGGTTACAATCGCCGCATGCGAATCTTACTCAGCAATGACGACGGCTATCTGGCGCCTGGCCTCGCCGCGCTTTACGAAGCGCTCCAGCCGATCGCGGACGTCACCGTGATGGCCCCCGAACAGAACTGCAGCGGCGCGTCCAATTCCCTGACGCTGTCGCGGCCGCTTTCGGTGCTGCGCTCGGCGAACGGTTTCTACTACGTGAACGGCACGCCTACCGACTCGGTGCACATCGCGCTGACCGGTATGCTGGACCACACGCCGGATCTCGTCGTCTCGGGCATCAACAACGGCCAGAACATGGGCGAAGACACGCTCTATTCGGGCACCGTCGCCGCCGCCACCGAGGGCATCATGTTCGGTGTGCCGGCCATCGCGTTTTCGCTGGTCGACAAAGACTGGGTGCATCTCGAAGACGCTGTGCGGGTCGCCGCCGAGATCGTCGCGCACTACCTCAAGCAGCCGCTGCCTGGGCATCCGCTCCTGAACGTCAATATTCCAAATCTGCCGTACGAGCAACTCGGCGGCTGGCATATCACGCGTCTCGGCAAGCGGCATCCGTCGCAACCGGTGATCCGCCAGACCAACCCGCGCGGCGAACCGATCTACTGGATCGGCCCGTCGGGCAGCGCGCGCGACGCGAGCGAAGGTACCGATTTCCATGCCGTCGCTAACGGCCACGTGTCGATCACGCCGTTGCAGCTCGATCTGACCCACACGCAAATGCTGCCCGCGGCGCGCGACTGGGCACGCGCTGGCAGCGGCGCTTCATGACCAGCGAGCGCGCCAAGCGCTTTCCGCTCGGCCTCGAGGATCTGGTGCGCGAGCCGCGCCGGCCCGAAGGGCGTCCGGGCGAAGTGCGTGCTGCGGCGATTGCCGCGAGCGCGGCACTGAACGCGCGCCAGCAACCGGCGATGGGCGCGCCGCTCGGCTCGACGGGCAAGGGCCCGGCGAAGCCGCAGGCGAGAGCGCAGACCCAACCGCAAGCGGCGTCGCAAGCGAAGGTACTGGTGAAGTCGCCGGTTAACACCCAGGTCAAGCCGCAAGCCAAACCACAAGCAACCGCCGCCGCGCCAATCACGGCGGTGCGTGCTGCGCCAAAACCGGCACCGGCCAACAGGTCCGCTGCCAAACTCAGCGACCGCACCGCCATGCCGAACGTCGCATTGAACGGCGCGTCGGCACTAACTTCGGAACGGGTTCGCGAACGGATGGTCGAACGCCTGCGTGCGAACGGCGTGACCGATCAGCGCGTGTTGAACGCGATGTCGGTGGTGCCGCGCCACATGTTCGTCGATCCGGGCCTGGCGGTTCAGGCCTATGAAGATGCCGCGCTGCCGATCGGCCATCACCAGACGATTTCCAAGCCGTCCGTCGTGGCGCGGATGATCGAGCTGGCGGCAGCCGGCCGCGCGTTGAACACCGTGCTCGAAATCGGCACCGGTTGCGGCTATCAGGCGGCGGTGCTGAGCCAGGTCGCACGCGACGTCTATTCGATCGAACGCATCAGGCCGCTATCCGAACGCGCGAAGACAAACTTGCGTCCGCTGCGCATCCCGAACATCCGGCTGCACTACGGTGATGGCCGCCTCGGGCTGCCGTCGGCGGCGCCGTTCGATGCGATCGTGATCGCCGCGGCAGGGCTTGACGTACCGCAAGCATTACTTGAACAACTCGCGATCGGCGGCCGTCTGGTCGCGCCGGTCGGTTCGCAGGAAGGCCAGAATCAGGTACTGACTCTGGTCGAGCGCCTCGGACCCGCGCAGTGGCGCGAGTCGCGGCTTGATCGCGTTTTCTTTGTACCCTTAAAATCCGGAGTGATTTGACACCGATGAGTATGTTGCGCGCGATGCAAAGAACCAGAATGAATATCCCCATGACCGTACCCCAGCGTAGCGTGTGCGTGCTCGCCTTGTCTTTGTTGATGACGGCCTGCGCATCCCGGCTCGATCAGGCGCCGGTCGTCGATCGCTCCGGTGGCGGCACGCTCAGCACGCAAGCGGCGCAGCAGCCGGCCGTGCCGCTCGGCCCTCCGCCGCCGGGCTATTACCGCGTGAAGCCGGGCGATACGCTGTACCGGATCGCGTTGGAAAACGGCCAGAACTACCGCGACATTACGGCGTGGAACAATCTCACCAATCCGAATCAGATCGAAGTCGATCAGTTGCTGCGCGTCGTGCCGCCGGGTGCCAACACTGCCGCACTGACGCCGGGCGTCGCGACCGCGCCGATCGGCAGCAGTGGTGCGGTGCGGAGCGCGCCGCTTGGGAGCACGCCGCCTTCGGCGGGCGTCGCGGCGCCGCCGATCTACGGTTCTGCTTCGAACGGCGCAGCGTTGACACCGCCGACCCCGAACGGCGCGAGCGACTCAACGGCCGGCGCGTCCGGCAACGTCACGTTCGCATGGCCGGTGCGCGGCCCGATGCTCGGCACTTTTAACGATTCGACTAACAAGGGCATTAATATCGGCGGGGCGGTGGGTGAGGCGGTCAAGGCTTCTGCGGACGGACGCGTGGTTTATGCCGGAAATGGGCTGCGTGGTTACGGCAATCTCATTATCATCAAGCATGATGCAACTTATCTCACCGCGTATGCACACAACCGCGCTTTGATGGTAAAAGAGGGGGATGCGGTGACCAAAGGGCAGAAGATCGCTGAGATGGGCAATAGCGATTCCGACCGCGTGATGTTGCATTTCGAAGTTCGCCGGCAGGGTAAACCTGTCGACCCACTGAAGTATTTGCCGCCGCAATAAGCGATACGACCATGCCGAAACCGAAGCGCCGCCCGCCGCAAGCCGAGTCTGAGACGATCAGCCGCGCCACGTCCGCTTCGGTGGACGAAGGCGTCGCTGCGGAAGTGGAAGAAGAGATCGCAGAAGAGCGCGATCTCGACGAGCACCAGGGTGGCGCGGAAGAACCCAGCGAGGCCCGCGAACCCGCGCCGGACGCGGACGATTTCCGCGCACTGCTTCAAGCCGAGCTGACGGCCGACACGATTCAGCATTACCTGAATCGCATCAGCGTCAAGCCGCTTCTGACCGTCGAAGAAGAGCAGAAGTATTCGCGTCTCGCCAAGGCGGGCGAATTCGACGCGCGGCAGGTGATGATCGAGCGCAATTTGCGGCTCGTCGTCAGCATCGCGAAGGGTTACCTCAACCGCGGCGTGCCGCTGCTCGATCTGATCGAAGAGGGCAACCTCGGCCTGATGCACGCCATTGAGAAATTCGATCCTACCCGCGGTTTCCGTTTCTCGACATATGCCACCTGGTGGATCCGCCAGAGCATCGAGCGCGCGATCATGAACCAGGCGCGCACGGTGCGTTTGCCGGTGCACGTAATCCGTGAGCTCAACCAGGTGCTGCGCGCCAAGCGCCATCTGGAAAAAAACTCAATGAATTCCGGTGAAGCAGCCGAGCGCCGCGACGCCAGCATCGACGACATTGCCTATCTGACGGGCAAGACCACCGACGAAGTCACCGACATCCTCGCGCTCAACGAACACACCGCGTCGCTCGACGCGCCGCTCGATCTCGATCCGGCGAGCAGCCTGCTCGATCTGCTGTCCGACGATCAAAGCCAGTCGCCGGATGCCGAAGTGCAGCACCGCGAGCTGGAGACGCTCACGCGCGCATGGCTTGCGCGGTTGTCGGACAAGCATCGTCATGTGATCGAGCGCCGCTTCGGGCTGAACCACATCGAGCCCGCCACGCTCGAGGAACTGGCCGACGAAATGGGCCTCACGCGCGAGCGTGTGCGCCAGATCCAACAGGAAGCGCTGGTGCGGCTCAAGCGCTTCTTTGCCTCCAACGGTGTTCGGAAGGACGCCGTTCTATAACCTGATGACACCGATTCTTGTTTTCGACATCGAGACGATTCCCGATGTCGCCGGCATTCGCCGACTTGAAGATTTGCCCGCCACGCTGAGCGACGCCGAGGTCGCCGAGCACGCGTTCGCCGCGCGCCGCGAAAAGACCGGCAGCGATTTCTTGCCGCACCACCTGCAACGGATCGCGGCAATTTCCTGCGTGTTTCGCGACAACAACGGTTTCCGGGTGCGCTCGCTCGGCACGCTGGAAGACGGCGAGGCGGCGCTCGTGCAATCGTTCTATCGCGTGATCGAAAAGTACACGCCGCAGCTGGTGTCATGGAACGGCGGCGGATTCGACCTGCCGGTGCTGAACTATCGCGCGCTGGTCAACGGCATCCCTGCCTACCGTTTCTGGGATCTCGGCGAGGACGACCGCGAGTTCAAGTGGAACAACTACATCAGCCGCTATCACGCGCGTCATACCGATCTGATGGATGTACTGGCGATGTATCAGGCGCGCGCCAACGCGCCGCTCGACGCCCTCGCCAAGATGTGTGGCTTTCCGGGCAAGATGGGCATGGACGGTAGCCAGGTGTGGCACGCGTACCAGCAAGGCCGAATCGAGGAAATCCGCAATTATTGCGAGACCGACGTCGTCAATACCTACCTGTTGTATTGCCGCTTCCAGCTGATCCGCGGCGCGTTTTCGGCCGAAGAGTATGCTGACGAGATCAATCTGGTCAAAAATGCGCTGGCGCTGGAAACGGCGCCCCAATGGGCCGAGTATCTGGCCGCATTCGATCAGTAGCCTGCTTAACAGTCTTGTAACGAAGCAGTTCGCCGCGTGCTAACACGGTTGAGCGCTCGCCGGCGGTCGCCGTGGCGCGAAATCGTGTGGAGACGGGCGCCGTTCAATCAAAGCCCTCCAGGCGCCTGGTGGCCCCTACGAGGGCGCTGAATCGCTGGCATAGTCGGCGCTTCGTCTACAATCTCGCCTTTCCCCAAGTCTGCCAGGAAGTCGCAGGTGTCCCGAACTGCCCCCCAACGTCGCTCGCCGAAACGCCAAAAGGTGCCCGCCCCGGCGAAAGTGCACGTCATTAGCGGCAATGAGCCGATCATCGAAATTGTTTCGCTCGACATGGAAGCGCGCGGCGTGGGTCGCGTCGAGAGCGAAGACGGCACGCCCGGCAAGGTGATTTTTGTCGAAGGCGCATTGCCTGGCGAGCGCGTCAGCTACGCGACGCTTCGCAGCAAGGCGAAATTCGAGCAGGCGGAGGTGGTTCAGGTGCTCCGCGAAAGCGTGATTCGCACCACACCGAAATGCGCTTATTTCGATACCTGCGGCGGCTGTTCGATGCAACATCTGGACATTCGCGCTCAGGTTGCCGTCAAGCAGCGCGTGCTCGAAGACAATCTCCAGCATCTGGCGAAGCTGCGCCCGGAGACGGTCTTCCGGCCGATTCACGGGCCGGCGTGGGGATATCGCTATCGCGCGCGTCTGGCTGTGCGCTATCTGCCGGAAAAGGGCGGCATGCGCGTCGGCTTCTACGAGAAGAAGAGCAGCAACATCGCCGACATGAAGACCTGCGAGGTGCTGCCGCCGCATGTGTCGGCGATGCTGATGCCGCTGCGTTTCATGCTTCGCAAGCTGTCGATCTACGACCGTATGCCGCAGATCGAGCTCGCTGTCGGCTCGTCGGTCACCGCGATGGTGCTGCGCAATCTCGCGCCGCTCACCGCCGCCGACGAGCAGGTGCTGCGCGATTTCGCCGACGAGCACAAGGTGCAGTGGTGGCTGCAACCCGGCGGTCCTGACACCGTCACGCCGTTCTATCCGCTCGACGTGGAGCTCGACTACACGCTGCCGGAATTCAACATCCGCATGCCGTTCAAGCCGACCGATTTCACCCAGGTGAATCACGCAATCAACCGCGTGCTGGTGAGCCGCGCGCTGCGTCTGCTGGCCCCGGCGAGTACGGACCGCGTGCTCGATCTGTTCTGCGGGATCGGCAACTTCACGCTGCCGCTTGCACGGATTTCGAGGGAAGTGGTGGGCATTGAAGGCAGTGACGTGCTGACGTCGCGCGCGCTCGCCAATGCCGGGTTGAACGGCGTCGCGGGGCATACGTCGTTCGCCTGTCGCAACCTGTTCGAAGTCACTGCCCACGACCTGCGCGCACTGGGCCATTTCGACAAGTTCCTCGTTGACCCGCCGCGCGAAGGCGCGCTGGCCGTGGCGAGGGCGCTGGCCGAGATCGCGCAAAGCGGCAATGGGCCGCTGCCGAAGCGCATAGTCTACGTGTCGTGCAATCCGGCGACGCTTGCACGCGATGCAGATGTGCTGGTGCATGAGGCCGGTTATCGGCTCGTTGGGGCGGGTGTCGTGAACATGTTCCCGCACACGTCGCATGTGGAGTCGATTGCGTTGTTCGAGCGGGACTGAGCGCGCCTGTTGCCGGCCTGTGCCGACCCCGCTGGCGGGTTCTGCACAAACAAAAACGCCACGACCGAAGTCGTGGCGTTTTTGTTTCTAGCGAATTTTCAGTGCGCCGCGCGGCTTAGAACTGCCACCACGATTTTTCCTTACCCGGCCTTGCATGCCCGGTGATATACGGGCTGTCGGGGAAGGTGCCGGCCAGAATGCGCTTGGTGTCGTCGGCCATTTGCGGCTGGTTCAGCTTCTCGTACGACAGCACCATGATGTGCAGTGCGTCTTCGATAGCCGGGGCGTTCTTGTATTCCTTCAACGCCAGCTGCGCGCGGTTGATCGCGGCGACATACGCACCACGGCGGTAGTAATAATCCGCCGCGTGGACTTCATGCGACGCCAGCGCGTTCACGATATAGCGCATGCGTTGCGCGGCGTCCGGCGCATACTTGCTGTTCGGATACTTGTTGACCACGATCTTGAACGCGTCATACGACTCGCGCAGCGACTTCGGATCGCGCTCGCTCATGTCCTGGCCGGAGAAGCGGCCGAACAGACCGAGATCGTCGTTGAAGTGGATCATGCCCTTCAGGTAGTAGGCGTAGGCGATGTCCGGGTGATCCGGGTGCAGCTGGATGAAGCGGTCGATCGCCTGGTCAGCGGCGGCGTTTTCGTTGTCTTTCCAGTTGCAATACGCGACGTTGATCTGCGCTTGCTGGGCAAAGTGGCCGAACGGATCGCGGCCTTCGAGCATCTCGAAATACTTGGCGCACTTGCCGTAATCACCGCCGGCCAGAGCGTCGTTCGCCTCCGTATATAATTTGTTGTTGTTCCACGTAGCCGTTTCGTCGGTCTTTTCCGGCAGGCCGTGACAAGCCGCAACAACGGCGACGGCTGCGGCGCACGCAATGTATCCGGCCACTTTACGGGCCGCCTTCTTGATGGCCGCCAAATTGATCGCCGCTTTAGTGATGGTGTTCAAGGCTCGCATTTTCCAGTCTAGCTTTACGTCCAGGTGACCCAGACTCAATGACCCGCTCAAATACTCCAGGCGCCGCAACCGGTGCCGGGAATGGCAACGAAGATTATAGCGTAAGCGCTGACCCCTCCGACGCGTTGGGCGTCGATTCACTCGACGACGATCTCGGCAGCGACGCGCTCGCCCCCGCCGGCGCGCAAAGCAGGGTGCCGACCGTGGCCAGCCGTGTGGCGGACGAGACGCCGCGCAGCATCGTCGTGCCCGACGAACTGGCCGGCGAACGCCTCGACAAGGTGGTCGCCCGCCTGTTTCCCGAGTTCTCGCGCAACCGGCTGCAAAGCTGGATCGAGGCGGAACGGGTGCATATCGACGGTAAGCCGGCCCGGATCCGTCAGCCGGTGCCGCTTGGCGCGAACCTCGAGCTCGTGCCCGATCTGCTGCCGGAACAACTCGCCTTTACGCCCGAGCCCGTGCCGCTCGAGATCGTCTATGAGGACGACACGCTGGTGGTCATCAACAAGCCGGCCGGCATGGTCGTGCATCCGGCGTCCGGCAACTGGAGCGGCACGTTGCTGAACGGCCTGTTGTATCGCTATGGCGAGGCCGCGGCAGGCTTGCCGCGTGCGGGCATCGTGCATCGGCTGGACAAGGAGACCTCCGGCCTGATGGTGGTGGCGCGCACGCTCGAGGCGCAGACTGATCTGGTGCGCCAGTTGCAGGCGCGCACGGTGAAGCGCCGTTATCTCGCGCTGGTGTGGGGCAACATGCCTGAAGAGGGCACGATCGACGCGCCAATCGGCCGCGATCCGCGCGAACGCACGCGCATGGCGGTGGTGACGAGCGCATCGGGCAAGGCTGCGCGTACGCATTTCCGGCGCGTCGATACAGCGATCTGGCAGCGTCAGCCGGTCACCGCGATTCATTGCGATCTGGAAACCGGCCGTACCCATCAGATTCGCGTGCATTGCGCGCATATCGGCCATCCGCTGCTTGGCGATCCGGTTTATGGACGCGCGCGCGGGAAACGCTCGGTAACGCCGCTGCCGGACGGTTTCGCGCGCCAGGCGCTGCATGCGTGGCGTCTCGGCCTGATCCATCCGCAAACCGGCCGGACCATGCAATGGCGCGCCGATGCACCGGAAGACATGCAGGTGCTGTCGGCGGCGCTCGGCCTTGGGCGTGACGATGCCGGCGCGTTCGATGAGACGTACTATGAGGAAGCCGACTACGACGCCTCGCAGGACGATGACGCCGACGAAGACGAAGCGCTCGGTGACAGCGCGCACGAAGGCGATGAACACGACGACGAGGACGATCACGCATGAGTTTGCCCGAGCTAAGCTTTGCCGATGTCGTGCAGCCCGCATGGAATGTCTCGCCACGCGTACGCGCGCTCGTCACCACCCGCAACGGCGGCGTGAGCGAGCCGCCGTTCGGCCGCTGGCAGGACGGCGCGGACCAGCTGGGCGGCCTGAATCTGGGGATGAAAGCCGGTGACGATCCCGCCGCGGTCCCCATCAACCGCGCGCGGCTGCTGAAGCTGGCCGGCGTGGACGAAGCCGCGTGGCTCGAACAGATTCACGGCGCCGGCATTGTGCGCGCTGAAGATGTGCTCGCGCAGGCTCAAGCAAGCGGCACGCCGACACGCGCCGATGCCAGCGTCACCGATCGGTCCGGCGCGGTGTGTGTCGTGATGGTCGCCGACTGCATGCCGGTGCTGTTGTGCGACGAAGCGGGGCGCGCGGTCGGTGCGGCGCATGCCGGGTGGCGTGGCCTCGCAGCGGGCATCGTCGAACAGACCGCGCAGCGTGTCGCCGATCTCGCCGGCGTGGAGGTCGCCTTGTTGCATGCCTACCTCGGTCCGGCAATCGGGCCGAACGCGTTCGAAGTCGGCGCAGATGTACGTGACGCCTTCATGAACGGCGTGGACGGCGCGCAACGCGAGGCCACGGCCAATGCGTTCGTTACGCATCCGCAAAATCCCGGCAAATATCTCGCCGATCTCGCGGCGCTGGCGCGCTTGCGCTTGCAGCGGCTCGGCGTGACGAAGATTGTCGGCGGCGATCTTTGTACGGTCACGCAACGTGAGCGTTTCTATTCCTACCGCCGCGATCGCGAGACCGGCCGCATGGCCGCGCTGATCTGGCTGGACGATCAGGCGCAGACGCTCGCAGACTAAGTTGCGCGTTAAGTCCGTCAAACAATCATCCACGAACGGCTGCATCGAATGGCGCTTCGCTTTGTCAGCGCCATTGTGCGGCCGTGCCGCGATTTGCCATTGCGCGACTGATGTGACGCCTTCTGTGACGCTTTCCTACGAGCACCCGTACGAGGGTTTATTCGGAGGCTCAGTGTGCATTTTTGCTGCGCTGCCGGAATTCGCCGCGCGGGCGTAAATCTGTCGCCAGAAGTGTCTGCGGGCGAACGGATGAACGCACATAAACCCGCGCAATATGGGAGCTTTTTTCGCTTGCGTCGGCACGGACCAACCCGGGTTCCACGAGCGCGATCTGCGATACAGGGAAAACGATAATTAAAAAACTATCGCACTGCGGCAAAATCGGGATCAAGCATTGACATGCCTTGCGGTGGGGAGCAAGAATGTTCCTCACAGTTCCTCGTACATGGGACAGGGCGTGACGAGGTCGCGAGCAATCGCCCACGTGCGCACTAACCTGCCTCTCAACCCGTCCGCAAGGACTTACCGGTCAAAAGCAGGTATGGCAGCATCACATTCCTCAGCTTCTCCCAGCACGGACTCCTCGAAGGAGCCTACGCAGCAGGCCGGTACGAGCGGAGCAACGCCGGCCGCAGGCATGCAGCAGTTATTCGACGCCTGGATGAACGCATGGCGTTCGCTCGGCACCCCGCCCGGCGGCAACGGCATGCCTTTCCCGATGCCGCAAATGCCGCAAATGCCTCAGATGTCGCAAATGGGCATCCCTTACATGCCGCAAATGAGTCTGCCGCAGATGCCGTCGTTTCCCGGCATGCCGGATTTCAGCAAACTGGCTGCAGGATCCCTGCCGTCGATGCCTTCATTCGCCGGGCTCAATATGCCGGGCGCCGCGATTCCGTCGGAGCGTTTGCAAAAGCTGCAAGCCGATTATTCGCGCGAGGCGATGGAGCTGATCCAGCAGGCCACCGGCTCCGCGACGAAAGCGCCCGAACTCAAGGACCGCCGTTTCAGTTCCGACGCGTGGAGCGCGACGCCGGCTTATGCGTTTACCGCGGCGTGGTATCTGTTGAATGCGCGCTATCTGCAGGAAATGGTCGACGCGCTCGAGACGGAACCGAAGGTGCGCGAGCGCATCCGTTTCGCCGTTCAGCAATGGACCGCTGCGGCATCGCCCAGCAACTTCTTCGCGTTGAATCCGGAAGCGCAAAAAACCTTGCTCGAGAGTAAGGGCGAGAGCTTGCGCCAGGGCGTGATGAACCTGCTTGCCGACATGCAACGCGGCAAGATTTCGCAGACTGACGAATCGGGTTTCGTGGTGGGCGAGAATCTCGCGAACACCGAAGGCTCGGTGGTGTTCGAGAACGAACTGCTGCAGTTGATCCAGTACAAGCCGCACACGGCTACCGTGCGCGAGCGGCCGCTGTTGATCGTGCCGCCTTGCATCAACAAGTTCTACATTCTCGATTTGCAACCGGAGAATTCGCTGGTCGCGCACGCGCTCGATTCGGGTCATCAGGTGTTCCTGATTTCGTGGCGCAACGCGGATGCCTCGATTGCTCACAAGACGTGGGACGACTACATTGGCGAAGGCGTGCTCAAGGCAATCGAGACGGTCAGCAAGATCAGCGGGCGCGAGCAGATCAACACGCTCGGTTTCTGTGTAGGCGGCACCATGCTCGCCACGGCGCTGGCGGTGGCGTCCGCGCGCGGCGAACATCCGGCCGCGTCGATGACCTTGCTCACCGCGATGCTCGACTTCTCGGACACGGGCGTGCTCGACGTGTTCGTCGACGAAGCGCATGTGCAGATGCGCGAGCAGACCATCGGCGGCAAGAACGGCGGCGTGCCGGGATTGATGCGCGGCATCGAATTCGCCAACACCTTCTCGTTCCTGCGGCCTAACGATCTGGTGTGGAACTACGTCGTCGACAATTACCTCAAGGGTCGTACGCCGGTGCCGTTCGACCTGCTGTACTGGAACAGCGATTCGACCAGCCTCCCGGGGCCGATGTACGTCTGGTATCTGCGCAATACGTATCTCGAGAATCGTCTGCGCGAGCCGGGTGCATTGACGACCTGCGGCGAACCGGTCGACCTCTCGAAGATCGATGTACCCACCTTCATCTACGGGTCACGCGAAGACCATATCGTGCCGTGGCAGACCGCGTATGCGTCGGTACCGCTGTTGAGCGGGCCGTTGAAATTCGTGCTGGGTGCATCGGGCCACATCGCGGGCGTGATCAACCCGCCGGCGAAGAAAAAGCGCAACTACTGGACGCTGGAAGGCGATGTCAAGACGCTGCCGGAAAGCCCGGAAGAATGGTTCGACGACGCGGCCGAAGTGCCTGGCAGCTGGTGGCCCGAATGGACCACCTGGCTCGACCAGTACGGCGGCAAGAAGGTGAAGCCGCGTACGCAACCCGGCTCCGCCGAATTCCCCGCGATCGAACCGGCGCCGGGGCGTTACGTGCGGCAGCGGGAGTAGGTTTAGCACGCTTCATGGTGCGGTTTTTTAGCGGTATGAATGGGCGTCTGATTGAGCAGGGGCGCTAGAGCAACGAGATTTTTAACTTGACGGGCTGCGGCGTGTTTTGCCGTTGTGCCCGGAGGATATGGAAATGACTGATGTTGTGATCGTATCGGCCGCCCGTACGGCAGTAGGCAAATTTGGTGGGTCGCTGGCGAAGATCGCCGCACCCGAACTCGGCGCGACGGTGATTCGTGCCGTGCTCGAACGGTCTGGTCTGAAGCCTGAGCAGGTCAGCGAAGTCATTCTGGGGCAAGTGCTGACGGCAGGCTCGGGGCAGAACCCGGCGCGTCAGTCGCTGATCAAGGCGGGGCTGCCTACGGCCGTGCCCGGCATGACGATCAACGTGGTGTGCGGCTCGGGCCTGAAGGCCGTGATGCTGGCCGCCAACGCAATCATCGCGGGCGATGCGGACATCGTGATCGCCGGCGGTCAGGAAAACATGAGCGCCGCGCCGCACGTGCTGCCGGGCTCGCGGGACGGTTTCCGCATGGGCGATGCGAAGCTGGTCGACTCGATGATCGTCGACGGCCTGTGGGACGTGTACAACCAGTACCACATGGGCGTGACGGCGGAAAACGTTGCCAGGGAATACGGCATCACGCGCGAGCAGCAGGACGCGTTCGCGGCGCTGTCGCAAAACAAGGCGGAAGCCGCGCAGAAAGCCGGGCGTTTCAACGATGAAATCGTGCCGGTCGACATCCCGCAACGCAAGGGCGAACCGCTGCGCTTCGCGACGGACGAGTTCGCGCGTCATGGTGTGACGGCCGAATCACTCGCGAGCCTGAAGCCGGCCTTCTCGAAGGAAGGCACGGTCACCGCGGCCAATGCGTCGGGGCTGAACGACGGCGCGGCGGCGGTGCTGGTGATGTCGGCAAAGAAAGCCGAAGCGCTCGGCCTTACGCCGCTCGCGCGCATCAAGGCTTACGCCACCTCGGGGCTGGATCCGAAGGTGATGGGCATGGGTCCGGTGCCCGCGTCGCGCCGCTGTCTCGAGCGCGCGGGCTGGACCCCGGCCGATCTCGACCTGATGGAAATCAACGAAGCGTTTGCCGCACAGGCGCTGGCCGTGAATCAGCAGATGGGCTGGGACGCGTCGAAGATCAACGTGAACGGCGGCGCGATTGCCATCGGCCATCCGATCGGCGCGTCCGGTTGCCGGGTTCTCGTCACGCTGCTGCACGAAATGCAGAAGCGCGATGCCAGGAAGGGCCTGGCGTCGCTGTGTATCGGCGGCGGCATGGGCGTGGCGTTGGCGCTCGAGCGCGCTTAAGTCGGCGTCGGCAGGCGGCAGCCGGTAAGCAGGTTGCCGCGCGTCGCATTGCAGCAGGCGGCGCGTGGTGAGCCGTGGCTTCGACGGCCGGTCGCCCGGCGGCAGTGGAGATGAAGCACCAGGCGAGGGTAGAGGCAGCCGGTCGGCGCCTCGAAAACGATAACGGAGTGTAGTTTATGACACAGCGAATTGCGTACGTAACGGGCGGGATGGGCGGCATCGGCACGAGCATTTGCCAGCGGCTGCATAAGGAAGGCTTCAGGGTGGTCGCAGGCTGCGGCCCGAACTCGCCGCGCCGTGTGAAGTGGCTCGAAGAGCAGAAAGCCTTGGGCTACGATTTCGTCGCGTCCGAAGGCAACGTCGGCGATTGGGAGTCGACCAAGGCCGCATTCGACAAGGTCAAGGCCGAAGTCGGAGAGGTCGACGTGCTGGTGAACAACGCCGGCATTACGCGCGACGTCGTGTTCCGCAAGATGACGCACGAAGACTGGACGGCGGTGATCGACACCAACCTGACCAGCCTGTTCAACGTCACCAAGCAGGTGATCGACGGCATGGTCGAGCGCGGTTTTGGCCGGGTCATCAACATTTCGTCGGTGAACGGGCAGAAAGGCCAGTTCGGCCAGACCAACTACTCGACCGCGAAGGCCGGTATTCACGGCTTCACGATGTCGCTGGCACAGGAAGTGGCCACCAAGGGCGTGACGGTCAACACCGTGTCGCCGGGCTACATCGGTACCGATATGGTCAAGTCGATCCGTCCGGACGTGCTGGAAAAGATCGTCGCGACGATTCCGGTGCGTCGTCTCGGTCAGCCGCAGGAAATTGGCTCGATCGTGGCGTGGCTCGCCTCGGACGAATCGGGTTTCTCCACGGGCGCTGATTTTTCGTTGAATGGCGGTTTGCATATGGGCTGAGTCATGGGCGCGCCGCTCACAAGGCGGCGCGTGTCTGCTCAGATGGTTCCGGCGGCGTCTCGACTGCGCAATTGCCCGATTGCGCAGCCGGCATGCCGCCGTTTTCGCGCTCAACTCGCGCTCAAAGGCGTTACATGACTACTACTACAAAGAAAACAGCCGAACGATTGATCAAGAAGTATCCGAATCGTCGGCTCTACGACACCGAGACAAGCACGTACATCACGCTGACGGACGTCAAGCAGCTCGTGCTGGATCAGGAGGATTTCAAGGTCATCGATGCGAAGAGCAATGAGGACCTGACGCGCGCCATCCTGTTGCAGATCATTCTTGATGAGGAGAGCGGCGGCTTGCCGATGTTCTCGTCGTCGATGCTGTCGCAGATCATCCGTTTCTACGGCCATGCGATGCAAGGCATGATGGGCACGTATCTGGAAAAGAACATCCAGGCCTTCATCGACATTCAGGCGAAGCTCGCCGACCAGTCGAAGAATCTGTACGAAGGCAAGGCGATGAATCCGGAAGTCTGGTCGCAATTCATGAACATGCAGGCACCGATGATGCAGGGCATGATGACCAGCTATATCGAACAGTCGAAGAATATGTTCGTGCAGATGCAGGAGCAGATGCAGACCCAGGCGAAGTCGATGTTCGCGACCTTCCCGTTCACGCCAGGCGGTCCGGTGAATGCAGCCGGCGCTCCGGCCACGCCGGCTAATCCGCAAAGCAACCCGGAACCGGAGAAGAAGTAACGGTGCGACGCTGACGCGCGCGGCTGGCGCGTCTCTACGTGTCCGCCACGCGGCCGTGGCGCAGCGGCGCGGACGCCTTTGACGGATCGTCGGGTCGCCGGCTGCGGTCGCCAGTGGCCCGGGCGCGGTTGGATGGCCGCGCGCGGTACAATCTCGGGCTGGGTGCGTGGGCTTTAATCTTTGGGGTGTCCTTGTGAAATCCCGCGAGACCTTCGCACTGCCCCCATTTGTCGCCACCGCTATACGCCAGCCTCACCTACCTATGTCGCAGACCCATTTCCCCACCGCGCCCACGCCTTCGATTCCGAAGGTCGGATTTGTCAGCCTTGGCTGACCGGAAGATGCGCAAAAACAGCTTAAGCGCCGCTTTCGCATGAGCCGGCTGTTTCTTGCGCCCATGGAAGGGCTTGCGGACTACGTCCTGCGCGACGCGTTGACCCGCTCGGGCGGATTCGACGGGTGTGTGTCCGAGTTTGTCAGGGTGACGGGCTCCGTGCTTCCCGAGCGTGTCTACGAGAGGGACACACCGGAAGTCCTCCACGGCGGCCGCACACCTGGCGGCACGCCGATGGTGATCCAGCTTCTGGGGAGCGATCCTGAATGGATGGCGCTGAATGCCGCCCAGGCGGCTCGTTTGTCGCCGCATGGACTCGACCTGAACTTCGGCTGTCCCGCCAAGGTTGTCAACCGGCACGGTGGCGGGGCGATGTTGCTGGCGCACCCCGAACAGCTGAACCGGATCGTCTCGTCCGTTCGCGCGGCGGTGCCTGCCGGCATTGCCGTGACAGCAAAAATGCGGCTTGGCGTATCCGACACCTCGCTCGCGATCGACTGCGCCACGGCGCTGGCCGAAGGCGGCGCGGCCTCCCTCGTCGTGCATGCGAGAACACGTGATCACGGCTACCGGCCGCCGGCCCACTGGGAGTGGATCGCGCACATCGACGCCGCCGTGGACGTGCCGGTCATTGCCAACGGAGAAGTCTGGACGGTGGCCGACTGGGAGCGGTGCCGGGCTGTTAGCGGCTGTGCGGACGTGATGATTGGGCGGGGCGCCGTATCGGACCCTTTTCTGGCCCTGCGCATACGCGGACTGATGGACCGATCCCCATCCGGCGAGGAATGGCCGCTCGTGCTGCGTCATATCTTCGACTACCTGAAGAAACTGCAAGCCCGTGTCGCATCCCGCCACGAACACGGACGCGTCAAAATGTGGCTCAGCTATCTGAAGCGAACCTGGCCGCAAGCTGTCGAGCTGCACGCAGCTATCCGGCGCTTGCATGATTCGCGCGAAATTCTAGAGGTGATAGAGCGTGCCCTCGCGTTCAACGGCGCACTACCGGCACATCGATCCGCAGCCCCCGGCCGGCTCGATCGGGCAGACGTCGCCACCGTTTGAAGACAAGAATTCAAAGACTTACGAGCGTCGGCTCTGCCGAACCGCTACAATTCGAGGTTTAACGTCTTCAAGCGGTTCCCCATGTCTGCCACCCCCCCGATTACCACGCCGAAGGTCGGCTTTGTCTCGCTTGGTTGCCCCAAAGCGCTCGTCGACTCCGAACAGATCATCACGCAGCTGCGCGCTGAAGGTTACGAGATCTCGGGCACCTATGACGGCGCGGACCTCGTGGTCGTCAACACTTGCGGTTTCATCGACGAAGCCGTGCAGGAAAGCCTCGACGCGATCGGCGAAGCGCTCAGCGAAAACGGCAAGGTGATCGTCACCGGCTGTCTCGGCGCGAAGAAGAGCGCGAGCGGCGGGGGGCTGATCGAAGAGGTCCATCCGAAGGTGCTGGCCGTGACCGGCCCGCATGCGCTCGGCGAAGTGATGCAAGCGGTGCACAACCATCTGCCGAAGCCGCACGATCCGTTCGTCGATCTGGTGCCGGCTGCAGGCATCAAGCTCACGCCGCGCCACTACGCGTACCTGAAAATTTCCGAAGGCTGCAACCATCGCTGCACGTTCTGCATCATCCCGTCGATGCGCGGCGACCTCGTGTCGCGCCCGGTCGCCGACGTGATGCTCGAAGCTGAGAACCTGTTCAAGTCCGGCGTGAAGGAACTGCTGGTGATTTCGCAGGACACGAGCGCGTACGGCGTTGACGTCAAGTACCGCACTGGCTTCTGGAATGGCAAGCCGATCAAGACGCGCATGACCGATCTGGTCGGCGCGCTTGGCGAACTCGCGGCGCAATACGGCGCATGGGTGCGCCTGCACTACGTGTATCCGTATCCGAGCGTCGACGAAGTGATTCCGATGATGGCCGAAGGTCCGTTCAAGGGCCACGTGTTGCCGTATCTCGACGTGCCGTTCCAGCACGCGCATCCGGAAGTGTTGAAGCGCATGAAGCGTCCGGCCAATGCCGAAAAGGTGATGGAGCGCGTGAAGGCATGGCGCGAAATGTGCCCGGATCTGACGATTCGCAGCACCTTCATCGCCGGTTTCCCGGGCGAGACCGAAGCGCAATTCCAGACGCTGCTCGACTTCATCCGCGAGGCGGAGCTGGATCGGGTCGGCTGCTTTGCTTACTCGCCGGTGGAAGGCGCGAGCGCGAACGAACTCGACGGCGCGTTGCCCGACGAAGTGCGTGAAGAACGCCGCGCGCGTTTCATGGAAGTGGCCGAGGAAGTGTCAGCCAGGCGCATCGCGAAGAAGGTTGGCAAGACGCTGAAGGTGCTGGTGGACGAGATCAATGCCGACGGCGGCATCGGCCGCACTGCGGCGGACGCGCCCGAGATCGACGGTGTCGTGTATATCGCACCGGCCACCAAGGCGTCCAGGCGCTACAAGGTCGGCGATTTCGTGTCGGTGAAGATCACCGGCGCCGACGGCCACGACCTGTGGGGCGAGGTCTAAACGATGACGGTGAGCATGGCCGGTGCGCCGGCAGCTTCCATGCCGGGTGGCCAGCACCCGGAAGGCCGGCCCCCGGAAAGCCGGCCCCCGGAAATCCTCGCGCTCGGCGAGGCGATGATTGAATTCAACCAGTCGGCGAAAGATCAGCCGAACTATCTGCAGGGCTTCGGCGGCGACACGTCGAACTTCTGCATCGCAGCGGCGCGGCAGGGCGCGAAGACCGGTTTCGTGTCCGCCGTCGGCAGCGACCATTTCGGGCATCTGTTGATCGATCTGTGGGAACGTGAGCAGGTGGACACCTCGCTCGTGCGGGTCGATCCGCACGCGCCCACCGGCGTCTATTTCGTTTCGCACGGTCCGGCAGGTCACGCGTTCGACTACCTGCGCGCCGGCTCGGCCGCGAGCCGGTACGCGCCGCACGACCTGCCGCTCGATGCGATTGCCGCGGCCAAGGTCATTCATCTGTCCGGCATCAGCCTCGCGATCAGCCTGAGCGCCTGCGACGCAGCGTTGGCGGCGATCGGGCATGCTCGAGCGAACGGCGTGCGCGTGAGCTTCGATACCAATCTGCGGTTAAAACTGTGGCCGCTCGCGAGGGCGCGCGCGGTAATGCTCGAAGCCATTCGTCAAACTGACATCTGCCTGCCGAGCTGGGATGACGTCACCGAACTCACTGGCCTGACGGGGCGTGACGAGATCGTGGATTTCCTGCTGTCGCAGGGTCCGCGTGTGGTCGCGCTCAAGCTCGGCAAGGAAGGCTCGTACATCGCCACGCCTGACGAACGGCGCGTCGTGCCCGGCCACGTGGTCAATGCCGTCGATGCAACCGGCGCGGGCGACTGCTTCGGCGGTGCGTTCATCGCGCGCATCGTCGCCGGTGACGATCCTTTTGAGGCGGCGCGTTATGCGAACGTCGCCGCGGCGCTGTCCACGCAAGGCTACGGCGCGGTCGCGCCGATCCCTTCGCGAGCGACGGTCGAACACGTCCTGGCGGGCTGACAGCTGCGCGCTGCCACGCGTAGGCCGCCGTCCGCCAGGACAAGATTTATCTTTAGAGACTAAGAGAGGAGCGAGCGATGCAACGGGAAGTCGTGGTGGTAAGCGGCGTGCGTACGGCAATCGGTGGTTTTGGCGGCAGTCTGAAGGACTTTCCACCGACCGACCTGGGCGCACGCGTCGTGCGTGAAGCGCTGGCGCGCGCGAATGTGTCGGGCGACGACGTCGGCCATGTGGTGTTCGGCAACGTCGTCCATACCGAACCGAAAGACATGTACCTGGCGCGCGTGGCCGCGATCAACGGCGGCGTCGCGCAACATGCGCCTGCATTGACCGTGAACCGGTTGTGCGGTTCGGGCTTGCAGGCAATCGTCTCTGCCGCGCAAAGCGTGCTGCTCGGCGACGCCGACATCGCGATCGGCGGTGGCGCGGAAAACATGAGCCGCGCGCCTTACTCCATGCCGGCTGCGCGCTTCGGCCAGCGCATGGGCGACGCGCGTCTCGTCGACATGATGGTCGGCGCGCTCAACGACCCGTTCCAGTCGATCCATATGGGCGTGACCGCCGAAAACGTCGCGCGCAAATACGACATCTCGCGCGAAACGCAGGATGCGCTCGCCCTCGAATCGCACCGCCGCGCGGCTAACGCGATCACGAGCGGCTATTTCAAGGAACAGATCCTGCCGATCACGATCCCGTCGAAGAAGGGCGACGTCGTATTCGACACGGATGAGCATGCGCGAATGAATGCAACGGTCGAAGACTTCTCGAAGTTGAAGCCGGTGTTCGCGAAGGAAAACGGCACGGTGACGGCCGGCAACGCGTCAGGCATCAACGATGCCGCCGCAGCGGTCGTGCTGATGGAGCGCAGTGTTGCTGAACAGCGCGGCATCAAGCCGCTGGCTCGGCTGGTTGCGTACGCGCATGCCGGTGTCGATCCGGCGTACATGGGCATCGGCCCGGTGCCGGCAACGCGCAAGGCGCTCGAGCGCGCCGGCCTGACGGTCGCCGATCTGGACGTGATCGAAGCGAACGAAGCGTTTGCCGCTCAGGCGTGCGCGGTCAGCAAGGAACTCGGCTTTGATCCGGCCAAGGTGAATCCGAACGGCTCGGGTATCTCGCTTGGCCACCCGATCGGCGCAACTGGCGCACTGATCACGGTGAAGGCGCTGTACGAACTGCAACGGGTGGGCGGCCGTTATGCGCTGGTGACGATGTGTATCGGCGGCGGTCAGGGTATCGCGGCGATCTTCGAACGGATCTGAGGCCGGCCGCGAACGGGTATTGACCAGGTTCAGGTAACAAGGACGAAACGGATGCAGGAATCGAAAGCGATGAAGGGTGCAATGCGTCGGCGCGGTTGGGCAGTCCCCCAGGGGGACTGCCTTCGAGGCGTAGTGAGTGCGGTCGCATTGCTGCTGTGTGTCGGCACGGGGGCCGTATTGCCGACGCAGGCATGGGCGGAAAGCGACGCGGTCAAGGAACTGGCGGCACCCCCGCCAATTCAGTTGCCCCTCAAACCGAGCCCCGAATTCGCGAAGTTTCCGCGCTATGCCGGCCTGCTGGGCTCGCGTCAGATCGTGCTGCGGTTGGGCGCTAAAACGGACGATCCGGCCGGCGTGCATGGCGAGTATCAGTACACCGATACCGGCGAGGTCATTCTGATCGCGGGCGACCGCGACGGCGATACGCTCGAAGTCGAGGAATCGAACGACGGCACGCATATCACCGGCAACTGGGTCGGCAAGTTTGCCGCTGATGGTTCGGTGGCGGGCGAGCGGATGAATGTCGACGATTCCGACCCGCAAGCGTTCGATCTGAAGCCGCTGGCAGCGGGGCAGGCCGTGCCTGCTGCTGCGGCTGGTGGCGGTGCCGCTGCGGCGGCCAACAAGGCCGCGGGCGCGCCGCATTCGTCTGCCGGCGGCGCAGCAACACCCGCCTCGGCGACGGGCAGTCGCCACGCCGTCGGCGGAATTAGCAACTTGCAAACCGGCGAGTAATCCAATCCACCGCCTGTGCGGTCCGTTTCTTACCTACATTCACCATGACCCAATCCAAACTCAAACGTGGTCTGCAAACCTGCATCGTGCGCCCGGAGGACCGGCTCACGCCAGGCTTCGAATCGTTTTCGATGCCGGTGACACGGGCTTCGACGGTCGTGTTCCCCAATCTCGCGACGATGCGCGCACTCGACTGGAAAAACGACGCGCAGTGGCGCTACGGCCTGCACGCCACGCCGACGTCGCTCGCGCTGGCGCAGCGGCTTGCCACCATCGAAGGCGGCAATCACGCGCTGTTGCAGCCGTCGGGGTTGTCGTCGATTTCGAATGTGTATTTCGGCCTCGTCAAGGCCGGCGACGACGTGCTGATTCCCGATAACGTCTATTCGCCGAACCGGGATCATGGCGACTGGCTGGCGCGCGATTTCGGCATCACGGCGCGTTACTACGATCCGATGATCGGCGCGGGCATCGCGGATCTGATCCGGCCGAACACGCGCCTGATCTGGCTCGAAGCACCGGGTTCGGTGACGATGGAAGTGGCCGACGTGCCCGCCATTACCGCAGCGGCGCGCGCGCGCAACGTCGTCACGGCGATCGACAACACATGGTCCGCAGGGCTCGGCTTCCGCCCGTTCGACCACGGCGTCGATATCTCGGTGCAGGCGCTGACCAAATACCAGTCAGGCGGCGGCGACGTGTTGATGGGCGCGACGATCACTGTTGATCGCGAGTTGCATCTGAAACTGAAGGCGGTGCGCATGCGCATGGGTATCGGCGTCTCGGCGGACGACTGTTCGCTGATTCTGCGTAGCCTCCCGACCATGCAACTGCGCTTCGAACAGCATGACCGCGCGGCGCTCGGGCTCGCCAAGTGGCTGAAGACGCGTCCGGAAATTGCCGCGGTGCTGCACCCGGCGCTGCCCGACTGTCCGGGCCATGAGTTTTACAAGCGCGACTTCACGGGCGCGGGTGGGCTGTTCTCCGTCGTGTTCGACGGACGCTACAGCGCGGCGCAGATCGATACGTTCTGCGAGTCGCTCGAGCTTTTTTCGCTCGGCTGGAGCTGGGGCGGCGCGCACAGTCTCGCGATGCCGTACAACGTTGCCTCGATGCGCACCACAGGGCAATGGCCGCATCGCGGGACGTTGGTGAGGTTCTATATCGGCCTGGAAGAAGAGGCCGATTTGCGTGCGGATATCGAGCAGAGTCTGGTGGCGCTGGGATAAGCGCCTAAGAGCGGTTTGTTGAAGGGCAGGTAAGCCCATCGGGATACGTTTCCGGTGGGCTTTTTTATTTTGTCAATATAGCCAGTAAACCTAACCATTCGGCCGAATGTTCGACGCCGGATCTCGACGCTACGATCGTGCACATCCTGACTAACGGTTGCCGCACTATGGTGAGCTTCGATGAATCTATTTTTCTGGATGTTGCTGAATCTTGGCGTGCCGATCATCGGCCCGATCTTTACGCTAGCGCTCGTCGCACCCACGCACGGCTGGCGCGTCGCAAGGGCGTTGATCACCGCATCGGTGAAAGACGGCCAACTGTTCTGGTGTGCGATCGGATTGTGTGCGGCCGCGGTATATGAGGCGGTGACGGCGCTGGAACGAGGAAGTGGCGAGGTGCCGGTCTTGGAGTCCGCCATTGTCGGATTCTGCATGCTGGCGTTTTCCTGTTCCATTGTCGTGATGTCAGCCTTGGTCAATGCACATCACGATCGGGCGAGCACGATTGCTCGCAATAGGCAGGCACGGTTCGTTACCGGGTCGTTGTCGCGGGTAGCAATCGGCACTTCTATTTTTGCGACCTCCGTTGCTGCCGTTCTGTTTGTAATCCTACACGTATGCATGATTTAGCTTTTTTAGATAGTGCAGCACTTATACTGATCCGCTAAAGGAGGCACTCATGCAAAAAATATTCACGTTTCTGGAATCTGACGAAAATTTCGCGCGTGTTGCGAAGTGGGCTAATGTCGTGATAGGCGTGGTTGCGGCTTACATGTCCGTGGTGTTCTTGATAGCCTTTCTGAAGAAATGACACCTACGTCACCGCAGGCCGTCATTGCGCCGGCCTGTGCAATTTAAAGCTTCAAAACAACCGCAACAATCCGTCCAGTCCAACATAATTGAACGCCACGCTGGCCGCTTCGCGCACCACCGGCTTCGCGCGAAACGCAACAGATAGCCCTGCAGCGGCCATCATCTTCAGATCGTTCGAACCGTCGCCCATTGCAATCGCATGGGTCGGCTCGATGCCCAGTTGGGCGCATGTCTCGCGCAGCGTGCGCGCCTTCACGTCGGCGTTCACGATCTCGCCGATTACCTTGCCGGTCAACTTTCCGTCCACGATGTCGAGCGTGTTCGCGCGCGTGAAATCGAGGCCGAGCCGGGCCTTCAGCTTTTCCGTGAAGAACGTGAATCCGCCCGACACCAGCAGCGTTTTCAAACCCGCCGCTTGCGCGCCCGCCAGCATCTGTTCCGCGCCCGGCGAGAGTTGCAGCCGCTCTTCATAAACGCGTTCGAGCGCGCCGGCGTCGAGTCCCTTGAGCAGTGCCACCCGGCGCGTCAAGCTTTCGTTGAAGTCCTTGATTTCGCCACGCATCGACGCTTCGGTGATCGCCGCCACTTCTGCTTTCAGCCCGCAGAAGTCCGCGATCTCGTCGATGCATTCGATTGTGATCAGCGTCGAGTCCATGTCCATCGCGACGAGTCCGAAGTCGCGCAACTGCCTGCCCGGTTCGACAAACGCGTAGTCCAGTTGATGCGTGCCGCAGTAGACCTCGAGATCGGCGCGCTGCGCAATGTTTGCGTCATTGATGCGAAGCGCGTTCGCGTCGATGACGGTGGCATGCGAGCCGCGCGCGAGTGCGACAAGCGTTTTGTGGTGGTCGGCGGAAAGGGGCGCGGGGCTTTGGATGACGAGGTTCATGGACGACGCATTGACGCAGAATAGGACAGGCGCGCGGCGCGCGCGGAAAATCCCGTTATTGTAACGGTTCGACGACCTGCCGCTCGCCATGCAATACGCTGAGCAATTCACCTTGTAATTCGCCGTGCAATCTGCAGTGCAATCATCCCGCGCCCAGTTCATACTGGCGCATCGAACGACGCCCCGCAGCCATTGAGCCCATGGAGCCCGTCGCGCCCACAAGGCGCACGGTTTGCCGCATACGGCACGCACTGGCTCAAGCAACGAGGCGCGCCACCACGGAGACAAGCAATGACCCCGGCGACCGCCTGCGACGCGTCCAACCTTGCGCGCGACTTCGACCTGCGCCACCTGAACCCCTCGTTCTATGCCGACCCGTATCCGGTCTACCACGCGCTGCGTAGCCTGGAGCCCGTGAAGCGCATGCCCGACGGCTCCGTCTTTCTGACGCGTTTTCGCGACGTGCAGGCGGTCTACCGTGACCCGAAAACCTTCAGTTCGGACAAGACCGTCGAATTCAAGCCGAAGTACGGCGACTCGCCGCTCTACACCCATCACACGACCAGTCTCGTCTTCAACGATCCGCCGCGTCACACGCGGGTGCGCAAACTGATCGCCGGCGCGCTGACGGCGCGTGCAATCGCGGCAATGGAGCCTGGACTGATCCGCCTTGTCGATGGCTTGCTCGATGCTGCCGCCGTGCGTGGCCGGATCGATCTGATCGGCGAGTTTGCGTCGGCGATTCCGGTCGAAATTATCGGCAATCTGCTGGACGTGCCGCACGCGGAGCGCGAGCCGTTGCGCGACTGGTCGCTGGCGATACTCGGCGCGCTCGAGCCGTCGTTGAACGAGGCGCAACTCGAACGGGGAAACCGCGCGGTCAGTGAATTCGTCGGTTATTTGCGCGATCTGGTGGCGCGGCGCCGGCGCGAATCCGGCGACCCGCAGCATGACGTATTGACGCGTCTGATCCAGGGCGAAGAGGGGGGCGAACAGTTGTCGGAAGCGGAACTGCTGCAAAACTGCATCTTTATCCTGAACGCCGGTCATGAGACCACGACCAATCTGATCGGCAACGGTCTCGTTACGCTGACCGGCTGGCCGGAGCAGCGCGCCGCGTTGCTGCGCGAGCCGTCGCTGATCGAGTCGGCGGTCGAGGAGTGTTTGCGCTTCGAGAGTTCGAATCAACTGGGTAACCGGATGGCAACCGTCGACACGGCGATCGGCGGCGTCGCGGTGGCACGCGGCACGCCCGTCACGCTGTGCATCGGCGCCGCCAATCGCGACCCCGAGCAGTTCGCGGAACCGGACCGCTTCGACATCCGCCGCGATCCGAACCGGCATCTGGCGTTCGGCTTCGGCATCCATCAGTGCGCGGGGCTGTCGCTCGCGCGACTCGAGGCGCGCATCGCCATCGGACGCTTCGTGCGGCGTTTTCCGGGGTATCGGCTTGATGGCGAGCCGACGCGCGGCGGCCGCGTGCGGTTTCGCGGCTTCGCAACGGTGCCGGTCGAACTCGAACCGGCGTAGCGCCAGGCACCGTATCTTTTGCCGACATCACGCAAGACTTACAGCCGACGCCTGCGGTGCCCAGCACGGTGCCGCGCCAGCCGTAGCGTGTAACCCGTGGCACGCTTGCTGCTTCACCGAAGGTCCTAGGCCCAGGGGAGCGCACGATGGCACACATGATCTGGAAGGGCGCAATCAGCTTCGGCCTCGTCCACGTACCGGTCCAGCTGTACCCGGCGACGCAGTCGGAGAAAGTCGGCTTCAATCTGCTGGATAAGCGCACGATCGATCCGATCGGCTACAAGCAGATCAACAAGCGCACCGGCAAGGATGTGACGCGCGAGAACATCGTGCGCGGCTTCGAGTACGAAAAGGACAAGTACGTCGTTCTCTCGGACGACGAGATTCGCGCGGCCAATCCCGAGTCGACACAAACGGTCGATATCCTCGCGTTCGTCGACGCACCCGACATCTCGTTCCTCTATCTCGACACGCCGTACTTCCTGACGCCCGACCGCAAGGGCGAAAAGGTGTACGCGCTGTTGCGCGAAGCGTTGAAAGCGTCTGGCAAGATCGGCGTGGCGAGCGTCGTGCTGCACAACAAGCAGCATCTCGCCGCCTTGATCCCGGTGGGGCCGATGCTGGCGTTGAACACGCTGCGCTGGGCCGCCGAGGTGCGCGACTTCGACGAATTCAAGCTGCCGGCTGAAGGTGTGAAAGCGGCCGGCGTCACCGCGCGAGAACTCGACATGGCGAAAAAGCTGATCGCGGACATGAGCGACACCTGGGATCCGTCGCAATATCACGACACGTTCCGCGACGACATCATGACGCTGGTCGATCGCAAGATTCGCGCGGGTAAGACGGAAGAAATCACCGAAGTCGAAGCACCGCGCGAGTCGCGTCAATCCGCCGACATTCTCGATCTGTCCGACTTGCTCAAACGCAGCCTCGGCCGCGGCAAAAGCAAGCCCGCGGCGGGCGCGCGCAAGAATGCCAAGGACGATGAAGAGGACGCCGAGTCCGAAACGGCCGCGCCAGCCCGCAAGAAACCGCGCGCGGCGCGCTCGGCGACTACCGCCCGCAGCGGGGGTGGCAGCGGCGGCGCCAGTGCCAAGGCGGCGCCGGCACGCAAACGACGTGCGGCTGCCTGATCGCTCGCCTGATAGATAACACCGTGGCACCTCGACCCGCGACGAGTTCTACTCCATGAACGAAAGGCTCGATCTCTATAACCGCAAACGCCGCTTTGACGAAACGCCGGAACCGTCGGGCGCGGCCGCGCGTAAGAAAGCCAGCCGCAAAACCGCGGCGCGCGAATCGAGTGAGGCGCTGTCTTACGTGATTCAGGAGCACGACGCGCGGCACCTGCATTACGACTTTCGGCTCGAACTGAACGGCACGTTACTGTCGTGGGCGGTGCCCAAAGGGCCGAGTCTCGACCCGTCGGTGAAACGGCTCGCGGTGCATGTCGAGGATCATCCAGTCGAATATGGCTCTTTCGAAGGCGAGATCCCGCCTGGCAACTATGGCGCGGGAACGGTCATCGTGTGGGATCGCGGCAGGTGGGAGCCGACCGGCGGCGCGGCCGAGGCGGCCCGATCCTACAAGGCCGGCAAGCTCAAATTCAGACTTTTTGGCGAAAAGCTGCACGGCGGCTGGACGCTGGTGCGCAGCCATATGCGCGGCAGCGGCGACAAAGAGCAATGGTTGTTGATCAAGGAGCGCGACGACGAGGCCCGCGACGAGAGCGAATACGACATTCTGAAGAAGCGCCCGGGCAGCGTACTGGACGCCAGCGCATCGGCGGGCACGAGCGCGAAGGCCACTTCATCAGGCCGCGCCGACCCGAAGAAAACCGACATCGTGGCGACGCGCAGCACGCAATCGCTGCGCGAACTGGCCGCGTCGCCATCGATCGAAGGCGCGGTCAAAGCCACGTTGCCCGCTACCTTCAAACCTCAACTGGCGACCCTCGTCGACGCCGCGCCACCCGGCGACGACTGGTCGTACGAAATCAAGTTCGACGGCTACCGGATACTGGCCCGCATCGATCGAAAGGCAAAGGCCAGCGCGGTCAAGGTATTCACCCGCGCGGGCAACGACTGGACCGGGAAGTTCAGCAAGCAGGTGAAGTCGTTCGAACACCTCGGTATCGAAAGCGCATGGCTCGATGGCGAAGCCGTGGTGCTCGATAAAAACGACGTGCCGAACTTTCAGGCGCTGCAGAACGCGTTCGACTCGAACCGCCCGCAGGACATTGTCATCTATCTGTTCGACATTCCGTTCCTGAACGGGTACGACTTACGCGGCGTGCCGCTCGAACAACGCCGCGCGATTTTGCGCGCCTTGTTGGATGGCGCCGACGACGGTGTGTTGCGCTTTTCGAACGACTTCGCGTTCAGCGCCGACGATCTGCTGAAGAGCGCGTGCGACATGGCGCTGGAAGGCATCATCGGCAAACGGCGCGATAGCGGCTACACGTCAGGGCGCTCGACGGCGTGGATCAAATTGAAGTGCCGGCGCCGTCAGGAGTTCGTGATCGGCGGCTATTCGGAGCCTTCGGGTAGCCGCGCGGCGTTTGGCGCACTGCTGCTCGGCGTCTACGACAGCAAAGGCAAACTGCAATACGCCGGGCGCGTCGGCACGGGCTTCGACGCCGCGTTACTGCGTGCCGTCAAGAAGGCGCTCGACGCGCACAAAGCCACGCGCATGCCGTTCGCCTCCGCGCCGCGCGAGCGCAGCCGTACGCCGGTGCATTGGGTCGACCCGGTGCTGGTCTGCGAATGCAATTTCGCCGAATGGACGAGCGACGGCATTGTCCGCCAGGCGTCGTTCGTGAGTCTGCGCAACGACAAACCGGCGCCGCAGATCGTCAAGGAAGCACCCCGCAAAGGAGCCGACGTGCAAGAGCAAACCGATACCGCTTCCGATGCCGCGCCGAAGAAACGTGCGGCGAAAAAGACCGCGTCCAGTGCCGCAGCGGAGCCCGCGAGTAAAAGCGCAGCGAAGACGGCCGTGACGAAGACGCGGGCAACGAAAGCCGCTGCAACGAAAACTGCTGCAACGAAAGCCGCTGCAACGAAAGCCGCTGCAACGAAGACGTCGGCCACAAGCGCGTCTGCAGCAAAAGCGTCCGCAGTAAAAATCCCTGCGACGAAATCCAGAACCGCTGCAACGCCCGCCGAAATCGCCGGCGTCCGCGTATCCCATCCCGACCGCGTAATCGACAAAAGCACCGGCACCCGCAAGATCGATCTCGTGCAGTACTACGAATCGGTCGCCGACTGGATGCTGCCGCATCTGCAGGACCGGCCGGTGTCGCTGGTGCGCGCACCCGAGGACATCGGCGGCGAGTTGTTTTTTCAGAAGCACAGCCAGAAGCTGTCGATTCCGAATGTCACGCAGCATCCCGGACTCGACGCCGGCCATCCTCCGCTGATTACCGTCGATACGCTCAAGGCCCTGGTCGGCGCCGCGCAAATGGGCACGGTCGAATTTCACACATGGAATGCCGTGGTGTCGAACATCGAAAAGCCCGATCGCATGGTGTTCGATCTCGACCCCGATGCGTCGCTGGGTTGGGCGCGGATGATCGAGGCCGCGCAACTGACGCGCTCGCTGCTCGAAGAACTCGGGCTCACCTCGTTCTGCAAGACGAGCGGGGGCAAGGGATTCCACGTCGTGGTGCCGCTCGCGAAGCACGCCGGCTGGGACGAAGTGAAAGCGTTTTCCCAGGCCGTCGCGCAGCATATGGCGACCACGCTGCCCAAGTACTTCAGCGCGAAGATGGGCGCGCAGAATCGCAAGCAGAAGATCTTTGTCGACTATCTGCGCAACAACCGCGGTTCGAGCACGGTCGCCGCATTTTCGGCGCGCGCTCGTCCGGGCCTGGGTGTTTCAGTGCCAATTTCGTGGGACGAAGTCGCCACCACGACAAGCGGCGATCAATGGACCATCGAAAACGTGCACGAGCGCCTCGAAGACCTGAAGCGCGACCCATGGGCGGACTATGCGAAGACGCGTCAGCGCATCACGGCCGCCATGAAAAAACGTTTGGATGAAGCGGAGTGACCGCGATCCCGCGGCCTCGTTCATACGAAAAAGGAGCAAACCATGAAGACCTCACCGCAATCGTCGGACGGCGACAAAAAAGCCGACCCGCATGCAGAAAAGCATCCGCGTTCGCTGCAGGAAGCGTCCGCGCCGCTGCCGCACGAAACCGATCAAAACGCCGAATCGCAACACGAGGATAATCCGCGAGGCGTCGGCAAGCAGGCGCACAGTGACATCGAGCACGGCTTGAAGGATACGGACCGCCGCGGCGGTGACGAGTATCAGCAAAAGACGCAGAACGATGCGCATACGGACGTCAATTCCGACAGCAAGGCAGGCGGCGCCGGGCGCGGCAAGCCTTGACGGCGCGCCGCGTGGGCTGAATCATTGCGGCTCAGCGTCCCAATAAGGCGGGTCAACGCCAGGCGCCGATCCGCCGGCGTCGAATTCTGGAGTACGCCCACCGGGGATTCCCGCGTCGAGCCGCTCCCGCTCGCCGGGCGTGCGCCGGGCAGAGCGCGCCACTATTCTGAAATTCAAGAAGATGTTTCAGTGAATATGACGGTTTTTGCGCTCGCTGCAGACGACGCGCAAGCCGCCGTCTGCAGCGAGCGCCGTTCAATCAACCTCATCTGAATAAAAAGGAGCTGTGATGAAAGCCGTAGGTCTCTATCGCTACTTGCCGATCGATCAAGCCGAAGCCCTGGTCGATGTCGACATCCCTAAACCGGAAGCCGCCGGCCGCGACCTGCTGGTGAAGGTCGAAGCCATCTCCGTCAATCCGGTCGACACCAAAGTGCGTGCTCCGAAAGACACCGTTGAGAAAACGCCGCGCGTGCTGGGTTGGGACGCCGCCGGCACGGTGGTGGCGGTCGGGCCGGACGTCACGCTGTTCAAGGTCGGCGATCCGGTGTTTTACGCGGGCAGCATCACGCGGCCGGGCGCTAATAGTGAGTTCCATCTGGTCGACGAGCGCATTGTGGGGCGCAAGCCGGCGTCGCTCGATTTCACGCACGCGGCCGCGCTGCCGTTGACCGCGATCACCGCCTGGGAAGCGTTGTTCGATCGCCTCGGCGTCTCGCCGCAAGGCGCGGACGAAGGCCGCTCGGTACTGATCGTCGGCGGCGCGGGTGGGGTCGGCTCGATCGGCATCCAGTTGGCGAGGCAACTGGCCAAGCTGAAGGTGATCGCGACCGCTTCGCGTCCAGAATCCGCGAAGTGGGCGACGGAGTTGGGTGCGGATCACATCGTCGATCACTTCGGCGATATGCCTGCGCAGTTGAAAAAGCTCGGCATCGACCAGGTCGATTACGTGCTGATCTTCAACGACACCGACAAGAACTTCCCGGCGACCGCCGAAGTCATCAAGCCGCAGGGCGGCATTTGCTCGATCGTCGAAAACGGCAAGCCGGTGCCGGTCGAACTGCTGAAGGCGAAAAGCGCCGCGTTCCACTGGGAATTCATGTTCACGCGTTCGATGTTCGGCACGCCGGACATGATCGAGCAGCACAAGTTGCTGACCGAAGTGGCGCGTCTGGTCGATGCGGGCACGTTGCGCACGACGGTCGGACAGGACCTCGGCAAGATCAACGCGGAGAATCTGCGCCGCGCGCATCAATTGCTCGAAGCGGGGCGCGCGATCGGCAAGCTGGTGCTGACGGGCTTCTAAACCGCGCACGATTCGATCGAGCTTACATGGCCGGCGTCGCAGCAATGCGGCGCCGGCCATCTTCATTGAATACGCATCAAACTGTGAAGTCCGGCGCGGTATGGCGGTGTTTTGTAGCAGCGCGGCGTAGTGCGCCCTCGCGCAGTCCTGACACCTCGCACGCGCAGAAAGCACCTCACCGCAAGCGGGTTAACTCCCGATTCGCGGGCAGCGCGCGCCGCGCCGCTTGGCGTTAGACTGATGGGGCATCACGCTAAAACAGTTGCGTGTCTCGCGTCGTCGGGCCCGGTACCAATCAGGCATCAGTCAGATGGTGCACAGGCAGTCGTGCTTAAGCGAGCGCGCAGCGGCACAACAACGAGGTGACAGTATGAGCTCCAGCTTCAAACTCTCCGCCGTTTCAGTTGTCGCTTCTCTCGCTTGCGCCCTGGCGTCCGGCATGCTCGTGCCGGTGGCCCATGCGGCCACGCCGATCACGGTGACGTCGCAGTCCGCCCTCGACGGTCCGATCCGCTACACGGTCCGCGTCACGTCGAAACAGTTCGGCAATTCACAGGAAACGCGCACGATCCGCTCCGGCGAATCGGACGACTTCACGTGGAAGACGGTGCCCCCGGGCGGCCCTGTGCCCGCGGCGAATACCTGTCCGAATTATTCGTCGCTGCCGGTCGACACCAACGGCGCGATGATTCGCCAGACGCAGATCCGCTTTGCGCCGGTCGTTGCCGGTGACGGTACCGCGACCGTGCAAATGAGCTTCCAGGCGCAGATGCCGCACGGCGTGAAGACAGTCACGAGCGGCGGCAAAACGCTCAAGTGTCCGAACGACATGATCTTCAGCCAGATTCTGCGTTTTACGATGCCGACCAACGGCAGTACGAAAACGCTGACGCTCAATGACGGCACGGAAGTGGCGGTTACCGCGAAGCGTTGAAACTTGCGCGGTGAGTCGTGCGTGATGCTTCGGCGGCAGCGGCTGTTCGCCAGCCGGTGCTGCCGGCTGGATCGTTGATGGCATGATTCAACGCCTCGCCGTAGCCCGCTCCACCAGCCGCGCCGACAGAAACCGATGCTCCGCCGAGAACAGCCGCCGATACGTGAGCAGCACCGCGCCCACCGTCCCCAACGCTGACGAAGCGGCAATCAGGAACATGATCACGATCTGATAGCGCACTGCCTGCAACGGCGACTGCCCGGCCAGCACCTGCCCGGTCATCATGCCGGGCAAACTCACCACGCCGACCACGGCCATCTGATTCAACGTCGGCATCATGCCCGCGCGCACGGCCTGACGCGCCGGCGCCTGTGCCGCTTCCCAACGGGTCGCGCCGAGCGCGAGCGCCATGTCGACGCGGTCGCGCCGCGCGGTCAATTCCTCGGTCATCCGTTCGATGCCGAGCGACACGCCCGTCAGCGTATTACCGAGGATCATGCCGAGAATCGGAATCGCATACTGCGGCTCGTACCACGGGTGAATGCGGATCACGACGAACAGGCCGACCGCGGCCACCAGCCACGAACTGACCCAGATCGACAGCACACTGTCCACCCGTTGCCCCGCATACGTGCGGCTGCCGCGCTGTGCGCCCGCGAAGCCGGCGATCAGCGTCATCACGATCATCAGGGGCAGAACCACGAACCAGTGGTCGTAGTGAAACACCCAGCCGAGCACATAGCCGATCGCCAGCAACTGCACGACAGTGCGCACCGCCGCCCACGCGAGCTTGCGTTCGAGGTCCAGCTTGAGCGCCACCGACACCACGCCGTTCACCACGATCAACAACGCGGCGATCGCGACGTCCCAGAGACTCAGGTTTTGCAAGGTCATTGGCCGAGCTCCTGAGGCGCGGGCGCCGCCGCGGATTCGTCGAGCACACCGGCGCGCATCGTCAGGCGCCGCTCGCTCATGCGCGCGGCTTGCGCCGGATCGTGCGACACCCACATCGAGGCGTGCCGGCCGGGGTCGGCATCGAACCACGCATGCACCAGACCCTCGATCGCACGCGACGATTCAGGGTCGAGCGAGGCGGTGGGTTCGTCGAGCAGCAGCACTTCGGGTGCGAGTTGCAGCACGCGGATCAGTGCGGTGATCTGCGCCTCGCCGCCGGACAACTCGCTCGCGCGCTTGTCGAGAAAATCGTCGCCGCGGCCGGCCTGAGCGGCGAGGCTCACTGCGCGCGCGCGATCGAAGCGCACGTCGCGATAGGTTCGCAATTCGAACGGGTAACGCAGATTGTCTTCGACGCTGCCGTCGAGTAGCGCGGGCCGTTGCCGGATATACGCGACGTTGCGCCGGTAGCGCGGAATGATGGCGCGCTCGACAGACTCGCCGTGCCACATGACGCGTCCCGCATCGAGCGGATCGAGCAGGGCGAGTGCGCGCAGAAACACGCTCTTGCCCGAGCCCGACGGGCCGGTGATCGCGACGCGGTCGCCGGCGCGCAGGGCGAAAGTGGTGGGCTGTAGCAACGGTTGCCCGCGCAATGCATCGCGCCGGACGATGCCGTCGGCAAGAACGAAGGGAACATCGGTCATGAGTGGGAGCGTGGTGGAGTTCTGCGTGAATTCGAAGGTCGCTTTGACATTCAATGACATTTCCATTGCAGGCAACCTGTGCGCGAACTGTGCGTCATGATAACGACACCTGTTAGACAATACGACCAGGCACGATACGTGCTGACTCGAGGCACGACGAAGAAGAAAACGCGGAGCCCGCAATGGCAGTGTCGAGCACGACTGGAAGACGGATTGGAAAAATCATCGCATGGCTGGTGGCGATCATCGTCATTCTGATTGTCGTGCTGATCGTTTTTATTCTGACCTTCGACTGGAACCGGGCTCGGCCCTACATCAACGACAAAGTCACGCAGGCGATCGGCCGGCCGTTCGCGATCAACGGCGATCTGAAAGTAGGGTGGCGGCATCCGGTCGGCGAGACCGGCTGGCACGGCTGGGTGCCCTGGCCGCGTTTCTCCGCGGCCAATATCACCGTGGGCAATCCTGGCTGGACCAGGCAGCCGCAGTTCGCGACGCTCGACGAAATCGACTTCGAGGTCAAAGTGTTGCCGCTGCTCGCGCACGACATCGTGATTCCCACGATCAACCTCGTGAATCCGTCGATCGATCTTGAGCGCCTGCTGGACGGGCGCGACAACTGGACGTTCAAGCTGCCGGCGTCCACCGGGCCTTCCGAGTGGAAGCTCGAACTGCATGACATCGCGTTTGCCAAGGGCAACATCGCGCTATCCGATCAGCAAAAGAAGGTCGAGGTGGAGATGGCTGTCGATACACTCGGCCAGCCGATTCCCATTGGCGAGGCGATGAAACAGCAGGAAGCGGCGTCGCGCAACGCGTCCGCGCTGACGATCGGCAAGGCGGGCGCGGGCAAGCTCACCGCACAGGCTAACGCGCAGGCGGCATCGGAGGCAGCGGCTGCCTCGGCGGCGGCAGCCTCCGGCGCGTCGGCGACGGACATTACGGCGTCGGGCACGACAGCGGCGAACGGCGCCTCGGGCGCGTTGGCCGCCGGTGGATCGAAGGGTGCAAGCGAGGCCGCGAGCGGCGCTGCGGTGGCTTCGGCACCGGCGTCGAACGCCAGCGAGTCAGGCGTCGCGGGCGGCGCGAAACCGGCGATCCCGATGTACGCGATCGGCTGGACCATCAAGGGTACCTACAACAAGACGCCGGTGGCCGGCAGCGGCAAAGTGGGCGGCGTGCTGGCGTTGCAGGATGCCAACCGGCCATTCCCGGTCCAGGCCGATGTGAAGGCGGGCGACCTGCGCGTCGGCCTGGTGGGCACGATCACTGATCCAGCGCATCTTGCCGCGGTCGATTTGCGCCTGTGGCTGCAAGGCAATAGCCTGGCGCGGCTGTATTCGCTGACCGGCGTGACCTTGCCCGACACGCCGCCGTATGCAACCGAGGGACGACTCGTCGGCCAGTTCAAAGCCGGCGGCAACGTCTTCAAGTACGAAAATTTCACTGGCCGGGTGGGCGGCAGCGACGTGAATGGCTCGATGATCTATACGGCGCGTGAACCGCGTCCGCTGTTGCAGGGCGAGCTGGTGTCGCATCTGCTGCAGTTCTCCGATCTGGCGCCGGTGATTGGCGCGGACTCGAATGCGAGCAAGGCCAAGCGCGGCGATGCGACGCCGCAGCCGAGCAACAAGGCGCTGCCGGTCGAGGAATTCCGCACCGACCGCTGGAAGGCGATCGACGCCGACGTGAAGTTCACGGGCCGCCGCATCGTCAAGAACACGAACCTGCCGATCACGGACTTGTACACGCACGTGGTGATGACCGACGGCGTGCTGTCGCTGGAGCCGCTGAAGTTCGGCGTGGCGGGCGGCTTGCTGGAATCGAACATTCATCTGGACGGCAGCGCGACGCCGCTAAAGGGCCGCTTCGCGACGTCCGCGCGCCACCTGAAGCTCAAACAGCTGTTTCCGAACTTCAAGACGATGCAGAACGCGCTCGGCGAAATCAACGGCGACGCCGCGCTGACCGCGACTGGCAATTCGCCGGCGGCGCTCGCGGCGACGTCGAACGGTGAGGTGAAGGCCTTGATCACCGACGGCACGGTGAGTCGTCTGCTGATGGAGGCGGCAGGGCTGAACGTGGCGAACGTCGTATATGAAAAGCTGTTCGGCAAGCGCGACGTGAAGATCAACTGCGCGGCCGCCGATTTTGTCGCGACCAACGGCGTGCTGGATTCGCGGGTCTTCGCGCTCGATACGGACGATGCGGTGATCAATATCGACGGCAAGGTGAATCTGCGCGACGAGTCGTTGGACCTTGGCGTGCATCCCCATACCAAGGGCTTCCGGGTGTTCTCGCTGCGCTCGCCGTTGTATGTGAAGGGAACGTTCAAGGATCCCGACGTGGGCGTGAATGCAGCCGCGCTGGCGCTACGGGGCGGTGCCGCGATTGGGCTGGGATTGATCAATCCGTTGGCGGCGCTGATTCCGTTGCTCGCGCCTAGCAATAACAAGTCGCTGCCGTGCGGGCAGTTGCTGTCGCAGGTTCGTCAAGCGCCGACTGCGCCGCCGCCGGGCGTTAAGGAGCGGCCCAAAGCTGCCATTTCTCTCGACGGTGCGCCGGTGAATAAGTCTTCGGCCGGCGCTTCGTCGCCGGCCGCGTCTGAGAAGAAGCCAGCCGTGATGTCACCGGCTAGTGCGGCTGAATATAAGGGGAGTTGATGTCGCGCAGCCGAAAGAAAATCGACGGCTGCCCAACGCCGCAGGCGCGCACACAACGGGGCTGCCAAATAAAACCAGACGAAGCGAAAGACCTACCTCAATGAGCGCGGAGCGGCATCCCCAGCCGCATCCTGCCGGCGAACCCCACGCCTCGCGCCGCCGATCCGGGTGGCACCAAACTCCGTCAGGATTTTGCCTCTAGCCCGGCTGGCAAAGACCAAAAAACCAAACCCGTCGGCCTCATACCAATAGCCGCCATTTTCGAGCCCGTCGAGCGGCTGTTCCAACGCATTCGTGATGGATTCGATACAACGCCGCCGCAATTCAGCGGGGGCGGGATAAGGTGGCTGCGCCCCCCGCACACTGCAGAGGAGCACATCGAGTCCTGGCAGCACATGCGCATAGAGCACCGGTTCGTCCTGGGCGCGAGCGCGCGCAATTTTGGTGTCGAGCTGACTGAACGGCTTGAAATGCCGTAGTACCGCGAGGAACGACTCATCGCCGTCCACCTTCGCGCGTCTACGCTTTTTCGGGAAGGACATAAAAATTCGCCTGAAAAAGAATTGCAAGAAACGCAGCGTCCTCATGCGACAACTCCCGGCTTCGCGCGCCGCACGTCGATCTTTTATAGCATACGACAGGGCCGGATTCACGGTGATTCGACGCCTGCGCCGCCCCACCGCCTCCCGCACGAATCATGCCGAACCGCCTCGCCGCGCGCTTTCGCTTCCCAGCACATCTGTCTCCATCATAGACGCACGCGTCGACGAAAAAACACCTCGTACCAATAAAAAAGTCTTTTTTATGTGGGCGGGCGCATCTTGTCGCTACGTTGAAATATCCTACGTTCACGTCGATAATGGCCCGTCCGGCTGCGCTGCGGCTTGCTCGTCTGTCCGGCGCCGCAACCGCCCGCCTGCATGGCGAACGCGACCGGACCGTGCGTGCCGCCGAGGCTTGAACGACCCTTCGGGCCAACATGAAACTATTCACCAAGGGTCTGCTGCTGATTGCAGTGCCGAGCGTGGTCGAGCTGGCGCTTCTGGGCGTCGTCTTCGATACCCAGGAGCAAACAGCGCAGGCCGCGCAGTGGGTCAGCAACAGCAAGCAGATCCTCTATCAGTCGTCGGCCATTGTCGATCCGATGCTGCGTCAGGCCGCGCGGGTTCGCACGGGTATGATCGTCGGCGATCCGTCGTTTATCGACCGCCGTACCGTGTGGGTCGATCTCGGCGACCGGCTTTCGAATCTTGAAACGCTGGTGGCGGACACGCCGCCGCAGGTCGAGCGCGTGCGCGAGATGCAACGGGCGATCGACGCCTATCGCGCGCAGGCCGCCACGATCTCGCAGGCGTTGCATGAAGGACGCAACCTGAAGTCGTTTGCCGCGCTGGAAACCGGGGCGCTGCCACAGCAGATCGCGCTGTTTCGCGATGAGCTCGCTGCGTTCGGTAACGAGGCGTTGCGGCTCGACGCCGAACGCGGCACGGCTCTGGCACGGCGCCGTGAACGCCAGCAATACGCGCTGATCGCGGCAGTGTTGGGCTCGATGCTGATCTGGGCGGCCACCGCGGTAGTGTTTGCGCGCAGCATTGGCAGGCGGCTGGAAGTGTTGACGGGCAACGCGGAGCGTCTAGGCAGCGGGCGACAGCTCGCGGTGCCGCTGTCCGGTAACGACGAAATCGCCGCGCTCGATGCGGTGCTGCATCACACAGGCGCACGCCTGCGCGAAGCCGAAGGCGAGCAGGCCATGCTGAAAGCGCGGCTCGAAGCGCGCGCGCGGGAACTGGCGGGCGTCAACGAGGCGCTGCGTCAGGAGACACAAGACAACGAAATGTTCATCTACAGCGTGTCGCACGATTTGCGCTCGCCGTTGGTGAATCTGCAAGGTTTTTCGAAAGAATTGCAGGTATCGTGCGACGAACTGGACAGCATCGTCGAGGCCGCCAAACTGCCGCAGGCCGAGCATCGACGCATGGTGCATATCCTCGACGGCGACGTGCGCGAGTCTCTGCAATATCTGCGCACCGCGGTGACGCGGGCAGCGGCGATCATCGACGCCCTATTGCGGATTTCGCGGGCGGGCCGGCTCGAATACCAGTGGCAGCGAGTGAGCGTCGGACGGGTGGTGGGCCGGGTGGTCGACGCGTTGCAGGACGCGATCCGGCAACGCGCGGTGGTGGTTACTGTCCGCGATTTGCCGCCCGCATGGGGCGACCCGGGCGCGATCGAACAGATTTTCAGCAACCTGGTCGGCAACGCGCTTAATTATCTCGATCCGGCGCGCAATGGCTGGATCGAGATTGGCGCGCTGGCGCCGGAACCGGGCGACGAGACGGAGCCGCGCGCGTTGCGCACGCGCACTTATTACGTGCGCGACAATGGCCTCGGGATTCCCGCCGCATATATGTCGAAGGTGTTCCGGGCGTTTCAGCGCCTGCACGGCGACGTCGCAAACGGCGAAGGCATTGGTCTCGCGGTGGTGCGGCGTATGGTAGAGCGGCACGGCGGCCGCGTGTGGGTCGAGTCGGCGGAAGGCGCGGGGTCGACCTTTTTTGTCGTGTTGCCGGAACAGTCTGCGCGAAATTGAGCTGAATTAATCGCGAGAGGCAACGGTTTGGGCAGCCGTAAGCGCGATGAAAAAACGACGTGTCAGCATGGAGGGCATATGAGTCAGGAAGAAACGGTCAGTATCGTGCTGATCGAAGATGACGACGGCCACGCCACGCTCGTCGAGCGTAATCTGCGCCGTGCCGGTCTTTCGAACGGTTTCGTGCGCTTTCGCGACGGCCAGCAGGCACTCGATTACTTTTTCGGCCCGACGCCCACGGACGCTACCGGCAGTCCTGCCGCCACCCCTCATCCTTCTCGCGAAGATCTGACGAATTTCGTCGTGCTGCTCGATCTGAAAATGCCGCGCGTGGATGGCTTCGAGGTGTTGCGGCGCCTGAAGGATTCGCCACAGACAGCCGCAGTCCCGGTGATCGTGCTGACCACGACCGACGACCCGCGCGAAATCGCGCGCTGTTACGAACTCGGCTGCAACGTCTACATCACCAAGCCGGTCGAATATGAGGCGTTCATCGAAGCCGTGCGCCGTCTCGGCTTTTTCCTGCAGGTGGTCAAGCTGCCGTCTGGCCCCCGTCTGGCAGCGCCGTGACGCAGGGCTCATGTGACGGTATTCCGAAGCCCATGACGAGATAGCCACAGAGAAGACTCCGCATGAACGAAGACGTATCCCCGCAGCCCGCCGCGTATGTGCTGGTCGTCGATGACGACGAAGGCATCCTGCGGCTCGCGCGCAAGTCGCTCGAGCGCGCCGGCTGCCGGGTGGCGATCTGCGCGGGCGTCGAAGCGGCGCGGGAGCGGCTCGCCGTGGGCGCCCCCGACCTGCTGGTACTCGACTACCAACTCAACGGGCCGGAGACCGGCCTCGACTTCTTTCGCCGCCTGCGCTCGGAAGGCGTGCGGATTCCCGCCATCCTCGTGACCGGTTTCACCGACGAATCCCGCGTGATCGAAGCGTTGCGCGCGGGCGTGTCCGACGTGGTGCCGAAATCCGGTGACTACCTCGACTACTTGCCCGAAGCTGTCGAGCGGGTACGCTCGCAGGTGCGTTTGCAGAAAGCGTCAGACGAAGCCTTGCTGCTGCGGGATCGCGAACAGCATTACCGGACGCTGTCGGAGGCGTTGCCGCACCTGGTGCTGACCTGCAACGCGGCGGGTGATTGCGATTTCCTTTCGAAGCAGTGGTTCGACTACACGGGGTTGGCGGAAAGCAGTTCGTACGGTCTCGCATGGCTCGAAGCCGTGCATCCCGACGACCGCGAGGAAATCCGTCGCACGTGGCTCAAGGCCGTCAATAGCGGCGCGGGCGACTATCGGCACGACATGCGGATTCGCCGCCACGATGGCGAATACCGCTGGTTCGACGCCCGCGCAGTCGCCATGCGCGACGCCGAAGGCAACGTCAGCAAATGGTTCGGCAGTTGCACCGACATTCATGCGCAGCGTGAAGCGATCGAGGAGCGCGAACGGCTGCTCGCCTCGGAGCAGGCCGCTCGCCAGATCGCTGAAGAAGCCAACCGTGCGAAAGATCGCTTCCTCGCCATGCTGTCACACGAATTGCGCACGCCGCTCACACCTGTGTTGGCCGGCGCCGCCGTGCTGGAGATGATCCCGGGTCTGCCCGACCAGGCGCGCGCCAGCGTGCGGATGATCCGCCGCAACGTCGAACTCGAAGCACGGCTGATCGACGATCTGCTCGATCTCACGCGAGTGGCGAATGGCAAACTGCGTTTGTCGCTGGAAACCGTCGACGTGCATGACGTGATGGATAGCGTGCTCGAACTCTTCCGCAGCGAGATTCAGGTCAAGCAGCAGGACGTGCACGTCTACAAGAACGCGCAGCACCACTATGTGCTCGCCGACCGCGCGCGGCTGCAACAGATGCTGTGGAATCTGATTCGCAACGCCGCCAAGTTCACGCCGGACGGCGGCCATATCTATGTGCGCACGCGCGACGAACGCATGCACGTGCAGATATCGGTCGAGGATACGGGTATCGGCATCGAGCCCGACCAGATCGGCAAGCTTTTCAACGCGTTCGAACAAGGCAACCAGAACATGACGCGGCAATTCGGCGGTTTGGGCCTCGGCCTCGCGATCACGAAGGCACTGACCGATGTGCACGGGGGCACCGTGACCGCGCAAAGCCCGGGCGCGCACTGCGGCGCAACCTTCACGATCACGTTGCCGACCGCCGCGGAGCCTGCGGAAACGTCGTCCGTTGCCGCGCCTGATGAGGTGCATCCTCCCGGCCTGCTGGCCATTTTGCTGATCGAAGACCACGTGGATACCGCCGAGGTGATGGCGCAGCTGATTCGCAGCCTCGGTCACGACGTCACGGTGGTGGGCCGTGTGGACGATGCATTGGCCGCCACCCAGTTGCAGACTTTCGATCTGGTGATCAGCGATGTGGGCTTGCCCGACGGCACCGGCCTCGATTTCGTCAAAGCGTTCCGCGAGCATTCGGATGCGCCGGCGGTTGCATTGACCGGCTTCGGGACTGACGAAGACGTGCGCCGTTGCCTGAGCGCCGGCTTTACTTCGCATCTGACCAAGCCTGTCAATTTCGGACAGCTCGAGACGATGATCGAAAGCGCCGTGAATCTGAAGGCGGAGAAGGGCGCACAATAATGCGTCGGCGCATGTTGTGCGCGGCATAAAAAAGCCTGTTGCGATTTTCAGCAACAGGCTTTTTTATTGACCCCGGCTTAGGTGCCGGCTTGAACGCTTATCGCGGTGAGCTCTTCAGCGAATCGCGGATTTCGCGCAGCAACAGAACATCTTCCGGCGTTGGCGGCGGCACGTCCGACGCGGCTTCAGCCGGCTTGCGCAGATTATTGATGAACTTGACCATCAGGAAAATAATGAACGCGAGGATCACGAAGTTGATGGCCACGGTGATGAACGAGCCATAACCGAATACCGCGACGCCCGCTGTCTGCAAGTCTTTGTACGATTCGGGACTGCCTTTGAAGCTAGCGGGAATATCGCCGAGGCGAACGAATTTATTGGAGAAATCGAGGCCGCCGGTGGCAACGCCGACAACCGGCATGATCAGGTCTTTAACAATCGAATTGACGATGGTGGAAAACGCGCCGCCGATAATCACCCCGACTGCAAGATCCATTACGTTGCCCTTGAGGGCAAATTCCTTGAATTCCTTAATCATGCTCATCTATGTGCCTCCCAGAAGTCGATAATCGAATCATACCAACCTCAGAAGGATAGGCTAGTCTTTTGGCCGACAAAGAGAGGATGAGCTTTATTCTGGAAACTATGCCTGGCTATGGCGCGCGCGTTCTATGTGTGCAGCAAAAGTGACCGGATCGGTATTCGTGCCGCACAGTAGAACCCCGACGCGTTTGCCTTGGAGCGTTTCGCGCAGCGGGCCGAGCAGCGCTGCCGTGGCGGCGGCGCAGGCCGGTTCCACGGCGAGCTTAAGTTGTCCGAACAAGGTCAGCATGGCTGCACGCAACTGGTCGTCGGACACGGTGACGAGCTGGTCGATATGACGGCGGCATAACTCGTAGCTGTATTCCTCGGTGTGCGGGGCCATCAGCGAATCGGCGATACCGTGCATGTGGCCCATCTTGACCGTGTGGTTGGCCGCGAAGCTCTTGCCCATCGCATCCGATCCTTCCGGTTCGACACCGTACACATGCACGAGCGGATTGGCGAGCCGCATGGCAGTCGCGACGCCCGCGGCGAGACCGCCGCCGCCGATCGGCACGATCACCGCTTCGAGATCGGGCGTTTGCGTGGCCCATTCATAGCCGAGCGTGGCCGAGCCCAGCACCGTGCGATAACCGTTGTAGGGATGCACGAAATAACGGCCCTCCTCGGCCTCGATACGGCGCACCAGTTCGAATGCTTCGGCGAGGTTTTCCGCGAACACGATGTCGGCGCGATACTGCCGGCACAATGCGACACGTGCCGGATTGGCCGCGCGAAACAGCACGACCTTCGCGCTGATGCCAAGACGCATGGCCGCATAGGCCACCGCCACCGCATGATTGCCGCCCGATACACAGGTGACGCCCGCGCTGCGTTGCGCTTCGTCGAGCGCGAGCAGGTTGGTGAACGCGCCGCGCGCCTTGAAGCTGCCGCCCGCTTGCAGCAGCTCGAACTTGAAGTTCACCACCGTGCCTTCCAGCGACGGAAAGTCGAGCCGGTCGAACACGGGCGTTCGTGTGACCCACGGCGTCAACGCAAAATGCTGCGTGGCGATGTCGTCGAGAGTCGGGATCGGCTCACCGTCGATCGTATGGTCGGTGTGCTGCGGCGTGGCGGTTGACATGGCGTGGGCGGGTTTTTCCTTGATATAAGTAAGACTATTTTTGCGTCAAACGGTTTCAGCGCGCGTGCGCGTCCCTCAACGGGACTTCCTATAAGGCGTCGACCGACATGCTGTGGATGAATTTCTGCAGGAAGTGCTCGCACGCCACAAGCTGATCGAGCGCGACGAATTCGTTGGCTTTGTGCGCTTGCTGGATGTCGCCGGGGCCGCACACAATGCTCGGAATGCCTGCCAGCGAGAACAGCCCGGCCTCCGTGCCGTACGCGACCTTGCGCTTGTCCTGGTCGGCGGTCAAGGCGCGCACGAGTTGCGTGATGGCGGCTTGTTCAGACGAATCGAGCCCGGGCGCCGCGGCGATCCTGGTGATCTCGATGGCCGCCGATGGATGCTCGCGCAACATTTTCGGCAGCAGCGTCTCGCGCGCGTATTGATCGATGCGCGCGAAGATCGGTTCGGGATCGAGCGTGGGCAGATTGCGGAATTCGAACTGGAACTTGCATTCGGCCGGCACGGTGTTGATCGCATTGCCGCCGATGATCGTGCTGGTCTGTGAAGTGGTGAAGGGCACGTCGTACAGTTCGTCGAATGGCCCTTGCTCGCGGAATTGATCGGCCATGTCGCGGATGTAGCAGATCAGACGCGCGGCATATTCAATGGCGTTCAAGCCCTTCGGCGTGAGCGACGAATGGGCCGCCTGACCACGTACGCAACACTGATACGCGTTGATGCCCTTGTGTGCCACGATCGGGCGCATGCTGGTCGGCTCGCCGACAATGCAGCCGTCCGGCTTGACGCCGCGCTTCATCAGGTCGGCAATCAGGAGCGGTGCGCCGACACACCCCACTTCTTCGTCGAACGACAACGCAAAGTGAATCGGCTTGGCAAGTTTGGTCCGCTGCATGTCGGGCACGAGCGCAAGCGCCGCGCCGATGAAGCCTTTCATGTCGCAAGTGCCGCGGCCGTACAACTTATCGCCGCGAATTTCCGGCTTGAACGGATCGCTGTCCCATTGCTGACCGTCCACGGGCACGACATCCGTATGGCCCGACAACACGACGCCGCCATTGGTCTCGCCATCGTGCGCGGGAATCGTTGCGAACAGATTGGCCCATTTGCCGCTTTTGTCGTGAGTGAGCGTCGCTTCGATCCCGACCGCGCGCAATTCGTCACGTACGGTTTCGATCAGACCGAGATTCGGATTGCGGCTCACGGTGTCCATCGACACGAGACGAGTGACCCAGGGAAGCGAAGCAGGAGAGGGAGAATTCGATGCAGAGGCGGGCGTTTGCGGGGATTGCGCTGATTCAGCGACGTGAGACATGACAAGACTCCAGCATTTAAGTCTTTCGATCATACCCAAAAAAAAACCGCCCGTATGCTGCGGCGCGCGTTTGCGCACCGCAGCATGAACAAAAAACGACTAGACGTACCGCGTTTTCCTGGCGGTGTCGATATTTGCACCGACCCTGGTGCCAGCTTTGGCGCAGTACCGGCGCACTATCGCGCAGCGACGGCGGCCGCCGTGCCGCGGCTCGGCGACCCGAGTGCGCGCAACGTCTCTTTCACCGTCGCAACACGAACCGCGAGGTCCGGCGTGCGTGTTTCGATACGCAACTTGTCCTGGCCCGCAAGCTTGATGTGCTTGTGTTTCTGTACCATTTCGATGATCCGCATCGCGTCGATCGGCGGATTAGGGATGAACTGCAAGCCGATCACGGTCTCGCCTGCATCGATCTTCGAAATGCCCAGCGGCTTGGCCGCCAGCCGCAGGCGATGCGTTTCCACCAGCGCATGCGCCTGCGGCGGCAATTTGCCGAAGCGGTCGATCAATTCTTCGTGAATGCTGTCGATCGAATCGTTGTGTTCGCAATTTGCGAGCCGCTTGTAGAGCGACAGACGTTCCTGCACATCGCCGCAGTAGTCCGCGGGCAGAATGGCCGGCGCGTGCAGATTGATCTCGGTGGTCGCGGCGAGCGGTGCCGTGAGGTCCGGCTCCTTGCCTTCCTTGAGCGCCTTCACGGCGTCGTTCAGCATGTCCGTATAAAGCTGGAAACCGATCTCCTGAATCTCGCCCGACTGCTTGTCGCCGAGCACTTCGCCCGTGCCGCGAATTTCGAGGTCGTGCATCGCGAGATAGAAGCCCGAACCGAGTTCCTCCATCTGCTGAATCGCTTCAAGACGCCGTTGTGCCTGCTTCGTCAAACCTTGCGGATCGTGCACCAGCAGATACGAATACGCCTGGTGGTGCGAGCGGCCCACGCGGCCACGCAACTGATGCAATTGAGCGAGGCCGAACTTGTCGGAGCGGTGAATCAGGATCGTATTGGCGCTCGGCACGTCGATGCCCGTTTCGATAATCGTCGTGCACAGCAGGACGTTCGCGCGTTGCGCAACGAAGTCGCGCATCACCCGTTCGAGTTCGCGCTCATGCATCTGTCCATGCGCGACCGCGATGCGCGCTTCGGGCACGAGCGCTTCGAGCATCTGCCGGCGATTCTCGATCGTCTCGACTTCGTTGTGCAGGAAGTAGACCTGGCCGCCACGCTTTAGCTCGCGCAACATCGCTTCGCGAATCACGCTGTCTTCTTCGCGGCGCACGAAGGTTTTGATCGCGAGGCGCTTTTGCGGCGCCGTGGCGATCACCGAGAAATCGCGCAGGCCTTCGAGCGCCATGCCGAGCGTACGCGGGATCGGCGTGGCGGTGAGCGTGAGTACGTCGACTTCGGCTCTGAGCGCTTTCAGCGCTTCTTTCTGACGCACGCCGAAACGGTGTTCCTCGTCGATGATCACGAGCCCCAGCCGCTTGAACTGCACATCCGAGGACAGCAGCTTGTGCGTACCGATCACGATATCGACTGTGCCTTCGTTGATCTGCTGGATCGACGCGTTGACTTCCTTGGTCGATTTGAAGCGCGACAGTTCGGCGATCCGCACCGGCCAGTCGGAGAAACGGTCGGTGAATGTTTGCGTGTGCTGTTCGGCGAGCAGCGTGGTGGGCGAGAGCAGTGCCACCTGCTTGCCGCCCATCACCGCGATGAACGCCGCGCGCAACGCCACTTCGGTCTTGCCGAAGCCGACGTCGCCGCAGACGAGACGGTCCATCGGTTTGCCGCTCGTCATGTCGCCGATCACCGCCGCGATGGCCGCGGCCTGGTCCGGTGTTTCCTCGAAGCCGAAGCTCTCGGCGAACTTCACGTAGTCTTTCGGTTCGAGTGAGAATGCATGGCCTTCGCGCGCGGCACGACGGGCGTATAGATTCAGCAGCTCGGCAGCGGTGTCGCGAATCTGCTGCGCCGCCTTGCGTTTGGCCTTTTCCCATTGACCCGAACCGAGCGAATGCAATGGCGCGCTTTCCGGATCCGCGCCGCTATAGCGCGAGATCACGTGCAATTGTGCGACCGGCACATAGAGCTTGCTGTCGCCGGAATATTCGAGGTGCAGGAACTCGGTTTCGCCTTCGCCGAGGTCCATCGTCACGAGGCCCATGTAGCGGCCGATGCCATGCTGCGAATGCACGACCGGGTCGCCGATCTTCAGCTCGGACAGATCGCGCACCATCGAATCGACGTTGCTTGCCTGTTCCTGACGGCGGCGTCCCGAGCGGCGCGCGAGCGGACCGTAAAGCTCGGTCTCGGTGATGATCGCGATGCCGTCGAGCGGGACGGCAAAGCCGTTGGCAAGGGGCGAAACGCCCAGCGAAAAACGCGCGTCGCCGATGAGCCAGTCCTGGAAGCTGTCGCTCGACGAGGGCTTCAGATGATTGTCGGCGAGCAGTTGCAACAGCGTTTCGCGCCGGCCGGCCGATTCAGTGGCGAATAGCACGCGGTTCGGCGTGGTGTCGAGATAGGCGCGCAGTGCGGAGACCGGATCGTCCGCGTGGCGGTCGATCGCGAGGTTCGGCAACGGCACGGACCAACCGCCGCCCGCGTTGGCGGGCAGGACGAGCCGCGCGAACGGCTTCGCGAAGGTGAAGAAGTCCTCGTCCGACAGGAACAGACGCTGCGGCTCCAGAATGGGCCGGTCGCGATCGTGCGACAGAAAGTTGTAGCGTTGCCTGGTGTCGTTGGTGAAGCGCTTGATCGCCGCATCCAGATCGCCCACGAACGCCAGTTGCGCGCCTTCGGGCAGGTAATGGAACAGCGTTGCCGTTTCGTCGAAGAAGAGCGGCAGATAGTATTCGATGCCCGCCGACGGCACGGCGTTGCCGATGTCCTTGTAAATCGACGCGCGGCTCGGGTCGCCCTCGAAGGTCTCGCGCCAGCGGCTGCGGAAGGCGGTGCGTGCGGCTTCGTCGAAGGGGAATTCACGGCCCGGCAGCAAACGCACGTCTTTCACCGGATAGAGGCTGCGCTGCGTGTCAGGGTCGAACGCGCGGATCGAGTCGACCTGGTCGTCGAACAGATCTATCCGGTACGGCAAGGGCGAGCCCATCGGGAAGAGGTCGAGCAGCGAGCCGCGCACGCAGTATTCGCCGGGACGCACCACCTGGCTCACGTGTTCATAGCCGGCGAGCGTCAGTTGCGCTTTGAGCCTGGCTTCGTTCAGGCGCTCGCCCTGCGCGAAGGAGAACGTGTAGCCCGCCATGAACGAAGCAGGCGGCATCCGGTAAAGAGCCGTGGTGGCAGGCACCAGCAGGATGTCACAGCGGCCTTCACCGAGATCGTGCAGTGTGGCGAGGCGCTCGGAGACCAGGTCCTGATGCGGCGAGAAGGTGTCGTAAGGCAGCGTTTCCCAGTCGGGCAGCAAGCGCACGCGCGCCTCGGGCGCGAAAAAGCCGATTTCCTGCGACAGACGCTGCGCGTCGACGGCGCTTTCGCACACAACGGCCAATAGTGGCACCTTCTCGCGATAGGCGAGATGGTAGCGGGCGATCAGCAGCGCGTCGGACGAACCGTGCGTGCCGTCGAAGGCGAAACGCTGGCCGGCCTTGACGAGCGCGACGGGCGGGGAGTACTGCGATGATGCGGCGATGTCTGACATAGAAGAGAAAAGGCGGCCTCAGGCTCACACGTGATCGGCAAGTTTACGCGTGTCGGGGCGTGGATGCGAAGGACCTATTATAAAATCCGTCGTTTACTTACACTTCGCGGCGTCCGCACTCGTGACTTCCCGTCTATTTGCCCTGATTCCGTGCGCTGGCACCGGCAGCCGTTCCGGCGCCGCGATGCCCAAACAATATCGCACTGTCGCTGGCCGCGACATGTTGCATTACTCGCTGGCGGCTTTCGACGCCTGCAGCGAGTTTGCGCAAACCCTTGTCGTGATTGCCGCCGACGACCAGCATTTCGACGCGCGCCGCTTCAGCGGCTTGCGTTTCGCCGTGCGCCGCGCCGGCGGGACTTCGCGCCAGGCGTCGGTGCTGAACGGGCTGCATGCGCTGGCCGAGTTCGGCGCGCGCGACGACGACTGGGTGCTGGTGCACGATGCCGCGCGGCCGGGGATTACGCCGGCATTGATCCGCGCGCTGATCGGCGCGCTGAAGGACGACGCGGTGGGCGGGATCATGGCGTTGCCCGTTGCGGATACCTTGAAGCGGATCGACGCCGGTTCGTCCGACGGGCGGATTGCCCGCACCGAAGCGCGCGATGGTTTGTGGCAAGCGCAAACGCCGCAGATGTTCCGCATCGGCATGTTGCGCGAGGCGATTGTGCGCGCGCAGGCGGACGGTCACGACCTGACCGACGAAGCGAGTGCGATCGAATGGCTGGGGCACGCGCCCAAACTGGTACAGGGGAGTTTGCGCAATTTCAAGGTGACGTATCCGGAAGACTTCGATCTGGCCGAGGCGATTCTGTGCCGGCCTTCGGCTTCCTGATTTGACGATTTCAATTGAGTTAACGGGCTTGAGGACTTGACGCATATGGATTTCAGAATTGGGCAAGGGTATGACGTGCATGCGTTGGTGCCGGGGCGTCCGTTGATTATCGGCGGCGTGACGATTCCCTATGAGCGCGGACTGCTCGGTCATTCGGATGCCGATGTGCTGTTGCATGCGATTACCGATGCGATCTTTGGCGCTGCCGCGATGGGAGATATTGGGCGGCATTTCTCTGATACGGATGCCAGGTTCGCCGGCGCGGATAGCCGGGTTTTGCTGCGGGAGTGCTTTGCTCGTGTGACAGCGGCTGGGTTTTCTATCGCTAACGTCGATAGCAGTGTGGTTGCGCAGGCGCCCAAGCTGGCGCCGCATATCGAGGGGATGCGGGCTAATATCGCTGCCGATCTTAACTTGCCGATCGAGCGGGTTAATGTGAAGGCGAAAACGAATGAGAAGCTTGGTTACCTTGGGCGCGGCGAGGGCATTGAAGCTCAGGCTGCCGTTTTGCTCATCAAGAACTGATAGGGTTTGTTTAACCCGCTAGGCGTAAAAATCGACGCGCGCAGCAGCAGAATCACGGTCGCGCTGCGCGCGACAAACAACTATTTACCTTCCGCGGCAATGCACTGCGCGGTAGCGTTAATCACTGCCGCGATGCGGCCCACGTCGCGCAGCTGAGTGGAACTCATTCCCTCGGCGACCAGCGTGTCAAAGTGCGATTTCACACAAAAATGGCATTTGCCAATAATGGACGCCGCCAACGCGTACATCTCGAACCGCCGCTTATCCACGCCGCCATGTGACGCATAAGCATTCATCCGCAATTGCGCCGGCTGCGATTTCAAATCTGCGTTATCCGTCATCTCGACGTACGGGTACCAGACGTTATTCATCCCCATCAGCGCAGCGGCCGTCAGCGCGCCGTTCGTCTCCTCGGGCGACAAAACCCCGGCATTGCGAATCGCATCGATAATTACCGTGCTTTTCGCGGCGAACGCCGCCGCCAATGCCACCCCGACCGCGTCATGTCCCTCCAGCGACGAACGAGCTATCGTTCCGTCCAGATTCAGCCGAATGTCTTTGGCGTAGTCGGGCACGCATGCTTTAATCGAAGACAAGAATTCCATTGATATCTCCTATCGGTTTGTCGATAAAAAAGCCCGCTGCTCTTTCAAGCTTTGCGGGCTTCTGACAGCATTGCTTACAGCGTCGCGCCGCCGACTGCGCGATTGCACGGACACAGTTCGTCCGTTTGCAATCCGTCCAGAATGCGCAGCACTTCTTCCGGGTTACGGCCGACGTTCAGGTTGTTCACCGAAACGTGTTGAATCGTATTGTCCGGATCGACGATGAACGTGGCACGCAGCGCCACGCCGGCTTCCTTGTCGCGCACGCCGAGCTGGTCGATCAGTTCGCCCTTCACATCGCCGAACGCGTAGTGGTTCAGCTTGCTCAGGTCCTTGTGCTCACGGCGCCATGCCAGCTTCACGAATTCGTTGTCTACGCTGCCACCCAGCAGCACCGCGTCGCGCTCTTCAAAATCCTTGACCAGCTTGCCGAACTCGACGATTTCCGTCGGGCACACGAACGTGAAATCCTTCGGGTAGAAATAGATGATCTTCCACTTGCCCGGGAACGACTGCTCCGTGATCTCTTCGAATGCCGACACGCCGTTTTCTTCGTGATTGTTGAAGCCCGGCTTGGCCGCAGTGACGGTGAACGCTTCGACTTTATCGCCAACGGTTTTCATGCGAATGCTCCTTCGTGTGATGGAAAAACAGCATGTTGAGGCTACCAGCTCGCCGTAACGAGCACGTTACACGCTTTCGACTATAGCTCTATTGAACTTGTCGTTCAATAGTTTTTAACTAACAATTCGGATGGCTGTTATTCAACGCGGCCGACGGTCGCAGGAAGGGGGCAACGCCCATTCCGACCAGACGCCATCATGCGCCTTTTGCGAGCGGGAACTCGATTGTGACCTCGAGTCCCGGTCCTGGCGTGCGATTGCGCAGGCGCAGTGCGCCGCGGTAACGGCCCACCAGCCGCTGCACAATGGCCATGCCAAGGCCTGTGCCGTTCGCCTGGGTGCGCGCTGAATTCACACGATAGAACGGCCGCGTGACAAGCGCCAGTTGGTCCTCTGGAATTCCGGGCCCTTCGTCGACCACGGACAATTCCACTCGCGAGTGTGACACCCGCGTTTCCAGAATCACATGCGGTATGCCGTCGCCATCGCTCAAGCCGTACTTGCGTGCGTTCTCCAGCAGATTGCCGACCACGCGCCGCATATCGGTCTCGTCGGCCTCGATCACCGCCGAGGGCGCGAGCCGCGTGATCAGCCGCATGCTGTCTTCGCTCGCCATGCGCGCGGCCAATTCTCCCGCGATCACGGAAAGGTCGACCGGTTCTGGCACTCGCTGCACCGGTCGAGCGTAGTCGAGGAATCGGCCGATGATCATGTCCATCTGCTCGATGTCGTCGACCATTGCGTCTTTGGTGGCCTGGTCGGACGGGCTCATTTCGGTTTCGAGCCGCAGCCGCGCGAGCGGGGTGCGCAGATCGTGCGAAATACCGGCGAGCATCAGCGCGCGGTCGGCCTCGAGCTGTTCGAGGTCCTGCACCATCTGGTTGAAACTGCGATTGGTTTCGGCAGCCACGCCCATGCCGCGCTCGGGCAGCGGCTCCGGTGATTGACCTGAGCCGACCTTGCGCGCGGCCATCGCGAGCCGGGCGAATGGTCGGTTCACGAGACTCGTGATGAACGCCGCGCCGAACAGCGACAGCGCCAGCGCGAACACGCCCCAGCCGGCCCATTGCAAGCCGGTCGCGTTGTCCAGCTGATCGCGGTCGAGCGCGACCCAGTAGTCGTCGTCGTCAATCTTGAAGCTGATCCAGACGCCGGGGATGTCGTTGACGCTCTGGGCGATGACCGTGTCGTCGCCGAGGCGGCCGCGAATGTCGTGTTCGATCAGCCGGTTCAGCGACTCGTCAGGCTGCAGTTTGTATTTATCGGTGGTTTCGCGCGGGTACACGCGCACCCCTTCATTGCTCTCCAGATCCTGCAGCAGGGCGCGCCGCAGATCGGGATCGGAATAGAGGAGTGCGGTGCGCGTGAGCTTGACGATGGCAACCAGTTGCAAAGCCACGCGCTGCGCGCGCGGCTCGCGTTCGATCACCCGGAAGCTCTGGAACCACGCGGCGAGACTCACTGCGATCAACAGCGCGATCAACAGAAAGGTCCGCCAGAAAAGGCCGCCGAACGCGAGCGTCAGGAGGCGCCGGTCGATCCGCATGGGCCCTTCTTATCGGAAATCAAAAACGGAAGACGAGAACAAACTCAGGCCGCACCGTCGGGAATAAACACGTAACCCAGACCCCAAACGGTCTGAATGAAACGCGGGCTGCCCGGATCAGGTTCGATCAGCTTGCGCAGACGTGAGATCTGCACGTCGAGACTGCGGTCGAACACTTCGTATTCACGGCCGCGCGCCAATTCCATCAGCTTTTCACGCGACAGCGGCTGACGCGGGTGACGCGCAAATACCTTCAGCACCGAGAACTCACCCGTGGTGAGCGGAATTTCCTGGCCGGCCTTGGTGAGCGTGCGGGTGGCGAGATTCAGCGCGAATTCGCCGAACTCGAAGACCTCGGTGGTTTCGGACGGCGCACCCGGCAGCTCCGATGGCGACTGACGGCGCAGCACCGCGTGAATCCGCGCGACCAGTTCGCGCGGGTTGAATGGCTTGGGCAGGTAGTCGTCGGCACCCATTTCAAGGCCGACGATACGATCGACGTCTTCCCCCTTGGCCGTCAGCATGATGATCGGCGTACGGTCGTTGCTCCCGCGCAGGCGGCGGCAGATCGACAGGCCGTCCTCGCCGGGCAGCATCAGATCGAGCACCAGCAAGTCGAAGCGCTCCCGCACCCACAGCTTGTTCATGGACGGCGCGTTCTCGGCAACATAGACATTGAAGCCCTGTTCACCGAGGTAGCGGCGCAGCAGATCGCGCAGGCGTGGATCGTCGTCTACGACGAGGATTTTTGAAGGGTTTTTAGTTTCCATGGTCGGCATCTTAGCGCGATTAGAAAGCGACGCGCGGTTGCATCATTTATCGGGTTACAGTCAGTTACAAAATTTACCCGCACTGTGGCACGACGTAAAGCACGGGCAGGTAGACTCCTTTACTGAATGCGGCTGTTCGGTGGATACTTCACTCGACTAAAACTCTCGCACCCGGCTCGCTACCGGGGTTTGTATACGCATTTGAGGTAGCCGGTTGCCGCGCCACGAAGGGAACAACATGAAGGGAGGGGTTTGGCCGAATGTGCGCCTAAGCGTGATTGCGCTGTCGGTAGCGGGTACGCTCGCAGGCACACTGGGACCCACGCTCGCCCACGCCCAGCCTTCCACCAACAGAGCGGCGAGCGAGCGCGCGTCCAGGTCGCCTAATTCCAAAGCGAACCGCCGCAATTCGAACCACGACCTCCCCGCATCAGATGTGATGTTGCGCACTGCAGTCCCCCCCGATCTTGATCAGCGTCGTCGTGATGGTCATATGACGCCCGACGAACGGCACCTGTTGCGGCAGCACATCGAAGATGCTGTCCGGGAACTCTATAAACGGTAGCTATTTTCGTGCCTGCTCCGGGCGCGCTCCTCGCGCTGCCGTCGAGCGTGAAAGATTTCGTTGCACTTCCCCCGTCAATTTTGTTCCGCTTGCCGTTGACGACGGCGACAAGACCGTGCTCGGTCAAACCGGCCGGTTCGACGGCGATCAGGTGCTGGACATCTTCCTTGCGCGACCCGAAACCGCGATCTTCGTCACGACCTCGCTCTGGCGCGAGTTCGTTTCCGACACGCCGGACCCTGCTCGCATTGCGCCGATCGCCACGCAGTTTCGCGCGAGTCACTCCGATATCAAGGTCCCGCTGCGCAGATTCGCACGCTTGGGGAGAACCTGTTCTACCCGCCGAACGTCAAAGGATGGCCGGGTGGCACGACGTGGATCAACAGTTCGACGTTGCTTGCACGTAAGCAATTCGTCGAGCAACTGTTTTCCGCGACAGAAGCCGGCGGCCCGCGGCGCATGAGCAATCCGATGTGTGCAAAAGTTGCGGCGCCAGGGCAATCGAACGAGGTGCAGGATGAAACGACGCAGCTTTCTCTCGATAGGCGCAGCCGCCGGCGCGACGTTCTGGTTGCCACGCGCCTTCGGTGCGCAAGCAGCGGCGCAAGGTGAACCGATGAATCGCGGCTACGGCAACCTGCTGATTCTCGTCGAGCTGAAGGGCGGCAACGACGGGTTGAATACCGTGATTCCGTTTGCCGATCCCACTTACTACCAGCTGCGCAAGAACATCGGCATCAAACGTGAGCAGGCGATTCAGCTCGATGAGCGCACCGCACTGCATCCGTCGTTGCAGCCGCTGATGCCGCTTTGGCGGAGCCGCCAACTGGCGATCGTGCAAGGCGTCAGTTATGCGCAGCCGAACCTGTCGCATTTCCGCTCGATTGAGATCTGGGACACCGCGTCGCGTTCGGACCAGTATCTGCGCGAAGGCTGGCTTACGCGTGCGTTCGCGCAGGCGCCGGTGCCCCCCGATTTTGCCGCCGACGGCGTGGTGATCGGCAGCGCCGAGATGGGACCCCTCGCAAACGGCGCCCGCGCGATCGCGCTTGTCAATTCCGCACAATTCGTCAAAGCTTCGCACCTCGCCACGCCTGTATCGCTGCACGAGCGCAATCCGGAGTTGGCGCACATTCTTGACGTCGAGAACGACGTTGTGAAAGCTGCCGACCGTCTGCGTCCCGCACAAGGTCAGGCGCAGTTGAGGACGGTGTTTCCAGGCGGTGCGTTCGGCAGTTCGATCAAGACTGCGATGCAGGTACTTGCCGCCGGCGACGCCCCGAAGGAAGTCCCCTTTGGGGGCACGCCACCAGGACAGCCTCGCAGCGGGCAGGGCGTGGCGGTGATCCGTTTGACGCTGAACGGTTTCGATACGCATCAGAACCAGCCCGGTCAGCAGGCCACGCTGCTCATGCAATTGGCCGAAGGGTTCGCGTCAATGAAGTCGGCGCTCGTCGAACTCGGACGCTGGAACGAAACGCTGGTGATGACCTATGCCGAGTTCGGGCGTCGTCCGCGCGAGAATCAGAGCAACGGCACCGACCATGGCACCGTTGCGCCGCATTTCGTGATGGGCGGGCGCGTGCGCGGTGGGCTTTATGGTGTGCCGCCGGTGCTTGCGCGGCTCGACGGCAATGGCAACTTGCCGGTCGGCGTCGAGTTCCAGCAACTCTACGCCACCGTGCTTGGGCCGTGGTGGGGACTCGACGCGTCCGCGATCCTGCAACAGCGGTTCGAGCCACTGCCGTTGCTACGCGTCTGACGATGGCTTGGGCCTGGTTGGGGCGTGTGGCTGCTGTTGCGTCGCTCGCCTATCTGGCGCGCCATGCGATCCACAGCTTGCGGATCGGCGTCAATGCGATGCGCTGATGCAGCACGTGATAGCCGTCGCGTTCGATTTCATCCAGCAGCGCGAACGCGAGTGCCGCCTGCGCCACCAGGGTGCGCTGAGAGCGGCGCTCATTCGCGGGCACGGCGGCGAGCGCCGCTTGCAACGCATCGCGGGCGCGCTTCGTCTCGAAGCGCATGAGTTCGGCAAACGCGTCGGTATATTTTCGATTGATCAGATCCGCTGCGGTGACCTTAAAGCGCTGCATTTCGTCGATCGGAACATAGATGCGGCCGTGACGCGCATCATGACCGGTTTCGACGACGAACTGCGCAAGCAGCAGCGCTTCGCCGAGCGGTGCGGACCAACGCGACGCCTGTGTGCTGTTTTTCGCCGTGACCCGCGCGACCAGCGAAGCGAAGGTGCCCCCGACGCCTTGCACATAGCGACGCAGATTCGGGTAGTCGAGGTAACGCGCCTGGTCGAGGTCCATTTCGAAACCGGCAAGCAATGTCTGCAACGCCGGATATTCGGCCTTCACGTCGGGCAGATAAGCTGCTAGCGCCTTTGAAACCGGATGCGACGGCGAACCTGAAGCCAGCGCTGCGAGCTCGTTTTGCCACCACGCGAGTTTGGTGCGGCCGATGGCCGGATCGCTAGTCTCCTGAACGGTTTCCTCGAACTCGCGGCGCAGCGCGAACAGCGCGGTCAGGAGTGGTTGGCTTGCTGCGGGCGCCTGCCGAAGCGCGTAGTAAGTGCTCGATCCGGGCGGCGCCGCTTTCTGCTGGCAATATTCGTCGAAATTCACGGGATTGGAGTGTGGGGAAGGGCGGGCGAAGAGGGGCACGGCGTGCGTGTGTTTAGCCAAAAATTGTAGCATCGACGCTTCTCGAACAGATGCGGGGCAAATGCAGACAAGCGCGAACCAATCGGTTAGAATCTCGCGCTTACGCTTTCGGGCGCGTGTATTTTTGTGCGGTCGTGAGCATGCAGGACATCGGGCGGGGCGCATAGCGGCTTGCCCGGCTGCGAGGGTGGCGAAATTGGTAGACGCACCAGGTTTAGGTCCTGACGCCCGCAAGGGTGTAGGGGTTCGAGTCCCCTTCCTCGCACCAATTATGTGTAGCAGAAAACCCCGTTAAGTCTTCGGACTGACGGGGTTTTTTGTTGTCGGTGCGACTTGTTTCGGGCCTCGCTTGGCCCGCAGCGTTCAGGCACCCGGCGCCTGCGATTGCTGTTCCGCTTGTGTGCCGGGCAACTCGGCTTGCGTGGCGCCTTCAAGAAAGCGGCGGGTCGATTCGAACGCCTGCAGCATCGGGTCGGGCCACGGTGTTTGCAGCATGACCGCCTGGTGGTTTTCGAATGCCGACGACAACAGCTTTGCCAGTTCAGGCGAACGCAGATGACGCAGCAGCACGCTGACGGCAATCGCCGTCGCCTGGCTCGCGCCGGCGGTTTGAAGTTCTGAGGCCGTGAGGGCTGCTACCTGTTTGTTGATGTCCACTGAAACTTCCTTGGATGAATGTGGGAGATTGAAGGCTCGGTGGCCGATCCCGAATTTTGACATGGTTGGCGGGTTGCAGCGAACGCGGCCGCTTGGGCGGGCCCGATGCGCTCGGAGTGCTTGATGGCGATCCGGTCAATCGAAGGCGCCGCGATCACTTGGCTCGGCGTACGTTAGCTGCGCCTGAGCGCGTTCAGAGGGGGAGGTACAATTGCGGGGATCACGCAGCGTGACGGGTCGCGCTGCGTGAGGGATCGCATAGGCATCAGTGATCGCACGGGCATCAAGGATCACCCAGCCCCGAGCGATCGCATAGCACGTGCGACTCACCCACGCGCGCCGTTGCTTACTTCTCGCGCGCCGTCATCGTGTTGATGATCTTGTCCAGCGCGTGACCGAATGCGAGCTTCTCCTGTTCGTCGAGGCAGTCGAACATATCGCCGTTCCACTTACGCGCGATCGGCATCACCTTCCGATAGAGCGCTCGGCCCTCTGGAGTCAGCGACACCAGCACGACGCGGCCGTCTTCAGCGCTCGGCTCCCGCTTCACGAGCCCCTGCTTGATCAACGCCTCGGCCGCGCGGCTCGCCTGACTCTTGTCGAGGTTGGCGTGCCGGGCCAGTTCCATGATCGAGAACGGTCCGAACGAGCCCACCGCCGCAATCACCCGCGCCTCAGGCAACGTTACGCCGAGCTTGTCCTGATAGCGTTCGCCGATGCCGCGCTCGGCGAACTTGTTCAGGACGTGAAGACGGTACGTGAGGAACTGTTCGAGTCCGGCTTTGGCGGAGGCCTTCATGGTCTTCCCGTGATGAGTGGAGCGGTCGTGGCGCTGTGATTGTTGCCGCAACGGTCCCGCCGGTCAACGCGCGCCGTATTTCAGGCGTGTCAACTGTTCCGCCTCGTCGGCGAGCAAACGTGCCGCGTCACGAATCGCGACCTCGAGGGTGATCGGCCCGGGGGCCGGCGAGAAGCAGCCGCTGAAGTATTCGGCGAGGCGCGGCAGGGCGGCGGAGTCCACCGCGCCGGAGAGCAGCGTGGCCGGCACGCCCGCTGCCCGCGCATGACGGCAGGCGATAAACGGCGCTTTGCCGTGCAGCGTTTGCACGTCCGAACGCCCCTCGCCGGTGATCAGCCAATTCGCGCCTTCGAGCGCCGCGTCCAAACCGATTTGCCGCGCGACAGTTTCTGCGCCCGGCTCGAACTGCGCGCCCAGCATATGCAGCGCGAAGCCGAGACCACCGGCCGCACCCGCGCCGGGTTGGTCGCGCGCCGTGCGGCCGAGCGTCGCCTCGAGCAGGTCGGCAAAGTGAGCGAGGGCGGCGTCGATCGGGGCGATCTGTTCCGGTTTCACGCCTTTTTGCGGGCCGAACACGGCGGTCGCGCCATGATCGCCGGTAAGCGGGTTGTCCACGTCCGACATGCCGATGAATTGAGTGTCCGCCAGACGGGCGTCGAGCTGCGACACGTCGAGGCGCGCCACGCGGGCGAGTTGCTCAGGCGTCGCATCGAGTTCCTTGTCCTGCGCGTCGAAAAGTTTCAGGCCGAGACCGACCAGCAAGCCGGCGCCTCCGTCGTTCGTGCTGCTGCCGCCGAGCGCGACAAAAAAACGCCGCACGCCCGCGTCGAGCAGTGCTTGAATCGCTTCTCCCATGCCGCGTGTGCTGCGCGCCTCGACCGGTACGCCCATGCCGACCGGATCGGTAATGCCGACAATTTCAGCCGTTTCGATGATCGCGCTGCCATCCGCGAGCAGGCCGGTGAGTGCTTCGCGCACCGGGCCGGCCGCGCCGCGCACGCTCAGCGTGCGGCGTTCGCCACCGCTGGTGAGCATGGCGTCGAGCGTGCCTTCGCCGCCGTCGGCCATCGGACAGATGCGCACGCTGGCGTCGGGCCGGGCGCGCTGGATGCCGGCCGCAATCGCCTGCGCGACCTGTTCCGCGCTAAGCGAGCCTTTGAAGGAATCGGGAGCAATGACGACGACAGGCGAGGACGGCAGATTCGGCATGATGTCTCTGAATGGTTGAAATCGTTGCGAGGGCGGGTGATATGAACAAATGCAGGCGCAGCCCCGAGCGCGTCCGCTAGCTTATCAGCATGGGCGCGCGGACTGAATATGTCGAATGGCATAGCCGGAATCGTCAGCGAGGAAGAGCGGGGACGGAGCGGCAGAAGAAGGCGCGACGGTAGGAAGCGGCACGCGCCGCGCATTGCGCCAGCCGGCTCTGAAGCGCGGGCGCGAAGCCGGCGTAACTTGCCGGGAAACAGGTGAGAAACACGACTGAAAGAGCGTGGAAAGCGGCCCGAACACCGATAAAAACGCACGCAATCATCGAATCCCGGCTAGGCGCGCCAATAGTTTGCTAAAATATTCGGCTCTTTGGACCCAACCGTGCTGCCGGCGGCCTGCAAGCCCGCGGCGCAGGCGCGCAATCGATGCTAAGCGGCGCTAACCGACGCAAACGCGACATCGAAAAAAGCGGCACGGAGAAGATAACTGATTCGCTCGAATAATTTTAGGACGATTGAAGCCATGGCTAACGTTGTTGAAAACCTCGGCAAGCTCGAACGCCGCGTAACGATTTCCCTGCCGAAGGACGCCGTGCAGAAGGAAGTGGACTCGCGCATCCGTCAACTCGCGAAGAACGTGCGCATGCCGGGTTTCCGCCCGGGCAAGGTGCCGCTCAAGATGGTGACGCAACAGTATTCGGGCCAGGTGGAAGCCGAAGTGCTGAGCGACAAGGTCGGCAAGGAATTTTTCGACATCAGCCGCGCCGAAAACCTGCGCGTTGCCGGCCAGCCGAGCTTCGCGCCGAAGGCCGACGCTGCTGAAGGCGACTACGCGTTCGACGCAACCTTCGAAGTTTATCCGGAAGTGAAGCTGGGCGATGTCGCCGCGGCTGAAATCGAACGCACCACCACCACCATCAGCGAAGCGGAAATCGACCGCACGCTGGACATCCTGCGCAAACAGCGCGTGCACTTCCACGCTCGCGGCGAAGCCGGCGAACATGGTGACGGCGGCGCGGACACGGCAGCTAAAGACGGCGACCGCGTGACGGTCGACTTCGTCGGCAAGATCGACGGTGAAGTGTTCCAGGGCGGCAGCGCTGAAGACTTCGCCTTCGTGCTGGGCGAAGGCCGCATGCTGCCGGAATTTGAAAAGGCAGCGTTGGGCCTCGTGGTCGGCGCGTCGAAGGAATTCGATCTGGCGTTCCCGGCGGACTACCACGGCAAGGAAGTGGCAGGCAAAACCGCGCAATTCACGATCACGATGAAGAAGATCGAGTGGCCGCATCTGCCGGAAATCGACGGCGAATTTGCGAAGTCGCTCGGCATTGAAGACGGTGATCTGACCAAGATGCGCGCCGAGATCAAAGACAATCTGGAACGTGAGGCGAAGCGCCGCACGCAAGCTATCGTCAAGAACCAGGTGATGGACGCGCTGCTGAAAATTTCGGAACTCGACGTGCCGAACGCGCTGATCGAACAAGATCAGGAACGCCTGGTCGGCATGGCTCGTCAGGACCTCGAGCAACGTGGCGTGCCGAACGCTGCCGACGCACCGATCCCGGCTGAAATGTTCAAGGAACAGGCTGAGCGCCGCGTCAAGCTGGGCCTCGTGCTGGCCGAGTTGGTCAAGGCCAACGAACTGCAAGCCAAGCCGGAGCAGATTCGTGCCGAAGTCGACGAATTCGCGAAAAGCTACGAAGACCCGAAGGAAGTCGTCCGCTGGTATTATTCCAATCAGCAGCGTCTTGCCGAAATGGAAGCGTATGTCGTTGAAGCCAACGTCGTCGATTTCGTTCTCAGCAAGGCCAAGGTGTCGGACAAGGAAGTAAGCTTCGAAGAACTGGCAAGCGCAACGGCGCAAGCGTAAGCGTCGCTGCAATGGCGTGCCGGCTGTCGGAGCGACGGCCCGCACGCCGTTTTTTTTGTGCTGTGTATGTGCGTTGCGTTCTGCCTGGTGTTGCACAGCGCTCGCCCAATGATCGCGTACTTGAATACGAGCTCGTCGATCACACCTGTCCAGCATCCAATATTTAGAATATTTCCAGACAAGGATCCATTGCATGACCTTTCGCGCCCAAATGCTGGACACGTTGACCTCCCAGTCGTCGCGGGATCTCGAAGCGCAGGCGCTCGGACTGGTGCCGATCGTCGTGGAAACGAGCGGCCGGGGCGAGCGCTCGTATGACATCTACTCGCGTCTGCTGAAGGAACGCATTGTTTTCCTGGTCGGCGAAGTGAACGACCAGACGGCCAATCTCGTGGTCGCGCAGATGTTGTTCCTGGAAAGCGAGAATCCGGACAAGGACATCAGCTTTTACATCAACAGCCCGGGCGGTTCGGTTTCGGCCGGGATGGCGATCTACGATACGATGCAGTTCATCAAGCCGGACGTGTCGACGTTGTGCATGGGTCTGGCGGCCAGCATGGGCGCGTTCCTGCTGGCGGCCGGCGCGAAGGGCAAACGCTTCGCGCTGCCGAATTCGCGTGTAATGATTCATCAGCCGCTGGGCGGCGCGCGAGGCCAGGCGTCGGACATCGAAATCCAGGCGCGCGAAATCCTGTACTTGAAGGAACGGCTGAATCATCTGCTCGCGCACCACACCGGCCAGCCGGTCGAGCGCATCGCGCGCGACACCGACCGCGACAATTTCATGTCCGGCGATGACGCGCAAGCTTACGGGCTGGTCGACCAGGTGGCGCACAAGCGTCCTTGAATCGGTGCAGCCTTGCCCCAAAGCGGGGCAAGGCTGTCATCGGATCAATTGTGAAATAATCAAGACTCGTCCGAGCGCCTGCGGCAAACGCCGTCACATTGCTCACAACCCAGCCGCGCCCAAACTGCGAGGCTGGGGCAAACGGCGTATCATGTAATTAAGTGTCCGGAGGCTCACACATCTATGGCGGACAAGAAAGGTTCTAACAGCGAAAAGCTGTTGTATTGCTCGTTCTGCGGCAAGAGTCAGCATGAAGTCAAAAAACTGATTGCCGGCCCGTCGGTGTTCATCTGCGATGAATGTATCGACCTGTGCAACGAAATCATCCGCGATGAGGCTGCAGGTGCGGGCATTGAGGCGGGCTTGTCCAAGTCCGATCTGCCGAGTCCGCAGGAAATCCGTGAAATTCTCGACCAGTATGTGATTGGTCAGGAACGCGCGAAGAAGATTCTCGCGGTCGCGGTGTACAACCACTACAAACGCCTCAAGCACCTCGACAAGAAGGACGAGATCGAGCTGTCCAAGAGCAATATCCTGCTGATCGGCCCGACCGGTTCCGGCAAGACGTTGCTTGCGCAAACGCTTGCGCGCCTTCTGAACGTCCCGTTCGTCATTGCCGATGCAACGACACTGACGGAAGCCGGCTACGTCGGTGAAGACGTCGAGAACATCATCCAGAAGCTCCTGCAGAATTGTAATTACGAAGTCGACAAGGCTCAGCGCGGCATTGTCTATATCGACGAAATCGACAAGATCAGCCGCAAGTCCGACAACCCGTCAATCACCCGCGATGTGTCGGGCGAAGGCGTGCAGCAGGCCTTGCTGAAGCTGGTCGAAGGCACGATGGCGTCGGTGCCCCCGCAGGGTGGTCGCAAGCATCCGAATCAGGACTTCATTCAGGTCGACACCACTAACATTCTGTTCATTTGCGGCGGCGCATTCGACGGTCTGGAGAAGGTCATCGTCGACCGTACCGAGAAGACGGGTATCGGCTTTGGCGCAAGCGTGAAAAGCAAGCAGGACCGCGACGCCGGCGAAGTGCTGCGCGAAGTGGAACCGGAAGATCTGATCAAGTTCGGCCTGATTCCTGAACTGATCGGCCGTCTGCCGGTGGTGGCTACGCTCGGCAAGCTCGACGAAACGGCGTTGATGAAGATCCTCGTCGAACCGAAGAACGCGCTGGTGAAGCAATACCACAAGCTGTTCAACATGGAACGCGTCGAGCTGGAGATTCGTCCGGCTGCGCTTCAGGCAGTGGCACGCAAGGCGATCCGTCGCAAGACAGGCGCGCGGGGTCTGCGCTCCATCCTGGAACAGGCGTTGCTAGATGTGATGTACGACCTGCCGCAGATGAAAGGCGTTAGCAAGGTCATCATCGACGACAACGTTATTGAAGGCGATGGCAAACCGCTGCTGATCTACGAAGACGCGCCCAAAGTCGCGGGTTCGAACTGATCGGCTTTCGGGTTCTGCAAAAAAAGCCGTTCATGGCAACGTGAACGGTTTTTTTCGTTTATCGTGTGGTCAGGATGGTTGTTTTCACTATGGAGTCACTGAACTTTCGGAGTCACTGAACTTTTTCCCACACGCGGAGGCTTGCAATCTTTTCTGCTGGCCTCACCTATCGAACGAACTGATTCCACTCATGGGGAAATGAAATGTCAGGAACCCAACTCCTTCCGCCGGAACGCATTACGCTCCCGCTGCTCCCGCTGCGTGACGTAGTCGTCTTCCCGCACATGGTGATTCCGCTCTTCGTAGGCCGCCCGAAGTCGATCAAGGCTCTCGAAGCAGCGATGGAAGGCGGCAAGCACATCATGCTCGTCGCCCAGAAAACCGCTGCGAAAGATGAGCCGACCGAAAAGGACATGTACGAAGTAGGATGTATCGCCAACATCCTGCAAATGCTGAAGTTGCCCGATGGCACCGTTAAGGTGCTCGTCGAAGGCTTGCAGCGCGCAAAAACGCTTTCCATCGAAGAACAGGAAACACAGTTCTCGTGCGAAGTCATGCCGCTCGAACCCGACCACGCCGACAGCGCTGAAACTGAAGCGCTGCGCCGCGCGATCGTGTCGCAGTTCGACCAGTATGTGAAGCTGAACAAGAAGATTCCGCCGGAGATCCTGACGTCGCTGTCGGGTATCGACGAGGCTGGCCGACTGGCCGACACGATCGCGGCGCATCTGCCGCTCAAGCTCGACCAGAAGCAGCACATCCTCGAAATGTTCCCGGTCATCGAGCGCCTTGAGCATCTGCTCGCGCAACTCGAAGCCGAGATCGACATCCTGCAGGTCGAAAAGCGCATCCGTGGGCGTGTGAAGCGCCAGATGGAGAAGAGCCAGCGTGAGTACTACCTGAACGAACAGGTCAAGGCGATCCAGAAGGAACTCGGCGAAGGTGAAGAAGGTGCGGATCTTGAGGAACTCGAGAAGCGCATCACGGCTGCCCGCATGCCGAAGGAAGCGAAGAAAAAGGCCGACGCCGAACTGAAGAAGCTCAAGCTGATGTCGCCGATGTCGGCTGAAGCAACGGTCGTGCGCAACTATATCGATACGCTGATCGGCTTGCCGTGGCGCAAGAAGAGCAAGGTCAACAATGACCTCTCGAATGCGGAACGCGTGCTCGACGAAGACCACTTCGGTCTCGAGAAAGTGAAGGAACGCATTCTCGAGTATCTCGCGGTTCAGCAACGTGTCGATAAGGTCAAAGCGCCGATTCTGTGCCTCGTTGGGCCTCCGGGTGTCGGTAAGACGTCGCTGGGTCAGTCGATCGCCCGCGCGACGAACCGTAAGTTCGTGCGTATGGCGCTCGGCGGCGTGCGCGACGAAGCCGAAATTCGCGGTCACCGTCGTACGTACATCGGTTCGATGCCCGGCAAGATTCTGCAAAGCCTCGCGAAGGTTGGCGTGCGCAATCCGCTCTTCCTGCTCGACGAAGTCGACAAGATGGGTCAGGATTTCCGCGGCGATCCGTCGTCGGCTCTGCTTGAAGTGCTTGATCCGGAACAGAACCACACATTCGCCGATCACTATGTCGAAGTCGACTTCGATCTGTCGGATGTGATGTTCGTGGCGACGTCGAACTCGCTGAATATTCCGCCGCCATTGCTCGACCGGATGGAAGTGATTCGTCTGTCGGGTTACACGGAAGATGAGAAGGTCAGCATCGCGCAACGTTATCTTTTGCCCAAGCAGAAGAAGAACAACGGTCTCAAGGAAGGCGAGGTCGATGTGACGGAATCCGCGATCCGCGACATCATTCGTTACTACTCGCGCGAGTCGGGCGTTCGTTCGCTCGAACGCGAGATCTCGAAGATCTGCCGCAAGGTCGTGAAGATGCTTCTGCTGAAAAAGGCGGAAGGCGCGGTGAAGGTCGACGGCAGCAATATCGACACCTTCCTCGGCGTGCGCAAGTACGACTTCGGTCTGGCCGCGAAGGAAAATCAGGTTGGCCAGGTCACGGGTCTTGCGTGGACGGAAGTTGGCGGCGATCTGCTGACGATTGAAGCCGCGGTGATGCCGGGTAAGGGCAATGTGATCCGCACGGGCTCGCTCGGCGACGTGATGAAGGAATCCGTCGAGGCTGCGCGTTCCGTAGTCCGCTCGCGTTCGCGCCGTCTTGGTATCAAGGACGAAGCGTTCGAGAAGCAGGACATCCACATTCACGTGCCGGAAGGCGCGACGCCGAAGGACGGTCCTTCAGCAGGTGTCGCGATGACGACTGCGCTGGTGTCGGTATTGACCGGTATTCCGGTACGCGCCAATGTCGCGATGACGGGCGAAATCACGTTGCGTGGTGAAGTCCTGCCGATCGGCGGCCTGAAGGAAAAACTGCTGGCGGCGCATCGTGGCGGTATCAAGCTGGTGCTGATTCCGGAAGAAAACGTCAAGGACTTGACGGAGATTCCGGACAACGTGAAGAACGCGATCGAGATCGTGCCGGTCCGATGGGTCGACAAGGTTCTCGAGTTGGCGCTCGAGCGTGTGCCCCAAGCGTTGCCGGAAGAAGAGCCGAAGCCGGCTGCGCCTGTCGCCGCGACTGAGCCAGGCAAGGATGCTGGCGCGACGGATGTCGTGAAGCACTAAGGTAGCCAGCGGCGAAGGTTGTCCGCTGTACAAAAACCCGCGGTCTCGGCCGCGGGTTTTTTATTGCGTGCAGTATGCATGAATAGCGCGCGTGGAAAGCACGACATCCCACCTTTTGAGAAAAGAACCGCGGGGTCGCCCGATTGGTTGTGGGCACATCGATCGGCGACAGGATCTGATCAGCGGCGGACCGCTCAAATCAGGCTCAACCCCGCTTGACACAAGGGTTTCGGCCAATTCTAATGAGTCGGCTCGGCATTGTCCGCCAGCCGCGTGATGCCAGGCGCTGCAGAGCGCCGTCACGATTGCCATAAACATTCTCGGGGGTTGGAGTGAATAAAACGGAATTGATCGATCATATTGCACAGCAAGCCGATATTTCGAAGGCCGCCGCAGGCCGCGCACTGGATGCAGTGATCGGTGGCGTCAAAGGTGCGTTGAAGAAGGGCGGGTCGGTGACTTTGGTTGGCTTCGGTACGTTTGCGGTCGGCAAGCGTACGGCACGCACGGGCCGCAATCCGCGTACCGGCGCTGCCATCAAAATCAAGGCTGCGAAGGTTCCGAAATTTAGGCCTGGCAAAGCTCTGAAGGATGCGCTAAACTAATGGGCTTGCTGCTTGATGATTTGCAGATTCGTTGGAAGGATGTGCGGCGAATCTGTGTGGCTTGATGTCGCATCAGGTATTCATCTCAGGCAGCAAAAAAGCAGAAGCACGCTGAATCGAAACGGGTGCTTAGCTCAGTTGGTAGAGCGGCGCCCTTACAAGGCGTAGGTCGGGAGTTCGAGCCTCTCAGCACCCACCAGTTTCAGATTCGGCAGTAGGAAAGCGCAGTATATGGAGTGGTAGTTCAGTCGGTTAGAATACCGGCCTGTCACGCCGGGGGTCGCGGGTTCGAGTCCCGTCCACTCCGCCAGTATCCTCGAAAGGCGAACTACGGTTCGCCTTTTTTATTGCCCGCTGTTGTAAGATCGGGCGTTCTGTTTTTGGCACTCCTCACGCATGCTCGATTTTTTCCGCAATCACAAACGCCTGATGATGTTCATGCTCATCCTCGTCATTGTGCCGGGGTTGGGTTTTGTGGGTATTCAAGGCTTCCGCGGCTTCTTTGACGAAAGTGCGAATGTCGCCAGCGTCAACGGCCACAAGATCACTCGCGCCGAGTACGACAACGCGATGCGTCAGCAACTCGACCGCGCGCGTCAGATGCTCGGCGCGCAGTTCGACATGAAGTCGTTCGATACACCTGAGCGTCGTCGCGAAATGCTCGACGGTCTGATCGAACAGCGCGTGCTGGCCGATGAGACGCAGCGCCTGCACCTGACCGCATCGGATGACGCCGTGCGCCGTGTGCTGCTGAACGATCCGGTGATCTCGTCGCTGAAGAATCCTGACGGCTCGATCGACGTCGATCGTTACAAGCAGTTGCTCGCGATGCAGGGTATGACGCCCGACCAATACGACGAGCGCGTGCGCTACAGCATCGCCACACAGCAGTTGCCTGCCAGCATTCAAGGCAGCGCCTTCACGTCCAAGACCCTCGCGCAGCATCTGACCGAGCTCGCCGAACAGCAGCGCGAAGTGCAGGGTATCGCGTTCCATCCGCGTGACTACGCAGCGAAGGTGCAGCCTGCCGACGCGCAACTGCAGGCGTATTACGACGCGCATCGCAACGACTTCGCCACGCCGGCCACGGCAACGATCCAGTACCTGGTGATGTCGCCGGCCACGTTGGGTGCTGCCTTGCAGCCGGGCGACGCCGACCTGAAAAAGTATTACGACGACAACATCGCGCACTACCGCACGGACGGCCAGGTGCGCGCGAGTCACATCCTGATCGCCGCGCCGAAGGATGCGAGCGCGGCTGACAAGGCCAAGGCGAAGCAGAAGGCCGAAGCGCTGCTCGCACAGGTCAAGGCGCACCCGGATCAGTTCGCGCAGATCGCCCAGCAGAATTCGCAGGATCCGGGCTCGGCGTCGAAGGGGGGCGACCTGGGTTACTTCGGTCGCGGCATGATCGCAGGCGGCCAGGCATTCGACGACGCGGTGTTCGGTCTCAAGAAAGACGAAATCAGCGGCATTGTGCAGACCGACTTCGGCTATCACATCGTCAAGGTTACGGACGTGAAGCCGGCAGTCACGAAGCCGTTCGACGAAGTGAAGGATCAGATCACGAAAGATTTGAAGACGCAGCTGGCGAGCAAGGCATTCACCGACGACTCGGAAGGCTTCACGTCGATCGTCTACGAAAAGGCGAAGAGCCTGCAGCCGGCCGCCGACAAATACAAGCTGCAACTTCAAACGGCCACGGTGACGCCGAAGCCGGACCCGAAGCTGCCGCCTGACAGCCCGCTGAACAATGCGAAGTTCCTTGCTGCCGTGTTCGCAAGCGATGCGGTCACCGCGCGCAATAACACGCAAGCGATCGAGCTCGGCAGTAACACGCTGATCGCGGCGCACGTGACCGATTACAAGGCCGCTAACGTGCCAGCGCTGGACGCCGTCAAGGACGCAGTGCGTCAGAAGGTGATCGCGGTTCAATCGAACGAAGCGGCACATAAGGACGGCATCGCGAAGCTGGCTGAGTTCGAAAAATCGAAGGCCACGACGGGCTTTTCGTCGCCGCTGAAGGTTTCGCGCAACGACGCGCAAGGCATGCCGCCGGTCGCATTGAGTGCAATCTACAAAGCGGATCCGCAGAAATTGCCGGCCTACGTCGGTGTCGATCTGGGCGACGACGGTTATGCGATCTATCGTGTGAACGCTGTTGTTGCAGGCGCACCGATCGATCCTCAGCGGTTGGCTGCCGCACAGCAACAGATCGGACAAGTCGATGCTCAGTCGGAAGCGGAGGCTTATGTTGAAGCGCTGCGTGCCCGTGCGAAGGTGAAGTTCTACGGCTCGCTCGACAGCAGCAATGCACAGGCGAGCGACCAATAAGCTTCGGCTCCAGCGCGTAAGCAAGTAAAACGCGCAAGCACAAAAAAGCCCCGCAAATTTGCGGGGCTTTTTCGTTGGACGAGTGCACTTTCGTCAAACGATTTGCCCGGGAGCGCGGCTCCTTATATCGTCAGTCACTTAGAGGCAAGCGCTGATCGAGCTGGTGGCGTCGCTACCCGCAGCGCCATTCGCGCGGAAACCGACCCACGAACCCGGGCCTTTGTAGGACGGGCGTACCACGGCGGCGGCGCCGTTAGGCGGCTGCTGACCCGGAACGTAGACATCCATCGCCTGGTCGTTAGCCATTGTGTCTTGAGACACGACTTGCTGCTGCGAGCTATCGGCCCACTTTTGCGCGATGCACGCAGCGACGGCCTTCGGCGGTTGCTGGCTTTGACCCACGGATTGAACGCCAGCGGGCGGTTGAGCGGCGCATGCAGAAATTGCCACGGTCAAAGCGATTAACGGTAAATATTTCACGTTATCTCCTCAGAAGTCGCTCAAAATCGAGCCGGGTTACACGGGATTACGAACGTGTCAGAGCGACCTTGCCGATCCGTGTTCCCCAATTACCGGAAACAAGTTGTTAGCGCGCTTTTCAGCGTGGCGAACTTGTTCGAAGGAGTGGCTTGACAGCCGGCCACACGTTGTTGAGTAGCACCGGTTGTGCCTGCTGCGTGGGGTGGATCTGATCTGCCTGAAACATGTCCGGTTTGTCGGCGATGCCGGCCAGCAGGAAGGGCACCAACGGCACCTTCAGCTGCTTCGACAGTTCGCCGTACAAGCCGTGGAACTTCTGCGTATAGTCGGGGCCGTAATTGGGTGGCACATACATGCCGACCAGTACGACTTTCGCGTGGCCCTGTTGAGCCTGCTCGATGATCGTACGCAGGTTGTCTTCAGTCGTGGAGAGGGGCACGCCGCGCAATGCATCGTTGGCGCCCAGTTCGACGATTACGATGCTCGGCTTGAGGCGTTCCATGAGCGCCGGCAGGCGGGCCCGTCCGCCGCTCGTGGTGTCGCCGCTGATGCTCGCATTGGCGACGCTATAATCAATTCGCTCGTCGGTGAGGCGCCGGCGCATCAAGGCAACCCAGCCCGTGTCGCGGGGCAAACCGTACTCGGCCGAGATGCTGTCGCCGAGCACAACGATCACCGGCCTGGACTGCCCCGGCGTGTTGGCTGCATGGGCCGGGAAGGGCAGGGAAAACAGGGTTGCGGCCACGATGGCCGAGCCGAATACCGTACCCAGCGCCGCGGCGCGAGGCGCGATGGCGCGCACTTTCAACCTACGCTTCACCATGCTAAACAAAACTGATCCAGTCATTGAAGTGCGGGGTTTGTGCAAGAAGGTTAAGGATGCAACGGGCGAACTGACGATTCTCGACGATATCGATCTTGCCATCGATGCCGGCAGCAGTGTGGCGATCGTCGGTGCATCCGGGTCGGGCAAGTCTACGCTGCTCGGCTTGCTCGCAGGATTGGACAGTGCGAGCTCGGGCTCGGTTCGACTGCTCGGCCGCGAACTTACCGAACTGAACGAAGACGAGCGCGCCGCGTTGCGCAGCGGCTCGGTCGGTTTCGTGTTCCAGTCGTTTCAACTGATGCCGCATTTGACCGCGCTCGAAAACGTCACCTTGCCGCTCGAACTGCAAGGCGGCATCGGCACGCGTGAGGCCGGGGTGCGTGCGCGCGGTTTGCTGGAACAGGTGGGTCTCGGGCAGCGCACCGGGCACTATCCGAAGCTGCTGTCGGGCGGCGAACAGCAACGGGTTGCCTTGGCGCGTGCGTTTGTCACACATCCGGCGATTCTGTTCGCCGATGAGCCGACCGGCAGTCTCGACGCAGCCACCGGTCACGCAGTGATCGATCTGATGTTCGAGATGAACCGCACGAACGGCGCGACGTTGATTCTCGTCACGCATGACATCGAACTGGCGCGCCGCTGCGATACGACGGTGACGATCGAAGCGGGACGGCTGGCCTGAGGGATAACGCAGGGCGTGCCCCTTATAGCCGTCGATACAAAAGCAAAGCGGGCCGCGAAGGCCCGCTTTGCTTTCCAGCGCCGCTTGTTTTAACGCTTTAACGCTGCACGCGCCCGCGCGATCAACGCCGACGTCGACGAGTCATGCTTCTTTTCATCGACGCTTGCCGACGTCAGATCCGCCTCGACCACCTTGCCGAGGATCTTGCCCAACTCGACGCCCCATTGATCGAACGGATTGATGTTCCATACCGATGCCTGCACCAGCACCTTGTGCTCGTATAGTGCGATCAATGCGCCGAGCGAACGCGCGGTGAGCGCGTCGACGAGCAGTGTGCTGGTCGGTCGGTTGCCCGGGAACACCAGATGCGGCGCCAGCTCCGGTTTGTCCGCGCCTGCGACCTTCTTCGCTTCTTCCAGGGTGCGGCCAAGCATCAACGCTTCGCTTTGCGCGAAGCAGTTCGCCAGCAGCTTCGGATGATGGCTGACGAGCGGATGCTCCGGCGTCAACACGGCGATGAAATCGATCGGCACGATGGTCGGACCCTGGTGCAGCATCTGAAAAAATGCATGCTGACCGTTCGTGCCCGGTTCGCCCCAGGTCACCGCGGCGGTCGGATAGTCGACCATCGCGCCATCCAGGCGGGCAGACTTGCCGTTGCTCTCCATCTCCAGCTGTTGCAGATACGACGGCAGGAAATGCAGCGCTTCCGAATACGGCGCGACCAGATAGCTTTGCGAGCCGAAGAAGTTGCGATACCAGATGCCGATCATGCCGAGCAGCACCGGCAGATTCTTTTCGAGCGGCGCGTCGCGGAAATGCTGGTCCATCTCGTTGGCGCCGGCGAGCAGTTCGCCGAACTGCTGCGGACCGATCGCGATCATGATCGACAGACCGACCGCCGACCACAACGAATAACGTCCGCCGACCCAGTCCCACATCTCGAACACGTTCTCTTTCGCGATGCCGAATTTGACCACTTCCGACGGATTGGCCGACACGCCGACGAAGTGTTTTGCCAGCGCGTTTTCCGGGCAGCCTTTTTCGACGAACCAGTCGCGCAGCGAGCGCGCATTGGTCATCGTTTCGAGCGTCGTGAAGGTTTTGGAGACGATGATCGCGAGCGTTTCTTCGGGATCGATCTGTTGCATCACGTTATACAGATCGGCGCCGTCGACGTTCGACACGAAGTGCGTGGTGATCTCCGGCGTGGCCAGATGATGCAGCGCATGCACGACCATCTTCGGCCCGAGGTCCGAGCCGCCGATGCCGATGTTCACGACGTAGCGGATCCGCTTGCCGGTGTGGCCGGTCCACGCGCCGCTGCGCACCTGATCGGCGAACGCGGCCATCTTCGCGCGCTCCGCCTGGATCTGCGCGTAAAACGGCGCCTTCGGATCGGTGGCGCGCAGCGCGGTGTGCAATGCGGCGCGGCCTTCGGTAGGGTTGACGACGTCGCCTGCGAACATCGCATCGCGACGCTTCTCGACGCCGGCTTCGTGCGCGAGTTGCACGAGCAGTTTCAGGGTTTCGTCGGTGATGCGGTTCTTCGAGAAATCGGCCGCGAGACCGCCGCCCGCGAACGCAAAGCGCTCAGCACGGGTAGGGGCGGGATCGTTCTCGGGGGCGAACCAGTCGCGCATGTGCGCATCGCGAATCTTCTCGTAATGCGTTTGCAGCGAGGACCAGGAGGGGAGCGAGTTCTGCGTCATAGCGTCCGTCTAACGAAGGGGCACGAAGAAAGGCGCGCGCGTGAAGCGCTGCCGAGGATGATGCAACGATGCGGTTAGAGCGATGCCGCGCGGCCGGGTTCGTGGTGGGTTGCGGTGAAACCTTGGGTGCAACTTCGCGAGCCGGCTTCGAGATGAAACCGCTCGCAGAAGTTTCGCCGCAACCCTCGATGAATCTGACGCGCGGCGCAGTCAATCAGTATAACGGCGTTGCATGACAGGCGGCAGCGCTTTGAGCATCCCATGCAGACTGTGGGAGGGGGCGCCCCGCCTGGCGTGCCCGTTTGGAGGCTTCCTTAATCCGCAGTCGGATAGAACAGGCGATTCAGCAAGGTCCGCACCATCGGCGCCAGTTCGCCCGCCGTCAAACCCGCCGGCCCGTGGCCTTGCGCGCTCAGCGTGTCGGCGGCGAGGCCGTGCAGGTACACGCCTGCCAACGCTGCTTCGTAACGCGGCACGTGCTGTGCAAGCAGGGCGCCGATGATGCCGCCGAGCACGTCGCCCGTACCGCCGGTCGCGAGCGCGGCGTTGCCGGTTGGATTGATCGCGAGGCGGCCGTCCGGCGCCGCGATCACGGTGCCGGTGCCTTTCAGCACGACCACGCTGGCAAAGCGCGCGGCCAGCGCGCGCGCTGCGGCGAGGCGGTCGCGTTGCACGCCAGGCGCGTCGGTGCCGAGCAACCGCGCGGCTTCGAGCGGATGCGGCGTTAGCACGCACGGATCGCCTTGCACGCCACGCGCGGTGACGTCGGCGGCCAGCGACGGGTCGTTCGAAATGAGGTTCAGCGCGTCGGCATCGAACAGCTTGGGTACGTCGAGCGTTAGCACGTCGTGCATGACACGCGTAGCGCGTTCGCGATGACCCATGCCGCAGCCGACGGCGAGGGCGTCCATTTTGTCGAGCGGCAGATCGTCGACGGCGTGCAACATCAGTTCGGGGTGCGGTGGGTCGTAGGGCGGAGCGCCTTCGCCGAGCAGGGCGACATGCACCTTGCCCGCGCCGGTGTAGAGCGCCGCGCGCGAGGCGAGGATTGGCGCGCCGCACATGCCGGTGTCGCCGCCGACCACGGCCAGGCTGCCGAAGGTGCCCTTGTTGGTGGCGAAATCGCGGGGTGGCAGGAAGGTGGCGAACAGCTCAGGCGCGTTGAGTTGTACGGCCGTGCGGGCGCTGCTGTCGATGCCGATCGGCGCGACGGTTACCGAACCGGCGAGGTCGCGGCCTTGTGCGGTGAAAAGGCCCGGTTTGGCGCCGATGAAGGTGATCGTGTGGGTGGCGTGAACTGCGGGGCCATCGTTTTGGTTTTCACCTGGGCCTGGGCCCACCACCGTGCCTGTGTCGCTGTCGAGGCCGCTCGGGGTATCCAGTGCCAGGACGCCGCCTTTCAGGGGCTTTGCTTTCGTTCGTTGCGAGAGTTGGCGGGCCACGGTCGCGAAGATGCCTTCCAGCGGCCGGGTCAGGCCTATGCCGAACATGCCGTCCACCAACCACGTGTAGTTGTCCAGCGAGGCGGGCGGTGTCGTGGTGATCGCGACGCCTGCGGCGCGAGCCGTGTCTAGTGCCCAGCGGGCGTCGTCGGGCTTTACTTCGATCGGCATGCAGAGATCCACGGCGATGCCCGCCTTGTGCAATTCCGTGGCGAGGACCAATGCGTCGCCGCCGTTGTTACCCGGCCCGGCTATCAGCCATACCTTCTGTTTCGATTTCTCGATCGATGTGTCGCGGGTAATCTGCTCTTGCAGGAAGCTCGCGGCCGCTTTGCCTGCGCGGGACATCAGGGTGTGGGGTGGCAGCGCCGCCGCCGCCTGAGTTTCCAGAATCCGCAGGTCGGCTAGCGTGAGCAGCGGCAACGCCCGGGCGTGGGGGCTGATGAGCGTCGGGAGCGTGGTCTCAGGCACTGTCATAGCGAGGCTTGGAGTTCACCTTTTGCGAGGCGAGGAGGCTTGGGAATTCACATGGTAGTGCCGATACGCCCCGTGTGCGAGGGTGCTGGTCTTTGTTCGATTGGTGATGGTCTTATCGGCGTTGCTGCTGCGCGGGGCGCAGCCTCCCTTTTCCTCGCGCTTCTTTCGGCCCGCTCGAGCGCGGGCCTGCCATTTACTGGAATCGATCCACGCGCAGCGCCGCCAAGGTGTCGGCGGGGACGTCGGGCGTCTTGCCCGTCACCAGATCGGCGATCAGTCTGCCCGACCCGCACGCCAGGCCCCAGCCTGCAGGCCCGTGGCCGGCGTTCACGAACAGGCGGGGATGCAGCGCGTTGCCGATCACCGGCAAACCGTCCGGCGACAGCAGTTTTACGCCTTCCCACGGCAACGCCGCGGAGATCCGGGCGGCGCCCGGGATCCAGTCGTGGGTCGCCTGGCCCAGCAGCGCCAAGGCTTCCTTGGTCAGCGCTTCGCCCAGCGGCTTGTCGATCTGGCCGGCACTCTGCAAGACCGCACCGCCCGCGATCCGCAGGCGATGATTCATCCGGCTGATCGTGATGCGCTTGACCGCGTCCACGATGGCGACGTGCGGTGCGCATTCTTCATGCGCAATCGGCGCCACCAGGTTATGCAGCCGTAACGGGTGCAGCGGCAGCCGCAGCCCCAGGCGTTCGAGCAGCGGCAGGCTGCCGTGACCCGCGGCCACCACGATCGCGTCGGCGTGGATCACGTCGACTTCGTGGGAACGGGACGTTGCGCCCGGCCGGGGCGCCAGTTCCACCGCGGCGCGCTGGCCGTCGAGGCGAATCGCTTTGACGTCGCTGCCCAGCATGAATTGCACGCCGCCCTGCGTATCGAGGGTCTGCTTGATCAGCTTTGCAAACAGCGGGCAATTGGCCATGCGCTCCTGGTCGAACAGCACGCCGCCGGCGAATTCCGGCTCGGTGCGTACGGAATGTTCGAACGTGGCGCATTCGGCGGGCGTCAGCACATGATGCGGTACGTCGTATTGGCGCAGCAGTTCGAGCGCGGTTTGCGTCTGCTGCCATTCCTGCTCGGCACGCACCAGATAAAGCAGGCCGCTCGTCTGCTCGAATTCCAGCCCGAAGCGCGCTTCCATGTCGGCCATCGCCTCACGCGATGCGTCGATCAGCGGACGCAGCCGCGCGTATTGGCGGCTGAATGCCTCGGGCTCCTGCAAAGCGGCCAGTTGCCTGACGAACTGGCGCGCCGGTCCATTGAAGCCGGTCTTGCTGATCACACCGTTTTTCGCGCCCTGACGGCTCGCCATGAAGGTCGGGCCGAACCAGACGTCGAGCGGCGTGGGCAGCACGGTGCCGCCATGGCCATAGGTCGCGCCCTGCGCGACGGTTGCGTGGCGTTCGACGACGCATACCCGATGGCCGGCCGCGCGCAGTTGATAAGCGGTGGCGACGCCCACAATCCCGCCGCCAATGACGATGACATCCATGTTCTGATTCGAATTGCCGGCGGGACGCCGAAAACGCCGAGGTCCCCGTTAAGCGTGGCATGCGGCGCGTCGCCCGGCATTGCTCGGGCCGCTCGCGCCGATCTGATGAAAGGGCGAATGATAGCAGTCAAACGAATGGCGCGGCCACGCGAGCGCCATGCCGCGCGCCTTGGCGCGGCGCACCGGAGGGACGGCAGTCATCCGCCTGAAAACTGCCTCGCAGCCGCCTGGCACCCCACCAAAACCCTGGTGCGAAGCCCGCTGGAGGCGCGTTCCCGGGGTATAATCCCGGACTTCCTTTCCGCCTCACGTCGCCTTCACGCGCGACTCATCGGCATCATTAGCGACGCAACGTCAAGTCCATGGCCCACTTCTCGTGTTTCCCCGGCGCTTCGGCCCTTTCCGATTTCCGTCAAACCCGCCTGCTCGACACGCTTACGCGCATCGATTCCAACATCACGGGCGTGCGCGGACAGTATCTGCACTTCGTCAACGCCCAGACGCCGCTTTCCGCGGAAGACAACGCAAAGATCGAAGCGCTGATGCACTACGGCGATCCGCTCGAGGAAACCAGGGAGCGCGGCACGGTTGAAACGTTCCTCGTGGTGCCGCGCTTCGGCACGGTGTCGCCGTGGGCCAGCAAGGCAACCGATATCGCTCACCTCTGCGGCCTCACCCAGGTGCGCCGCATCGAGCGCGGCGTCGAGTACGCAATCACGCTGAAAAGCGGCCTGCTGGGCGGCAAGAAGGCACTCTCCGACGAAGCCCGCACAGCAGTCGCTGCGGCGCTGCACGACCGCATGACCGAAAGCGTATCGCCCTCGCGCGATCACGCGCTGCATCTGTTCGACGAACTGCCGGCCAAGCCGCTGCAAACCGTCGACGTGCTCGCCAACGGCCGCGGTGCACTGGAAGCGGCGAACGCGGAACTGGGCCTCGCGCTCGCCGACGACGAAATCGACTACCTTGTCGACGCCTTCACGAAGCTCGGCCGCAACCCGACCGACGTGGAACTGATGATGTTCGCGCAGGCCAACAGCGAACACTGTCGCCACAAGATCTTCAACGCGGATTGGACGATCGACGGCGAGAAGCAGGACATCTCGCTGTTCAACATGATCCGCAACACCGAGAAGCTGAACCCGCAAGGCACGATCGTCGCGTATTCGGACAACTCGGCGATCATGGCGGGCGGCATCGCCGAACGCTGGTTCCCGCGCACGCCGGCTGAACTCGGCGCAAACGAGTTGCCCGAGCACTACCGCCGCAACGTCGAATTGACGCACACCTTGATGAAGGTGGAAACACATAACCACCCGACCGCGATCTCGCCGTTCCCCGGTGCCTCGACCGGCTCGGGCGGCGAAATCCGCGACGAAGGCGCGACCGGTCGCGGCGCGCGCCCGAAGGCAGGGCTGGCGGGCTTCACGGTGTCGAATCTGGAATTGCCGGGCGGCGTCGAAGCATGGGAAAACGCCCGCGATGCGGCGCAGCCGCTGGCGCATCGCAATCCGGAAGACAAGCACGAAGCGTACGGCCGTCCTGACCGCATCGCATCGCCGCTGCAAATCATGATCGACGGCCCGCTCGGCGGCGCCGCGTTCAATAACGAATTCGGCCGGCCGAATCTGGGCGGCTATTTCCGTGCGTACGAGCAGAACGTCGCGGGTCTGGTGCGCGGGTATCACAAGCCGATCATGATCGCGGGCGGCATCGGCAATATCTCGGACCAGCACACGCACAAGCGCGATCTGCCGGAAGGCTCGCTGCTGATCCAGATCGGCGGCCCGGGCATGCGCATCGGCATGGGCGGGGGCGCCGCCAGCTCGATGGCGACCGGCACCAACACCGCTGAACTCGACTTCGACTCGGTCCAGCGCGGCAATCCGGAAATCGAGCGACGTGCGCAGGAAGTGATCAACGCGTGCTGGCAGCTCGGCGAGAAGAATCCGATTCTGAGCATTCACGACGTCGGCGCGGGCGGCCTGTCGAACGCGTTCCCGGAAGTCGTGGACGGCGCCAGCAAGGGCGCGATTTTCGATCTGCGCAAGATCCAGCTGGAAGAGAGCGGCTTGTCGCCGCGCGAAATCTGGTCGAACGAAGCGCAAGAGCGTTATGTGCTGGCCATCGCGCCGGCCGACCTGCCGGCCTTCGAGGCGATGTGCAAGCGCGAGCGCTGCCCGTTCGCGGTAGTCGGCACGGCAACGGCCGAACGTCAGCTGAAGGTGATCGATTCGGAATCGAATGACGGCGCCGCGCATGAGCCGGTCGACATGCCGATGGAAGTGCTGCTCGGCAAGGCGCCGCGCATGCATCGCGAAGTCAAACGTGTCGAGACCAAACTTGAGCCGGTGGATGTCACCGGCATCACGTTGCCGGAAGTCGCAGTCAGTGTGCTGCGTCACCCTACGGTCGCCAGCAAATCGTTTCTGATCACGATCGGCGACCGCTCGGTGGGCGGCACGACCGCGCGTGACCAGATGGTCGGTCCGTGGCAAGTGCCGGTGGCCGACGTCGCGATTACGACGATGGACTACGCGGGCTTCCGCGGCGAAGCGATGACCATGGCCGAGCGGACGCCGCTCGCCGTGATCGACGCGCCGGCGTCGGGCCGCATGGCGGTCGGCGAGGCGGTCACCAACATCGCGGCGGCGCCGATCGCGTCGCTCGACAAGCTCAAGTTGTCGGCAAACTGGATGGCCGCGTGTGGCGCACCAGGCGAAGACGCCGCGCTGTACGACACGGTCAAGGCGATCGGCATGGAACTGTGCCCGGCGCTCGGCATCAGCATTCCGGTCGGCAAGGATTCACTGTCCATGCGCACCAAGTGGGAAGACCGCGGCGTTGCCAAGGAAGTGGTCGCGCCAGTCTCGCTGATCATTTCGGCTTTCGCGCCGGTCGAAGACGTGCGCCGCCACCTCACGCCGCAACTGCGCCGCGCAAGCGACGTGGGCGACTCCGTGCTGATCGCGATCGACCTCGGCCGTGGCAAGCATCGTCTGGGCGGCAGTATTCTCGCGCAGGTCACGCAGCAGGTCGGCGATACGGTGCCGGATGTCGACGATCCGGAAGATCTGAAGCGTTTCTTCATGGCGATCCAGGCGCTCAATAGTGACGGCAAGCTGCTCGCGTACCACGACCGCTCGGACGGCGGTCTCTGGGCGACGGTGTGTGAGATGGCGTTTGCAGGTCACGTCGGCGTGTCGCTGAACGTCGACATGCTGGTGCTCGATCCGAACCACGAATCCGATTACGGCGACGCGAAAGACTGGGCGAAGCAGACCAGCGGCCGTCGCGAAGACCGCACGATCCGCGCGCTCTTCACCGAGGAACTCGGCGCCGTGATTCAGGTACGCGCGGCAGACCGCGACGCGGTGCTGGTCGCATTGCGCGAACACGGTCTGTCGGCGTGCTCGCACGTGATCGGCAAGACCAACGAACGCGACACGATCGAAATCTATCGCGACGCGAAGAAAATCTACGACGCACCGCGTACCGAATTGCATCGTGCGTGGAGCGAAGTGAGCTGGCGTATTTCGCGTTTGCGCGACAATCCGGCTTGTGCCGATGCCGAATTCGACGCGCTCTCTGACGCTGCCGATCCGGGCATCTCGCCGGTCCTGACGTTCGATCCTTCGGAAGACGTCGCCGCGCCATTCCTCAACAAAAGCGCACGTCCGCGTGTCGCGATCCTGCGTGAGCAGGGCGTAAACTCGCACCTCGAAACCGCCTATGCATTCGACCGCGCCGGCTTCGACGCACACGACGTGCACATGAGCGACCTGCTGGCCGGCCGCGCCAACCTGGCGGATTTCGCTGGCGCGGTGGCGTGCGGCGGCTTCTCGTACGGCGACACGCTGGGTGCCGGCGAAGGCTGGGCGAAGGCGATCCGCTTCAACTCGCAACTCGCCGATATGTTTGCCGCGTTCTTCGGCCGCGAAGATACGTTTGCGCTTGGTATCTGCAACGGCTGCCAGATGATGAGCAGCCTCGCGTCGATGATTCCGGGCGCCGAAGCATGGCCGAAGTTCACGCGTAACAAGTCGGAGAAATTCGAAGCGCGCTTCTCGCTGGTCGAAGTGCAGGCTTCGCCGTCGATCTTCTTCGCCGGCATGGAAGGCTCGCGCATTCCGGTGGCGATTGCGCACGGCGAAGGTTATGCGGACTTCTCGCAGCAAGGCGATGCGTCGAAGGTGGCTGTGGCGATGCGTTACGTCGATCACCGTGGCGAGGCAACGGAGCAGTATCCGTTTAATCCGAACGGGTCGCCGAACGGCATCACGTCGGTCACCACGCCCGACGGCCGCTTCAGCGTGCTGATGCCGCACACCGAGCGTGTGCATCGGGCAGTGCAGATGAGCTGGCATCCGGAAGGCTGGGGTGAGGGCAGCACGGACGCAAGCCCGTGGCTGCGCGTGTTCCAGAACGCACGCCGCTGGCTGGGTTGATTAATAGCGTGTGATTGGGAGCAGGCCGTCGCGAGGTGACGTGGAGGCCTGACGACCGCGGAAAAATGCGGAGTGCTCATCGGCCAGGTCCTCAACTCCCAGGAACTGAATCAGATCGGCATTGTTCCAGGGAGTTCGACAACCACCAAACGTCTTCCCATCACTTGCCCCGGCTGCCTCCGAACAATTCTGCAGCCGCGACCCACTCGATTTGAGTGGGAACTACGCTACGCCCCGGGTTTTTTCGGTTTGGCGCCACTGCTGGCCTGCACCGGCGGCGCCTCTTTCGCATAAAAATCTATCTGCACTTCTCCATTTTGCTTTTGCACGAGTGCATAGGCACGCCCTTTTCCTTGCGGTAGTTGCGCGTAGTCGACCCATTTGGCCGTCGCTCCCGCACTTACACTCCCTGGGGAGCTATCTGACAATTGCCCGGAATAGGCAACGAAGCTCTGTTTGTATCCTCCCAGGATCTCGCGCAACGCCCGATGACCGAGCGAGTCTCCGCCCTCATTGACAAGCACTCCGGCGTCGGAAATTTTAAGACCTGGTATTGCTTTCCCTCCCATGGAACGATAGGCCTGATAGATACCTGCCACGCCTTGCTGGCTGGGTTGCCAGTTCGGATCGCCGGCTTTGTGGCCCGCGTGGAAGACATAAAGAAAGCCATCCTCGGATGATGCGAATGCAATGGTGGACCCACCGAGTTCGCCGCCCGATATGATTAGGGGATGATCTTCCTCCAGGTCATTCAGATTGATCCGAATTGCGGCGGTTTCCGATTTTTCACCTCTAATTTCGATTACTGAGAAATCGTTATCGAGAAAGTGCTCGCGCCCCCATGTTCCTGACCAAACGTCGCATTTTAGCGACGTGGTGCTGCCGCCTTGCCACGTATCCAGAAAATCAGAAAATTTTCCATTTTCAAGGGAAAATTTTTCTGCTTTCGGCAAACCGGGCGTAAGCGCATCAAAGTTCACTGGAATCCGGCTGGATGATGTTTTATACAATAATCCGTTCTGAATCAGCGGCGTCATATCACGGCCAACGAGCTGGCCAATGGCCGTTCGAGTTTTCAGGCGAATCGGGCCGCCTTTGTTGTGGCCTTTGAATTTCCATTCAAGTGGCAAGTTATTATCGGCTATTAATTTATTGTATTCGGGAATAAAATTTCTGTACCAGGGGGATCTGTCGTCGAGGTTTGACAGAAGCACAGTCAAAAATGCCAGATTATCGGCATTGTAAAACGCGCGACGAAAGGATCTTTCTCGACGGTCCATCAGTTCATCGCGTGACAGATCATGTTCTTTCATGATTTCATGAACGTCGTCGCCGAACAGCCATGGATCTCTTAATATGATAAGAGGCGAAATATCCAAAGAGCCGTCCCGAATTATCGGGTATGCAAAATCATACGCAGTGGAAGAAACCGCGTGATAAGATTCATGAATTAGAGTGCACCCGAGAAAATTCTCGAATTCACTTAAGGTAAAGCGCTTTCTGAGAGAAACATCGGCCAACGCATCGACAGATACAGTGATGGGTGGCAGACCATCTTTCCAATTTGTCAATGCTGAATTAACTTTCGTGCGCATAAGTATTTGTTTTGGATCAAAATAGCCTGCCTTGTAAGAGATGTCGTTTATGATGTCAAGTTCATTTAAGAATTTTTGAATTTCATTCAAGCTGAAGCGGTAAACTTCTTTCACTACATCGTTATGTCTTCCAAAAAATATGTCCATTGCGGCATCGACTTTTTCTGTATTTTTTCGACCGAGGGCTTTGAGCGCGCCGTCAATATTATTCAGTGCCTGCTTGCGCCCGCGTCTTACAAGTGAGCGCATCTCCTGACTCTGAGTTTCGCTCAAATTAATAAGATGACTAACCTTGCCGGCGCCAGAAAACGGACTGCCTCCTTTTTCGATGGGTATATCTAAATGTGTCACCCAGTGCCCTGTATCGTCTAATTTGACCGGCACCGCATGACCAAATCTTCCCGGGTCCAATGGATTGACGACGCGCCAGGTGCGGGCATCATCGTCCCAGCGCACCTCATACGGATTATTTTCTTCCTTGATATAATATTTCCACTCGTCAGGGGACTTGCTGGTCCCCGCCACTGGAACGGAATAGATACCTTCAAATCTGTCTCCTGCGTCGCCAGGCTTTTCCTGGTTTAATGAAACGTCCTCGCGTCGCCACTGCATTTCGAGTTTCCCATACGGCCCGGCCGGGGGAGCGACGACCGGCTCAATCTTCGGATCTGATTTCGGCTTTTGTTTTGAGCTGACTGTCTGAAAAATCGCGCGTAATAACGACCGTCGTGCATCCTTCGCAGCTTTCAGCGATACGTCCAACCCGTAAAATTCAAGATCGTTCATCTCTTCCAGCCCGAATGCGCTTGCAATGTTTTCAGCGCGTGGATTTCTAGCCTGCATTGAAATATATTTCGTGCCGGACTCTGCAAGAGATTTCTTTGCAGTGTGGTAACCCAGAAATCGGTCAGCGCCTTCTATTCTGTATCTCTCTAACTCTTGCAGGTTCCATTCTGCGCCGTGCCGGATTGCGTAATCTACGAAGTCCTGCTCGTTTCTCAATTGCGTGAACGGATGTGCAACCATTGTATCAAGGTGAAGTATTTCATCTTTTTCGAGCACATGCAGAACGAGGGATAAGCCGTAGGCACTAGGGTTTTGAGTATTAAAGTTATTCTTGTCGATCAGGGCGTAAAGGTTCTCATTGTAGTTCAGGTCTGAATGGCGAATTAAACGTTCACACATCTCAATGCCGAGATGCGCGTTTTTTACAATATTCCGTCCTTTTTCGAGCCTGCCTTCAATGGAATAGGCTATCGCCATGTCGTATATTTCATGATATAACGTTGAATACTCGGACAGAATGTGATTGAGTTCTACCTCGCCAAATAAATATTTAAGGTCAGGAGCCCTGACTACTGAAAAGCTGGGATTGGTTATATAATTTCCAGTGGAAGGATCATATTTTTTAACTGATATTTTATTAAATAAACTATTTTTAAGTGCATGTGCTTCCAGGGTGATTACCTTGCCGATCATTCGCTTTCCAGGATTCCTTTCCAGACGCATATCGCCTGAAACTTCACCCCGGATTTTTCCATGAAGGTCTTCCATTCGGCCGAGTAGCCCGCGTAGGAATTGATAGTTGGTAATTTCGTCTACTTTGGTTTGCTGTATGCGAATATTCATCTGGTTTTTCGGCTGCTTCAAGCGGTATTGATCGAGTATGGACCTCTCCGTTCTCAGATCATTACCGAGATACGGACCCGAGTATTTCGCCATCTCAGTGCGGATGCGAGCCATGGCCTCTTCAAGCGACGACATCGCCGCGGGATCGAAATGCATCAAACAGTATCGATTGGTCATCTCGTTGAAGAAGTGGGACTGACCAATTTCTTGGGGAGCATCGTTGGCATCGAGAAAATCCGGGATCGTTTTGGGATCTTCAATCAATCTGAAGAAGGTGATCTTATGCCGATTTTCACTCTGCCACCTTTTCAATGGACCCACACCGGCTACCGCGGAGCCGTTTCCATAACGCGCAGGCCTCAGCGTGATGACATCAGCGGGCTCATCTGGAAACTCCGCCTGTATCGCGTAATTTGTCGCAGGATTTTCGTCATAAAAATTTTCATACCTTTTTGTCATTATAATTTTTGATTTAATATTTTTCTCAATCAAGAATGCCTGGATTTTTTCTGCGGCGACGGAAGGAGAACCGGTCAAGGCGTCGGCGAATCCTCTCTCGGTCATTACTGTATTCCATTTTGCGATGCGCTCCATGGGCAGGGAAGGGAGCGTTTCTACGGGATTTAAATCAAGATAGCCTCGCTGATTTCTGCTCGCTCCGATGTCGATTATCAAATCGGTATTGATGGCTTCGGTAACTTCCGACGCTTTCATAAGCGTCCACGAAGGTTTATTCAAGACAGTCCAATCGGGGTCAGAAAGTTCTGAAGCCATGTTTTTGCCGACAGGTCCTGTTTTTACGAGGTCGGTCAAGGAATCGAAACTGTTTATATCGCGGATCAATATCACGTGGTCCGGAAATGAAGAAATATACCGCGTTCTCCATGATGAATCAGTTGCACAAATGGGATCGTTAATTCCTTGTGAAGAAAATCGGCCCGCAGCGATATCTGCAAGGTATGTTCGCCCATTTGTTTCGATAACAGGTGCATAATGTTGAATAATATTATCCGATTCTTTTGATGGCCATATAACCGCGATTCGATATCTTACGTTATATCCGTTGGCTAAAAAGTATCTGCCGGCGGCCTCAACGGCCTTGAGGTGATCAGGGTTTAAAACTCGAATATGAGAGCTAACCTGTTTTCCAGATTTAGCCAGTAGATCCATGATCTGGCGTATATCGGAGGTCGCAAATTCGGATCCTTTGCCGTCTTCAGCACCGGGTTGCCATGGTTTGGGCTGACTCGTGTCCACGTTGCCCCGGTATTGAGCTCTGCCGATAATACTAACGTGATCATTATCTTTTCGTGACAGCAAGCAGTACGCATTTCCGGAACTTTGGATGATATTTATATCACCCTGGGCGTGATTGTAATTAACTAAATCTAACGAGGAAGAAGATGCGGAGTGACGCGTAGGAGGTTTCGCCCCAGGCTGGGCGGACAGATCGAAATCTGGGTCCAATACCGTAAATCCACTTGTACGAGGGTTTTCGGCATAAATAACCATAGTCTTGTCAAATTTCCTGCTAAACCAGAGCAAATCCGGTTTTTGGACAGATACCGGAATGGATATTCTCATTTCTGTGCGAGTCGCAAGAGAATTGTGGGTCTCGAATAATCGTCGAATTGCGATATTGTCGGAGGCCGGATCAGCGGAGTTGCTGCCTATGTCTCCAAGGCGATAGAAATAGGCACATGCATCTGCTTCGTCGATGCCGACCAGAAACGTCCCGTCCGACATCTCTCCTGACGTGACCAGCAAGGGCCGATCTGGAGCAATATTCTCGAAGTCCATGCGAACGCCCACAGCTGAATCCGGGGACTCCCGAAGAAGGATAACTTCGGTGTTTGCGTCGATGCTCGAATGACCGCCGTAACCAAACGGAGCTAATGGTTGGCGGTGGAACTCGATATCTCGGGCGATTCCCTGTTCCATGGATTCAAAGGCCAAATGGCGGCCCTCGTCCCCGAGTGACGAAACGGCTTCAGGCGAGGCAATAGCATCAGTTCGGCTGTACCTGAAGGGCGTCTCGATCCTGGTGATTGCACGGGAGGGGCTCAGTTCAATAGCGCCTTCATCGTTCAATGCGCCAAAATCGGCAGAGGGTGTTGGCTGCTTGGGCTCGCCTGGCGCCGCCGCATCGACATCAGGCAATTTTCCTGTACCCAATGGCGTTTCCTTGGCGTAACTATACGAATATTCATAATATCGAACGTCATTTTGATGTAACGATACCAACAGGCCTCGCGCCTCCGCGGGTTCCGGTATGCCAGATTTCGCTACATCGTGGGCATCCTGACTTAACGTTTTAATCTCTGGGTTTGGAAATGTTTTTGGTTTTACTTTTTTAAATTTTAAATCGAATTTGAATTTCCTGACATTTTTGTAGAGTGATTTCGTGAGAGCGCGGAGTGGCAGCGGCTCCCAGAATGCAAAGATCTCGTAACCGGCAATGGCAAGAATGCGGAGTGGGAAAAATGCCAAAGTTGATCCGACTTCGGCCCATACTGCCATATACAATGCAGCTCCCCGGAGGCCCTTCGCGAGATTTTTAAGTAGAGAAGCACGCAAAATTTTTGCGCTCCCCGCAGTCAGAGCCCCAGCTGGAAAAGCTATCGCTGTCAAAGTGAGAACGGCGGACACCACCTCCAACGAAATTTCCCCGGCTGACGGCGTGTAGTCTGGGTCGTGGTCGAGCCGGTATAACATATCGAATCCCGGTATCAATGAGGTAATATATTGCCACCATTCCCTGTTATATTTTGCTTCTTTAGCCTGCGCCATCAGAGTTAGTAACGCATCGTTTGTCGCTTCGTCCACGATGGTTAGCAGGCTTTTTCCGTTAAAATTACGCCTGGCGTCTCCATTTAAATGCAGATAAGCGTTCTCGAAGCTATTTTCATTAATTATTGACGCATTGCCGAAGATTGGCCGGACTATAAATGTAATCATATTTTGTCCTATCCACAAAGGATGTATTCCAGCCCTGTCGAGAAGGACCTGGTCGATAAAAGGACCTATGTAATCAATTTTTAAAGTCCCTTGCTCCTGGGATATATCTCTGAGTCCGGGATTCTGGTTCATCTGAGCCGCGGTGGACGATCTCACTACGCAGGATCCGCCGAGAGTGGAAATTACTATCCAGTCTTGTGTGGGCATTTCGCAAAATATCAATTCGCCGGCCTTCCCATAGATCGTTATGGAATTGGAAAAACCACCGAACGAATTTAAAAATTTCCCTAATAGGTCGTCTCTGGAAGGTTTTGGAAAGCGCGGGGTTTTGGGCCTCATATATAGGGTCATTTTAACTACCCTGAGCGGTTTTTCGGTGAGCATCAGATATGGATGCATACCATATTCTGAAAGCGCAAAGTAGCTTATTGATTTTGCGACAGCATTGTGATATTTTGATTTGAATTCGGAAAATTGCCTGTAATATTCCGTGTCATCGGACGTCTTGTCGCTAGTGGCAATATTTCTGACGAAATTCGCGCCTTCGGTGGCCACGCTTCCATATCGATTGCTTATTGGTGAGCTATCGATTGCTCGCTTGAAAGCGAGAATTAGTTCAGCGGGGTTGTTGGCATTTTGGTGAAGATTGTTAATGTCAAGTCCGATTAGTGCCTTGTAAAATATGGCTTCCGCCAGTGAAATGAAAGTCGTCATTTCGGGGCTTGATGCTATTATCAAGGAGAAATTATCTAGATAATCTACGTCTGATAGGTCGCCGAGAACGGACGGGTTATCTGAGTCTGCCGGCCGCGGACGTTTTCCGAGCATCTTCAGGGCAGCCTTGACTGCTAATACTCTGGCATAGAAAACGGTGGCATCTCCGAGCTGGTCGGAAAGCGTTGAGAGTCGTGGCTCAATTTTCTGTAGTATCGGCTTGATCTCGTTCAGGGCGCCAAGAAAATTGTGAGAAAGTTTTATGTGATCTTCAAGATAGTGAACTGCATAGCGATATTCAGCGAGTTTTTTCTTGCTGCGTTCGAGACGTTCCTGATCACGTGGACCTCTAAATTTATATATTTCTTCTTTTTCCTGTTTGATTTTGTCTGCGATGGACTGTCTGGCCGCGGAGATCGCTGTTTCGGGAATTCCAGATTTTTCTTTGAGAAATTGGGTGGTCGCGTCATCCCATGCGGAAATGGCCGTTCGCACGCCATTTGCGACTTCGACAGGTACGGTAGTGTTGGAGTCGTAGCCTAGTCGTGTGTTTATATGGTCATCCAGAGCTTCAGTGAAAATTGCATTTTCGGGAATTTCGATCGGCAAGCCAAAAATTGATTCCAGTTTTGCGATCACTCCTTCTTTGCTGTCGAAGTGAAGACCTCTTCGTTCACGAAGGATGAATGTTTCGTACGTCTTTATTTTTATCAGAATTGACTTGAGGCGCCGTAGTTTTTCAGATGCGTAGTTATCGACTGGATCGATTTCCCTGATGATCGAATAGAGTTCCGGGCCGTATGGATCTTCTGAAGAGCGGTAACGCAATGGAATTCCAACATCCCTTATATAGTCGCCCCATGCGCTGCGTACGGCAGTTTCGTACGTTGCCTTTTCGCTTCCCGCAGTCTGGTTTTTATTGTCTGGCGCAAAAACTGCAACCAATGCATCTTCGAAAAATTGATGATCGAATTGGGTTTCCATGAAGTATTTAACGCTTGCCAGGTTTTGCCCCTCAAGATATAACCATCTGAAATTCGGGGTTTGCATGTCAGCGTTGGTGTCATGATATTCCTGACTCAGGGGTTGAGCGTCTGCCTGTAAAATCTCGAAGTCAGGATCGTCGCCGTCTTTCGGAATGGTTAGGCCCAATTGGACAAAATACGCAACGATACTGGCAATCGTGACGATAGACACGGTACCGACAACCACCGCCTGCCTGCTCGGGGGGCAGAGGCCGCCTAACAGGCAGGGTGCGGCCGCCGCTGCCGCAGTGGCGATTGGAAGTGCAATGAAGGGTCTTGTTTCTGGTGCGTCGGAAGAAGCGGAGTCTTGTGGGGATGACGCGAAGTTTTCTTCGGCTTGGGTTAAAGATGTGCTGAAAGACTCGGGACTCGATTCAGGCACGTTGTTAGCGGCCTTAAAGATCGCATCCGGCTCATCTTGCCCGCCAATGGCGCTGGCTGGCAAGGAAGCCGTTTCCAGAGCGGCTTCGCGTCTCCTTTCAGCCGCATAGGCTCTCAACCAGGCCTTATGGGGTTCTTTCATTGTCTGCCTGTGCAGCTTCTGCCAGGCTTTATCCTCACGACTCACGGCATTGGGATCGTCGTCCACTGAGCAGACAGGTTCAACTACTGTGGCCAGGCTGGTGGGGGGCTTCGCATCGACCACCGCTCGCAGGACTGCATATCCCTGTACCGCCCGTTGCAGTTTGCCGATCACTCCCGCCATGGCCTGGCCAAGCGGGGTTTCGGGAGGCTGCATGTCGTTTTCATAAAGGAATCCGTTTGGCGGGTAAACTGCCGGCCCATGGAGAACCTTGGAGACGAGTGGGTTGACTGCCTGCCGCTTGACAAAATATCCGTAGTACGAAAAGAGTGCGACAAGCCCGACACCCATGTAAATGTTTTCTCGCTGGCTCGTCAGGCATTCGGGAGTTACGCCGTCCAGCACCTCGTCGATATACCGTTTCGTCTCTTCGGCGATGGCAAATAGAAGCGATTGCGGGGAAAGCAGCTGATAGGGAAGCGCCAGTAGCACCTGGACGAGTCCACCCAGCACATCGCGCTGCTTCAAGGCGCTCACCAGGTTGCATACCGTTGTGCCCGCAGCGGCGACGACGCTCGCCATGGGCGAGACTTTCGCCAATGCCCAATATCCAAACGACAATAATCCGCTGTAGGCGAGCCACCCGCTGAGCTGAGATCCGGCGGAAAAAAGCACCCGCTGAAATTCGGTGTGGCGGGCATGCGGAATGGGACGGTATTCAACGAGCGGCGTACTCCATTTGACTTTTGTCGGCGTGCGGAGCAATGCCGCCATTTCATCCCGGTCCGATTCGGCCAGCCCCGCATCCTGTGCGGTTTGAGGCAGCCAGTCGGCATCGCAGGCAGCGTCCTCGAAACCATCGGGGATGAGAACCGGCGACAACGCCTTCAATACGTCATCGGCACCCAGAGCGCGAAAAATCTCCTGCCGTTCCCTGTAGACACGGCTCGCCACGGCTGCGGGGCGACTTATCCGCTCACCCGCCCGCTTTGCGATATCGGCAGCGGTACGGAAGAGGCCGTTTTCCGGCGTCTCCTGGTCGATGCCTGACGCACTGCGATACGGGTTGGCGAAGGGTGTGAGGCGCCGGACCCGTTTCTGCGGGCGGGACGCTTCATTGGAGCCGGCTTGGTGTGGTTCAACCGCGGGCTTTTCTCGCTGCTCCCCCGGTTGCACCAGCCAGTCGGCGGTAGCCGATGCATCAAGGAACTGATCCGCGTCCCTTTCGTCGGCCTCTCCCTGTAATCCCTGGAGCACCCTGAAATGTTCAGGTATTGCGCCAATGCCGTTTCCAATCGCGGCATCCCGCGCACTCAACGATTCACGCTTCGGATCGCCGGGCGTCTTGCGGACCTCGTAGCCGCTGCGCGGTTGACTTCGTCGAGCAGCCGGGCTGCCATCGTCGCCCAGCAGAATCGCCTCTAACTCGGGATGTTTGCGTAGGTGGTCCCGGATCTCGCGACGGAAGTAATCAGACGCCTCCCGTTCATTTACAGGCACGCGTCCCCGGAAAATCCGCTTGACCGCATCCAGATTCCCGCACGCTTGCAGCGCCTTCCAGATGGCGGCGAAGAAACAGTTTCCGTCTGGGCGAATCCAGACTCTTTGACCATCTATAAGCGCCCAGTAGTGGCCCCCCATCACCTCGATACACACATCGCCAACGCTGTGCGCTGATGCACCAAAAGACGCATGAGTTCGACCGTTCCAGACGTGAAGCGCCAACCCGCCATCCTTCCAGCATGGAAGTTCAGAAACCAGAAAGGGCATGGAATCCGCCAGTTCAAAATTCCACTCGCCATTGCAGCCGATGCGCTCCACCTGATCGGCCCACCTCGATTGCGCAACATCGGGTTGCTCGACGGCGTCATCGTGCCGGGGTTGCTTCTTTTTGATCTTCGAATCGTTCTCTGCGTAGCTGCGCATAAGCCACCTCGGAATCGGACAGTTGTTTTTAATCAGAACCGTGCGTTGCCCGGCTCAATTGCATGTTGCGTGTTTTGTCGATCGGATATGCACTGTTTCATCTCAGTGACGCTAATGCGATATTATTTTTATTTCTGAAACGTGCGAATCAATGACAATACCGGGAAACTAGCGGGGGGTATTAGTGCTGTCAACGGCGTAACCACAAGATTTATCTGTGTGTGTCGATTTGAAGCAATTGAGTATGCTCATCAAGCTAGTCCGCACTAAATAACCGGGGGGGCCTCGTGCGGCGGAGCTTTGAAGCGAAAATGGTGTTGTGAGATTTGCAGGAACCTGGCACGTTACTGCAAAACGAATTGTTCAAGACGGACAATCCAGAGGACGGCCTGATATCGACGAAATTCCCGTCGGGGGCTGTGTGAGATATGGGGTGGTTTAGGGGATCGGCGAGGACGCGCGGTCGAAAAAAACCGCCCCTTATAACTGCACTCGCGTGCAGTTATAAGGGGCGGTCAGCTTCAGCGTAGCTAAAAAACGCTTACTGAATCTTCGCGTTCTTACGCAGACCTTCTTCGAACGCCTGCAGCTTTTCCTGCTGGATCTGCTGCACGATCTGCGGGCGCACCTGTTCGAGCGTCGGTGGCGTGACGTTGCGCACGTCGTCGACACGGATGATGTGCCAGCCGAATTGCGTATGGACCGGCGTGTCGGTCATCTGGCCTTTCTGCAGATGCGTGGCCGCGTCTGCGAATTCAGGTACGTAAGCCTTTGGGTCCGACCAGTCCAGGTCGCCGCCATTCTTGCCCGATCCCGGGTCCTTCGAGTATTGCTTGGCCAGATCTTCGAAGCTTGCGCCAGCCTTGATCTTCGCGATCAGATCCTTCGCTTGCTGTTCGTTGTCCACCAGGATGTGGTGCAGGTGATATTCCTTGCCGCCCGCGTCCTTGACCAGTGCGTTATAACGTGCGGTGACTTCGGCGTCGGTCGGCGTGTTGTTCTTCACGAAGTCTTCGATCAGCGCGCGCAGCACAACGGTTTGTTGCGCGACGGCGATTTGCGCCTTGATGTCGGGACGATTCGGCAGGCCGCGACGCAGCGCTTCCTGCATCAGGATTTCGCGGTTCACGAGCTCTTCGCGCACGGCCATTTGCAGTTGCGGCGTGTTTTGCTGGCCTTGATGAACCAGTTGATCGATCAGCGCGTCGGCGCGCGCTTTCGGAATCGGCGTGCCGTTCACGACGGCGATGTTCTGTGCAAATGCAGGTGCGGCCGCAAATGCAGCCAGCAATACCCAAAGGCGGGTTTTCTTCAAGGTCATCGGAAGTTTTCCTAGCGAGGCAACAAAGCGAATTCTTCGGGCGTGTAGGCCGTGATTGCAAGGGCATGAATGCCGCGCTGCATGGCATCGGCCAGCGCATCATACACCATGCGATGCCGCGCCACGCGGGCCTTACCGGCGAATGCGGCAGCCACGATCGTGACACTGAAATGGCCGCCGGCGGAGGCGCCGGCGTGGCCCGCGTGCTGCGCGCTATCGTCCGTGATCTGGATCGAGGCGACCGGCGCGAGCGCCGCGGTGAGTCGCGCCTCGATCAGTGCGACGCGCTCGGCGGTGGTGGCGTGCATGAAACCGTCGCTAGTCATGTCATTCTTCCTTCATATACTTCGACAGCCACAAACTCTGTCCGACGATGAATACCAGGAGGAATCCGGTGGCGCCGAACAGCTTGAAATTGACCCACTGGTCGGTCGTGTAGTTATACGCGACGAACAGGTTGACCAGTCCGAGCAGCACGAAGAATATCGCCCAGACGATGTTCAGCTTGCCCCAGATCGCGTGCGGCAGCGTGATCTGCTTGCCCATCATCGCTTCGATCAGGTTCTTGTTGAAAGCCAGTTGCGAAACGATCAGCGCGACCGAAAACGCCCAGTACAGCACGGTCGGCTTCCATTTGATAAAGGTGTCGTTGTGCAGCACGAGCGTCGCGCCGCCGAACACGGTGACGACGCCGAGGCTCACCCACAGCATCGGATCGACCTTGCGGTGGCGGAATGCCACCCACGCGATCTGCACCAGCGTGGCAATGATCGCCACTGCCGTCGCCGTGAAAATGCCCCATATCTTGAAGGCGACGAAGAACAGGATGATCGGGAACAGATCGAACAGGAATTTCATTATCTGGTCGGGGATTCGGAGAGTGGTCGGAGAATGAGCGGCGCGATGCGCCCCTGGTGGGTGGCTGGTTCAACCCGCCGCGGCGGCCTGTGCGCGGCGCTAGCCGTTCACACCGTGCCTGCCGGCGCCGGGTTGTCCTGTTTGCAAGCAGGTTGAAGGGTGTCGTGGCCGGCGGGCAGTGTGTGACACACTTTGGCGAACTTGGGCGCCCCCGGCCGGCAACGCGCCGGACTCCGCGCTGCGTTACTTGGGCTCGAATTGTAACGCAGCCGAATTGATGCAGTAACGCAGACCGGACGGCGCCGGTCCGTCTTCGAACACGTGGCCCAGATGCGCGCCGCAGTTCTTGCACTGCACTTCGATGCGCAGCATGCCGTGCGCGCGGTCGGTTTTTTCGGCGATGACTTCGCCGTTGATCGGCTTGAAGTAGCTCGGCCAGCCGCAACCGGCATCGAACTTGGTGTCCGATTCGAACAGCGGCGTGCCGCAGCACACGCAGTCATAGATGCCGCGGTCCCAGTGGTCGTGATAGCGGCCGGTGAAGGGACGCTCGGTGGCCGCGTGGCGCGTCACCTGATATTCGATGTCGGAGAGCTGGTTGCGCCATTCCGCGTCGTCTTTCTGCACGGCGGGGGCGTCGGTATTGAGGTCGTCGGGCTTGTTCATGGTCGGGGTTCCTGTCTCGAGATTGTTTTGGGGGCGCGTCACGAAGAGCAACTCACTTCCAGCGAGCTCGCCCAATCCGGCGGCAGCCCCGCATAGGCTTCGTTTTCCGGTTGTTCATCGAACGGGCGGCGCAGCACTGCCGCCAAACGTTCCACTTCGGAGAAGTCCTTCTCTTTCGCGTGGCGGATCGCCGTTTCCGCCAGATGATTGCGAAGTACGAATTTCGGGTTCGCACGGTTCATTGCAATGGCGCGCGCGGCGTCGTCGCGTGTTTCTTCGGACAGGCGCGCGCGGTAGTCGTTCACCCATGCATCGAACGCGGCGCGGTCGAGAAACAGGTCGCGTACCGGCGCGTCGTTGTTTGCATCGTGCTTCGAAATACGCGACAGATTGCGGAAGGTCAGCGTGAAATCCGCACGGTTTGCGTGCATGACTTCGAACAGACGATTGACCAGGGTGTCGTCACCTTCGCGCTCGCTTTCAAGGCCGAGCTTCGCACGCATGCGCCGTTCCAGCGCGGGCGCGAAACGCTCCTTGAAGCCGCCGAGCACACGCTGCGCGTCTTCGATCGCCTTGTCGCCGCGCACGCTTTCCTCATGCCTGACGCCCAGTAGCGGCAGCAGGCCTTGCGCGAGGCAAAAAAGGTTCCAGTACGCGATTTGCGGCTGCATTTTGTACGCGTAACGGCCCTGCGAGTCGGAGTGATTGCAGATGTAGCCGGCATCGAAGCCGTCCATGAAACCGAATGGGCCATAGTCGATCGTGAGACCGAGGATCGACATGTTGTCGGTGTTCATCACGCCGTGGCAGAAGCCGACGGCTTGCCATTCCACCATCAGGTCAGCCGTCGACTTTACCGCTTCATCGAGCAGCGCAAGATAGGGATCGTCGGCTTCGCGGCAATGCGGATAGAAACGCTCGATCACATGATCGGCCAGCGCCCGTAGCGCATCGACGCGATCGTTCGAATAGAAATGTTCGAAGTGCCCGAAGCGCACGAAGCTCGGCGCCACCCGCGTGACGACCGCGGCGGTCTCGACTTCCTCGCGGCGCACCGGTTGATCCGAGCCGATCACGCACAGCGCGCGGGTGGTTGCAATGCCGAGGTGATGCATCGCTTCCGAGCACAGATATTCGCGGATCGACGAGCGCAGCACCGCGCGGCCGTCGCCCATGCGTGAATAGGGCGTGCGGCCCGCGCCTTTGAGTTGCAGTTCGAGGCGTTGGCCGTCGTGTTCGACTTCGCCGAGACCGAGCGCGCGGCCGTCACCAAGCTGGCCGGCCCACACGCCGAACTGATGCCCGGAATATACCGACGCGTACGGCAGCGCTTCGGAAGGCCACTCGCGCGTCGCGTTGCCGGAAAAGAGTTCGGCGAAGCCCGGGTCATTCTGGAGGCCGGGCTCTAAACCGAGCAACCTGGCGGTTTCCTCGGAGAAGCCGACCACGTAGGGCGCACTGAGCGGCGCCGCGGGCAGACGTGTGAGGAACGCGCTGCCGAGCCGCGCAAACGCGCTGTCGGGCGAGGCGAGCAGTGCGTCGGAAAGAGCCGACAAAGGCCCGGATAACCCTGCAATGCTTGGGGAAAACGACATATTGAGCGCCTCTGGATTAACCGATATTGTAAGTCGGCGCCCGCGGCGCTGCTGGCTGGCCTTTCGCCCGACGCGGCCTGTGTGCCGGGCGGCTCCCCTCAGAGCGCTCCTGCGCCGCTTCAGAGCGCGCCGCGCGGACTCACCGGAGCGCTTCGTGCGATTCACCGGAGCGTCCCGCGCGGCCCCCGAGTTGCAACCCCATTGACGCACACAAGGTGAGGAGATTCCGCTTTATGACGACGCCGCTGCTTGGCCAGATGATGGACGTGCCGCTCACCGTGTCCTCGTTGCTCGCGCATGCCGCGCGGCATTTCGGCGACACCGAGATCGTGTCGCGGCGCATCGAAGGCGACGTGCATCGCTACACTTACCGCGACTGCGAAAAGCGCGCGAAGCAATTGGCGCAGGCGCTGATCGCGCTCGGCGTCGAACCGGGCGAGCGGGTGGCCACGCTTGCCTGGAATGGCTACCGGCATCTGGAAGCCTATTACGGCACGGCCGGCTTCGGCGCGGTGTGTCACACGATCAATCCACGGCTCTTCCCCGACCAGATCGCCTACATCGTCAATCACGCCGACGACGCTTACGTGCTGTTCGACACCACCTTCGCGCCACTCGTCGACGTACTCGCACCGCAGTGTCCGAAGGTGCGCGGCTGGATCGCTTTGGCTGACGAGGATCATCTGCCGAAGATGCAAACGCCGGTGCTCAGCTACGAAACCCTGGTCACCGCGCAGGATGGCCATTACGAATGGCCGCCGCTCGACGAGCGTCAGGCGTCTTACCTTTGCTATACATCCGGCACCACCGGCAATCCGAAGGGCGCGCTGTATTCGCATCGCTCGACCGTGCTGCATGCGTTCGGTGCATCGCTGCCGGATGCGATGAGCCTGTCCGCACGCGACTCCGTGCTGCCGGTCGTGCCGATGTTCCATGTGAATGCATGGGGCATTCCGCATGCCGCGCCGCTGACCGGCGCAAAGTTGGTGTTTCCCGGCAAGGATCTCGACGGCAAATCGCTGTATGAGTTGATGGAGCGCGAACGCGTGACCTATTCGGCCGGCGTGCCGACCGTGTGGCTCGGCTTGCTCAACTACGTGCGCGAGGCCGGCGTACGGTTTTCATCGCTGAATCGCACGGTGATCGGCGGTTCGGCCTGTCCGCCGGCGATGCTGCGCACCTTCGAGGACGACTACGGCGTGCAGGTGATCCATGCGTGGGGCATGACCGAAATGTCGCCGCTCGGCACCTTGTCGAAACTGACGTGGGAACAGAGCCAGCGCCCGCTGGAAGCGCAGCGCAAATTGCTCGAAAAGCAGGGCCACGCGATTTACGGCGTCGATATGAAAATCGTCGGCGAAGACGGGCGCGATCTGCCGTGGGACGGCGTTGCGTTCGGCGATCTGCACGTGCGCGGGCCGTGGGTGATCGACCGGTATTTCCGCAAGGACGACTCGCCGCTGGTGGACGGCTGGTTCCCGACCGGCGACGTCGCCACCATCGACCGCGACAGCTTCCTGCACATCACGGACCGCTCGAAAGACGTCATCAAGTCGGGCGGCGAGTGGATCAGCTCGATCGATATCGAGAACGTCGCCATAGCGCATCCGGCCGTGGCGGAGGCCGCGTGCATCGCCTGTGCGCATCCGAAATGGACCGAGCGGCCGCTGCTGGTGATCGTCAAGCGGGCGGGGTTCGACGTGACGCGCGAAGAATTGCTCGCCTTCTACGACGGCAAGGTCGCCAAATGGTGGATTCCCGACGACGTGGCCTTCGTCGACGAACTGCCGCACACGGCCACCGGCAAGCTGCAGAAACTCAAGCTGCGCGACACCTTCCGCGATCACATCCTGCCGTCGGTGCTCGAGGACCAGAAGGACTGCGCCCTTACCCCGCTTGCCAGGGGAAACCCCGTCTAACGATAAATTGAACGAGCGTGCTTTTTTGTGTATTCTGCCTGCTGACCCCGGGAAAGTCGGACACTAAGTCAGACAATGAGTCGGACAATGAGCCGACTCGATAACCCGGACGGGCGGCGCGTCATGCGCCGCCTCATCGCATGGAGGCAGGCAGATGGCAGTGGACTACACAACCCATGACGGCGTGGCCGTCATCACGCTGAACAATCCCCCCGTAAACGGCCTCGGCCTTTCGACGCGAGCCGGTATCGTCGAAGGGATCGAGCGCGCGCAGAACGATCCGGCCATCAAGGCGATCGTGCTGACGGGCGCGGGCAAAGCCTTTTCGGGCGGCGCCGACATCACCGAATTCAATACGCCCAAGGCGACCCAGGAGCCGACGCTCGCCACGGTCATCAAGACCGTGGAGGGCAGCGTCAAGCCGGTGATCGCGGCGATTCACAGCGTCGCCATGGGCGGCGGTCTGGAACTCGCGCTCGGCGCGCATTACCGGATCGCCGCACCCGGCGCGCAGATCGCGCTGCCGGAAGTGAAGCTCGGCATTCTGCCGGGCGCGGGCGGCACGCAGCGTCTGCCGCGCGCCATCGGCCTCGAAGCCGCGCTCAACATGATCGTCTCCGGTGCGCCGGTGATGTCGGAGAAGCTGGCCGACTCCGGCCTGTTCGACGAAGTCGTGGAAGGCGATCTGGCCGAAGCGGCGCTCGCGTTTGCCCGCAAGGTCGGCGCGAAAGCAGGCCCGCATCCGAAAGTGCGCGACCGCAAGATCGAGCATCCGAATGCTGCCGGCTTCATCCAGTTCGCGCGCAATAGCGTTGCGGGGGTTGCGAAGAATTTCCCGGCGCCGCAGAAATGCATCGACGCCGTGGAAGCGGGCGTGCAGAACGGTTTCGACAAGGGCCTCGCGTTCGAACGCGAATGCTTCATCGCGCTCGTGCAGACGCCGGAAAGCCACGCGCTGCGTCATGCGTTCTTCGGTGAACGTGCGGCGAGCAAGATTCCCGATGTGCCTTCCGATACGCCAGTGCGCGAGATCAGGCAGGTCGCCGTGATCGGCGCCGGCACGATGGGCGGCGGCATCGCGATGAACTTCATCAACGCGGGCATTCCGGTCACGCTGCTGGAAACCAGACAGGAAGCGCTCGATCGCGGCATCGCGACGATCCGCAAGAACTACGAAGCCACCGTCAAGAAGGGCAAGCTCAAGCCCGAAGCGCTCGAACAGCGCATGGCCTTGATCACGCCAACGCTTTCCTACGACGACCTGAAAAATGCCGACATGATCGTTGAGGCCGTGTTCGAAGAACTCGGCGTGAAAGAACAGGTGTTCAAGCGTCTGGATGAAGTGGCGAAACCCGGCGCAATCCTCGCCTCGAACACCTCGACTTTGAACGTCGACAAGATTGCCGCCTTCACGAAGCGTCCGCAGGACGTGGTCGGCATGCACTTCTTCAGCCCGGCCAATGTGATGAAGCTGCTCGAAGTCGTGCGCGGCAAGGAGACCGCGAAGGACGTGCTCGCCACCGTCATGAAGCTCGCCAAGAAGATCAGGAAAACGGCGGTGGTGTCGGGTGTATGCGACGGCTTCATCGGCAACCGGATGATCGAGCAATACATCCGTCAGGCGCTTTTCATGCTCGAAGAAGGCGCGCTGCCCGCCCAGGTGGATAAGGCCATCGAAAAGTTCGGCTTCGCGATGGGCCCGTTCCGCATGAGCGATCTGGCCGGCAACGATATCGGCTGGGCGATCCGCAAGCGCCGCTATCAGGAACATCCCGACATGCACTACTCGAAGATCGCTGACCGTCTGTGCGAGACGGGTCGCTTCGGGCAGAAAACCGGCGGCGGCTGGTACGACTACAAGGCGGGCGACCGCACCGCGCATCCGTCGAAAGTGGTCGACGACATGATCAGCGCGTTCTCGAAGGAAACCAACGCCGAGCGTCGCAAGATCAGCGACGAGGAAATCGTGGAACGCCTCGTGTTCGCGCTGGTGAACGAGGGCGCGAAGATTCTCGAAGAGGGCATCGCGTCGAAGGCATCGGACATCGACATGGTTTATCTGAGCGGCTACGGCTTCCCGCTCTATCGCGGCGGCCCGATGCTGTACGCGGATACGGTCGGCCTCTACAACGTCGAGCGCGCGATTCGCCGCTATGCGTCGCGCCCGAACGGCGACGCGTGGCAGTTGGCGCCGCGTATCGCGGAGCTTGCCGCGAAGGGCCGTGGGTTTGGCGGCTGAAGGGTTGAACGGCCGCTTGAGTGAATGACTGAGGTGGTGCGGCGAGGCCTTGCGCCGGCGCATCACCGTCAACATCTGGAAGTACCAACCGACTTGTTTGGGACCCGAGTAAGCGCTAAAGCGCTAACTCGGGTCGACAGTTTTACATGGGACCAGAGTAAGTGCTAAAGCACTAACTCTGGTCGACAGTTTTACTTGGGACCCGAGTAAGCGCTAAAGCGCTAACTCGGGTCGACAGTTTTACTTGGGACCCGAGTAAGCGCTAAAGCGCTAACTCGGGTCGACAGTTTTACATGGGACCAGAGTAAGCGCTAAAGCGCTAACTCGGGTCGACAGTTTTACTTGGGACCCGAGTAAGCGCTAAAGCGCTAACTCGGGTCGACACAGGAGACATGCATGACTGACGCCGTAATCGTATCGACCGCCCGTACGGGTCTCGCCAAATCATGGCGCGGCGGTTTCAACATGACGCACGGCGCGACGCTTGGCGGCCATGTGACCCAAGCCGCTGTGGAGCGCGCGAAGCTGGACCCGGCTCGTATCGAAGACGTGATCATGGGCTGCGCGAATCCGGAAGGCGCAACGGGCGCGAACATCGCACGCCAGATCGCGCTGCGCGCCGGTTTGCCGGTCAGCGTGCCGGGCATGACGGTCAACCGTTTCTGCTCGTCCGGTTTGCAGACGATCGCGCTGGCGGCACAACGTGTGATCGCCGGTGAAGGCGACGTGTTCGTCGCGGGCGGCGTGGAATCGATCTCGTGCGTGCAGAACGAGATGAACCGCCACATGGTGGCCGAAGGCTGGCTGAGCAAGAACAAGCCGGAAATCTACTGGTCGATGCTGCAGACCGCCGAGAACGTCGCGAAGCGCTACTCGATCTCGAAGGAACGCCAGGACGAATACGGCGTGCGCTCGCAACAGCGCGCCGCGGCCGCGCTCGAAGCCGGCAGGTTCAAGGATGAGATCGTGCCGTTGACGGTGCTCGCCGGTGTCGCCGACAAAGCGACCGGCCGCCTCTACACGAAGGAAGTAACAGTCAGCGCCGACGAAGGCATCCGCGCCGACACGACGCTCGAAGGCGTGTCGAAGATTCGTACCGCGATGCCGGGTGGCGTGATCACCGCAGGCAACGCGAGTCAGTTTTCGGATGGCGCGTCAGCGTGCGTCGTGATGAATGCGAAGGTCGCTGAGCACGAGGGTCTGCAGCCGCTCGGCATTTTCCGTGGCTTTGCGGTTGCCGGTTGCGAGCCGGATGAGATGGGCATCGGTCCGGTGTTCGCCGTGCCGAAGCTGCTCAAGCAAGCAGGCCTGAAGGTCGAAGACATCGACCTGTGGGAGTTGAACGAGGCCTTCGCAGTACAGGTGCTGTATTGCGCCGACAAGCTCGGCATTCCGCACGACCGGCTGAACGTGAACGGCGGCGCGATTGCGGTGGGCCATCCGTATGGCGTGTCGGGCGCGCGTTTGACAGGACATGCGCTGATCGAAGGCAAGCGGCGCGGCGCGAAGCTGGTCGTCGTGACGATGTGTATTGGCGGCGGCCAAGGTGCGGCGGGCTTGTTCGAAGTGGTTTGATGCGTGACCCAAGCCAGGTCAAGCCAGGCTCGGCGTGACGTGCCGACGTGTCACGGGGGGGGCAGGGCGGAAGTTGCGGTTCGATGGCGATTGCGTTGAATCCGCGACGTCCGCTTTTGGGCGCATCCGGCCTTGTCCGATCGTCCAACGCGCGCGGCCCTCGCGCATGCGGGAACGCCTTAGCGGTTATCATTTCCTGCTGCGCGCGTGCGCCGTTGAACGCACGTCCGGGCAGCTCCAAGCCTGAGGATTGTCGCGCGAGGCGTGAATGCAGCGAAATGCTGCTAACCACGCCGAAAGGCAACGAAACGCAGCGAGCGCGAAGTCCCAGCCCTACGAATTGAATCGAACAAGGTGATCCCGTGATCCGTCATATTGTGATGTGGAAGCTCAAAGAAACCGCCGAAGGCGCAACCCGCGCTGAGAACGTCCTGAAGCTGAAGGAAAAGCTCGAAGGCTGCCGCGACATTGTCCCCGGCATCCTGAAGCTCGAAGTCGGCATCGCGGCGCCGGGCCTCGAATCGACCTACGACGTTGTGCTGGTTTCGGACTTCACCGACAAAGCCGCGCTCGACGCCTACCAGGTCCATCCGACGCACGAAGCGCTGAAGGGCTTTGTCGGCGCGGTGCGCGAATCGCGCGAATGTGTCGATTACGAAATCTGAACGCGGCAATGACCGATTCGCCCTCATCCAAGGCAAGCAACGCGTCGTTGCCCGAGAGTCCGTTCGTCGACAGGCTCGGCGCGCAGTTGGTGTCGGCGGCCGACGGCGTCAGCGAAGTCGTGCTGCCGCTGCAGCCGGATCACATGAACACGTGGGACGTTGCGCACGGCGGTGTGACCATGACGCTCGCCGACGTCGCGCTCGCGATGGCCGCGCGCAGTCTCGCGGGCGACGGCGTCGGCGTGGTCACCGTCGAGATGAAAGTCAACTTCATGCAGCCTGGCCGCGGCGAGTTGCGCGCGATCGGCCGCGTGCTGCACCGTTCTACCACCATGGCCTATTGCGAAGGCGAGATCCGCGACAGCGAAGGCCACTTCGTCGCCAAGGCGCTCGGCACCTTCAAATACATGCGGCGCCTCGCCGTGGGCCGCGACGTGACGCAACAGCGTCTACGCACCGACCCTTCGGCAAAACCCGGTCCAAGCGACGGCTGATCACCGGAGGGCGAGGTGCGCGCGTTGAGAGCCGCGTGCGCCGTGTCCTCCTTTTGCAGACGCCGCTCGAATTATTCACCGATCACATCGGTAACCCATGGAGACGATCGTCATGCCCCAGATCAACCGTCAACTCGTGCTGGCTTCGCGTCCGCAAGGCGCGGTTACGCCCGATAACTTCAAGCTCGTCGAAACGCCGCTCGCACCGCTTGCCGATGGTGAATTCCGCGTGCGCAATCACTTTCTGTCGCTCGATCCGTATATGCGCGGCCGAATGAACGACAGCAAGTCGTACGCGGCGCCGCAGCCGCTGAACGAAGTCATGATCGGCGGCACGGTGGGCGAAGTGGTGGAGTCGAAGAATCCGAAGTTCGCGGTCGGCGATAAGGTCGTCGCGATGTTCGGCTGGCAGGAGTACGGCACCTCGAACGGCGCGGGCGTGCAGAAGGTCGACGACACGCAGGTGCCGTTGCCGGCCTATCTCGGCCCGGTGGGTATGCCGGGCGTCACGGGCTGGTATGGCCTGAACAAGATCATTGCGCCGAAAGCGGGCGAGACGGTGGTGGTCAGCGCGGCGAGCGGCGCGGTGGGCAGCGTGGTCGGTCAACTGGCGAAGCTCGCCGGCGCGCGCGCGGTCGGCATCGCGGGTGGCGCGGACAAGTGCCGCTATGTGGTCGAGACGCTCGGCTTCGACGCCTGCGTCGACTACAAGGCCGGCAATCTGTATCAGGATCTCAAAGCCGTGACGCCGGATGGTGTCGATGGTTACTTCGAGAATGTCGGCGGCGAAGTGCTCGACGTGACGCTGGCGCGTATGAACGCGTTCGGGCGGATTGCGCTGTGCGGCTTTATCGCCGGCTACGACGGCCAGCCGCTGCCGCTCAAGCATCCGTCGCTGATGCTTACGCAGCGGCTGCTCGTGCAAGGTTTCATTGTCAGCGAGCACATGGAGGTGTGGCCCGAAGCGCTCAAGCAACTCGGCACGCTGGTCGCGCAGAAGAAGCTGCAATACCGCGAGACCATCGCGCAAGGGCTCGATGCGGCGCCTGAGGCGTTCATCGGTCTCCTCAAAGGCAAGAACTTCGGCAAACAGCTCGTCAAGCTGATCTGATCGCGGCAGCCCGAAGCAGCGCGAGCAACCAACCCAGGAGACAGACGATGTTCGAATTCGAAGGCAAGGTGGCGGTGATCACCGGTGCGGCAAGCGGCTTCGGCCGCGCGTTCGCGGAGAAGGGCGCGTCGCTCGGCATGAAGCTCGTGCTGGCCGATGTGAATCCCCACGCGCTTGCGCAAACCGTCGACGCCTTGCGCGCCGGCGGCGTCGAGGCGATCGGCGTACCGACCGATGTGTCCGACGCTACCCAGGTCGAAGCGCTCGCGCAAGCAGCGCTCGACGCCTTCGGTAAAGTCCATCTGCTCTTCAACAATGCGGGCGTGGGCTCGGGCGGCTTCCTCTGGGAAAGCTCGGCAAACGACTGGGCGTGGGTGTTCAACGTCAACGTGATGGGCGTCGCGCACGGCGTGCGCGCCTTCACGCCGATCATGCTGCGGCAGAACGAGCCCGCGCATATCGTCAACACGGCGTCGGTGGCGGGCTTGCTGTCGCCGCCCGCGATGGGTATTTATAACGCTTCGAAGCACGCTGTCGTGTCGCTGACGGAGACGCTCTATCACGACCTGCAACTGGCACAGGCGGCCAAGCCGGACCAGACGGCGGGCGGCGAGGTCGGCTGCTCGCTGTTGTGCCCCGCCTTCGTGCCGACCGGCATCGCGGATGCGGAACGCGCGCGGCCCGCTGAACTGCGCAACGATAGCGGGCCGACCCGCTCGCAGATCGCTGCGGGCAAGCAACTGCAACGCGCGGTGCAGTCGGGCAAACTGAGTGCCACCGACGTCGCCGAGATCACGTTCGAAGCGATTGCCGCGCGGCGTTTCTACATCGTCACGCATCCCGGCATCATGGCGACCGTGAAGCTGCGTCACGAGGATATCGAGCACTTGCGTAATCCGACCGATCCGATGTCGCTGAAACCCGAAGTGAAGAACGCGAGCTAGGCACTGACGGCATCATCTTTTCTACTCACTCATGTTCGACACTCAAACGCCACTCGACGCCCCATGCCGCTGAATCCGAAGATCGAGCAGGTGCTCGACATGATCGCGCGCGCGAAGCGCCCGCAGCTTCACGAGTCGACCCCGCAACAGGCGCGCGCATCGTACGAAAAAAGCGCACCGATTCTGGAGATCGCAAGTGCGCCGATGTTCGTGGTGGAAGACCTCCACGTGCCGACACGCGACGGCGCGACGATTCGCGCGCGTCTTTATCAGCCTGTCGAGCCGAGTTGGGCCGAGCCGGCGCCGGCGCTGGTGTATTACCACGGTGGCGGCTTCACGGTAGGCAGCGTCGATACGCACGATGCGCTGTGCCGGATGTTCGCGCGCGATGGCCGCTGCTCGGTGCTGTCGGTCGATTACCGGCTCGCGCCTGAGTACAAATTTCCCACCGCCGTCGACGACGCGTTCGATGCATTGACCTGGCTGCACGCGCACGCCGCGGAATACGGTGTGGATGCCGAGCGGCTGGCGGTCGGCGGCGATAGCGCGGGCGGCACGCTGGCAACGGTCTGCGCAGTGCTGGCACGCGACGCGGGCATCAAGCTCGCGCTGCAATTGCTGATCTATCCCGGCGCTACCGGCTATCAGCAAACCGATTCGCACTCTAGGCTCGCCAACGGTTTCCTGCTGTCGGGCGACACGATCCAATGGTTCTTCGAGCAATACGTGCGCGATAAGAACGACCGCGACGACTGGCGTTTCGCACCGCTCGACGGCAAGCGCGGCGCGCCGGCTTTCAGCGGCCTCGCGCCCGGATGGATCGCGACCGCCGAATACGATCCTTTAAGCGATGAGGGCGACGCGTATGCGGAGAAACTGCGTGCGGCGGGCAACGAGGTCACGCTGAAACGCTACCCAGGCATGATTCACGAGTTCTTCAAGATGGGCGGCTTCGTGCCCGATGTAGCCGAGGCGCATGCGGATGCCGCCGCGGCATTGCGCGCGGCGTTCGGGGTCGAGTAACGCGCCCGTCAGGCGATCTCGCGTTCGACATTGAAGGCGAAGCTGCGCTCGAAGTCGCCCGGCCGCACGATCCGGTGCGAGCCATTGTCGTCGCTGCGTTCGGCGATGGCCACGCTGACCACTTCGCCATGCGCGACCACGCGCAACGCCGTGGTGCCGCGCGTGCCGTACTCGGGCGTTTCGATGAACGCTGCCGACAGCGCCCGTTCGCGTTCGAGCGGAATGCCGGTGGACGGCAATTCGTCGTCGCGCGCGAGCCGCGGATCGCGCATCAGATCGATCAGCCGTTCGAGCGGCGGCATTGCATCACGCGTGAGCATGACGCCCAGTTCCGCGCGTTTTTTGATCAGCTTCGGCCACGCGGTATCGAGCACCGCGTTCGAGATGCCGTGCGTGCCGGGTGCGAGCAGGGCGGGCGCGGCGTTCGATCGGTTGCAATACCAGCCGAGCTCGCGGCGCGTCCAGTCGCCGATCAGCAGATTGAAACCGTTGTAGATATCGCCGGTTTGCGCGACGTGTTGGAGATAGTCGAGCGGGGTGTCGTGCGCCCCGTTTCCGTTGGACGATCCGCTGAGCCAGTCGCTCACGAGCGTGCCCCGAGTCGGCGCATCGGCGCGCATTTCATGGGGCGCGCGGTAATTGGTCAGCGCGGCGAAACGGCCGTCGCGCGACATGCCGAGCCATGTGCCGCCGCCTTGCAGATCGCGGCCGGCCAGCACGGTCGGCGCGTCATGCCACCAACCGATCGGCTCGGCGGTGCGGCGAAAGAATTCGTCGCGATTCGCGGCGAGCGTGAAGAGCGGGCCGTCGACCGCATCGGGTCGCCAGTCAAAAACGATCAGACACATCGGGTGGAGTCTCCCGGTGGGGGCAATGGCGTGGCAGAGACCAGGAAAAGCAGCGCCTGATTGATTGCGCCGCTCCAGTTCAAGCGTTCAAACTTCAGTCGGCAACCCATACGGCAACGCCAGAAACTTCAGCGCCGGGCCATCAGCCGCACCCAGATGTACGGTGCCGCCTTCCAGGGCCGCCAGCTTGATTTCCACCAGCAGATCCACGCCGCCGGCCGCGGCCGACGCCGCATTCACCACCATCCCGCACGGCTGGCCCGGATCGGCCGCGTGAAACAGTTCGGCGCCGGCCTTGACCGTCTCCAGTTCGCCCGCCACGTTCGCGAGCGAGGTGCGCCGCTTGATCGTGCCGCGATACTGGCTGCGCGCCACCACTTCCTGACCCGGATAGCAGCCCTTGCGGAAATTCACCGCGCCGAGCACGTCGAAATTGACCATTTGCGGCACGAACTGCTCGACCACCGGCTGCGTGATGCGCGGCTCGCCCGCGCGAATATCGAGCCAATCCCACACCGCCGGCGACACGCGCTTGAGCTTTTCGTCGAGCAGGGGCAGGCGCGCCGCGATCTCCGCTTTCGGGCCGACCCACAGGTAACGCAGCCGGTCGAGCGCGTCCGGCACGCGAATCAGCGAACCCGCCGCGCCGTCAACCTGCACATGCACGCCGTCGGGCAGCGCATCGAACACGCCGGAAAGCGCGTGGCGCACGTCGCCCGCGAGGCCGACCACCGCCAGCTCGCCGCTTGCGTCCACGAGTTTGGCCTTGGCGCGCAGGACGAACATCGACAGCCGCTTCTGCACGGCGGCCTGCACGTCTTTCGACACCAGCAGGCGGATCGTCTCGCCCGTACGCCACGTCAGGAACGACGCCAGCAGACGGCCCTTGGCCGAGCAGTAGCCTGCCAGACGAGCATTGGCGGCGTCGAGATGCTGGGTGTCATTGGTCAACTGGCCGTGCAGAAAGCTCGCCGCTTCATCTCCGGTCGCGTCGATTACGCCGAACTGCGTCAGCGGCATGTAGGCGCCTTGTCGGACTACGGCCTCGAATTCATCGGCCGCCGGGCGCGGTAGCGTAGGAAGTCCGGCAGGTGCGCAGACCGTTGCCGGGGCAGCAGTGCCTGCCGGAGAAAGAGAAGCGCTGCCAGAAGCGGTAGTGAGTGGTGTGTTCATGGATTCCGAGAACAGTCAATTCTGACTTTAGCTAAGGCAAACAAGTATTATATGCAGTCCAACCCAGCCACGTTTCGCATGTCCCTTCTGAAGAAATGTTTCATTGCCGGCTCAATCGTCGTCGTGCTGGCCGCCGCCGCCGTTGCCGGCGGATATCACTGGGCTAACAGCCCGCTCGATTTGGCCTCTGCTCAACTCGATGTCACGGTCAAACCGCACAGCAGCCTGCGCAGCGTGACGCTGCAACTGAACCGCGGTGGCGTGCCGGTCGAGCCGGAATTGTTTGTCATCATGACGCGGCTGCTCGGGCTGCAAAGCGAACTGAAATCCGGCAACTACGCGTTCAAGACGGGCATCACGCCGTACGAAGTGTTGCAAAAAATCGCGCGCGGCGACGTCAACGAATACGTGGCGACCATCATCGAAGGCTGGACTTTCAAACGCATGCGCGCCGAGCTGGACGCCAATCCGGCGCTCAAGCACGACACGGCGGGCATGAGCGACACCGACCTGATGAACGCGATCGGTGCGCCGGAAGCGTCGATCGGCAACGGCGAAGGGCTGTTTTTTCCGGACACCTATCTGTTCGACAAGAACACCAGCGATCTGGACGTCTACCGTCGCGCGTACCGGCTGATGCGGGTGCGGCTGGACGAGGCGTGGGCCGCCCGTGCGCCCAATCTGCCGTACAAGACCCCATACGACGCGTTGACGATGGCGTCGATCATCGAAAAGGAAACCGGCAGGAAATCGGACCGGCCGATGGTCGCGGCCGTGTTCGCGAACCGTCTGCGCGTGGGCATGCCGCTGCAAACCGACCCGACCGTGATCTATGGCATGGGCGACAGCTATACCGGCCACATCAGGAAGAAAGACCTGCAAACTGACACTCCCTACAATACCTACACCCGGATGGGGCTTCCGCCCACACCCATCTCGCTGCCCGGTGTCGCATCGCTGCAAGCGGCGATGAACCCGGCGCAAACCACCGCGCTGTACTTCGTGTCGCGCGGCGACGGCAGCAGTATCTTTTCTGACACCCTCGGCGATCACAACAAGGCCGTGGACAAATACATTCGAGGGCAATGATGGCGCGGGGCAAATTCATTACGTTTGAGGGCATCGACGGTGCCGGCAAGACCACCCATCTAGGGTGGTTTCGCGCACGCCTCGAAGAAAAAGTGGCGAGCACCGGCCGCTCGGTCGTCATGACGCGCGAGCCGGGCGGCACGCCGCTCGGCGAGCAGATCCGCGAGATCGTGCTGCATCAGAAGATGGACCTCGAAACCGAGGCCTTGCTGATGTTCGCGCTGCGCCGCCAGCATCTGGCCGAAGTGATCGAGCCGGCGCTCGCGCGCGGCGACTGGGTGCTGTCCGACCGTTTCACCGACGCGACCTTCGCCTATCAGGGCGGCGGCCGCGGCCTGCCGCGCGACAAGCTCGAAACACTGGAGCGCTGGGTCCAAGGCGGTTTTCAGCCGGACCTGACGGTGCTGTTCGACCTCGCGCCCGAGATCGCCAACGAGCGACGTAGCGCGGCGCGCGATCCGGATCGTTTCGAGAGCGAATCGGAAGCGTTTTTCAACCGCACCCGCACCGAATATCTGCGCCGCGCGGAAGAAGCGCCGTACCGGTTCGCTATCATTGACTCGTCGCAGAGCATCACGCGCATTCAGAAACAACTTGAAGAATTGATCACAATTCTTTGATTTTAAAAGAATATGCTCCTGAACGTAAAGCGCTTAGCGAAGTTCGCTCGATGTCTCATCAAGCAACGTCAATTGATTGATCTAAAAGAGAAATGATGATTTATCCCTGGCAAGCCGATGACTGGAATCGCCTGCAACAGCTGCGTGGGCACTGGCCGCACGCCTTGCTGCTGCTGGGGCAAGCGGGTATCGGCAAGCTGCGCTTCGCGCAGCACCTGGCACAGGGGCTTTTATGCGAGGCCCAGCAGGTCAACGGCGAGCCGTGCGGCGCGTGCGTGGCATGCAACTGGTTCGCCCAGGGCAATCATCCTGACTATCGGATCGTCGTGCCTGAGGCGCTGGCTGCCGAAGCCGGCCTCGCCAACGGCGCGGACGAAAAAGCCGAGAAGGCGGAGAAGGCCGACGCCGACGAAGGCAAAAAGACCCGCGCGCCCAGCAAGGAGATCAAGATCGAGCAGATTCGCGGCTTGCTCGATTTCGTCGGCGTCGGTTCGCACCGTGGCGGCGCGCGCGTGGTCGTGCTGTGTCCGGCAGAAGGGCTAAACATCGCCGCGGCCAACGCGCTCCTGAAAACGCTCGAAGAGCCGCCGGCAGGCGTCGTGTTTCTGATGGTGTCGGCGCGCATCGACCGTTTGCTGCCCACCATCATCAGCCGCTGCCGCCAATGGCCGATGACAATGCCCGCGCCGGACGTGGCGACGAAGTGGCTCGCCGCGCAAGGTGTCGCCGAAGCGTCCGCGTTGCTCGCTGAAGCCGGCGGCGCGCCGCTCACGGCACTCGCCCTCGCGAGCGACGAGAACCGCACGCTGCGCGACTGGACCCTCAAGCAACTGGCCGCCGGTGCCGAGTGCGACGCCTTCGCCTGCGGCGAGGCGCTGCAGAAGCTGCCGGTGCCGCTCGTGCTCGGCTGGCTGCAACGCTGGATGTACGATTTGCTGGCGCAGCGCACGGCCGGCGCGCCGCGTTATTTCCCGCAAGCGTCGTCCGCGTTGACGCGCTGCGCATCGCAAGCCGACGCCAGCGCGTTCGCGCGCTTCATGCGCACCGTGACGCGCCAGCGCGCGGTCGAGAATCATCCGCTGAATGCGCGGCTGGTGTTCGAAGAACTGTTTATCGGCTATCGCGAGTTGTTCGCGTAAGCCCGTTGATGCCGGACGGTTCGCTCGGGGCAGGCGTCGCTCATCACGCCACTGCCGCCCGTGGGTCCGTCCTCGCTGATTCGCTGATTCACCTTCCATCTCACGTCCAAAGCACCATGAGCCTTTCCTACCGCGATGCCACGCTCGACGATCTCCCCGCGATCGTCGCCATTTACAACTCGACCGTGCCGTCGCGGCAAGTCACCGCCGATCTCGAGCCGGTGAGCGTCGAAAGCCGTCTGGCGTGGTTTCGTGCGCACGGCCCGCACAAGCGCCCGCTGTGGGTGGTGGAGGATGCGCAGCCGCCCGGCCGGGTGATTGCATGGCTGAGTTTCTCGGACTTCTATGGCCGCCCGGCCTATCTGCGTACCGCCGAAGTCAGCATCTATCTGGACGAGAGCGCACGGGGCCAGGGTCTCGGCAAGCAACTGCTGGCGGCCTCGCTCGCGGCGGCGCCCGCGCTTGGCATCGATACGGTGCTGGGTTTTATCTTCGGCCACAATGACGCGAGCCTGCGTCTGTTCCGCGGCTTCGGTTTCGATACCTGGGGCTCGCTGCCGCGCGTCGCCGTGCTCGACGGCGTGGAGCGCGATCTGGTGATCCTCGGCAAACGGCTTGATCCGGCCGCGGCCTGATTCACCCCAAGCTCGCGTTCAAGCTACCTATTCAGCAGGACTTCATCATGTTTGTCGATTCGCACTGCCATATCAACTTCGAAGGACTCGCCGACCGCCTGCCGCAGGTGCTCGAGAACATGCGCAGCCATTCCGTCACGCACGCGCTGTGCGTGTCGGTCGATCTGGAGACGCTGCCGTCCGTGCTGGAGATCGCCAGCCGGCACGAGAACGTCTACGCGTCAGTCGGCGTGCATCCGGATCATGAGGACATGCGCGAGCCGAGCGTCGCTGAACTGATCGAACTGGCCGAGCATCCGAAGGTGGTCGCGATCGGCGAAACCGGGCTCGATTACTACCGGCTGGAAGGCCGCACGATCGCCGATATGGAATGGCAGCGCGAGCGCTTTCGTACCCATATCCGCGCGGCGCACGCCACAAAGAAACCGCTGATCATCCACACGCGTTCGTCGGCGGAAGACACGCTGCGCATCATGGCCGAGGAACGCGCGAGCGAGCCCGGCGGCGTGATGCATTGCTTCACCGAGCCGTGGGCGGTCGCCGAACAGGCGCTGGCGCAGAATTTTTACATTTCGCTGTCAGGCATCGTCACGTTCAAGAGCGCGACCGACGTGCAGGACGTCGCGCGCCGCGTGCCGCTCGATCGTTTGCTGATCGAAACCGATTCGCCGTACCTCGCGCCCGTGCCGTATCGCGGCAAGCCTAATGAACCTGCGTACGTAAGTTATGTCGGACGCTTCATCGCGCAACAGCGCGAGATGCCGGATACGGCGCTGGCCGCCGCGACTACGCAAAACTTCTTCCGGCTCTTCAAGATTCCCGCGCCAGCTGGCGTGTGACGGATAAAGCCGATAAATATCAAAAGGATAGGATAGTTTTCTAATGCGAAATATGAGAAATGATCTGATGTCGACCGCCGCGTTTCAAGGGACTTCCGTTATGCAAACCGTCCTCGGTTCGGGACGCCGGGGCGCCTCCCGCCTCGCGCTGGCCGCCACGCTCGCCTGCGCGGCGCTGACTTCGCTGGTCGCCTCGCCGGTTCAGGCCGCGCCGATCGACTCGCTCATCAAGTCGGTCAAATTCGACGACGTCGACGGCGTCAACAAATTGCTCGCCAAGGGCATGGACCCGAATAGCGTCGACAACCAGGGCTTCCCGCTGCTGGTGATCGCGGCCCGCGAGAAGTCCGACAAGGTGGGCGCGGCACTGCTCGCCAATCCGAAGACCGACATCGAGATCCAGGACAAAGCCGGCGAGAACGCGATGATGATGGCTGCGTTGAACGGCGACCTCAACTTCGTCAACCTGCTGATCGCGAAGGACGCCGAAGTCAACAAGAAGGGCTGGGCGCCGCTGCACTACGCGGCCGCGAACGGCCATGACGACATCGTCAAGGTGCTGCTCGACCATTCGGCCTACATCGACGCCAGTTCGCCGAACGGCACCACCCCGCTGATGATGGCCGCGCGTGGTGGCCATGTGTCGACGGTGAAGCTCCTGCTCGACAACGGCGCGGACCTCACGGTGAAGAACCAGATCGGCCTGACCGCGCTTGATTTCGCCAAGACCTACAAGGAGCCCGACGTCGTCGAAGGGCTGACGGCGCGCCTGCAACAAATGCAACCGAAGTGAAGTGCGCGGCCGCCGGAGCGCCGGCCGCCGGAGCGCCGGTTGCCGGAACATCGGCCGCCGGAGCGCGCAAATTTGCCTGAAGATAGCGGCTGTTGGCCTGCTGCCGCTTGGCAAAACAGTGCAGAATGACGACTTTGGCGCGCCGCGTGGGCGCGCCGTCGGGATGCGGCGTAAGACCGCCTGATAAACCACCCTGGAAGGAACACCATGCTGCGGGCTTTGATTTTCGCCAGCGCGCTTGTCGCACCGCTATCGGCATTTGCGTTTACGGGAGGCGACCTCAACAAGCTGTGCACGAAGACCGACGTGGCATCGCGTAGTGCGTGCGCCGCGTATATCGAAGGCGCCGCCGACGGCATCTTCAACACGATCGACGCGATCGGCGGCACCACCGGGCCGCGCGTCGGCCAGTACTTTTGCCTGCCGGCAGACGCGCGCTCGGCGCAACTCACCGACGCGGTGCGCAAGTACATCGCGGACAATCCGATCGTCGCGGGCTATAACGCCAGCACGGCGATCTCGCTGGGACTCGGCAAGGCGTTTCCTTGCAAGAGCGGCAATTGATCTGAGGCGGAATAGAAGTCCTTCAGGGCCGCTTCGATTCTGCTTGAAACCCGCTTGAAACCGGCTTGAAACCGGCTTGAAACCCGCCTGAAACCGGGCCACCCGCTATCAGAAGCGGCCGGCTCGGGCACCTTTCCCCAGTCCGCGCGGACGAGCGCCTAAGGCTTGACGCCAACGCAGTGTTGCAGCGCGCGCGGCATCACAAGCGCCCGAAGCACAATCGACGTGCTGTGCGAACCAAGGAGGACAACCAACATGGGCCGACTGATCGTCGTGTCGAATCGTGTCGCAACGCCGACGGAAACCAGGGGATCGGCGGGCGGCCTTGCGGTCGGCGTGTTCGGCGCGCTGAAGGATGCGGGAGGCGTGTGGTTTGGCTGGAGCGGCGACGTGGTGAGCGAGACCGTCGCCAACGCCGGTCCGACGCTGGAGCAGGAGGGCGCGGTGACCTTCGCGACCGTCGGCCTCACTCGCAAGGATTACGACCAGTACTATCGCGGCTTTTCGAACGCAACGCTGTGGCCGGTGTTCCACTACCGCAACGATCTCGCGTGCTACGAGCGCGAAGAATATGCGGGCTACCGGCGCGTCAATGCATGGCTCGCGCGCAAGCTGATCAAGCTGCTGCAACCCGACGACGTGATCTGGATTCACGACTACCACCTGATCCCGTTCGCTGAAGCCTTGCGCGCCGAAGGCATCACGAATCGCATCGGCTTCTTCCTGCACATTCCGTTTCCGGCGCCGCAGATTCTGCTCAACATCCCGCCGCACGAAGAACTGGTCAAGTCGCTGTCGTGCTACGACCTGCTGGGCTTCCAGACCTCGACCGACGAACTTGCTTTCCACGACTACGTGACGCGCCATGCGCGCGGCAGCGTCAGCGAGGGCAATCACGTCGAAGCCTTCGGCCGCAAGCTGCGCACAGGCGTCTATCGGATCGGCGTGTTCCCGGATGAAATCGCCGAACAGGCCAAGCGCTACGAAAGCCGCCAGCACGTGCTCGATCTGAAGCAGAGTCTGGAAGGCCGCAAGCTGATCATGAGCGTCGACCGGCTCGATTATTCGAAGGGACTTGTCGAACGGTTCCGCGCCTTCGAGCAACTGCTGGAACGGTCGCCCGAATGGCGCGGCAATGTCACGCTGGTGCAGATCGCGCCGCCGACGCGGTCGGACGTCGCCACCTATCAGAAGATCCGCCAGGATCTGGAGTACGAAGCAGGGCGCATCAACGGCCGTTACTCGGGCCTCGACTACACGCCGATCCGCTATCTGAATCAGCAGTACGACCGCTGGAAGCTGATGTCGCTGTTTCGCGAGTCGCAGATCGGTTTTGTCACGCCCTTGCATGACGGCATGAACCTGGTCGCGAAAGAGTATGTCGCCGCGCAAAATCCCGACGATCCGGGCGTGCTGGTGTTGTCGATTTTTGCCGGCGCGGCGGCGGAGCTGAGCGGCGCGCTGCTGGTCAATCCGCACGATGCGATCGGCATGTGCGAAGCCTTGCAGCGTGCGCTGCAAATGCCGCTCGATGCGCGTCAGCGGCGTCATGAGATCAATATGGCGGCGCTGCGCAAGAACGATCTGGGCGTGTGGCGCGATACTTTTCTGGACGATTTGCGCAGCGTGCCGATGCAAAAACCAGCTAAGGGGGGCGGCCAGAAGTGATGGGGCGTTTGAACCGGGTTGCTACGTGGGTTGGGCGGTGGCAAGCGTTTGATCGACGGCGGGTCGCATGCTGACCACGTAGGCCATGCGGGATACCGGTCGTTGCGTGAGTTGATCCTGCCGCTCAGGAAGTTTGGCCGGTTGGCGCCACGCGCATTGCCGATGCGGACGATCGCGACTTGCCGGGCTGGAAGTGGCCGGCCAGGTAAACGCGGGTAAGCGGATAAAATGCGCGGCGCCGGATGTAAGCTGAATGTAACAGCGAACAGGATTTGCAAGACCAAGGGCTTTTTGTTGCGTCCTGGTGAATAATGTTCTGATGCGGAAGGTGCAGGCGGACGCGTGGCGTTCGCCGCATCGATGGAGAAGTACTGGCGCTGTCGTTACTCAGCGCCGCTGACGCGCACCGCCCCAGGCGCCAGCCGTCAGTTCACGGAGACAAAATATGAAGATTGCGCAGATCGCCCCCTTGACCGAATCGGTGCCGCCAAAGCTGTATGGCGGGACGGAGCGCGTCGTGTCCTACATCACCGAGGCGCTGGTCGATCTCGGCCATGACGTGACGTTGTTCGCGAGCGGCGATTCCGTCACCAGCGCGAAGCTCGAACCCGTCTGGCCACGCGCGCTGCGTCTGGACCCGGGCATTCGCGACCGCATCGCGCCGCATATGCTGCTGATGGAACTGGTGCGCCGCCAGGCAGAAGATTTCGACGTGCTGCACTTTCACCTCGACTACTACTCGTTTTCGGTCTTCAAGCGCCAGGACACCCCCTTCGTCACGACGATGCACGGCCGCCTCGACTTGCCGGAGCAACAACCGGTGTTCGACACGTTCAACACGGCGCCGGTGATCTCGATTTCGAATGCGCAGCGTCATCCGCTGCCGCAAGCCAAGTGGCTCGCCACCGTTTATCACGGTCTGCCGGAGCAGCTCTACACACCGCAACCGGTCGAGCAGAAGTACCTCGCGTTTCTCGGCCGTATCTCGCCGGAAAAGCGTGTCGACACCGCGATCCGTATTGCCGGGCGCTGCGGAATGCAGATTCGCATCGCAGCGAAAGTGGATGCGGCCGACCGCGAATACTTCGAACGCGAGATCCGGCCGTTGCTGGATTTGCCCTATGTCGAGTTCATCGGCGAAATCGCCGATAACCAGAAAGCCGAATTTCTCTCCGGCGCGCATGCGCTCCTCTTCCCGATCGACTGGCCGGAGCCGTTCGGCCTTGTCATGATCGAAGCGATGGCATGCGGCACGCCGGTGATCGCGTTTAACCGCGGCTCGGTGCCGGAAGTGCTGGAAGACGGTGTGACGGGCTACATCGTCGAAGACGAGATCGGCGCGGTGGCGGCGGTCAATCGCCTGCATAAGATGCCGCGTGCGGGCGTGCGGCAACGCTTCGAAGAGCGTTTCACCTCGCACCGGATGGCGCAGCAATATGTGGATGCGTATCAGTCGGTGATTCGCGCGCAGAAGCGTTCGCGCTTCAAGGTGATCGATACGTCGGGAAGTTGAGCGGCGCAGAACGGGCCCACGCAGCAGTTTGAAAAAAACGGCGATGCGCACTGCGCATCGCCGTTTTTTTTATTGCCGCTGCGCTCGGAGCCGGTCAACCGGCAGCGACAGCGCGCTTAGATCTTCAGGCGCGATACCTTGGTGCCCTGCAGCGAGACATCGGCCATCAGGCCGGCATTGGTCAAAATGAAAACTTCGACCGGGGCCGTCGCCGTGGTCGTATCGATCGCACCGTTGGCGCCCATTTTCACCAGCGCGACGGAGGCGTCGCCGCCGGCGGACCAGCCGTCGGCATTGCGGAATTTGTCGAGTGCGTCCTGCGTCATGAACAGGAAGATGATGGCCTTCGACTGCGCGCCCGCCTGCAGACCGAACGAACCGGAAATCGTGCTGTAGTAGCCGACCGTGCCGCCGCCCACGCGCAGCGAACCTTCGCCATACTGGCCGCCGACAATGAAGCCCGCTTGCAGTACCGACGGGAATACCAGTACGCCGCGCGCCTTGGAGACAAGTTCGCGCGAACCCTTCACGGTCGTGAACAGCCGCGACATGGTGCCCTCGACGCTAGCGTCGATCGACTGGCGTTTGGATGCATCAGTGGCGGCGGTGTCGTGGCTGCTCCCGCTGGTCGTACAGCCAGCGAGTGCAAGGCCTCCGAAAGCGAGCGCAGCGGTACTCTTCAGCATGAAGTTTCGTCTTTGCATCGTTGTTCTCCATCGTGGTTCCTGGGCGCAACCTCATAAGGTGTTGCCGGGCTGCCCTTGAGTTATATCACACGCAAGCGTAAAACGCGCACCTCGTCGTCTGGTTAAAAGCCTTGCGTGGCGGGGGTTTGCGACCGATTGCAAGAGGCGGTGCTGTAATTCTGACCGGCCGCAAGACAGCGTGAAAAGACGCTCGGACAGTGCATTCGAATGGGCGCTCGTCGCTTGATGCCCGATAAGGTCGAACTCGAAAGCGGCAAGGGCCAGACCGTATAAAATGCCCGTTTTTACCGATTTTTTGCCCGCATGATTGGCTGTGCAATCGAACTGAAAGTGTTGTCTTGGCGCTGCATATCGGGGCGCGGCGAGGGCGGTTCATTGCCGGGGAGATCATGGCCGTAAGCGGGGTTTTTTACCATGCATGCCCGCATGCTCACCCATGGTTTGCCGGACTTTTGACAGGCGGGCGCCGCAGCGCGCGACGAATCATCCCGATCAGCATACCGATCAGGAACAGCGTGACGGCCGGCACGATCCAGTAGCCGACGAACGCGTGCCAGAGGTAAGCCATGAGCGTAGACCGGCGCACGCCGTATTCAATACGCGCGTCCTGCTGGCGCGGCGCATTGGCGGCCAGCACGTCAGCCGGGCAGCCGGCGGCTTGCGCCTCATCGGGCTTGCCGTGGCAGCGCGCGGGCGCACCGGCGGCGCGTTGTGCGTCGGTGAAATTCCAGGTGGTCAGCGCACGGTCGAGGTCGACGGCGTTATACACCATTTCCTCCCTGATCTCGCTGACAGCAACGATCGCCACGGGCACGGCCCAGAATACGATGACGACCAGCCACCGCCTCAACCAGCGGTTTTTATGCTTCGATACCATCCTTGCCTCCGATCGATGCCCTGCAGCACCAACGACAAGATGGCGGCCCGTCTAATGTTGTGTATGAGTGGGCCGTCTCCGCAGCCATCATAGAAGAAAAACGGCGCGTTCGCGCGGGCGGAATGCGATGGGATGATCGGTGGGAGGGCCGCGGTGCGGCGGATGGGCTGCGAGCGGAAAGAGCCGAGGGAGGACAGGAGAAAGGCAGCGGCCGCGCCGGGAATGGCGCGGCTCTGTTCGAGTAGTGCCCGGCTAAACGCACGGCATCTTCGCCGTGCCGATTGCCGCGCGCTCAGTTGGCCGGCGCGGACGACAGGCACGACTTCATGAATGCCTTGCGGTCGTCGCCTTTCTTGCCGGTGGCTTGTGTATTGCACGCCTTCATCTTGTCCTGCTGGCTCATCGGCGCGGCGGCGACCGGCTTGGCGGACAGGCAGGACTTCATGAACGCCTTGCGATCGTCGCCTTTCTTGTCGGCGGCCTGCTTGTTACAGTCGGCCATTTTCGTTTGCTGGCTATTCTGTGCGAACACCGGCGAAACGAGGACAGCACCCAGCACCAGCGTGGCGACAGCGGATTGGATTTTCATGTGACACTCCATCGGTGGTGAAAACGTTCTTTGGTCGTTCATGCGCGCGGGCGTCAACGTCATCCGGGGCCCCTCGGCATGTCCATTATGGCAAATGCTGTCTGCCAGAACGGACAAACCAGCATTCGGGTTGACACACGCTCACGCTGGTTTTCCCCTACGCTGCGGGGAGGACGCGGCTTCCGTGAATGAGACGGCTAATCGCAGCAGTGCAAACCATGTTATGCAATCCAGATTAATTAGCGAGGCGAATGCAAATGAATTATCCCGTTGTCATTCGATAGAAATGGTTAAAAATTAAGCATTCAATCCGCATTGCGGCAGATGCAAATGGATCAGAAATCGTCAGAAAATCCCGTGATCGATCATATGGGTAATATTGACTGGAATCGTTGCCCGATGCGCCGCCCGTTTTCCCTGTCACGCCAGCCAAAGGAGGCTCGCCATGCACTACCTGTTGATGTATGACCTTGTACCCGACTACCTCGAACGCCGCGGCGCCTATCGCGACGATCACCTGAAACTCGCCTGGGCGGCAGCGGAGCACGGTGAACTGCAGCTGGCCGGAGCCTTGACCGAGCCGGTGGACACGGCCGTGCTGCTCTTCGAAGCCGACTCTCCCGCAGCCGCCGAAGCCTTTGCCAAGGCTGATCCGTATGTGCTCGCCGGCCTTGTGACGCGGTGGCGCGTACGTCAATGGATGACGGTGGTGGGTGAGGGCGCGGCGAAACCCGTGCGCTAGAAGCAGTCCCACCCTCCATGCCCGCGCGGTGTCGAGAGGAATGCGAACAGCATGCGCGAGCGCTGCGTTCGCTTCCGCGACGATGGCGCCTCGCTGTCGCTCATGGGCTGCCCACCCACTGATCCAGGCACGCCGCAGCGGAGTGGAAATGCGTTCAAAACGCATCGAAATGCATTGCGGGTGAAGCGCCGATTTCATAAAGACTATCCCCCCACTTTGCTAATTCATTGTGCCGTGCAATAGCGGATTTCGTCGCCGGAATCGACAGCATTTCTGTTACGGCAATGCGTGAAATGACACAGCAAAAAGCACAAGATTATTTCCATCCGTAACACTTGAATCAACGATATTCACGCAAACCCTGGTGAGGGTATGCTTCGTGCACAAATTCTGCATTCAGGCAGTCCACCAACCGATCTCGCGCAGAAGCAACCGCGCAGCGGCAACGCACAAATTAAAACGGGCACCGCATGATGTGGCGCCCGTCTCTTATCAGCCGCGCTAAAGTCCGACATGCATCGGACCCGCGCGGCGGCTAGTCGGTCTTCTTCAGCTCTTCTTCACTTCCAGCCGGAACTTATGCAGCAACGGTTCCGTATAGCCGCTCGGCTGCTGGCGCCCTTCGAACACCAGCGCTTGCGCGGCCTTGAACGCGATCGTGTCGAAGCCCGGCGCCATCGGCTGGTAGTTCGGGTCGCCGGCATTCTGCTCGTCGACCACCTTGGCCATGCGCTTGAAGGTCTCTTCAACCAGCTCGCGCGTCACCACACCGTGATGGAGCCAGTTGGCGATGTGCTGGCTGGAAATACGCAGTGTGGCACGGTCTTCCATCAGGCCGACGTTGTGAATGTCCGGCACCTTCGAGCAACCCACGCCCTGGTCGATCCAGCGCACCACGTAGCCGAGAATGCCTTGTGCGTTGTTGTCGACTTCGCTGCGGATTTCGTCCGCGCTCCACTTCGCCGTTTCGACGACCGGAATCGTCAGCAGGCCGTCGAGCAGTTCGTCGCGTACTTTCGCGTAGTCCGTGCGTTCCAGTTCCTGCTGAACCGCTTGCACGTCGACTTGATGGTAGTGCAGCGCATGCAGCGTCGCGGCGGTCGGCGAGGGCACCCAGGCGGTGTTCGCCCCAGCCTTCGGATGCGCGATCTTCTGTTCGAGCATGGCGTGCATCAGGTCCGGCATAGCCCACATGCCCTTGCCGATCTGCGAGCGGCCGCGCAGGCCCGCGCTCAAACCGACCAGCACGTTGCTGCGCTCGTAGGCGGCAATCCACGCGCTCGACTTCATGTCGCCCTTGCGCATCATCGGGCCGGCTTCCATCGCCGAGTGCATTTCGTCGCCGGTGCGGTCGAGGAAACCCGTGTTGATGAACGCGACACGCTCGGACGCTTCGCCGATACAGGCGAGCAGGTTGACGCTGGTGCGGCGCTCCTCGTCCATGATGCCCATCTTGATCGTGTTGCGCGGCAGCTTCAGCAGGTCTTCGACGCGCGCGAACAGTTCGCTCGCGAACGCGACTTCGGCCGGGCCGTGCATTTTCGGCTTCACGATGTAGATCGAGCCGGTGCGCGAATTCAGCTTGTGCTTGCGGTCGTGCAGCGCGCACAGCGTGGTCATGACGCCATCGAGAATGCCTTCCGGAATCTCCTGGCCGTCTTTCGTGAGCACCGCCGGGTTGGTCATCAAATGACCCACGTTGCGGATAAACAGCAGCGAGCGGCCATGCAGCAAGACTTGCGACTTGCCGTCCGCGCCCGTGTATTCGCGATCGGCATTCAGGCGGCGCGTGAAGGTCTTGCCGCCCTTCGTGACCTCTTCGGTCAGCGTGCCGTTCATCAAGCCGAGCCAGTTGCGGTAGAGCAGGACCTTGTCGTCCGCATCCACGGCGGCAACCGAATCTTCACAGTCGATGATCGTGCTGACCGCCGCTTCGACCAGCACGTCCTTCACGTGTGCCGCATCGGTCTTGCCGATCGAATCGTTCGCGTCGATCTGGATTTCGAAGTGCAGGCCGTTGTGCTTCAACAGCACGGCCGACGGCGCACTTGCGTCGCCCTGATAGCCGATGAATTGCGCCGGCGTTTTCAGTTCGGTCTTGCCGCTCTTCAGCGTGACGGCCAGCTTGCCGCCTTCGACGCTATACAGCGCGGCGTCGACGTGCGAGCCGTTCGCGAGCGGAGCGGCCTGATCGAGAAACTTGCGTGCATAAGCGATCACCGCGGCGCCGCGCACCGGATTGAAGGCCTTCTGCTTGTCGGCGCCGTTGGTCTCGGGGATCGCATCGGTGCCGTACAGCGCGTCGTACAGGCTGCCCCAGCGCGCGTTGGCTGCGTTCAGCGCATAGCGCTGATTCGACAGCGGCACCACGAGTTGCGGGCCGGCCTGTTCGGCGATTTCGGTGTCCACGTGGTCGGTCGTGGCTTTGACGCTGGCCGGCGTCGGCACGATATAGCCGATGCCTTCAAGGAAGGCGCGGTACGCGCGCAGATCACGAACCGGACCCGGATTGGCGCGATGCCAGGTGTCGAGTTCGGTTTGCAGGCGGTCGCGCTCGGCCAGCAGCGCACGGTTCCTGGGCGCCAGCTCGTGCACGAGGGCGTCGAAACCTGACCAGAATGCGGCGCTGTCGAGTCCGGTACCGGGCAGGGCTTCGGTTTCGACGAACTGGTCGAGGTTGGCGGCGACTTGCAGTCCACCGCGCGGGTTCATCTGAGTCATCGACTGCTCCATCTCTGAATGGGGCCGATGTGGGGGCATCGGCCCGCGTTGTGTTTCTTTCTTATATTGATGCCGCTTCGAACGATTCCGAACGGAATTCGAACTTAAGCAGCGATCGCTTGAATACCCGCTTTGGCAATCTGTGCGTCCTGATCCGACTTGACGCCCGACACGCCGACCGCGCCGACCACCTGGCCGTCGACGATCACCGGCACGCCGCCTTCCAGCGTGCCTTGCAGCGGCGCGCTCAGGAATGCGGTGCGGCCGTTGTTGATCATGTCTTCGTAGACCTTGGTCTCACGACGGCCGATCGCCGACGTGCGGGCTTTTTCCGTGGCGATGTACGAGCTGGCCGGCGCGCTGCCGTCCAGACGCAGCATGCCGAGTTGGTGGCCGCCGTCGTCGACCACTACGATAGCGACGGCCCACTGGTTCTTCTCGGCTTCCGCACGGGCGGCTTCGAGGATGCGGGTCGTCTCGGCAACGGTCAACACGGGTTTGCTCAGCATAATGAATTTCCTGTTTCGTTTAGGGTAAGGATGCTTCTACAAGTTCTATCCAGTGGCGCACCGGAGTACGCCCGGCGCCGTCCAGATGCGTCTGGCAACCAATGTTGGCCGTGACGATCATCTCCGGCTTGCCGCTTTCCAGCGCGTCGAGCCTGTTGTTGCGTAATCTTTCCGCAAGCTCGGGCTGGGTAATCGAATACGTGCCCGCCGATCCGCAGCACAGATGGGCATCGGGCACGGCGGTGAGATCGAAGCCGAGCCGTTGCAGGATCGACTCGACCGCGCCGCCCAGTTTCTGCGCATGCTGCAACGTGCATGGGCAGTGAAACGCGATTCTCTGCTGCGCCTGCTCCGGCAACGTCGCTTGCAACTGATCGAGCGGCTCGTTAGCCAACACCTCCACGAGGTCTCGCGCCAGTTCGCTGACCCGCTGCGCTTTTGACGCATAGCGAGGATCATTGCACAGCAGATGCCCGTACTCCTTGACGAATGCGCCGCAGCCGCTCGCGGTTTGCACGATGGCTTCGGCGCCGGCCTCGATGGCGGGCCACCACGCGTCGATATTGCGGCGTGCCCGCGCGAGACCTGCTTCCTGCGCATTCAGATGATAATCGGTCGCCCCGCAGCAGCCGGCCCGCTCGGCATTCACGATACTGATGCCAAGCCGGTCGAGTACGCGGGCGGCGGCCGCGTTAGTGTTCGGTGACAGCGCGGGTTGCACGCAGCCTTCCAGCATCAGCATTTTGCGCGGATGCCGCGACGCGGGCCTTGTCTTTGCCCGAGCGCTACGCTTGGGGATTTTACGTCCAAGCGCGGCCGGAAGAAACGGTCGCATCGCCCGGCCGGTTTTGAGCAGGGCGTCGAACACCGCCGGATGCGGGATCACGCGGCGCAAACCCTCGCGCAGCAGGCGTTCGGCAGCGGGCCGAACAATCCGCCGTTCCAGTTCGGCGCGGCCGATATCCAGCAGCGCGTGATAGGTCACACCTGACGGGCAGGTGGTTTCACAGTTGCGGCAGCTCAGGCAGCGGTCGAGGTGCAACTGGGTTTTCTGCGTGACCGGCTCGCCTTCGAGCATCTGTTTGATCAGGTAAATACGACCGCGAGGGCCGTCGAGTTCGTTGCCGAGCAGCTGATAGGTCGGGCAGGTGGCGTTGCAAAAGCCGCAATGCACGCACGAGCGCAGGATCTGCTCGGCTTCGTCGGCGCGCGACAGGGTTTTGGCGGCATCGCTGAGATTGGTTTGCATGGTGTCGTTCGCCTTTCAGGGCTTCACAGGCCGCGTTCACAGGCCGGCATAAAGGCGGCCGGGGTTGAAGAGGCCGCGCGGGTCGAGTTGCTGCTTCAGTTGCTGATGGAAGCGCAGCAGCGCTGCGGGCAGCGGCGTGAACGGCTCGGCGTCCACGCGGGGCGTGAAGCAGGTCGCATGGCCGCCGGCGGCATGGGCGATCTGGCGGAGCGTGGCGGCCGGGGCGTCGCTTTTCAGCCAGCGTTGCGCGCCGGCCCAGTCGAGCAGCGTGTCGCCGGGCAAAGGAGTTAGCGGCGAAGCATTCGGCAGCGAAAGGCGCCACAACGGCCGCGGGTCGTCGAAAAACGCCAGGCGGTGCTCACGCAGCGCGTCCCAGAACGTCAGATCGAGTTCGGCGCCGCCGATGCGATCCACCGCCGCGGCCACCGACCCCACCCCGCCTTCGAGCCGCACATGCAGGCGGCCGTCGACATGACAGGCGCCGCTGATCGGCAACGCCGCGCGGCGCCACGCCGACAGTTCGCGCAACGCTTCGCCCGCGTCGAGATCGAGCGTGAGACTGCCGAGCGCGCGGGGCTTGGGCAGCACCTTCAGCGACACTTCGGTAATCAGGCCAAGGCAGCCGAAGCTGCCGGCCAGCAAACGCGAGACGTCGTAGCCCGCGACGTTCTTCATCACTTCGCCGCCGAAGCGCAGATGCTTCGCCTGGCCGGTGACGACGCGGCAACCCAGCACGAAGTCGCGCACCGAACCCGACCACGGCCGGCGCGGTCCGGCGAGACCCGCCGCGACCATGCCGCCGACGGTGGCGGCGCCTCCGAAGGTGGGCGGCTCGCACGGCAGCATCTGGCCGGCCGCGTCGAGCGCGGCGTTCAGTTCGGCGACCGGCGTGCCCGCGCGCGCGGTGATCACGAGTTCGGTCGGGTCGTAGCTGACCACGCCGCGATGCGAACGCGTGTCGATCGGGGTGCCTTCTACCGGACGGCCGAGAAAGGCCTTGCTGTTGCCGCCGCCAATCTTGAGCGGCGTGCCGCTTTCCCATGCGCGCGCCACCTCGGCGACGAGCCGTTCGCTATCGTCCATCGCTACCGGTTCGATCAGCATCAGAAACGCTCCAGTTCAGGAAAGGGCAGTGCGCCGTGGTGGACATGCATCGAGCCGAATTCGGCGCAGCGGTGCAGCGTCGGCACGTTCTTGCCCGGGTTCAGGAGGCCGCTCGGATCGAAGGCGGCTTTCAGCGCGTGGAAGAAGCTCAGTTCGTCGCTATTGAACTGCGCGCACATCTGGTTGATCTTTTCGCGGCCCACGCCGTGTTCGCCGGTGATGCTGCCGCCCACCGCCACACACAATTCGAGGATCTTCGCGCCGATGGCTTCGGCGCGTTCGGTCTCGCCGGGCGCGTTGGCATCGAACAGGATCAGCGGATGCATGTTGCCGTCGCCTGCGTGAAACACGTTGGCCACCCGCAGGCCGTATTCTTTCGAGAGGTCTTCAATGCCCTTGAGCACGCGCGGCAATTCGCGGCGCGGGATCGTGCCGTCCATGCAGTAGTAGTCCGGCGAGATGCGGCCCACCGCCGGGAACGCGTTCTTGCGGCCGGCCCAGAAACGCTGGCGTTCGGCTTCGTCTTTCGCGAGCCGGATGTCGATTGCGCCCGCCGCGCGCAGCAGCGCCTCGACACGTTCCACGTCTTCCTGCACGTCGCTTTCCCCGCCGTCGACTTCGCACAGCAGGATCGCTTCGGCGTCGACCGGATAGCCCGCGTGAATGAAGTCTTCCGCCGCGCGGATCGCGAGGTTGTCCATCATTTCGAGGCCGCCCGGAATCACGCCCGCGCCAATGATCTGGGCAACCGCCGCGCCGGCTTTTTCGACATTGTCGAAACTGGCGAGCAGCACCTTCGCGCTTTGCGGCTTGGTGAGCAGCTTCACGGTGACTTCGGTGACGATGCCGAGCATGCCTTCCGAGCCGGTGAAGAGCGCGAGGAAGTCGAAACCGGGTGCGTCCAGGGCATCCGAGCCGAGCGTGATGCGCTCGCCGTCGATGGTGAGAATCTCGAGCTTCAGGATGTTGTTGACGGTCAGTCCATACTTCAGGCAATGCACGCCGCCCGCATTTTCCGCGACGTTGCCGCCGATCGAACACGCGATCTGCGAGGAGGGATCCGGCGCGTAATACATGCCATGGGGTGCTGCGGCCTGCGAGATCGCGAGATTGCGCACGCCGGGTTGCACGCGGGCGATACCGGCCTCGGGATCGACTTCGAGAATCCGGTTAAAGCGCGCCATGACCAGCAGAATGCCTTTGTCCAACGGCAATGCGCCGCCCGATAAACCGGTGCCCGCGCCGCGCGCGACCACCGGAATCTTCTGCGCATTGGCGAATTTCAGCAGCGCTTCGACCTGTTCGACCTTGTCGGGCAGGGCGACCAGCATCGGTGTGGCGCGATAGGCGGCGAGGCCGTCGCATTCGAAAGGACGCAAATCTTCCTGTTCGTGAAGGATCTGCAGGTCGGGGATCAGCGCTTGCAACTGCGCGACGACCGTGAATTTGTCGTGTGTCGCGAGCGGGCCGTCGACGCTTTCGTCGTAGTGATAGCTCATGAGGGGTCTCCTGGCGCCGCGCTATCCTGGCGGAAATACCCGTGGGCAGGGCGCGCGAGCGTGTCTCAGGCGGGATTGTTGCGGCAATGGGCGCGGCTGTCGACAGCGATGAAAGGTGGTCGTACCAGTTTTTAAAGAGGCGTTTTCCTCTGGAGCAAGACCTATGAGCCGGTGCATAAGGGTTGCATAGGACAGACCTGAGTCGTGCGTGTTAGCATTCCATAGTGGTCATACCAGTGGAAATTGCAATGCAGACAACGGATGTGGAAAACGCAAGGCAGGTCGCGGACGTCGTCGCCGAGCGTATCGAACGATTGATCGTGGACGGCGTGCTGAAAACAGGGCAGGCGCTGCCATCCGAACGGCGCCTCACGGACAAGCTCGGCGTGTCGCGCACGGCGCTGCGCGAAGGGCTCAAGCTATTGCGGGCGCGCGGCATCATCGAGACCGCGCACGGCAAGGGCTCGTTCGTCGCCAGCCTCACCGCACAACCCACGCTCACGCCGATGATGCATCTGCTCGGCTCGCAGCCGCGCACGCTTTACGATCTGTTCGAAGTGCGCGCCTTGCTCGAGGCGGAGTCTGCCCGGCTCGCGGCGCTGCGCGGCACGCCGGCCGACTTCGTGCTGATCACGCGCCGCTACGAGGAAATGCTCGCGGCGCACGGCAAGGAAACGAATGCGTCCACCCATGCGCGGCTCGATCACGCGTTTCATCTCGCGATTTGCGAGGCCTCGCATAACCCCGTGCTGGTGTACACCTTGAGCACGCTTACCGATCTGCTGCTGAGTTCGGTGTTTGCGTCGGTGAACAATCTCTATCACCGCGAACCGCAAAAACGGGTGATCGATCGTCAGCACGCGCGGCTCTACAACGCCGTCACCGGCAAGCTGCCCGAACAGGCGCGCAAGGCGGCGGCCGATCATATCGACAGCGTGTGCGCGAACCTGCGCGAAATCGAACAGGAAGAGCAGCGGCTCGTGCGCGCAACATTGCGGCTGGAAGGTTGGGAGTGATGGCCTTTACAATCGAGCTTCAATAAAAAACTTCGCGTGCTCTCCACGTCCACGCCCACACCATGCCTATCATCAGCGAGCTTTTCGTCTATCCGATCAAATCCTGCGCCGGCATTGCCCTCAATGAAGCGCGTCTGCTCGCCACCGGCCTTGAATACGATCGATGCTGGATGGTCACCGACCCGAGCGGCACGATGCTCACGCAGCGCGCGTATCCGCGCATGGCGCTGATCAAGGTCGAACTCGGCGAACATGAACTCGTGATTCGTGCGCCGGGCATGAGCGAGCTGCGCACGCCGCTCGACGCCGCTGGACTCAGCGCGCCGCACAAGGTGCAAACCGTGGTCTGGCGCGACACGGCTTATGGGCTCGACACCGGCGAAGCAAGCGCCGCATGGTTTTCAAGCTTTCTCGACGTGCCGGCCCGGCTCTTGCGCTTCAATCCCGAGCGTGAACGCATTGTCGATCCGGACTATACCGGCAGCGTCGGCGGCGCCACCACGCATTTCGCCGACGGTTTTCCGCTGCTGGTGATCGGCCAGGCGTCGCTCGACGATCTCAACGTGCGCCTGAACAGTCGGGGCGCGCCGTCGATTCCGATCGACCGGTTTCGGCCCAACGTCGTTTTGACGGGGCTCGATGCGTACGAAGAGGATTATGTGGAAAGTCTGAGCGTCGACGATGCAGCGGAGGAGGCCGTGCAACTGCACCTCGTCAAGCTGTGCGCACGCTGTCCCATCCCGACTGTCGATCAGGCGAAGGGCGCACCTGACCCCAACTGGCCGAACGAACCCACCGACACGATGAGCGTCTACCGGGCGAATCCGCAGCGCGGCGGTGCGGTGACGTTCGGCAACAATGCAATCGTCGCCCGAGGCGCCGGCGCGTGGCTGCGTGTCGGGCAAGCGGTGGACGCCGAATTGAGTTTCGGCGCTTAGAGGCGTCCGCCGGTCAGCACGGCGAGGATCATCGCCATCGGCACCGGCTTGACGAAGTGATGGTTGAACCCGGAGCGCAGCGACTCGTTCTTTTCCTCGTCGCGCGCGAGACCGGTTACCGCCACGAGCGTCGGCGCCGGCGAGTCGGCCTCGTAGCGGATGCGCCGCGCCACCGCGCGCCCGTCGAGACGCGGCATTTCGATGTCGAGCAAGGCGGCAGCCGGATGCCACGCACAATACTGCGCGACCGCGTCAAGCCCGTTGCACGCAGTCCGGATATCGAAACCATGCGCGGTGAAATAGAGTACGTAGGCGGCCAGCAGATTTGGATCGTCGTCGGCGATCAGTAGGCGCGCGGCTTCATAGTTGGACATCCGGTTTCCCCAAGTTGCGTTTCTTTTAACGAGCAATTTGAAGTCCCGATAGAATCAACGCTGATTATTTTTATTTTCCTGCGGCCTTTTCAGAAAGGGACAGGGCATCGTTTCTTACTTCTTATGAATGAATTACCGGCTGGCGACAATGAGGCTGCGGCAATCGCCCGCGACATCGACGCGGTCAACCGGATCGACGCCGTGCCGTCGATCCTGCGCCTTATTTGCAAGAACACCGGGATGGGCTTTGCCGCCGTCGCGCGGGTCACGGAGCACACCTGGACTGCCTGCGCCGTGCAGGACGAGCTGAACTTCGGTTTGGCCGCGGGCGGCCAGCTCGATCTGCACACCACGCTATGTTTCGAATCGCGCGCGGCGCGCGCGCCGATCGTGATCGACAATTTCGGCAAAGACCCCGTATATAGCGGCCATCACACAGCGCGAATCTACAACCTCGGTAGTTATATCTCCGTTCCGATCATTTTGCCCGACGGCCGTTACTTCGGTAATCTCTGCGCGATCGATCCAAATCCGGCCGCGCTCTCGGATGCCCGCACGCTGAGTATGTTCGAGGTGTTCGCCGATCTCATCGCGATCCAGCTCGCCACTGAAGGCCGCAATCAGGTCACCGAGGCGGCGCTATTCAACGAACGGGAAAATTCCAGCTTGCGCGAGCAGTTCATCGCCGTACTCGGCCACGATCTGCGCAATCCGTTGTCCGCGGTCAGCGCAACCGCCGAACTGCTGACGCTGCGCAAGAACGAGCCCGACCTCGTGAAAATCGGCCAGCGTCTGAAGACCACCACCTCGCGCATGGCGCGCCTGATCGACGACGTGATGGATTTCGCCCGCGGCCGGCTCGGCTCGGGTATCGGCGTGTCGATCGACCGCGTGGACGATCTGGCCTCGGCGTTGCGAGTGGTGGTAGCCGAAGTGCGCGAGGCCAATCCGGAGCGGGTGCTAGCCGACGATATCGCGATCTCCACACCGGTTCGCTGTGATCGCACGCGGGTCCAGCAACTGCTTTCCAACCTGCTCGGCAATGCGATGACGCATGGGGCGGTGGAGTTTCCGGTCGTCGTGAAGGCGCGGGTGGAAAACGGCGAGTTCACGCTGACCGTGTCGAATGGCGGCAACGCGATCGCGGCCGATGCCTTGGGTAAGGTGTTCGAGCCTTACTGGCGGCCGCCCACCAGCAAACCGGGCGGCGGCCTGGGACTCGGCCTCTATATCTGCAAACAGATCGTCAGCGCGCACGGCGGCACCCTGAATGTCAGATCGTCCGTCGAGGACGGCACGGTTTTCGTGGCGAGGTTGCCGATCGGGGTATGAGTTTTACGCGGCTTGCGCGAGGGCCTCGTCCGCGGCCAACGGGCCGGCCTGCATGGCCGCCGTATTCCGGCGCCATTCCTGGCTTCCCTCAATCCCGTGTTCGGCGCTCTCGCCGATCGCTCTTCCCACCAGAATCACCACCGGACTGCCAAAGCCCGCGCTCGCGTGATGGTCACGAGCGGACGCCGTTGTCCGTTTGCTGCTCAATATCGTTAAGCGGAGCGAAATACCGTGCCGTACTTCGCCCGGATTGTGCTCGAATCTCGTCGCGCTCCGGCTACGTTGCCGGAAGGCTCGGCGTTCATACGTGCAAGTACCCGGCCATCATGCGACACGGTTCGCTCGACTCTTGCCACGCTGCGCCGCGAGGAGGGAAAAGCATCGGCGCGGCATGCACCGCGTGTTCGTCATTCGCACGCGCACAGTGCTGCGTCGCACCATCCGTGTGCCTCGCTGCATCAAATTGTGTCGCGCAACCGGTTCGCCGCACGCGCGTTCCATTCGCCGCCAAGCCCCGCGCCACGGCCCTCTAGCGGCCCTTTCGCCCAATTGGCACAGCCTTTGCGTTAAGCCTGTCAGCGGATCAACGTGGATTCGTTGCGAGTGCGGCAAGACAGCACGCGCTGCAGCACAGGTCAGGACAACGGCGTCCCCCGGATTCAGTCATCGACTGGGTTCGCGGGACGCCGTCTTTATTTCCGGGATCGCTTTCGCCGACTCGCCACACGGCGGCGCCCGAAGCCCAGCACATTGAGGAACCGCGGTCATGAAAATCATCGTTATCGGTCACGGGATGGTCGGCCACAAACTGGTCGAATGCCTGGCGCTAGACGCGGCGCACGGCCTTGACATCACGGTGCTGTGCGAAGAATCGCGACCGGCGTACGACCGCGTGCATCTGTCCGAATTCTTCGCGGGCAAGACGGCGGACGATCTTTCGCTGGTCGAGCCGGGTTTCTTCGAACGCCAGAACGTATTGCTCAAGCTGAACGCGAAGGCGGTTACGGTCGATCGCGATGCGCGGATCGTGACGGTGTCGACCGGCGAGACGCTGCCCTACGACAAGCTGGTATTCGCCACGGGCTCCTATCCGTTCGTGCCGCTGGTGCCAGGCCGTGAGCGCGCCGATTGCTTCGTCTACCGCACCATCGACGATCTCGAAGCCATGCAGGAATGCGGTGCGCGCTCGAAGACCGGCACGGTGGTCGGCGGCGGCCTGCTCGGTCTCGAATGCGCGAAGGCATTGCGCGACATGGGCCTGCAAACCCACGTGGTCGAGTTCGCGCCGCGCCTCATGGCGGTGCAGGTGGACGAAGGCGGCGGCCGCGCGCTGCGCACCAGGATCGAAGAACTCGGCGTGACAGTGCACACGCAGAAGAACACCTCGGCGATTGTCGACGGCGAGGCGGGCACGCACCGCATGCAATTCGCCGACGGCAGCCATCTCGACACCGACATGATCGTGTTCTCGGCCGGCATTCGTCCGCGCGACGACCTCGCACGCGAGAGCGGCCTGACGCTCGGCGAGCGCGGCGGCATCGTGATCGACAACGCCTGTCGCACCAGCGATCCGCACATCTACGCGATCGGCGAATGCGCGCTGTGGAACGGTCAGTTGTTCGGCCTCGTGGCGCCAGGCTATGACATGGCGCGCGCGGTGGCGACGCAACTGCTCGGCGACTCGGCGGAATTCGCCGGCGCCGACATGAGCACCAAATTGAAGCTGATGGGCGTGGACGTCGCGAGCATCGGCGACGCGCATGGCAATACGCCGGGCAGCCGCGCGTATCAGTTCAGCGACGAACGCAAGCAGGTCTACAAGAAGCTGGTGGTGTCCGAATGCGGCAAGTATCTGCTCGGCGGCGTGATGGTCGGCGACGCGAGCGAATACGGCACGCTGCTGCAGATGATGCTGAACCGCATCGAATTGCCTGAAGCACCGGAATTCCTGATCCTGCCGGCGGCGGACGGCAACGCGAAGCCCGCGCTCGGCGTCGAGGCATTGCCTGCCGGCGCGCAAATCTGCTCGTGCAACAACGTGTCGAAAGGTGATCTGTGCGCCGCCGTGTGCGCGGGCGCGACCGACATCGGCGCTTTGAAGCGCGCGACCCAGGCCGGCACGTCATGCGGCGGGTGCGTGCCGCTCGTCACGCAGGTGATGAAAGCCGAGATGAAGAAGCAAGGCCTCGCGGTCAACAACCACGTGTGCGAGCACTTCCCGTATTCGCGTCAGGAATTGCATCACCTCGTGCGAGTGGAAGGCATGCGCAGCTTCGGCGAATTGCTCGCGAAGCACGGTCACGGGCTCGGCTGCGATATCTGCAAGCCCGCAGTGGCGAGCATTCTCGCGTCGTGCTGGAACGAGTTCGTGCTGAAGAAAGAGCACGCGTCGCTGCAGGACACTAACGACTACTACCTTGCCAACATCCAGCGCGACGGCACGTATTCGGTCGTGCCGCGCATGGCGGGCGGCGAGGTGACGCCCGACGGCTTGATCGCAGTCGGGCAGGTCGCGAAGAAATACGGCCTCTACACGAAAATCACCGGCGGACAGCGGGTCGATCTGTTCGGCGCCCGCGTCGAACAACTGCCGTTCATCTGGGAAGAGCTGATTGCCGCCGGTTTCGAATCGGGGCATGCGTACGGCAAATCGTTGCGCACGGTGAAATCGTGCGTCGGTTCGACGTGGTGCCGCTACGGCGTCGGCGATTCGGTGGGTCTCGCGGTCGAGATCGAGAACCGCTACAAAGGCCTGCGCACGCCACACAAGATCAAGTTCGGCGTGTCCGGCTGCACCCGCGAATGCGCGGAAGCGCAAGGCAAGGACGTCGGCATCATCGCCACCGAGAAGGGCTGGAATCTCTACGTCTGCGGCAACGGCGGCATGAAGCCGCGCCATGCCGAACTGCTCGCATCGGACCTCGATAAAGAAACGCTGGTGCGCTACATCGACCGCTTCCTGATGTTCTACGTGCGCACGGCAGACCGTCTGCAACGCACCAGCGTGTGGCGCGAGAACCTGGAAGGCGGCCTCGCGTATCTGATCGACGTGGTCGTCAACGATCGCCTCGGAGTGGCGGCGGAACTCGAGTCGGAAATGCAGCACGTGGTCGCCACCTACGAATGCGAATGGAAGAAGGCCGTCACCGATCCTGAAACGCGCAAGCGCTTCCGTCACTTCGTCAACAGCGGCGAGTCCGACAGCAATGTCAGCTTTGTCGAGGAACGCGGCCAGATCCGGCCTGCGACACCGGCCGAGCGGCAATCGAGGCTCGCTGCGATTCCTGTCGTCGTCGAGACTGTTTGATTCTTTTTGACCCACTCACCGAGGACTTCCGCCATGAACCACGACCGCCTCCCGCATACCTGGACGCCCATTTGCGCGCTCGACGACATCGTGCCCAACACGGGCGTTTGCGCGCTCGTCAACGGCGAACAGGTGGCGGTATTTCACGTGAACGACGGCGATGCGAACACCGCCGTGTACGCGATCGAAAACTACGATCCGGGCTCGCAAGCGGCGGTGATCTCGCGGGGGCTGATCGGCAGCTTTGGCGAACGCCTCGTGGTGGCTTCGCCGATCTACAAGCATCACTTCGATCTGCGCACCGGCGAGTGCCTCGAAATGCCGGCGTATTCCGTCGGCGCGTTCGCCGCGCGGGTGGAAAACGGCCAGGTGTGGATCGCGGCTTGAGCCACTGAACTTTGAATTCCTCTCGAACGACACCGCTTGCCATGTCTTCCAATAGCGTAAAAACCGTGTGCCCCTACTGCGGCGTTGGCTGCGGAATGGTGCTGCACGTCGAGGACGGCCATGTCGTGAAGATCTCCGGCGACAAGGAGCATCCGGCCAACTTCGGGCGCCTCTGTACGAAGGGCCAGTCGGCGCATGTCGCGTTGCGCAAGTCGGGCCGTCTGGAAGGCGCGTTCGTGCGCCACGCACGCGGCCAGGACCCGGCTCCGCTGCCGATGGCGCAGGCGCTCAGCGACACGGCGGCACGCTTGCGCGGCTTGCTCGACGAGCATGGACCGGATGCGCTGTCATTCTATGTGTCCGGCCAGATGTCGATCGAGGCACAGTACCTCGTCAATAAACTCGCCAAGGGGTTCGTCGGCACCCACAATATCGAGTCGAATTCGCGTCTTTGCATGGCGAGCGCGGGCAGCGGCTACAAGCTCTCGCTCGGCGCTGACGGGCCGCCGGGATCGTACGAAGACATCGATCACGCCGACCTGTTCTTCGTGATCGGCGCGAATATGGCCGACTGTCACCCGATTCTGTTCCTGCGCATGATGGATCGCGTGAAGGCGGGTGCGAAATTGATCGTGGTCGATCCGCGCCGCAATACGACCGCGGAAAAGGCCGACCTCTTTCTGCAGATCAAGCCGGGCACCGACCTCGCGCTGCTGAACGGTCTGCTGCATCTACTGCATCAGAACGGCCATATGGACGCGGCCTTCATCGCGGCCTTGACGGAAGGCTGGGACGCGATGCCCGCTTTTCTCGCGGACTACACGCCGGAGAAAGTCGCGGAGATCACGGGCCTTGCCGTCGAGGATATTCGCCGCGCCGCCCACATGATCGGCGCGGCGCCCGAGTGGATGAGCTGCTGGACGATGGGCCTGAATCAGAGCACGCATGGCACGTGGCACACGAACGCGATCTGCAATCTGCACCTGGCGACCGGCAAGATCTGCCGTCGCGGCAGCGGACCGTTCTCGTTGACCGGCCAGCCGAATGCGATGGGTGGCCGCGAAATGGGCTACATGGGGCCGGGTTTGCCGGGTCAGCGTTCGGTGCTGGTCGAAGGAGACCGCGCGTTCATTGAAGACCTGTGGGGCATTCCCGCAGGCACGTTGAAGCGCGAAGCCGGCAACGGCACGATCGATATGTTCTCGCGCATGGCAGCAGGTGAGATCAAAGCGTGCTGGATCATCTGCACGAATCCCGTGGCAAGCGTCGCGAACCGTCAGAACGCGATCGACGGTTTGCGCGCCGCGGAACTCGTGATTTCGCAGGACGCCTTCCTCGATACCGAGACCAACCGGTACGCCGACGTGCTATTGCCCGGCGCGCTGTGGGCCGAGGCCGAAGGCGTGATGATCAACTCCGAGCGCAATCTGACGCTGATGCAGAAGGGCATCGAGCCGCCGGGCGCCGCCTTGCCGGATTGGCAGATCATCGCGCGAATTGCCTGTGAAATGGGTTTTGCCGATGCGTTTACCTATGCGAGCGCCGCAGACGTTTTCGCGGAGATCACCCGTGCGTCGAATCCGAAAACCGGCTACGACCTGCGCGGCGCGAGCCATCGCCGGCTAAAGGAAATGCCGCTGCAATGGCCGCTTGCGGCTGACGACGCTGCCGGGCGCAACCCGGTTCGCTACATCAACGACGGCGTCAGCCAGACGCTGAAGGAACTGCCCGACGGCAGCCGTCCGCGGCTCGTGTTTCCGACAGCAAGCGGCAAGGCGGTGTTCTTCGCGCGCGCCTATGCCGCCCCGGCCGAATTACCTGATCGGGAATTTCCGGTCGTGTTGAATACGGGCCGCTTGCAGCATCAATGGCACACCATGACCAAGACCGGCAAGGTGGCGATGCTCAACAAGCTGAACCCCGGTCCTTTCGTCGAGATTCATCCCGACGACGCCGCCACGCTCGGCATCAAGGCTAAAGATCCGGTCGAGATCCGTTCGCGCCGCGGGCGGGCGGTGTTGCCGGCGGTCGTCACGGAACGCGTGCAGCCAGGAAACTGTTTTGCGCCGATGCACTGGAACGACGTATTCGGCGACGACCTGTGCATCAACGCCGTGACGAGCGATGCGATCGATCCGGTCTCGCAGCAACCCGAGCTCAAGTTCTGCGCGGTGGCGCTGAGCCCGGTTGCGGTAGAAGCCATTGAGCCGGTTTCGAATGCCGGTGACGAGACGCTCACCGATGCGCCTGGCATTGCGCCAGCAAGCGCTGTAACGGCGAATGCCGAGGAACCGGACATGCCCCGTATCAATGCACTCGCCAGCCTGTTGCAGCTTCCGCAGACGCCTGCGCCGTCGTTCAACGCGACCGAGCGGGCTTATCTGGCCGGTTTCGTCAGCGGCCTGCGCTCGGCGGAAGCACAGGGCATCGACAGCGTGCCGACCCTGCCGGCCGGCGCGCCGGTTGATTCGGCGAGCCGCTTATACGTGGACGGTTTGCTGGCAGGACTTTATAGCCGCAGCGCAACGTCTTCCGCTGCGCCGGGCAGTGCGCTCGCAACGCCCGCTGTTGACGCTACGCATTCACCCAGCGTGCGGATCGTGCGCGTGCGGCCGAAGGTCACGCTGCTGTGGGCTTCGCAAACCGGCAATACCGAATCGCTGACCGAACGTTACGCCACGCGTCTGATGGAATCGCGCTTTGAGATTCGCACTTCATGCATGGCGGACTATCAAGTCCCGGCGCTCGCGAAAGCGCAATACGTGCTGCTGATGACGAGTACTTTCGGCGACGGCGATCCACCGGATAACGCGCAAAGTTTCTGGTCCAAACTGAGCAGCGAGGCAGCGCCTCGTCTCGAAGGCGTGCGCTACGCGGTGCTCTCGCTGGGAGATCGCAACTACGATCAGTTCTGCGGGCACGGCCGTCGTCTGGATGAACGCCTCGCCGCTCAAGGCGCGCTGCGTCTGATGGATCGCGTCGACTGCGACAGTGAGTATCAGGAGAGCGCCGACGCGTGGCTCGAACGCATCATCGTGCGCATCAATGAAGAAGATGCCGCGCTGCATGCGGTGCCCCGGGACGGCATGATCAATGCGGTGGTGCCGGGCGCCATGCCGACCAAGACGCGCCCGGCTGCATCGCGGCTAGTCAGGAACCTGCAACTGAACCGGCAGGGCGCCGCGAAGGATACGCGCTATTTCTCGTTGAGCACGGGCGACTCGGGCCTTGAATACGAAGCCGGCGACGCGTTGGGCGTATGGCCGAGCAATTGCCCGGAACTGGTCGACGAATTGATCAGCCTGAGCGGTTCGAGCGCAGACGCTGCGGTGAACGTATCCGGCGCGGGCGAAATGCGTCTTGCGGATGCGCTCGGCAAGCACTACGAAATCGCGCGTCCCAGTCCGGACGCACTCGCGTTCATCGCCGCCCGAAGCGGTAACGGCGCGCTGCGCGAGCTGCTCAAGCCGGAGCGCAAATCAGACCTCAAGCAATGGCTGTGGGGCCAACAACTCGCCGACGTGCTGCACGAGTTCCCGGTGAACCTGACGGCAACCGAATTGACCGGCATGCTCAAGCGCCTGCAGCCGCGTTTGTACTCGATTGCTTCAAGCCCGAAGGCACATCCGGGCGAAGTTCATCTGACCGTTGCCGCGGTGCGTTACAGCAACGGCCGCCGCAATCGCAAGGGCGTCTCGTCGACGTTTCTCGCCGACCGGGCGCGCGACGTGAACGTGCCGGTGTTCGTGCAGAAATCCGCACACTTTCGGCCTCCTCACGTTTCGGATACACCGATCATCATGGTCGGTCCCGGCACGGGCGTTGCACCGTTTCGCGGCTTCCTGCACGAGCGGCGTGCACGCGGCGACAAGGGGCGCAACTGGTTGTTGTTCGGCGAACAGCATGCCGCCACCGATTTCTACTATCGCGACGAACTCGAAGCGATGCGCGATAGCGGTGTGCTGACCCGTCTCGATGTCGCTTTCTCACGCGATCAGGCGGAAAAGATCTACGTTCAGGACCGGATGCGCGAGCACGGTGCGCAACTGTGGGCGTGGCTCGAAGACGGTGCGCATTTCTACGTCTGCGGCGACGCAAGCCGGATGGCCAGGGACGTCGACGCGACGCTCAAGCATGTGGTCGCCCAGCACGGCGGCATGAGCGAAGAAAAAGCCGCCGACTATGTGAACCGTCTCGCGCAGGAAAAGCGCTACGCACGCGACGTTTATTGATTTTTCGAAGCGGCTGACCGGGCACGGTGTCGCGCCTCCAGAACGTACGCAGTCAAGCTTCATAAGAAGGACCCGGATGGCATGAAGGTTGCATGTTCAAAGCCGGTATTCAACATCGTGATCATTCCGGTGCGCGGCGCGCCAGCGCAGTGTGCCAGGAACGCGAACAATCAGCATATATGAGGATGTCTAATGAAAAACGTGATGAGCTCCCTGAAGAGTGGAGACTGGCGCGCGCTAGTGGCGTGTTTCCTCTATTTCGATACCGGCTTCACTGTGTGGGTGCTGTACGGACCGCTCGCACCGTTCATCAGCAAGAGCATCGCGATGACACCCGCGCAACAAGGTTTGCTGGTAGCCGTGCCGGTGCTGTCGGCAGCGATTCTGCGCGTGACGCTCGGCAACCTGTATCAATCGGCGCATGGCAGGCGTATTGCGCTGATGGGGGTATTGCTGTCGGCGGTGCCGACGATCGTGCTGCCGCTGTTGCCGTTCGTGCCGTCATACACGCTGCTGCTGGTGCTCGGCGTGTTCCTCGGCGTGGGGGGCGCGAGTTTCGCGGTGGCGCTGCCGATGGCCGGCAGCAACTATCCGCCGAAGGTGCAGGGCCTGGTGCTGGGCCTCGCCGCCGCCGGCAACATCGGCGCGGTCCTCGACGGCTTCCTGTTCCCGCAACTGGCGACGCACTATGGCTGGCAGATGGCGACCGCCGGGGTCTTGCCGTTGCTCGCCATTGCCGCTATCACGCTGTACTTCTGGGCCAACGATTCCGGCATCAAATCGGGCAGCGTACTGCGTGCGTTCGGCAGCTTTGCGGTGACTCTCGTTGGGTTGATCGTACTCGTGCTGCTGGTGGAAGCAGGCTTGTTCGGCACGGGCAAGACCGGTGTGCTTCTGCTGCCGGTGATCGGCGCGCTGCTAGCGATCGCGGTGCTGCCCAAGCGCTATCGCTCGGTACTCGCCGAGCGTGACACGTGGGTGATCATGCTGGTGTACAGCATCACGTTCGGTGGTTTTGTGGGCATGTCGTCGTATGTTTCACTGCTCCTGACCAACCTGTATCAGCTGTCCAAGATCGACGCGGGTCTGTTCATGGCGCTGCTTGCCGCAACCGGCGCGATGGTGCGGCCGCTCGGTGGGTTGATCGCCGACAAGGTGTCCGGGGTGCGCGCGCTGACGTTCCTGCTCGCGGTCATTTCGTTGTGCGATTTCGTGTTCGCCGCTGCGATGCCGTCGATGGCGGGCGGGATCGCGTTACTGCTGTGCCTGTACGTGGCCTTCGGTCTCGGCAATGGCGCGACCTTCCAGCTGGTGCCGCATCGCTGGGCCGGCCGTACGGGTCTGATGTCGGGTATCGTCGGCGCCGCGGGCGGCATCGGCGGCTTCTATCTGCCAGTGGTGATGGGCATTGCGAAGGAAAGCACGGGCAGTTATCAAATGGGTTTTGCGACCTTCGGCGCACTGGCAGCGTGTGCGTTCCTCGCGATCGTCGCGCTGCGCCGTCCGTGGATGGCGTGGTCGATGCAGACCAGCGTGATGCACGCGCACGCAACCGAGTAACGCAACTGGACATTCGCGCCGGCGCGGTCTGCCCATGGCGGTCGCGCGGCACGGACGCCGGCTCCCGCGATGGCGGCAATCGAATCACAAGCAAATGACATGAGCATCACGAAAGAGCGGGTTCAAGCATCGCTGGCCGAAGCGGACGTTTCCAGTGAGGTGTTGAGCTCGCTGATCAACATGGCAGGGCGCCAACGGATGCTGTCGCAACGCGCATCGTGTTGCAGGCGATGCTCACCCGGAGACCTCGGCGGCGTGAGGCGGCTGTAAGCGTTCGCCACTTACCGGAGTGTCGACGCGCTCCAACTGATTACTTCCCGCGCAATTTCTTATTTCATCCCGACGTTGCCCGCAGCGAAACGGCGGGCACCCGTTTTCCTTCGTTTTCTTCCCGCAGCGGCCATGCCGCTTCTCGTGTCCCCCATTTTTTTCAGCCTGGCAATTGTGCCTGATATCCTGTCTAATGCGCGCATGCGCAAGAAACGTGCGCCGCATTGCCGTACAATTTAAAACACGGGAAAGTGCAGGCCAGCGAGCGATATTCGTGTGACGGACGCAACGAGATCCACGCCACGCTTAAGGGTTGCGGGTCTAAAGGTTGCCCGCGCGGCGGCTGCATTTGCATCTCTGTTTTGCGCCTGCGTAGTTTGCGCATGGGGCGTCACGAGGTTGGCGTTGCATGACCGCCGCGTTGACCGGCACGCGCTGACCGATACGGACGCAGCCATTTATCTAAAGGCAACATGCCCACTCGTTCGATGAACCGGTCGAAGACCCGGCCTGAAGGTAAGTCGCGCCAGCAGCGCCACGCGGCGGCACCGGCGCGGGACGGCGCGCCGCCGCCCGTACTCGGCGAGAGCAGGGGCAAGCGTGCGCCGGACGCGTTGTTCTGCGCCGTGTATATCAGCCAGATGCGGCCGGGTTTGTTGCGGCGCGATATCGAGGCAATGGTGGCTGTCGCCGTCGAGCGCAATCGCATCGATGGGATCACCGGGTTTCTGGTGCAGGCGGGACCGAGTTTCATCCAATACCTCGAAGGCCCGCACGCCGTAGTTCGCGATTGCCTGCGCCGCATCGAACACGACCCACGCCACCGCGAAATGCGCATGCTTGCGGCGACGTTCATCGCCGCACGGCGTTTTACGCGCTGGGACATGGGCTATTTCGTCGGCGACGCACGCGGCACGGACCGCATCGAACCGGCGCTATCGAATTGGCCCGGCACCGACACCTCGCTCGTCGCCGAAGTCATCCGCATCACGCGCGAGGCCCGCTTGCTGGCCGATCCGGCAAACGCGTCGCTGCACATGGGGCCCTTTCCCGTCCTGATGCGGCGCGCCGGCTATCCCTGAACGCTTCCTGAGTCTGTAGAGAAAATACGCAGGCAAGGACTTGTTTGCGTTCAGTAAAAAGTCGAACGCCCTTAGCCTGGCGCCGCTGACAACGCGGCTCCCATACGTCAAAGCCCAAACGCTTAGAACTTGTGGCGCAGCGCGACGCGCACGGCGACCTGATTGCCGGTCGACGACGGCGCCTGCACACCCGGAATGAACGCGTTGTCGAGAATCGAGTGGGTCGAGTCGCCCGCGACCTTCTGGTATTCGCCCTGCACGTACACGTCCGTGCGTTTGGACAGGTTGTAGTCCGCCATCAAACCGACCGAGTGAATCTTCGGCTTCACGCTGCCCGTCGACGCGTCATAGTTCTCCATCGTGTACACATACTGCGCGCCGATAAAGAAGGCCGGCGTGAACTGATATTTGCCGTTCACTTCGAAGTTCTGGTACTTGAGCGTATTCAACCCGACGCCGGGCGCGGCCAGCGGGACGCCGATATAGCCGTTGACGGTCGGATCCTTATAGGTCGAATTGGTGTAAGCAAAACCCGCCGTCGCCGAGCCGAACGTGTAATTGATGCCGCCGCCGAACACCCGCATGCGCCCCGCGATGAAGCTCGCGTCGTTCGCAGTGATCGCGCCGGTGGAACCCGCGCCCGGATTGTTCGCCTGCAGGTACGCGGCCGCGATCAGGAGGCCGCCGTTCGCATACTGGCCGCCGAAACTATAGGCGCGGTTGTTCGCGAAGTTCGTGTCGTTGCTGAAGCTGTACACGCCGCCGAACTGGAAGCCGGCGATCTCCGGGCTTGCGTACTTCACGCTATTGCCGAGACGGAACGAGTTGTCCGTGTTGTCGTTGTCGTACGGGTGCGCAAACAGATAGCCCGCCCAGTTGCCGTTGGCGGTGGTCTGCGCGAGGTAATCGACCACCGAGTCGTACTGGCGCCCGAGCGTGACCGTGCCGAACCGGTCGTCGCTCAAGCCTACGTAGGCCTGGCGGCCGAACATGCGGCCGCCCTGGCCGAGCCGCCCCGAGCTCACGTCGAAGCCGTTTTCCAGCTGGAACACCGCCTTCATGCCGCCGCCCAGCGCTTCCGAACCCTTCATGCCCCAGCGGCTGCCTTGCGCATAGCCGCTCGCCATCTCCCAGACCGCGCCGCGCCCGGCGTTGTTGGTGTAGTCGATGCCTTCATCGAGCACACCGTACAGGGTCACGCTGCTTTGCGCGAAGGCGGATGGGGCCGCCAGCGCGGCGAGCGCGATGAAGGCTGCGGTGGCGATGACATTCTTTTTCATTGAAGACTCCAGACGTTGGTAGTGAGCGGCGCGAATCGTTCGAAACGGAGCTCGAACGGTTTCGAAGGCCGCCGCTTTTTGGCAAAGCCCGGATTCTGCTATTCGGGACGGGAATCGCGTATGAGGCACATCCCTGGATAAACGTGATTTTTTCGAATGTTTGTCCCGCAAATTATTCGCTTGTGGGCCGCGTTGCTGAAGAGAAAAATTCCGTTCATGCACCTTTGGCATGAAGGCGATAGCCGGAGGCCATGCGCCTTGTGCACCACGCTTTTCAGGAGACGACATGCGACTCGATCGTAATTTTGCTAACGGCCGGTTTATCGAACCAGCAAGCGACGAGCTCATCGCCGTCACCAACCCGGCTACCGAAGCCGTGATTGCCCACGTGACGGGCGCGACCCAAGCCGAGGCAATCGCCGCAGTCGACGCCGCCGCAGCCGCGCAAAAGAGCTGGCGCAAGCTGCCTTCGGCCGAGCGCGCGGTCTATCTGCACAAGCTTGCCGACGCGCTCACCGAATGCGCGCCCGCCATCGGCGCGGCGTTGGCGCTGGAGTCGGGCAAGAGCGTCGCCGACGCCACCAGCGAAGCCGTCTACGCCGGCCAGATCACCCGCTATCACGCCGAATGGGCGCGCCGCATCGAAGGCGAGGTGATTCCGAGCGACACACCCGACGAAAACCTCGTGCTGCATCGCGAGCCGATCGGCGTGGTCGCGTGCCTGATCCCGTTCAACTACCCGGTCTATACGTTCATGCGCAAGGTGGCGCCTGCCCTGATCGCCGGCAATACCGTGGTGGTGCGTCCGAGCAACAACACGCCGACTTCCGCGTTCGAGATTGCGAGGGCGGTTGAAAAGGCAGGGCTGCCGGCAGGCGTCGTGAACATTCTTGCCATGAATCATGCAACGGCCGAGGCACTCTGCACGCATCCGAAGATCGGCATGATCACGCTGACCGGCAGCGTCGGCGCGGGCCGCAAAGTGCTCGAATACTGCAAGGCGAACATCGCCAAACCGTCGCTCGAGCTGGGCGGCAAAACCCCCGCGATCATCGAGGCGGATGCCGATCTGGAGAAAGCCGCGCACGATCTGGTCGCCTCGAAGACCACGCACTGCGGCCAGCTGTGCACGGCGATCGAACGGGTCTACGTGCAGGAAAGCGTGCATGACCGTTTCGTCGCGCTGTTGAAGAAGCACATGAGCGCCGTGGAAATCGGCGATCGCAGCGGTCAGCCTTCGCTGATGGGCCCGCTGGTCAACGAAGCGTCGCGCCAGTCGATTCACGCCATGGTCGAACGCGCCGTTGCGGCGGGCGCCACCTTGGAAACCGGCGGCAAGCTGCCGCAAGGCGAGGGCTTCTTCTATCCGGCCACCCTGTTGTCGAATTGCCGCCAGGACATGGAAATCATCCAGGAAGAAACCTTCGGTCCGATCATGCCGGTCATCAAATACAGCACGCTCGACGAAGCCCTGGAAATGGCCAACGACCATCAGTTTGGTTTGTCGTCGGTGCTCTATACCGAGAACTACCGCAGCGCGATGAAGATCGCCAACGGCATTGAAGCAGGCGAGTTGTATGTGAACCGTACGCCGGCCGATCCTTATCAAGGTTTCCACGCCGGGTGGAAGCGTTCGGGCCTGGGCGGCGACGACGGCAAGCACGGCATGCTCGAATTCACGCAGACCCGTCTCGTGGTCATGAAGTACTGAAGCTGAACCGGCGCGTGCCGCACGATTCAGTCGACGGCACGCGCTACCTTTGAAACCCGCAAAAACGCAGCAAGCACGCTGCGAATCCATAACAAAACAGATTGGAGATCCGGCAGACCGGTGGACCGGCGCCATGTCTCCCAGGAGCGCTCACGTGTCATCTCAATCCGTTCGAACCACCCCTTCTCTCGCATCCAGCGACGAAGAAGCCGCGCTGCAAAACAGCAAGACCCAACGCTACATTCAGCTTATGTTGCTGGTGGTGGCCGCTGGCGCGATATATCCGATCCTGTATCTGCGGCAGGTTTATCAGCCGACGATGCTCGAAGTGTTTCACATCACCGATAGTCAACTCGGCTATCTGTATTCGTCGCTGGGCACGATTTTTCTGTTGAGTTATCTGCCAAGCGGCTGGCTCGCCGACCGGATCGCACCGCGTCTGTTGATCTGCTTTTCGCTGATCGCAACCGGTTTGCTTGGGCTGTGGTATTCGACCGCGCCTTCGTTCCAAGTGCTGATGCTGATCTTCGGCGGCTGGGGCTTGTCGACCGGATTGACGTTCTGGGCCGCCGTCATCAAGCGCGTGACGATGATTGCGGGCACGCATGAGCAGGGCCGCTTCTTCGGATTGCTCGACGGCGGGCGCGGGCTGATCGAAGCCATGCTAGCGACCATCGCGATCACGCTGTTCGCGTGGTTCACGCAGACCAGGGGTGAGCCGGTGGCGGCGGGTTTCAAGCTGGTCGTCTACCTGTACGCGTTTCTGTGCATCGCGCTCGGCGTGGTGCTCGCGCTGGTCAAAGACCCGCGAGGTGCTGAAGATGCCGCCGCCAATCGTGCCACCCGCAAACGCAGCAATGTGCTGGTCGATCTGAAAACGCTCGCGTCGATTCCCGAGTTGTGGCTGGTCGCGGCCATCGTGTTCTGCGGCTATCAGGTGTTCTGGGCGACGTACAGCTTCTCCGCGTATCTGCATGAAGGCGAGATCGGTTTGTCGGTGGTGATGGCCGGCACGATCACCACGCTCAAGCTGTGGATGCGGCCGATCGGCGGCATTGGCGGCGGCTTTCTCGGCGACCGGTATTCGAAGGTGTCGGTGCTGGTGATCGCGCTTTTTCTCGCTGCATTGTCCCTGCTGGGCCTGATGGCGGCGCCGCGTATTTCCAGCCATGTACTGCTGGTGTTCCTCGTGCTGTTCATCGGCATTCTGACTTACGCGATTCGCGGCCTGTACTGGTCGCTGCTGGATCGCTGCAACATTCCGGTGGAAACCATGGGTCTCGCCATCGGCCTGATCTCCGTGCTCGGCTATTCGCCGGACGTATTCCTGCCGCTGATCAACGGCTATCTGACGCAGAACTTCCCGGGCGTCTTCGGTTACCAGCTTTACTTCGGCTATGTGGCCGGAATGGCGGTGCTCGGCGGCTTTGCCGGCTTGGCGCTGAGAAACATGCTTAACAGGAAAGGGGTGGCGTAAATGAAAGTTGTCTCGCTCGAAACGCATATCGTCGCTGTGCCTCCGCCGCATGTGGGCGGTATGTATTGGATTTTCGTCAAGCTGAAGACCGATTGCGGTATTGAAGGCGTCGGCGAAATCTATTCGGCGACGTTCCATCCGAAGGCGATGACCCACATCATCGACGATGTATTCGGCCGCTACCTGCTCGATAAAGACCCGCACCATATCGAGCGGCTTTGGCGCGAAGCGTATTCGAGCGGCTTCACGCAACGCCCCGATCTGACGATGATGGGCGTGGTCAGCGGGCTGGAGATGGCGTGCTGGGACATCATCGGCAAAGCGGCGAACAAGCCGGTGTACGAGTTGCTCGGCGGCATGGTGAACCCGCGTCTGCGTTCGTACACCTACCTTTATCCGAAGAACAGCCGCGGCGAATACGACTACGACGACCCCGATCTCGCCGCCGAATGCGCCCTTGAAAACGTGAAGCGCGGCTTTACAGCGGTGAAGTTCGATCCGGCCGGGCCGTACACGGCTTACTCGGGTCATCAGCTGTCGATGGAAGTACTCGACCGTTGCGAGACTTTCTGCCGCCGCGTGCGCGAAGCGGTGGGCAGCAAGGCCGATCTGCTGTTCGGCACGCATGGACAGATGGTGCCCTCGTCGGCGATCCGGCTTGCCAAACGCCTTGAGAAATACGATCCGCTGTGGTTCGAAGAACCCGTGCCGCCGGGGCAGGAAGGCGCGATGGCGCAGGTCGCGCGACAGACCAGCATTCCGATCGCCGCGGGCGAGCGCCTGACCACCAAGTATGAATTTTTCAAGCTGCTGGAAGCGGGCGCGGCGTCGATCCTGCAACTGAACGTGGCGCGCGTGGGCGGTCTGCTCGAAGCGAAGAAAGTCGCTGCGATCGCCGAGGTGTACTACGCGCAGATCGCACCGCATCTGTACAACGGGCCGATCGGCGCGGCGGCCAGCATTCAGTTGGCAGCCTGCACGCCGAACTTCCTGATTCAGGAAAGCATCGGCACGTGGGACGGTTTTCATGCGGCGGTGTTGAAGAAGCCGATTCAATGGGAAGACGGCTACATCATTCCTTCGCAGGAGCCGGGCTTGGGCGTGGAGTTGAACATGGAGGTCGTCAGGCAGCACACGCCGTACACCGGCGAACGTCTGCATCTGCAAATGGCAGCGCTTCCCGCCGACGTGAAAGACCTCGCGCCGGCCAAGGGTTGAACCTGCGGGGTTCACCTGCCGGGTTCACCTGCATAAGCATTCAAATGGATTGGGCGCCGTCTGGCGACATAGAGCATGAACTACGATTACATCATCGTCGGCGCGGGTTCGGCGGGCTGCATTCTCGCCAATCGCCTCTCGGCGTCAGGCCAATATTCGGTATTGCTGCTCGAAGCGGGCGGCAAGGACAGTTCCTTCTGGTTCAAGATTCCGGTGGGTTTCACCAAGACGTATTACAACGAAACCTACAACTGGATGTACTACAGCGAGCCCGAAAAGGAACTCGACAACCGCCCGATCTATTGCCCGCGCGGCAAGGTGCAGGGGGGTTCCGGCTCGATCAACGCGATGATCTACGTGCGCGGGCAGCCGCACGATTTCGACGACTGGGCCGCGGCCGGCAACAAGGGCTGGGCGTTTCGCGACGTGCTGCCGTATTTCCGCAAGCTCGAATCGCATCCGCTCGGCCACACCGAATATCACGGCGCGGACGGCCCGATCCGTATTTCGCCGATGAAGGATGCAGTGCATCCGATCTGCCACGTGTTCCTGAAAGGCTGCGACCAGGCCGGCTACAAACGCAGCGATGACTTCAACGGCGCGCAATTCGAAGGCGCGGGCATCTACGATGTGAATACGCGCAACGGGCAGCGTTCGTCGAGCAGCTTCGAGTACCTGCATCCGGTGCTCACGCGCAGGAACCTGACCGTCGAGCGTGAAGTGCTGGCGAGCCGCGTGCTATTCGACGGCAACCAGCGCGCGATCGGTGTGAACGTCACGCAGAACGGCGCCACGCGGCAGTTCATGGCGAATCGCGAAGTGATCCTGTCGGCGGGCGCGGTCGATTCGCCCAAGCTGCTGCAGCTCTCAGGCGTGGGCGATAGTGCGTTGCTGGCAAAGCATCGCATCGCGATGGTCAAGGAACTGCCGGCCGTGGGCCAGAATCTGCAGGACCATCTGTGTGTGAGCTTCTACTACCGAGCGAACATCAAGACGCTGAACGACGAGATGCGTCCGTTGCTCGGCAAGCTCAAGCTCGGTTTGCAGTATCTGCTGACGCGCAAGGGGCCGCTCGCTATGAGCGTGAACCAGTCGGGCGGGTTCTTCAGGGGCAATGAGCAGGAAGCTCAGCCGAATCTGCAGTTGTACTTCAATCCGCTGTCGTACCGGATTCCGAAGAGCAACAAGGCGAATCTCGAACCCGAACCGTATTCGGGCTTCCTGCTGGCGTTCAACCCGTGCCGGCCGACCAGCCGTGGATCGATCGAGATCGCGTCGAACCGCGCGGAAGACGCGGCGAAGATCCGCATCAACGCGCTGACCACGAAGAAGGACATCGACGAAGCGATCCAGGGTTGCGAACTGGTGCGCAAGGTGATGGCATCGGCGGCGCTCAAGGACATCACGGTGGAAGAAATCTCGCCGGGGCCGCAAGTGAACACGCGCGAAGGTTTCCTGCAGTATTTCCGCGAGCAATCGGGCTCCATCTATCACCTGTGCGGCTCGTGCGCGATGGGCGACGACCCGCGTACCTCGGTGGTCGATGCGCGTTTGCGGGTGCACGGTATGGGCGGCTTGCGCGTAATCGATGCGTCGATCTTCCCGAACATCACGTCCGGCAATATCAATGCGCCGACGATGATGGTGGCGGAGAAGGGCGCCGAGATGATTCTCGAGGACGCGGCGACCGAAGCGGCATTCAAACCCACCGCCGCGGAACTGGCCGCCGCTGTTTGAGCGTTAGCGGTTCAACCCGCTTCGCCCAACTGCGTCGACGCCGACGAATCGAGCGCACGTTCGGTCAGCCAGATCTCCTGCTGCAGCCAGTCGCGGAACAGCGCCACATGCGGCAACTCGTCCTGTTCCGCGCGGGTGACGAACCAGTACGACTGGTGTCCGTCGATCTGCACGTTCAGCACCTGCACGAGTTGGCCTTCCGCCAGCTCGCGGCCGATCATGTGGCGATCGGCGATCGTCACGCCGAGCCCGTCGATAGCGGCGCGGATGGCATGATCGAGCAGATCGAATTCATAGCCGCCGCGCGTATCGACGTTTTCAATGCCCGCGGCCTTCAACCAATGCTGCCAGGTTAGATACCGCTGATCGGCGCTCGCGAGCACGTGCAGCAGCGTGAACTGATTCAGATCGATAGCCGCGCGGCCTGCCTGGCGTGCGAGCAACGCGGGCGCGCACACGGCGATATGCCGTTCGTTCATCAGCAGACGGTTGTCGAAGCCATCCCACTCGCCGTTGCCGAAACGAATGGCGCAGTCGAGCACGCCGGATTCGGCGAGGTTGTCGTCGACACGGGTCGACAGGCTCAGTTCGAGGTGCGGATGGGCGTCGCGCAGGCGGCCGAGACGCGGCATCAGCCAGCGGCTCGTGAAGGTGGGAGGCGCATTGATACGCAAGCGATTGCGGTGGGTTTTCTCTTGCAAGCCGCGGACGGTGAGTTCGATGCGGTCGAAGGATTGTTGCAGCGCTTGCAGGAGGATGCGGCCGGCGGCGGAGAGTTCCAGGTGATGGTGGTGACGCTGGAGCAACGTCTCGCCGAGTTGGGCTTCCAATTGCCGGACTTGCCGGCTTACCGCGCTTTGCGTCACGTTCAGCAATTCCGCGGCGCGGGTGAAGCTACCCGTGCGGCCAGCGACTTCGAAGGCTTTCAGCGCGTTCAGCGCGGGCATTTTGCGTTTCAAGATTTTCGACCGGGGAGGTGGGGCGCGGTAACGCGATTCCTCGGCATTTTACTTTTTTGCCCACGCGGTGCCCGGGTTGTTGTGCCGACGCCGCACGGCGAACCACCCAAAGCGCCGCGCAGGCGAAAAACCTAATCTGCGTTCCGCTTATCCGCCAACGCACTCTGGCAATCCGCGAAAACCTGCTTCACCAACCGCGCTTGTGGATCTAGCTCGTCCGTATCGAGAATCTCCTCGACCGCATCCCGCGCCCACTCGGCATCGACAAACCTCGCGTGCCGCCGCGCAATCTCCAGTGCGGTTGCCGACAATCTGGCGATACTCAACCAGTCAGCCTCCCGCGACCGGCGGTCGAGCCACTTATGCGCGGCCTGCACGTGAAACGCCGCGTCAGGCCACTCCTCGTTCAGGTAATAGGCGCCAAGGCTTCCGCATGTGAGCCAGCACAACAGCTCCAAACGGTCACGTGGACTCAGATGATGGCGTACATCACTCATGGCGACGCTCGCTGCTGTAATTTGCGTTCCGGTACGGACGGCAGGCTGTCCCCCGCTCTGTTACACAATATCACGCAGAATTCGCGAGCGGCAATGCCTGACACACCCTGGGCGCTCCGGCACTATAACCACCGCGCCGCCGCCGGCCGCGATCAGTGCGCGCTAGCGAGTGGCACCATGACTTGATGCGGGCGGAAGGCAAAACTCACAGTCTGAAACTCGCCTGAAACCCGACGTCCAGCCCCAGCCCTTACACACACTGCGCGCGCAAAGAGGTTGCCGCATGGCTCAGGTCGTGCTCGATCGCGCGTCGCACGCCTGCCGCATCGCGCGCTTTTGCGGCGTTCAGCAGCTCGTTGTGCGCGTCGTTGAGCGTGCCGGCAAACTGCGCGTCGCCGAACAGCAGATTCGAAATCGGCCCAACCTGCAACCACACGGTTTCGATCAGTTCCAGCAAAAGCGGCGAACCGGCCGCCCGGTAGAGAATCAGATGGAACGCCTCGTTGGCGTCGAGATAGCCCTTGGCGTCGGTCGTCCGCAACGCCTGCGCCATTTCCATATTCAGTTTTTCCAGCGTTTCCAGCTCGTGCGCGCCGAGGTGCGGCACGCCCAGTTCGGCGGCCTGGCCTTCGAGAATCAGGCGTACGCGCAACACATCGTCGAATTGTTCTTTCGACAGACGCGGCACCGCCACGCCGCAATTGGGCACATTCACCAGCGCCGATTCCGCCGCGAGGCGCTGCAAGGCAGAGCGCACGGGCATCTCGCCGACACCCAGTTCAGCAGCGACGTGACGGATCTTGATGCGCTCGCCCGGCACGAAGCGCCCGATCGTCAGCCACTGCCGCAGCGTGTCGTAGGTCTGGTCCTGCAGCGTGTGATGGCGCGAAGTTTTCATAAAGCTCGATGCAGGTCCCGCAAAAGGCCGACAGTTAGTGCCGCTCGGCGCATCCCGAATCCAATCTGATCAGAAACGCTCAGGTCAGTTCGGCAAGGCAGGCGTCGAACGCGGAAACCAGTTTGTCCACGTCGGCCGCCGACGTGTCGGGGCACACCAGGATCATGTTGTGAAACGGCGTGATCAGCACGCCGCGATTGAGCAGGTACAGGTGCAAGACATGTTCCAGTTCCGGGTCGAGTTGACCGCCGGCTTCCGTGCCGTTGCGCGGCGGTGTCGGCGTGAACTGGAATTCGGTGCGGGCGCCCACACGTGTCACGCACCATGCGAGGCCATGGCGCGCGATCGCGCTTGTCAGGCCGGCCTCGATACGCTCGGCGAGCGCGAACATGTGTTCGTAGGCGGAATCGGTCATCACCTCGGCGAGCGTCGCGCGAATCGCGCTCATCGCCAGCATGTTCGCCGTGAGAGTCGTGCCGATGCCGGAATGGCCCGGCGGCGCGCTGCGCTTTGCCTGTTGCGCGCGGGCCGCCAGCTCGGCGCTGAAACCGTACACCGCGCACGGAAAACCGCCGCCCACCGGTTTGCCGAGAATGAACAGGTCGGGCTCGAGGCCATATGCGGTCGAGTAGCCGCGCGGCCCGCAGCTAATGGTGTGGGTTTCGTCGATGGCGAGCAGCGTGCCGTAACGGCGCATGAGCGCTTGCGCGTGCCGCCAGTAATCCGGCTCGGGCAGCACCATGCCGATGTTGGTCATCGCGGGTTCGGCCAGCACACAGGCGACGTCGCCGTCTTTTAGCGCGTTTTCCAGCGCCGCCAGATCGTTGAATTCGATCACGCGCGTGGTGGCGAGCAGGTCGTGCACCTGGCCGATCAGGCTGTCGCGCTGTTGCGGCTTCCCGTCGACCAGATCGACGAACACATCGTCCACGGTGCCGTGATAGCAGCCGTTGAAGATCACGATCTGTTGACGGCCGGTCGCCGCGCGCGCCCAGCGCAACGCAAAGCGGTTCGCGTCGCTCGCGGTCATCGCGAACTGCCAGTACGGCAGCCCGAAACGGCGCGCGAGTTCTTCGCCGACCCACGCGGCATCCTCGCCCGGCAGCATGGTCGTCAAGCCGCGTTCAGCCTGGGTAGCAAGCGCGCGGGCAACCGGGGCCGGCGAATGGCCGAACATCGCGCCCGTGTCGCCGAGGCAGAAGTCGGCATAGCGATGACCGTCCACGTCGGTGAATGCGGCACCCCGCGCGTGATCGACGTAGAGCGAGAAGGGCGTCGACCAGTCGTTCATCCAGTGCAGCGGCACGCCGAACAGCAGGTGCTGTGCCGCTCGTTGGGACAGCGCGCGCGACTTCGGCATGGCCTCGGCAAACGCGCTGCGTTCGCGTTCGACGAGCGCCTGCGCGTGCGTCCAGTTGATGCCGTGACGGGTCGTCAATTCGAGCTTCTCCGAAGATGCTTCCATAAACCGCGCGCGCTCAGACGAGCAGTTGCAAATGCTCGCGTTCCCACGCGGTGATGCCTTGCGAGAAGGTTTCGAACTCCTTTTCCTTCACCGCGCAATACGCCTGCACGAAGTTATCGCCGAGCACGTCCGCGAGTTCGCGGCATCTGGAGAGCGCCTTGAGGGCATCTTCGAGACCGCGCGGCAACTCGTATTCGAGGTCGTAGGCGCTTTCGACCATCGGCGCCGACGCTTCCTGCTGTTCCACCATGCCGAGATAGCCGCAGGCGAGGGTGGCCGCCATCGCCAGATACGGGTTGACGTCGACGCCCGGCACGCGGTTTTCGAGCCGCCGGCCGTCCGGTTCGGAGTTCGGCACGCGGATGCCGCAGGTGCGGTTGTCGTAGCCCCAGCGCACGTTGATCGGCGCGGCGGTGAAACGCGACAGGCGCCGATAGGAGTTCACATAGGGAGCGAACATCGGCATCGCTTGCGGCATGTACTTCTGCAAGCCGCCGATGTAGTTGAAAAACAGCGGGCTCGCCGTGCCGTCCGGCAGCGAAAAAATGTTCTCGCCGGTTTGGCAATCGACAATGCTCTGATGAATATGCATCGCGCTGCCGGGCTCGTGTTCCATCGGCTTGGCCATGAAGGTCGCGAAAATGCCATGACGGAAGGCGGTTTCGCGCACCGCGCGTTTGAACAGGAACACACGGTCGGCGAGATCGAGCGCGTCGCCGTGAGAAAAGTTGATCTCCATCTGCCCCGCGCCGACTTCGTGCACGAGCGTTTCGACGCCGAGATGCGTGGTCTCGCAGAAGCGCGACAGGTCCTGGAAGAATGGATCGAATTCGTTGACGGCGTCGATCGAGAACGACTGGCGGCCCGCTTCGTGGCGCCCCGCGCGGCCGAGCGGCGGGCGCAACGGCTCATGCGGATTCTTGTTCTGTGCAATCAGATAAAACTCCATCTCCGGCGCGACCACGGGACGCCAGCCTTTTTCCTCATAGAGTTTCAGCACACGTCGCAACACCGCGCGCGGCGAAATGCCGATCGGCTTGCCGTCGAGTCCGACGCAATCGTGGATCACAACCGCGACCTGTTCGATGGCCCATGGTACGAGCCGCACCGTGTTCGGATCGGGGATGCAGACCATGTCGGGATCGCTCGGCCCGACAAAGCGCTCGAAATCCGCGAACTCGCCGTTGACGGTGATCATCAGCAGCGCATTCGACATGTGCATCTTGCCTTCCGAGAGAAACAGGTTCTTCGGCACGATCTTGCCGCGTGCGACACCCGTCATGTCCGGTATCACGCATTCCACTTCATGAATGCGGTGATGCTCCAGGAATTCGCGCAGGTCGGCGCGCAGGTCGCTTTGCACGGTTGACTCCAGTCGGTTGATAAGGACGGCGCGAAGCGCTGCGGCGAACCTTGCGCGACGCGCTGCCTGGTCGGGAAAGCTGGACGTTTTGCATGATGAGATTTGATCAAATCATCGCATGGAATTTTACTTTTGGGAAATGCGCTGCCGGTGGGCAGCGGCATCTGCCCAGCCTGACCCGGCTCACCTACAATGGCCGCTTTTGCGACACGGATTGAAGGTTCAAAAATGCGGGTATCGAAATTTGCACTGGCTTTGCTTGCGGCTTGCTTTACTTTGAATGCAAGCGCCGAGATGACGGCTTCGCAATACAAGCAATGGGCCCATACCGACAACAACTCGGTCTACGCCGCTTACATCACCGGCACGATCAACGCGTTGGGATGGGCGAATGGGGATCTGGTGTCGAAGAAGCGTCCGCCGCTGTTTTGCCCGCCGCAAAAGCTGGCTATCGGCAATCAGAATGTCTATCCGTTGCTCGACCAGTTTTTCGCCAACCACCCGGGCCTTTCAGACGACTTTCCCATTGGCCTCGCCATTCTCCGCTCGCTTCAGGCAGCGTTTCCCTGCTGAACCAGGCGGGGCCGCAAAGGCCCCGCAAGCAACCATCAAAGCTGAACGAGCCTGGGAATCTGCACGTCCGGATTGACGTCGGCTTCGTAGTCCACGCCTGCGATCTCGAATCCGAACAGGCGCAGAAAATCGGTCTTGTAGCCGCTGAAATCGGTGAGTTCGTAGATATTGTCGTTGGTCACCTGAGTCCAGAGCGCCTGAACGCGAGCTTGCACGTCGGGATCGAGCTCCTTGTAGTCCGCGCGCAGGCGGCCTTCTTCGTCGATGTGCGGCGTCGCGCCGTACATGCTGTCTTTATAGAGCCCGTAGACCTGCTCGATACAGCCTTCGTGCGTGCCTTTCTCTTTCATGACCTTGAAGAGCAGCGACAGGTACAGCGGCATCATCGGGATCGCGGAACTAGCTTGCGTCACCACCGCCTTGAGCACCGAGACGCGCGCATCGCCGCCCTTGGCCGCGAGTTTTGCGCGGATACCGAGCACTTTCTGGTCGAGATCTTTCTTGGCCGCGCCGATCGAGCCGTTCCAGTAGATGTCGTGGGTGATCTTTTCGCCGAGATAGGTGAAGGCGGTCGTCTTCGCGCCATCGGCGAGCACGCCGGCGTCGAGGAGGGCGTCGATCCACATCTGCCAGTCTTCGCCGCCCATCACCGCGACGGTGTTGTCGATTTCGGCTTGCGTGGCGGGCTCGAGCACGGTTTCCTTGACGACTTCCTTGTCGGTGTCGATGCCGCGCAGGTTGACGGCCTTGCCGACCGGCTTCAGGGTCGAACTGAACACCTCGCCGGTTTTCGGATGCGTGCGCTTGGGCGCGGCGAGGCTGTAGACGACCAGATCGACCTGACCGAGATCGCGCTTGATGACCTCGATGGTGCGTTGCTTGACTTCATCGGAGAAGGCGTCGCCGTTGATGCTGGTCGCGTACAGGCCTTTTTCCGTGGCGAATTTCTCGAAGGCGGCGGTGTTGTACCAGCCTGCGGTGCCGGGTTTGGTTTCGCTGCCGGCTCGCTCGAAGAACACGCCGAGCGTGGCGGCGTCGGCGCCGAATGCGGCGCTGATGCGCGCGGCGAGGCCGTAGCCCGTGGATGCGCCGATCACGAGCACCTTCTTCGGGCCGTTGGCGATGGGTCCGCGTGCCTTGACGTAATCGATCTGCTCCTTGACGTTGGCTTCGCAGCCGGCCGGATGAGTCGTTACGCAGATGAAGCCACGCACGCGCGGTTTGATGATCATGAAGCACCTCTTGTCGGAATTGCCGACATTATAGTGGGCTTGGATTTTTGTCTGTGCAGCGGTTTGGGTTGTCTGCCCGCGACGTAAAAATCGGCCGCCGCTCAGCATCTTGGTAGGATTCAGCCTTTCCAAGCAGACGGTATGAAAGTGTGAAGCTGACTCCCCTATTCCTGGAGACCCTTGAGAAAGGGCTAACTCTGGCGAACCCGCTCGTCACCCAGGCACTGTGGCATCTTCGCCACCCCACACGCCGCGGCGTGGCATGGACCTGCGCCGCGGTTCCCGCGCTGTTCGTCCTGTATGTGCTGATCCTGATCCCGTTCACGCCCAGCATCGGCGACATCCGCAAGGCGAAAATCGAGCAGCCCGCGCAGATTCTCTCGGCAGACGGCAAGCTGCTGGCCGAGTTCAAGCCCTCGAACCGCGAGTGGGTCAAACTCAAGAACATCTCGCCGAACGTGGTGAACGCGCTGATCGCCACGGAAGACCACCGCTTCTACCAGCATTTCGGGCTCGACTGGCGCCGCACGGCATCGGCCGCGTTGCACACGTTTTCCGGCGACCGGCAGGGTGGTTCGACCCTCACCCAGCAACTCGCCCGCAACCTTTATCCTGACGAAATCGGCCGCGCGCCCACGCTGACGCGCAAGCTCAAGGAAGCCATCACGGCCTTCAAGATCGAGGCGCTCTACACCAAGGACGAGATCCTCGAAACCTACCTCAACACGGTGCCGTTTCTTTACAACGCCTATGGCATCGAAATGGCGGCGCGAACCTATTTCGACAAATCGGCCGGCGACCTGAACGTGCTGGAGAGCGCGACGCTCATCGGGATGCTCAAAGGCAATAGCTACTACAACCCGGTGCTCAACCCGGAACGTGCCCTGCAGCGGCGCAACACGGTGCTGGCGCAAATGGTCAAGTACGGCAAGCTCACGCCCGCGGCCTACGCAACGTTCGAGCGCCGTCCCTTGCGCATCGATTTCGAGCGGCAGACCGAACCGCCCGGACCCGCGCCGCACTTCGCGCAGCAACTGCGCAAGTGGCTCGCGGCATGGGCCGATCGCAACGACTACAACATCTATTCCGACGGACTGGTGGTGCGCACTACCATCGATTCACGTTTGCAGACCATGGCCACCCAGGCCGTGACCTTGCAGGGCAACCAGTTGCAGGCCATTGCGAACTCGGCGTGGGGCACGCGCGCCGGTTGTGCGAGCGGCAAGGATTTGCTGCAGACATTCCTGCGCGAGACGCCTGACTATCGCGCCGCGAAAGACTCCGGACTGACGGATGAAGAAGCGTTGAAGCGCGTCTCCGCCAACCGCGACCTGGTGAAGACGGTGTGCGATTCCAAGACCCGGGTGCAGGCGGACTTCCTCGCGATGGATCCGCGCAACGGCCAGATCAAGGCATGGGTCGGCAGCCGCGACTTCAGCCAGGATCCGTTCGACCACGTCCAGCAGGCGCGGCGCCAGCCGGGGTCGACCTTCAAGCCGTTCGTCTACGCCGCGGCCTTTGAGGACGGCGCCAAACCCGGCGATACGTTGATCGACAAGCCCGTCGAGATCCCGCTGGCGGGCGGCGAAATCTGGCGTCCGAGCGACGAGGATGATCCGAGCGGGCGCCCCATCAGCCTGCGCGACGGCCTCGCTTACTCGCGCAACCGGATCACCGCGCAATTGATGGAAACGGTCGGGCCGAACAAGGTCGCGAGACTTGCACGCGCCATGGGCGTGCGCGACAGCGAGCTGGATCCGGTGCCGTCGCTCGCGCTCGGCACGAGCCCCGTGACGCTCAAGGAAATGGTCTCGGCCTACGGCACGATCGCCAACCTCGGCGGCTATGTGGAGCCCGTCATGGTCACGCGTATCGAGGATCGTAACGGCGAGGTGCTGGCCGAGTTCGCGCCGGTGGCGCCGAAACAGGAACTGCCGCCCGACACTGCCCGCACGCTCGTCGACGTGATGCGCGACGTGGTGAGCCGGGGCACGGGTTCGAGTATTCGCAGCCGCTTCGGCGTACGCGGCGATGTCGCGGGAAAGACGGGCACGACGCAGGGTAACGCCGACGGCTGGTTCATCCTGATTCAGCCGCAGCTTGTGGCAGGGGCGTGGGTGGGTTTCAACGACAGCCGGGTGACCTTGCGCAGCGACTATTGGGGCCAGGGGGCGCACAGCGCGTTGCCGATCGTCGGCGACTTTTTTCAGCGCGCGCAAAGGTCGAAGCTGATTGACAGTCGCGTCAGGTTCGCAACGGAGCAGGAGCCGGGCTGGTTTGCCGAGCGGTCGGGCAGGCTGCGCGAGTGGTTCCAGCATCTGTTTGCAGCCTCACCAGCGAAGACCGAGGCGCCGGTTGTCACGCGCAATACGACGCGCCGTGCGCCTGTTGCGTCAGTTGCATCCGCTTCGTCTGTCGAGCCGCGGCCGCTGTCGCAGCCACCGCTCCTTCAGGCGCCGGCGTCAGCGCCTGGGCCTGCGAGCGGAACGGTCGACGGTGAGGCGCATGGCAGTGGCGAGCCGGCCTTGGCCCCGACGCCCACGCCGGACGACGTAGTGCCCCCGGACGCAGGCGGCGGCACGGCAAACCCGCTTCCGGGCACGCCGGCCAGCGCCGGCGCATCGCCCTGAAGTTTCGGTAAGTCACGCCGCATGGCTAAGCCCGCGCGACCTCTGGGGAACGCCTGCCGCCGCCCGAACTTCCCGCGCCATGCCGCTGCAGCGATGCTCCTTAAAACCGATGCGTCATACCCACCGTTGCAAGAATCTGCTTGGTTCCGGGTGCGGTCACCGTCACGCCTGGCCAGCTCACCGTAGCGGTGCCGTTGTTCTTCATATAGCCCGCCCGCATGTAAAGACTCGTGCGTTTGGATAACGAATGATCGACGCCCAGCTCGATGCCCGGCGTGTTGTCATGCGCGCCGCGCACGTTGCGCTGAACGCCCGCAATTGCGATCACGTCCGCCGGGGTTGCCTGAATCGTCGCACCCAACTCCGCAATGCTGAGCGAATGCCCGGTGCCGAGGTGCGCGGCAAGCGATCCCGCCGCCGGGTCCTTCGCGCGGTTGTATGAATAGTTGAACTGGAAGTTCACGATACCGATCCGATAGGCGAGCGCACCGATAAAGTGCTCCGTGCCCAGCAGGCTAAGCGAAGTAGGCAGGCCGGCGATGGTTACCTGCCCCGAATGCTGGTTCACATACGCGAGGCCCGCATAGAAGCCGTAGCCCGAGTAAGTGGCCGCTACGTTCAGCATATTGCCGGTAGTCGCCGGCACCGGCTGGCTCACCGTCGCCGCAAACGCATACATGCCGTAAAACTGCAGGCCTTTCAGATTCGGCGATTGATACATGATCGAATTGCTGGCGCGGCCGGAGTCGTACTGCGTCGACAGCGTGTTTCGGTCGACGGCGAGAACGTTGGCCGAAAACGGCGACAACACCTCGTTCGCGCGAAACGGATCGGACGGATAGATGACCCGGAAGCTCGGCTCGTACTGACGGCCCATGGTCACCGAACCGTATTTGGCGTCGCTCAGGCCGACCCATGCCTGACGATAGAAAAGCGCCGAGGTATCGGCGAACAATCCGCCATTGTTCACGTTAAAGCCGGTCTCGACGTTGAACTGCGCTTTCAGTCCGCCACCCAGGTCTTCGCTGCCCTTCAGGCCGAACAGCGAGCCGGTCGAGCCGCCGCTCCTTTCGGCAAACGAATGGACGCCACCATTGTCCAGATACTGGATGTTCGCATCGACGACGCCGTACAAGGTCACGCTCGACTCGGCGGCCGCGGCGCCACTGGCGGCAAGAATCAGCGTGGCTCCGCAAACGCCATGATTGATAAAACGCATGCATGTCTCCTCTTTTTATATCCGCCTCTAGCGGACCTGATTGCACAGCCGTGCTGCGCGGCGAGTTCGATCAGCGTTCATTGACTCCAACCGGTCGCCACGGAAATGAATGGCCGTGCTAATTTCAAGTCAACTGGCGGGATAAAGCCAGTGCATTGTTTTTATGAAGAGAGTGCAGGAAGTGCATGGCAGACAAAAACCATGGAAGCGGGGTTGTGGGCCAACGAGGGCGCTATGTTCGGCGGTGACGCCGGGGACTTTCGAAGTGCCGTCCCGGCAAGGACCGCCGCCGATTGTTCAGACGGCTGCAACAGTGTTTTCAGATGACGAGGCTGATCTCGCGCACCAGATTGCGCATAATTTTGAGATTGATGAAACGATGAAAAAATGCAGGTGAATCATGTTCAACGACGCCCCGAACCCCATGCTTGATCAGGAAGGTGCTTCCGTAGCGCTGCAGCGTCGAAGCCCGCTGTTCAACCGGGCGCGCGTGTTCATTACGGCCGTGGCTGCGTGCGCCAGCCTGGTGGGATGCGCATCGGCGACCGGCGTTGTCGCCACCGACAAACCCGGCGTCTACACGGTAGCGGCAAGTGCGACAGGCGGCCGGATGGCATGGGCCCGCGCGCACGACCAGGCAGTCAGCCAGGCGCGCGACTACTGCGAGCGTCTCGGCATGCAGAGCAGTGTCACGGCTGAAACGGTCAGCGGCGTGCAGATGCTGACCGAACATGCATCGTCGGTGAATTTCGAATGTCATCCGAAATTCTAGCGGGGACGTGAGGGCCGGCCGCTATTCTCCGGGCCACCTCATCGGGACTGGCAGGCTGGGAACAGCGGTTCGACACGGGACATCTAAGTGAATGACAGCGGTCGATGCAGACCGGACTGGAACACTTTGCCCCCACCCGCCAACGTCTTCGGGGAATGACATCATGAAAACCGCTCGCGTACTTGTTTTCACCGCACTGGCAATGGCCAGTGCTTCCGTCTGGGCCCAAAACGCCGGCGTGACCGACCCGCAAATCGCAGCGATCGTCGTAACCGCGAATCAGGTTGACATCGACGCGGGAAAACTCGCGGAATCGAAGACGAAGTCAACCCCGGTCAAGCAGTTTGCCGAGCGGATGGTAGCCGACCATAGCGGCGTCAATCAGGCTGCCACGGATCTTGTACACAAGCTGGGCGTGACCCCGGAGGACAACGCGACCAGCCAGAGCCTCAAGCAGGGCGGCGATGCGAATCTTGCCAAACTCAGGACGCTCAGCGGAGCAAAGTTCGATCGGGCGTACATCGATCATGAGGTGGCCTATCATGAGGCGGTTCTGGATGCGCTGGACAAAACCCTGATTCCAGATGCCCACAATGACGAGCTGAAGGCGCTTCTCGTCAAAGTGCGACCGGCATTTGAAGCGCACCTCGAGCATGCGAAGCACCTGCAGGCTACCTTGGGGAAGGGCGGTGGCTGACCGGCTGCTTTGCGCTTGCCGGTTGCAGCATGAGCGGATTCGAACGGGCGCGGTGAGGCTGGGCTGCGGCATGATCGCGGCAGTGGCGATGACGGCCGCCTTCGCGGTCGATCCCGCGCCTGCCAACCATGTGATCGTGATCGAGCAGATGCGCTTCAATCCGCCTACGCTGACGATTAGACGGGGCGATCGCGTCACATGGGTCAACAGGGATCTGTTTCCCCACACGGCAAGCGCAACCTCGAAAGCGTTCGATTCGCGCAGCATCGCGCCGAACGGTTCGTGGACCTATGTCGCCGGCCGGCCGGGCAGTTATCCGTACACGTGCAGTTTTCACGCGACCATGACGGGCGCGCTGACCGTCCGTTAAGTGAAGGCAAGCGAGGCTTCCATGACAGAATCGACAGAGGCGCTCTTTCCATCGACCGCAAGCGACGAACGGGATTTTGTCCGCCTCCTTGTGCTCGGCGATCGGGCCGCGTTCGAGTTGTTGATGCGCCGCTACAACCGGCGGTTATACCGGATCGCACGCGCCGCGCTGGGCAACGAGGCGGAGGCAGAAGACGCGCTCCAGGAAGCCTATCTATTGGCGTACCGGTGCATTGGACAATTCCGCGGCGATGCGACGCTTTTCACGTGGCTGTCCCGACTGCTGCTCAATGAATGTTTCGGCCGTCTGCGCAAGACATCCCGCCGGCAGAACGTCATTCCGATAGTCAGCGTGAACACGATTGCCGAAGCGGATATTGATGCCATGACCGCACACGACTCCGAACAGCCAGACACCGCGGCGGCGCGCGCCGAGTTCCGTGTACTACTCGAGCGTAAGCTGGACGAGTTACCGGAAGTCTTCCGGATCGTATTTGTGCTGCGCTCGGTCGAGGAACTCAGTATCGAGGAGACCGCGCAATGCCTGGGCATTCCGGAAGCAACCGTGCGCAGCAGACATTTTCGCGCGAGAAGTCTGCTTCGCGAATCGTTAGCACAAGCAATGGATCTTGCTGAACGCGGTGTGTTCGAGTTCGGTGGCGCTCGCTGTGACCGTGTCGTGGCAAACGTGCTTGCGCGCCTCGCGAATGAAGCGCATTGAGAGGTAGCCGCTGTTCAGTCGGACCGGCAGGCCGTGGGCGCCGCCGGTCCGTGATTTCAGGCTGCCTTGCGAGGAGCAAAGCGCCGCTTTCGAAGGACCGGCGCGATCCGCCGGAAACGCTCCTTCTTATGCTCTTCCTCAAAATGGCTGAGGGACGGCTTGATCAGGTCGCTACGCGATACGATCCCCACCAGCCGCATCGTTGCCCGGTCGGCAACGACGGGCAAACGTTCCAGCCCATGTACGGCCAGCCTCGTGGCGACGAGCCGGCAGGTTTCATCGGGCAACGCAAAAGCGGGGGGCCGCTGCCGCAGCACGTCCGCGAGGCGCAGACGGGCTTTTAACCCCGAGTCATCAAGACAGAACTGTTGAAGCAACATCCGGTCGACCATGCCGAGCACCGCGCCATCCTGCACCACCGGATACGCGCGGCGCGTCTGCGTGCCGCCAAAGTACGTCGCAAGTGCATCGGCAACGGTCATAGCGGCATTGATCGATTCGACCGAGCGCGTCATGACCTCGTCGACGTAGTGACGCTCCAGCGGGTCAACGCCGTACTCCCGATAGATGTGATAGCCGCGGCGCGCGATTTTTTCAGTCATGATCGAACGGCGCATCACGACCGTCGAGAATCCGTGCGCTACCAGTGTCGCGGTTAGAAGCGGCAACAGCGCATTGCTGTCATGCGTGAGGCCGAATGCGAATACGATCGCCGTCAAAGGCGCCCCCAGGGTCGCACCGAGCGTGGCCGCCATGCAGACGAGCGGCCACAACGCCGGTTGATTGCCGGGCAGAAAGTGAGCAAGGACGGTCCCGAGCCCGGCGCCCAGCATCAGCAACGGGGCGAGGACACCACCCGAGGTACCCGAACCCAGCGCAACCACCCACATGACGGCCTTGACTGCCAGCAATGCGAGCGCGACCTGCAAGGCGATATTCTGGTGAAGAAGATCGCCGATCACGTCGTAGCCGACGCCGAGTGCGCGCGGCTCGATCAATCCGCCAATGCCGACGATCACACCGCCGAGCGCGGGCCACCACATCCAGTGAATCGACAACTTGCCAAACAGATCTTCCGTCTTGTAGAGGGCCGCCGAAAGACCTGAAGCCAGCGCGCCAGAAAGCAGCCCGGCAATGGCGCACGAGAACAGCGACCAGCCGTCAGGTACGCCTGTTTCCAGCGGGAACAACGGTCCGGTGCCGAAAAAAGCCGCGCGGGCAAAGCCGGCGACCGCGCAGGCGAGCGCGACAGGCAAAAAGCTGCGCGGCCGCCATTCGAACAGCAGCAGTTCGACTGCCAGCAACAGTGCCGCCACCGGTGTGCCAAACACGGCGGTCATGCCCGCCGCGGCACCGGCGACCAGCAGTGTTTTGCGTTCCGCCGAGGTCACTTTCACGCATTGGGCAATCAGCGAGCCGAGTGCGCCGCCCGTCATGATGATCGGGCCTTCGGCGCCGAACGGGCCACCGCTGCCGATCACGATGCCGGACGACAGCGGTTTGAGCACAGCGACTTTCGGCGACATCTTGCTCTTGCCGAACAGAATCGCTTCAATCGCTTCCGGAATACCATGCCCGCGAATTTTTTCGGAGCCGTACCGCGCCATCAGACCGACGATCAAACCGCCCACCACGGGCACCAGGACCATCCGGGCGCCGAGCGTGTTGTCGGCCGGCGAGCGGTCCGCGAACGAGAGCGTTCCGAAGAAAAACAGATTGGTGAATAAGTGGATCAGATTCAGTAAGACGAATGCGGCAAGCGTGCTGACGACACCGATACATGCGGCAAGTACAAAAATGCCGGGTAATCGCGCGTTAGCTGAAAAATCGCGCTTGTGGGAAGCCATGCTCATAGTTATTCAAAGTCGATCTGAGGAATCTGGAAAGCACCCTCGAGCGATTTCAGCTCGGCGCGGTGCAGTTCCGCCAATTTTGCAAGTACCTTTTCACCTGCTTTCTCCAGGTGGACTTCCACCTGACGGCGATCGGCCTCGCTGACTTGACGGCGGACCAGACTGAGTGCCTCGCAACGCGATACCAGCGCGACGACACCGTGATGCTGCGCCTGAAGTCGCTCCGCCAGTTCGCCAACTGTCGCCCAATCGCGCTCCGGGTAGCCCTTGATGTGCAGGAGCAGCAAATATTGCAGCGGCGTGATGCCTTCGTTTTGGGCGGCCTGTTCCGAGAAGCGTTCAAAGCGCCGCATCTGGTAACGAAACTCCGATAGTTGTTCGAAGTCGGCCTTGCTCAGCCCGCGAACCCGTTCTTTCATTGGATATCTGCCAACGTAAAAAACGGCAATTATATCATATAATGATATAAAAAAATACAATTCGGCGTTGCATGCCTTGCGCTGTATACCGTCCTCATGCGGCTTTCCTGTCCTCCGCAAAGGTCTGCCGATACAGGCCGGAAATCAGGTCCACCTGCGTAATCATGCCAACCACCTGGCCCGTGGCATCGAGTACTGGAATATGGTGGTGGCCGTAGTTCGCGAACATGGGGACGAGTTCGGTAATCGGCGATGCCGAGTCGACGGTGCAGACCTCGGTACTCATCACGGAGCCGACATTCGGCGTGGAAAGCGGATCCTGACGAAGCCAGCTGTCGAAGTAACCGGCGAGGGAGGAAAGCCGCCCGAAGGTTCTTTTATCGATCAGATCCGCTCGGGTCACGATGCCAACGAGCTTGTGCGCTGGATCGGTGACAGGCAGGGCTTTCACATGATTGCGTTTGAGCAGGCCCCAGGCCGCCGCCGCCCGGGCGTCCGGCGCAACCGTCACGACGTGACGTGACATGATGTCCGAGCAGGTGAGCTCTTTGAAGGTTCGCGAGAAGGCTTGAAGCTGTGTCTCGCGCAGCAGTGACTCGAGATCGTCCGGATCGATATCCAGCATTTCGCTGCGTCTTTTCAGAACCGCTTCGAGATCCGCCCGGGTGAAGCCCGAACGCGACGCTTGCTCGGCGGAGGTGCCTGCATTGCCTCGGCTCTGACGGCCGGCGTGCGGATAGCGGTGGCCGGTGGCGGCGTGATAGACGATTGCCGCACTGAGGAGCGCAACCGACTGCACGGCAATCGGCTCAAGCACGAAAGCGTAGCCCAACGCATGCACGGCGGGGCCGCCCAGCACCGCCGTCAGTGCGACAGCACCCGATGGCGGATGAACGCACCGGAGCGCGAACATCCCGCAGATGGACAGGGCGACGGCGAGAGCCGATGCCAGGATCGGGTCTGCGATCGTGCTCGCACAGGTCACGCCAATCGTTGCTGAAACAAGGTTGCCGCCGACGATGGACCATGGCTGCGCGAGCGGACTGGCCGGCACGCCAAACAGCAATACAGCCGAGGCGCCCATTGGCGCGACAAGAAGCGGAATGGTCGCCGCGTGCCCGAGCAGGAGATGCATCGCGCCGCCGGTGAACGCAATGCCGAGCAGTGCACCAAGGCACGATCGCCAACGCTCCTGCCATTTGACGGCCATCGGGGCCGGGATAAAGCTGGAAATCCAGTTAAGTGCGGTGGAGCGAGACAAGATCTGGCCGAAAAGGGGTTGCACGAAGTCAATCGCGAGGGCATGACCTTAAGGGGAAACCCTCGAAAAACCAAATAAACAATCGTCATGATTATATTGCATTGTGATATACCCCCGCGCTTCGGGCAGTCGGCATGCATGTGACGCCATTCGCTGTTCGCGTTGCGAAACTCATACGAACGACCTGCGCGACGTGCCAAAGACGTCAGCGGCTATTAAAATAAATCACGTTGTGATATAAAATGACTGCATAGCCGTAGTGCGGGTGAAGTCAGTTCGACCGCGATTCACTCTATAAGGGAGGGGCCATCATGATGATCACTTTTCAATCGACTGCATCGCCTGACGTTTTGATGCTTCGGGATCTTGCGCAATATCTGCTGGGTCTGATCGGCAAGCGGCTCGACGCTCGTGGCGTCATCATGCACGATGAACTGCCTCGCGCAATCAGCCGCCTCGAGGCCGCGATCGAAGACGAAGCCAAGGCCGACATTGCCCTTGAAACGCTGCAGTGCTCTCCCGGCAACCGGCGCGACTCAGGCAACGGACTTTCGCAGCGCGCGTGGCCATTTCTGGACATGCTGCGGGCGGCGCGCAAAACGGACGCCGATATTATCTGGGGGCTCTAGCCGCCTGCCTACCTGAACTGAGCAGCCATGGCTTGACGCTGGAAGGATCGGAGATGAAACGGTGTTGGTTCAAGGCGCGCGTTGCAGCGCTGGCGGCATGCGTAATCCCTGTCGTTTGTCACGCCGGCTGGCGACATACGGGCGAGCCCGGTGTGGGCGGCGGCAGTATCGCGATCGCGTCGGCCGGCAGTTCGTATAGGGCGTCCCAACGGATCTGGCGCGCCACGTCGATCCCGGGCAATGTGGCTTCGTATTTTCCTGACGTGCCCATGACGATTGTCGGCGTGTATGGCGCCACAACACTCACCCTGCTATCGAGTGGGCCGCTGGTGCTTGTCAGTTGGCCGCGCGGGTGTTGTGGAGAAAGCCACAGGTGGCGCCTCGGCCACGCGCCCGCCACCAAGGGCCGGGACGGACGGCACGTGTACTTTCTCTGGACAACGCTCTAGCGCGCCCCTTCGCCTGACGGTTTCAGAAGAAGGGGGCGTGTGCGGTAATCGCCTCGCGATCAGTGTCCGTTGCGCGTCCGGTTCCACCAATGCCGGCGTGATACCGGGTGGAGAATACGCTCCCGCAAAGTCGCACGGCGCCCCTGCTCGATGACGAGAAGGACCACCATAGCGAGTATCACTGCGGCAACAACCAGTTGTACCAGTAGATCCATCATGATCGTCTCCAATCTTGTTGCGTGTCGATGACGGACATTCCGTGGCCGCTCGACGTTCGAATTTTTGCTTTCCGACTTATTTTGCACCCACGTCTAAGCATTAACGCGCGACTTCGAACAGCACGTCGCACGACACCCGGTCGAGAAGCGGGGCCAGCATGCCTTCCTCCATGATCCCCTCGGAGCTTGCCTTTCGTTGCGCACTGAATCTTCAGGTAAATAACGGTCCCGCTTTCGATTATATATCACGACGTGATCTATATAGGCAATTTTGCATTGCCGGCCATGCAACTGCATGAGGCTCCCGCAGACTCGCTGGGCACGAAGACAGTCGATCGCACATTACATCACAAAGTGATACAATATTGGATGTTCGAGCCGTCGCGCAGCGGGCGGCATCTTCGCATTTCTCCATTCGACAGTTGGGATTCAACGTGCACGTGAATGCTTCCAAAGGCGATTTCGCCACCGATACCCGGCTATTGCGGATCACCGCCATAGCCGCCGTCGTCGGCATCCTGAGTACGGTGGTGGCAGACTTTCTGCTCCATCTGATTCACTTTTTCACCAACCTGTTTTTCTTTCAGACGGTATCGATCGCGGACCGCTCGCCAGCGACCAACACGCTGGGCTTGTGGATTGTGGTGGTGCCGGTGATCGGCGGCCTGATCGTCGGGCTGATCGCCCGCTTCGGTTCCGAGCAGATTCGCGGACACGGCATTCCCGAGGCGATTGAGGCCATTCTGTTCGGTAAGAGCAAGATGTCGCCCACCGTGGCTGTGCTCAAGCCGCTGGCATCCGCTATCGCGATCGGCAGCGGCGGACCGTTCGGCGCCGAAGGGCCGATCATCATGACCGGCGGCGCTATCGGTTCGCTGATCGCGCAGTTTTTTCATCTGTCGAGCGGAGAACGCAAGACGTTGCTGGTCGCGGGCGCGGTCGCCGGGATGACAGCCGTGTTCGGCACCCCGGTGGCAGCGGTATTGCTGGCGGTTGAATTGCTGCTGTTCGAATTGCGGCCACGCAGCCTGCTGCCGGCCGCCGTCGCCTGTGCCGTGGCGGGATTCGCCCGGCCGCTGTTCATGGGCAGTGGACCGCTATTCCCGCTCCAAACGCTGCCGCTCGGCCCCCTCGGACTCGCATCGTGCGCGGTCGCCGGGCTGATTACAGGTGCGCTTTCGTGGGGGCTGTCGAGCTGGCTCTACAAGGTTGAAGACGCCTTCGCGCGGTTGCCGTTCCACTGGATGTGGTGGCCCGCGCTCGGCGGCCTGGCGGTCGGCATCGGTGGCTACTTTCAGCCGCGTGCGCTAGGCGTCGGCTATGACGTGATCGGCGATCTGCTGCTGAATCACCTCACGCTCAGCGTGGTACTCGCGATCGTGCTGGTCAAGGCGGTGATCTGGGTCATCGCGCTGGGTTCAGGTACGTCCGGCGGCGTGCTCGCACCCTTGCTGATGATGGGCGCGGGCGTAGGCGCCGTGCTCGGCCCGTTCATGCCGGGTGGCGACCCGGCGGTGTGGCCTCTTGTCTTCATGGCGGCGGCACTGGGCGGCATGATGCGCGCACCGATCATGGCGGTGGTGTTCGCGTTCGAGCTGACGCACGACGCGAACGCGTTGCTACCGCTTTTGACGGCCGCTGCCGTGTCGTATGGATTTACGGTGCTCTTCATGCGCCGTTCGATTCTGACGGAGAAAATCGCGAGGCGTGGTTATCACATCTACCGCGAATACGGCATCGACCCGCTTGAACGGCATCACGTCGACGAGGTGATGACGAAGGGCGTGTTGACCATCGATGCGGACGCCAGCGTCGCCGACGCCCTTGAGCGGCATTTCGGCCCGCAACAGGTGCATCGCGCCTATCCGGTCGTGCGCAACGGCGTGCTGGTCGGCATGACCGATCGGCAAATGCTGGGCCTCGCGATGGACGGTGAGGGCGGGGCAACGCGCGTCGGCGCGCTGTTCAGTGGCAAGCGTCCTGAAATCGCACTGCCCGATGAGACATGCCGGCATGTCGCGGCGCGTCTCGCGGTGCTTTCACTTGATCGCGTGCCGGTCGTGGCGGATGAAACAACGTATCGACTGGTCGGCATCGTGTCGCGCCATGACCTGGTCAAGCCGTCGCTTTCGATCTTCAATGAAGAACGCGAGCGTGAGCAATTCCGGAGTGTATCGCTGACACGCGGCAAGCGATCGGCACCGGTCGAGGACAGCGCGCCACCACACTGAACCCCTGCTTCCTTACGGTGGCCCCATGAAAATCTGCCCGACCGATGCGCTGACCAAAGCCGATTTCGAAAGGCTGTCGGAATTTCGCTATCAGTTGCGGCGATTTCTGCACATGTCGGAAGCGATCCTGCGTCTCGAAGGCGTCACACCGGTTCAATACATGATGCTGCTGCATATCAAAGGCATGCCGGGGCGCCAATGGGCGACGGTCGGCGAACTGGCCGAGCGCCTGCAGGCAGTGCCTCATGGCGTGGTCGCGCTGGTGTCCCGCTGCGAAGCTGCGGGATTCGTCGAACGGCGCCGCAGCAAATCGGACCGGCGGCAGGTCGAGGTTCATCTTCTGCCATACGGGGAAGAACGTCTTACGCGCGTGGCCGAACGCCATCGCGGCCAGCGCAGTTCGTTCGATAAGGTATGGCAGTTGCAGTTCGACGGGCGCACGACCGATAAGCGCAACACGAGCGACTCTCGGTAACGTGTGCCGCGCTCGAGATTGCGCACACGCTGTCCTGACCCTGCCGGCACGGCATGCCTCGCCGTTGGCGTGATGATTTGTATCATGACATGATATATAATGAAGCGATGAGAGATTCGCGTGCGAGTGGCCGGTCACTCGCTTTGGGGCGAGACCGAGCGTTGCCGGATTGACTTCCGCGCCGCTGCGATAGAAAGGGGAGGTGATCATATGTCGGCGTTCGGACGCGTACTTCTTTGCTATGACGCAACCCGTGAAGGGCAGCAGGCGCTTAAAGAGGCTTGCGCGCTAGTCGAGCCACTCAGGGTGGAAACGCACGTCCTTTCCATTCTGAACAATTCGGCCTGGGTACAGGGGGCCGACATCACCTCCGCCGTGCCCTTTGACGTCGTCAACAACGCAGCCAAAGACCTGCTTCAGGAAGGGCTGAAGAAACTCGCAGCGCGCGGAATCCAGGCCACAGGACACTTCGCCGTCGGAGATCCGCTGGATCAGATTCCATTTTTTGCAGAGGATCTGAAAGTCGACCTCATCGTGGTGGGCCACCGCCGTGCCACCCGGCTGGCCCGCTGGTGGTCAGGCAAAAACGATGGGTTGCTGCTGGACCGGGTCAGGTGCAGTGTGCTCGTCGCGATGTGTCCAGCAGACGACGGTGCCCAGCCGGTTACCTAAGCGTTGTTCGCCGGTATGGCGAGTCACTCGCTGAAGCAGTTTGCAGCGGACTCGTGGCGCGACCACCGGGTCCGTTTCCACCGTCAGTCAAGCTCTCCTTAACATTTCACCTTTACACCTTTACGTCGACATGAGCTACAGGAACATTGAAGCTGCCATTGGAAGCACGCCCCTCGTCGAACTCATCAGGCTTCCAGATGAAACCGCGCGTGCGCGCAACAATGTCATCCTTGGCAAACTTGAGGGCAATAATCCCGCCGGGTCGGTGAAGGATCGGGCGGCGCTATCAATGATTGCAGGTGCCGAACGTCGCGGCATCATCAGTCCCGGCGACGTGCTGATCGAAGCCACCAGCGGCAACACGGGAATAGCGCTCGCCATGGCAGCCGCGCTTCGGGGCTACAGGATGGTGCTGGTCATGCCGGAGGACGTGTCGGTCGAACGCCGCCAGTCCATGACCGCGTATGGCGCCGAACTGGTCCTGACACCCGTTCACGGGGGAATGGAGTGTGCGCGTGACGTCGCCGCAAACATGCAGCGTGATGGGCATGGCACTGTTCTCAATCAGTTTTCGAATCCCGATAACCCGCTTGCGCATTACGAAGGAACCGGTCCGGAAATCTGGCGTGACACGGGCGGACAAGTCACTCACTTCGTATCGGCCATGGGGACCACAGGGACGATTATGGGCGTGAGCCGGTTTCTCAAGGAACAGAATCCGGTAGTGCAGATTGTGGGTGTGCAACCCGAAGCTGGTGCACGGATCCCCGGGATACGCAAATGGCCCGAAGCGTATCTGCCGGATTTTTTTGAGCCGTCCCGGGTTGATCGGATCGAGTCGGTCAGTCAGACCTCCGCGGAAGTCACAGCGCGCCGGCTCGCTGCGATCGAGGGGATTTTTTGCGGTATCTCGGCAGGGGGCGCATGCGCTGTCGCCTTGAGGATCGCGCAGGAGGTTCAGAACGCGACGATCGTGTTCATCGTCTGCGACCGCGGCGACCGTTACCTGTCGACGGGCGCTTTTCCCGCGTGATGACTTCACGCTCACTATCTGGCCGGTCATGCCGGTTTGCGCGTCGTTTGCGACGAGCCGGGAAACTGGCTGCAACGTCATCTCGTGCTCCCTTATGTGCGCATGATGCCCACGACACGATCCGCTCCTCTGGGCAAGTGTCCGTTCCCTAAACAGCGGTTCCTCCGCTGTGGTTCAGAAAAAAAATCTTCAGCGGAGGGGGGGCGGTCAGTCATTCCGTGACGGCGCGAGCGGCAGATCGCCTCGAACATGGCCGCCGGCCTCGCGTAGCCGCCGAACGATCGTCGCCGCGATGTCCCAGAACAACCCGACCACCGGCACTTCGAGTTCGATGCAGGTCGAAATCTGCGCATTGAGCAAAGGGGGCAATGCGTCACGCTGCGGGTGATCGTTTCGTCCGCCACGCCGCGACACTCGTGCAAGTGTGGGAACAGGGCCATCAAAACGTCGCGCAGCCGCCTGGGCGGAGGAGGGCGTGAGTCTGGGCGGCGAACTGAGTCTGTGGCACCAAACCGGACCTGCAGTGCGTCATCGGATCGCGGCCGCTTTAAGCGGATACGCCGGCCGTCGCCTGAGGTCTCTCCCCCTATCTGCTGCGGGTCGCGAACGGTATTGAGTCGGCCCGGACGCAGGCAGCGTATGATGAGCGGGAGCGAATGAACCGGCCGGTTGTCGGCTTCTGCTGATCGAGCACGACCTGAGTTGACCGAGGTCGAAAATATGGCGCGCGCGCTCTTCCTGAACACCTTATGCAGCTGGCACCCGGCGCCCGCGGGGCGTTGCAGATGCCGGAGGAAAATGCGGATTTTGATGGCGGCCTCGCCAATGTCCGGATGCCGGCGGCATCAGCGGGATTGATCTGGCTGAGCAGTTGCGCGGCATGATGCCTCATGCAATTCTAATTTTCAACTCAACCGCGGCACCCCATGAAAGCGACACCTAACGCGGCTGAAGAGGCTTTACGTATCGAGACGCTGAAAAGCCTCTGCGTTCTCGATACACCCCAGGACGAAGAGCTTGACCGGATCACGAGAATAGCCTGCCGGCTCTTCGATGTTCCGACTGCACTGGTGTCGCTCGTGGACAGGGATCGGCAGTGGTTCAAGTCCCGGGTGGGGCTCGAAGCGACAGAGACTTCGCGCGACATATCGTTTTGCTCGCACGCCATCGCATCACGCGAAATAATGGTGGTTTTCGACGCCACGAGAGACATCAGGTTTGCGGAAAATCCCCTCGTTCTCAGTGAGCCGGGGATACGTTTTTACGCGGGACACCCTCTGCGATCGATCGATGGACACCCGCTCGGCACGTTGTGTCTGATCGACAGGGTGCCGCGCCTCTTCCCGGCTGGCGACGCAGATCTTCTTGGCGATCTGGCGGCAATGGCCGAGCAGTATTTCCATCGGCTTGAGGCCCAGAAGCGTTCGGAACGCGATAGAACCTCCCGTGAAGAAACGGAACGGTTGTTCCAGCGGGTTGTCGAGCAGTCTTCTGTCGGCATTGCGCTCGTTTGCCCGGACGGGGTGTGGAAACGGGTGAATGAACAACTGGCGACGATGCTTGGGTATGCTGTCCCGGAGCTTCTCGCAAGACGATTTCAGGACATTATCCATCCGGAGGATCTACCGGAGAATCTTGAGCAATTTCGTCGGCTGCTGGCTAACGAAATTCCGGCGTATTCCTTGGAGAAGCGTTTTTTACGGTCCAACGGGAGCGAGCTGTGGACTGAAATCTCCGTTTCCGGCCTTCACGAGTCCGACGGCAGGATATCTCAACTCATCATGGTGGCCATTGATATAGACGCTCGCAAGCGGGCGGAACTTGAGTTGAAAGCCTTGCGTCTCGATCTGGAGGAGCGAGTAACCCGGAGAACCGTGGAATTGAATGATGCGGTTCAAAATCTGGAGCGTGAAGCGCTCGAGCGCCGACACGCCCAGGACGAGGTCGTTCAGGAGCGGGGACACTTCTACGCGACGCTTGAAAACGCAACCGATGCATTCGTGGAGATCGACGAGGAAGGCGAGGTCGTCACCTGGAATAAGGCCGCGGAGAGAATCTTTGGTTGGCAGCGGCACGAGGCGGTCGGGTTGCCTCTCGATACGATCATCGTTCCAGCAGACTTGCACAGTACTGACCGGTCCGGGTTTGCGCGGTTTATGCAGTCCGGCGATATGAAGTTGCCGCGGCAGAGAATGGAAATGCGCGCAATCCGGAAATCAGGAGAAGAGTTTTACGTTGAACTGACACTGGGGTCAACGAGCGTAGGTGGCAAAAAGCTAATCAATGTTTTTTTGCACGATATTTCACAGCGCAAGCGTGATGAACAGAAGATTCGTGAAAGCAATCTGCGACTGCAGAGGATTACAGATAATCTGCCCGTGTTGATCGGGTATATGGATCGCCAGCAGATCTACCGTTTTCATAACCGCCAGCATGAGGTTGTGCTCAAGCGTCCGTCATCTTTCTTTTCGAATAAGCCTATCCGGGAAATTTTCGGCGAATCTCTCTACGAGGTAATTCTCCCTCACATAGCGAAAGCATTGGCCGGCAACCGTGCAACCTTCGAGCATCGCGCTATCGGACCCGCCGGGTCCAGGTGGCTAAGTATCACCCTTGTTCCGGATTCGGCGGACGACGGCAAGATTGTCGGCGCATATGTGTTGTGCCTTGATGTCACTGGAAGAAAAGAGCTTGAACAGCGGCTTAGGCATGAGGCAACGCACGATACCCTGACAGGTTTGGCAAATCGCCGATCTTTCATGAATGAACTCGAACGGGCCTTTGACCGGTCGAACCGGACCGGTTTGCCCATGGCATTGATGTTCATCGACCTTGACGGCTTCAAGGAGCTCAACGATACGTATGGGCACGAGTTCGGCGACGCCGCATTGAAAAAATTCGCGGGCATGTTGCTGAGCCTATTCAGAAAAGACGACTTCGTCGCTCGCCTTGCTGGCGACGAATTCACTGTCATTATCGAGAATATTTTCGATCCTCAACGTCCTGTCGAGCGCTTATGCAAAAATATACTCTCGACCTGTGGCGGGTTGAACGAGATAGGTGGGATCGATATCGTGCTTTCCGCCAGCATGGGTGTGGCGATTTTTCGTAATCGCAACGACGAGACGCCTGCTGACCTGCTAAAACGGGCAGACGATGCCATGTACGCGGCCAAAAGAGACGGCAAAAACACGTTCTCGATTAGCGATGAGCCTGCGGAAACCGATACGAGCGCATAGCTTTTTTGCTGGCGCGAAATTATTCAAAAGGCCAATGGATGGCTGCGGTGAAAGTACTCAGTTTCAGTAAATGAAAACAGGCCCTGGGCTCTTCACGGCGCCAGCATGTTCTTCTTCGGCCTGCCAAAGCAATTTTCGGCCCTGAATTCTATCCTTCGAGCTTGACGGAACAGAATCGCGCTGATTGCGATTCGGTCCCGTTGGCTTCCTGCCAGTCATTGAGCCATATTTCGAGCTTTTCAGGCGGAAGCGGGCGACTCACGTGGTAACCCTGCGCCAGATCACAACGCAACAACTTCAGATGATCGAGGACGGCCTCGTTCTCCACGCCTTCCGCGACGACCTTCAGTCCCATGTTGTGCCCCAGATCAATGGTCGAACGCACGATCGTTTCGTCACCCTTGTCATCGGCCATGCCCATCACGAATGATTTGTCGATCTTTAATTCGTCGACGGGCATTCGCTTCAGATAGGATAGCGAAGAATAGCCCGTTCCGAAGTCGTCGATGGACAGGTGGATGCCGAGCCGATGCAACTGGTCGAGCGTTTCGATGGCATGGTTCGGGTCGTCCATGATGGCACTCTCCGTAATCTCGATCCAGAGCCAGGACGGCTGAACCTTGTATTTATGCAGCAGCGCGTCCAGCGTTTCCGGCAGCTCCGCCTGCATCAGATCCCGCGCGGAGACGTTGATGGAGACCTTCAGATCCAGACCGAGCGCGTGCCAGCGGGAACATTGCGCGATGGCTTTCTCGGCCACCCAGCGGGAAATCGATTTGATGTAACCGGTTTGCTCCGCGAACGGAATGAACTCGTCCGGGGGAATGAGGCCCCGAGTGGGATGTTCCCAACGCACCAGCGCCTCGACGTATTTCACCGCGTGCGTGGCGAGATCGACCTTCGGCTGATAGTAGAGCGTCAGTTCGTCATGTTCGACCGCGTGCCGCAATTCGCTCATCAACGACAGGCGTTCCGCGCTATGCTGGTCATCGCGTTCATCGTAGATCGCAAAGCCGGAATTCATGCGCTTCGCTGCATACATGGCGACATCCGCGCGCCGCAGCAGCACGTTCATGTCCGTACCGTTATGCGGGCAACTCACAATGCCGATGCTCGCGCCGACGTCGACCACCTGTCCTTCCACCACAATCGGCTGTTCCAGCGCTTTCAGCAGGCGGCTCGCGACCAGCCGTGCGGCATCCACGTCATCGGTCGGCAGCAGAATGGCGAATTCGTCGCCGCCCAAACGGGCGACCGTATCGGAATCGCGTAGAAGGCTGGCGCGCAAGCGCTTGCCGACCTCGCAAAGCAGAAGGTCGCCGATATGATGGCCAAGCGTGTCGTTGACGTACTTGAAACGATCCAGGTCCATCATCATCGCGCTCAACGGATGCCCGAGCCGCAATGCGACGCAGATCGCCTGCTGCAGGCGATCGTTGAACAGCGCACGGTTCGGTAAGCCGGTCAGCCGATCCAGATAGGCCAGTTCCATGATGCGGGTCTCGCGCTCCGCGATGCCTTCGCGCATCTGATTGAAGGCAGTGGCGAGTTCGCCAATTTCGTCTTGATGCCTGACCTCGACGGGTTCGGTGTAGTCACCTTGCCCAATGCGGCGAGTGAAGCGGGTCAGTGCGCCGATTGGCCGCGTGACGCTGCGTGCCGTAAACACGCTGCCCGCAATCGAGACCGCGACACCGATGAGCGTCAGCACGAGGAGTGTCGACTGCAGGCGATGATACGGCGCCATCGCCTCTTTTAGCGAGCGCTGCAACACCACGACCACCGCCTCACCATCGGAGGCGAGCCGGACTACACGTGTGCCGTACTCATCAGCGAGGTCCGGCAAGGTGGATTGCGGTTCAGCGAGCACGGCCGAGGTGATCGCGTGCTGCAAGGGCGGACGCGCAGCTTGCGGCAATGAGGTCGCGAGGATCGTCCAGTGCTTACCGTTAGGCATGCCGAGAAAAGACACGTCCAGTGAGGTCAGGCCGCGCATTTCGCGCGCGAGCGCGTCGTCGATCGCGAAACCCATCGTCACCCATGCAATCACAAGCGGCGCCTTGACCGGCACGGCGACCAGCTGGTACGGACGTCCGTTGATGACGCCGACGGTCGAGCCGTCACCGCTGCGCTCGGCTTTGCGGATCAACTCCGGAAACGCAAACGGCTGGCCTGCGTGCGCGGGGTCGCGGCTGTCGGCGAGCAGCTTGCCATCGAGTCCGACCAGCATGACGACGTCGGCATTGATGCGGTCGCCGTGATTCTGGAGTGCGGACGCGACCGTAGTCTGATCGTGCGAGGCGACAGCTGCGCGGAAGCCGAAATCGGCGGCAACGACACTGGCCGCCTGGGTGAGCTTCTCACCGTTCGAGTGCAGCACCGCCTGAAACACACGCTCGCCGACCGACAACTGCTCGTCGACGTTGCGGTGCGCGTTGGATGCGATCACCGTGCTGATGACCGTGAAGGCCGCCGCCTGAACGGCCAGCATCAACACCACGAAGACAAGCGCGATGCGAGAGCGCAGACTGTGGAGACGCATACAGGCTCCCTGTGAACTTATGGTGAGTCGGGTTTGAGTTGCAGGACAAACTTCGCGGAGGCGTCAGCGCCCAGATTGATTTTCTGGGTAGGCCGTGCGTCCTGATCGGTGGCACGGTAGCTCCACGCGGTCACCTGATAGTCGTCGGCAGGAAGATCCGTGAGAAGCGCCTGGCCGCTCGCCCCCGTTGTGGCGAAATAGGGCGTGTCGACGACCATGAGGTAGGCAATCATCATGTCGTGGATATTGCAGCCCATGACGACCAATCCCGGCTTGTCGAACACAACGGGGTGGGCGGGGATGCCATGATAAAGCTTGAGTTCGAACTTCTTCGCGGGAGAAAACGAGTAGACGTCGTGCTCGATATTGTCCTTGTTAGGAAACTTGATCGAGGCGCCCGTCTGGATGACCGAGACCAGGGGCACAAATTGCCGGTGAATCTGGTCGATGATCGCATCGACAGGTGGCCGGGCGGGCACCTTGCCACTGACCGGCACCGCATACACCACGGTGTCGGCGACCGGCGCGCCGGACTGATCCACCACCTGAACGCGCAGACTCGCGGCCGTCGCATTGAGCGAGAGGAGCGCCATTGCATAGCCGGCTAGCGCTGCCAACACCCGAATACCTATTCGCATACATTGCCTCGAAAATTTGATGCTACTAACCCACTAAATGTTTGCGGCCTGCAAGCGGAGAATCTGATACCCGGCCTGCATTAACGCGGCCTGGCTCAGGCCAGCGAAGACGCTTAATCGCGTTCCTCGATGTCTCGATACATCGGCGCAAGTTTCGACAGCAACTTGTTCTGCGAACGGAACGGCACGTTGTTCTTGTCCATCGCCTTTTGCAAATCTTCGACCAGCGCATTGAATGCGGCGCGGTCGATATTCAGACCTTCGTGGGTGCGTTTCATGGTCCGGCCTGTGTATTCGCACGGCCCCCCAGTTAGCACGCAAAACTGCTCGACGAGCTTTTCATTGAGCCGGCGCAGCGACACGCCTTCGAAGTAAGCGCTCGTGCGCGGATCGGCGAGCAGATTGGTTACCAGATCCTGCGTGATGTGCACGAGTCCGGGCTTTTCGCCGAACGCCTTGTAAAGTTTATCGTCCGCGCGGGCCGGTGAATTGAAGAGCGTGACGAGGGCGCCGACCAGAAGCATCGTGGTCGATACACGGTGTAGGAAGTCCATGGCGTCGGCCTGTGAAATGGGTTATTGAGCGTGTCGGACGCGCATTAGAAGCCGACTTGAGCCGACAGGTAGACACCATGCTGATTCCGGATGGTGGCAATGTCGCCCAGCTCGACATACGCGGCGGTCAATGAAATGTGTTTGGTCGGCGCCCACGCGACGAAGGCGTCGTACGCGTTCTGCTCGCGAGCAAAGTTCAGATTGTTGGGCTTGGTCCGGACTTCCGCGCCGAGCGTCAGGTTTTTCGACAGCAGATAGGCGGCCGAGGCTTCGATCTCCGGATGGTAGCCATTCGATCTGTCGCCGCCGAATCCGAGCAGACCGAACTGGTTCGCCTTGGTCATGCGCAGCGTGGCGTTCAGCAGCAGACTCTGGCTGAGAAAGAGCTTCGTCGCGCTGACGTAGAAATCGGTGCCGGAATCGCTCGTCGCGCCGACCGCCTTGACGACGTCGCCCTGCTCGTTGTGCTTGTACTGGACGCCGGCGGCAATTTGCGGCAACCAGGTGTCCTGGTCGAGCACCGCATCGCCCAACAGGCGCACCTTGACGCCGACAATGTCCAGATTGAATTTGAACCCGCCCGGCAGCCCCAGCTGGGGGCCGACATGACGCGTGTCGAAGGTCTGGCGCGCCACCGAGACCTCAAGCCGATTGGCGAAGCCCACTGCGACGCCGTAGGTGTTGAGCGAATAGTCCTGAGTTTTCAGGTACGTCTCGTGTGCGTTGCCGCCGATCTGATCGCCAGTGCCATAGCCGCCAATCACGGCCCACGGCGTGAGGCCTCCGCCCGCTGCACCCTCGACTTCGGAAACGCCGCCGGTCAACAGCAACTTGCCGCCGAAGGTGGGGCGAGAGATAGCGGCATTGTCGGTGGGAGGGGTGTCAGCCTGGGCCAGGCCTGGAATCAGGGCCTCGGCGGCGATGACGAGCCATGCCCCGATGGCGAGCGGGCGCAAATGGGTTCGCAACTTCACAATCTGGGTCTCCTGGTACGGGCTGCGGCGAGGAAGGTCCAAAAAGCGACCATGACGGCTCGCACCACGTTCATTTCACCGCGGATTTCTGCAAGGAAAAGCGCTGCGTCTCGCCAGGAAGGCAGGTCTTGTGGCCGCCGATCAGCAGGGGGGCGGGGACTGACCTGCAACATCGTCGACATGGTCGGTTGGGCACAACCTCAATGCATTAACGGCAATGCGGGGATTTTCTTGAGGAAGCGCCTGACTACCCGAACATCGGCGATGCGAGTCGATGACAATTGACCGGTCGCTAGCCGTGCGCGAGAACGGACCCTCCTATAAACAGCAATCAAGGCTAATTTTGAAATACTCGAAGCTCTTAAGAATGCTGTTGCGCACACCCGCTATCTCGTCTGTGCGCGGTGCGTTGCCAAGGAGCGTCGCAATGATGTCCAGCGCTTCCCACGGATGCGCGTCGTCGTAGTGTGCATGCAATTTCAGCCAGCGTATCGTCCGCTTTCGAATTGCCTCGGGCAAGCTCATTTCATAGTCATCGCGACTGCAGACGAGCGCGGACCACTCGCCGGTCACGCCTTCGATGGCGTAGTTCGTCGCGGCCATGCTCGCGGCGAGGGGATCGGCACTGCTGCTCTTCCAGCACCAGTGACTGAGTGCATAAGCAAGCGACGGACCGTCGTTTTTCGCCAGCTTGTCCTTCGAGACATCATGGGCGGCACACCATGCGAGCCAATGATCTGCATGGTTCTGTTCGACGCGGATGTTGCGGGTCAGATAGCGGCGCGCCATGGCTTCGCCGCGCGAATGAGCGTCACGCAATTTCAGCAGATTCATCGCCATGTACTGCGGAAACTGCTCCACAACGGGCCAGCCGTTGACGAGAAAGGCCGCGAACTGACGCGCGCTCAGCTTGGCATCACGCATATCGGAAAATACGGGATGCCGGACGACCTGCGCTCTGGCATCGCCTGTCTCGGCGATCATCTCCTGCAGCCATCCCGGGTAACTTGCCAGGTCCTGCAGATCGCCTTCCCTTTGAAAACCGTCCTTCATCTACGTTTCCTCCTCTAGGGCAAAAATTCGGTGTTGTTCCTTCCAGAGTGTCGGTTTGCCGATGTAATAGCCTTGGGCGAAGTCCACGCCGATTTCGCGCAAGAGCGTCAGAATCGCCTCGTTTTCGACGTATTCCGCTATCGTCCTGTATCCCATTGAATGGCCGATGTCATTGATCGCCGCGACCATGTCGCGATTGACGGGATCGTTGGGCATGTCTTTGACAAAACTGCCGTCGATTTTCAGATAGTCGACCGGCAGATGTTTCAGGTACGCAAACGACGACATCCCGGCGCCGAAATCGTCCAGCGCAAATTTGCATCCCAGTCCTTTCAGTTCGCGGATGAAGCGGGCGGCCGCCGCAAGATTGCGCACGGCGGTCGTCTCGGTGACCTCGAAACAGATCAGTTCCGCGGGTACACCTGTCTGCGCGAACTGGCCTCGCAGGAATTCGAGAAAGCGCTCATCGCCGATGGACGCGCCGGACAAATTGATCGCGTATTGAAAGTCGCGGCTTCCGGGGGCCATCGCTGCAAGCGTCGCAAACGCGTGTTTCACAACCCAGCGGTCGATCGCGGACATCAACCCATAGCGCTCCGCAGCCGGAATAAACGTACCTGGTGCCACGATGCCGCTTTCGTCGATCATCCGAATCAGCAACTCCGCATGCAGCGGACTGCCGGCCGAGCCATGGACAGGGCGGATCGGCTGAACATATAAGCAGAAGCGGTCCTGTTCGAGCGCTTCCTTGATTCGCCGTCCCCATGAAATTTCGCTCGCATGACGCGATAGCTCCTGGTCCTGTGGATGCGCCAATTGCACGCGGTCGCGTCCACGTTCCTTCGCCATGTAGCACGCGATGTCCGCGAAACGCATCGCTTCTTCCGCGTCGATCTCGACCTCCTGCAAATCGACTACGCCGATGCTCACACTCGTCGCGAACGGGTGCGTCTCCCAGTGCAAGGTAAAACCCTCGAGACTTGCCCGCAGGCGCTCGGCGACGATTCCAGCGTCGCCCGCCTCGCAGTCGCGCAAAAGTACGCCGAACTCGTCGCCACCCAGACGCGCGAGCGTATCGCTTTCGCGCAGACAGGTCTGCAAACGCGCGGCGACCGCACGAAGCATCTCGTCGCCGGCTGCGTGGCCGCATGTGTCGTTGACGACCTTGAACTGGTCAAGGTCGAGAAACATCAGCACCGCGACAGATTCACGGCGAGCCGCGTCCCGCTCGCGTGTGAGCGCGGCAAACAAACGCCGCTCGAATTCGATCCGATTGACGAGCCCGGTCAGGCTGTCATGTGTTGCCTGCCATGCGAGGCTCGCGACATACTCCAGCTCACGAGTCATATTCCGCAACACGAGCACGACGCCCGTGTGCCCATCGGAACCATCGCGTATCGGCGAAGTCACGGCCTGCACCACGATCTCGGAGCCGTCGCGGCGCATGAGAATCAGGTTGCCCCAAGCGGCTTCCCCGTCCATGCGCGACAAAGCTGTGCCAACCGGATCAATGGTGACGCGCTGATTCTCGTCGATCAGCGTAAACATCTGAGCCAAGGGCTGACCAAGGTATTCCGATGCCGTGCAGGCGGTCAGACGTTCGGCGGTCGTGTTGATGAATTCGATATTGCCTGCCCGATCGATCGACATGACGGCCTCGCCGATTGCGCCTAGCGTCGCCTTCGCGCGTGCCTCGCTTCGTTTGAGCGCCTCTTCGCTTCTGATCCGCTGCACGATCAGCCGGCGCGCACGCCAGCTGGCCAGAGAGATCAACAGGATTGCGATAACGAGGTTGACGGCCAACAGCAACGATGCCGTCTTCCGAAAAGACACGCTGAGTACATCGGAGAACGCGCGAGAGAGGGGCGCGATTGTGGTGTTGATGTACCAGATCTGACCGATAAGGCGCTCGATCTCTGCCTTCTGGGGCTGGCGTGTCGCGTACGCTGCATGCAGCGCGTCGCCGACCCGCGCGAGTTCGTCGACGTAGGCGTCGCCATCCGCCCAGTAATGGACAGCCTCATTGAAATAGCTGACGTTGCGAAACGCGCGGAATACCCAGATGACGTCGCGAACGTCGCCCGGGTACACGCCGCTGTCAATGAGCGCCTGACGGGCGGCATTAAGGTCGGGCTCGCGGCGATCAAGCGTCACACGGGCTATTTTCAGGCTCTGCGGGCACGCGATTGCATTCTGATACTGACGATAGACCTCCTCGTTTCCGGTCTGCGCATACAGATTGAGATAGAAGACGGCATCTTTCTGGCCTTTCGACCAGTAGCTCTCGCCGCCGATATAGGCACGCACCGACGACATGAGACTGAGACTGAAGACCGCGAGCCCCACAATAAGAAAGGCAACAAGCAGGAACGGCCACATGATTCTCAATAGTTGGCGATTCGTGCTTTCGGTTGGGACTCCCATTGTTTTCTGTGTCTCCCTGTTATTCACCACTCAAGCAAGGCGATGGTGCTGGCTGGCAATCGCGTGCTTAAGACGGATGATTGCAGCGGTTTTTTTTGGGGCGACCGATCTCGCTGCGCGATTGGCAGTGGTTCGACGCAACACGTATAACGGTCATTTGCAGGCGCTACTTTAGGGTAGAAACGATTCTTAGCAAAAAAAGGGGCCACAAAGGCCCGACAAAGGGTCATATTTTGCTGACTTCCCTCCAAAACCAGCGCTATTTCGCTCATATTTGAACTGATAACCGCGAAGACGGCGCGCACGGCATCTTTGCTTTCCCGCGCACGCAGGCCGACATTCGACGGCTACTGCTCGTGCTGCTGCCGCTTTTTCCTGGTGGCGGAAGTGGGCCGGTCGCTATCCGGCGCGATCGTTCGACAACAGGAACAGCATCGCGACCCCGGACCCTGGATCGTCCGGGCGCATCGAGCAACGGCTTACATCGACTGCTCCGATAGCCCTTCAGTTTCCCGCGCAAGCGGCCGTAATAGAGAGATCGTGGCTGAAGGCCCGGGAACTCGGGCCAATTTCTACACTGTTTGGAGACGAAGGCGTGAAGAACCCTGTAACCCGCACACCACGCGCGATGCTGACCATCAAGGCCCGGCTCGGCCTGGCCATGACGTTCATGGCCGTTCTCATGATCGTCATCGGCGCACTCGGCCTGATTGGCATGCGCAGAAGTAACGAGGCTAATCGACAAACTTATTCGGTGCAATTGCCTGGTGTAATCGCGGTGGGCAACATGGAAATCTTCGTTGCGCGCGAACGCATGGCGTTGGATCGCGCAGCGCTCTCGCCCAATGACGCCAAGACAGCATCCACGATTGCTCGCGCGCAAGGTTTTCGTGCCGCTTCGGAAGAGTGGTGGAACAAATACCTTGCGCTACCGCGCGATGCCACCGAAGACCGTCTGGCACAGGACACTGGCCGCAAGCGCCGTGAGATGCAAGGCGTGATCGACAATTTCATCGCGGCGATCAGGAGTGGCGACCACGACGCGATCGTCACGGCGGCAAATCGCCTTACCCCGTTCTATGTCGTGATGACCGCAAGCGACGTTGCCTTGAAGAAGTACCAGAGAGAGCTGGGTGAAAGCGGCTACCAGCGCGCGCAGCAGACCTTTGTAACGCTCGAAATCGCATCCATCGTCATGGTGCTATTGGGCGTTCTGATGGCTGCCTTTAGCTGGTTTTCCCTGCGCAGTGCGATCAGCCGGCCGATCGCCGATGCGCTTGGCCACTTCAAGCGAATCGCGGATGGTGATCTGAGACAGAAGGTCATCGTGAGGTCGGGCGACGAAATGGGTCTTTTGCTCGCAGGTCTCTCGCGCATGCGCGAGAGCTTGATCGAGACGGTGGTTGCAGTGCGCGGTGGGACCGAATCGATCGGTGCGGCAACCAGGCAGATTGCATCGGGCAACGCCGACCTGTCGAGCAGAACCGAGGAGCAGGCCGCCTCGCTGGAGGAAACCGCAGCAAGCATGGAGGAACTGACGGGCACCGTGCGGCAAAACGCGGACAACGCCCGGCAGGCCAGCGGACTTGCGGCCAATGCCTCGGAGATCGCCAATCGCGGGAACGACGTGGTCGGGCGCGTGGTGGGTACGATGGGTGAAATCAACCACAGTTCGACCAAGATCGCGGACATCATCGGCATTATCGAAGGCATTGCCTTTCAGACTAATATTCTGGCGTTGAACGCCGCCGTAGAAGCGGCTCGGGCCGGCGAGCAGGGACGCGGTTTCGCGGTGGTCGCATCGGAGGTGCGCAGCCTGGCGCAACGTTCGTCGAGCGCGGCGAAGGAAATCAAGGAACTGATTCTGACGTCGGTGGAGCGTGTTAAAAGCGGCTCATTGCTTGCGCGCGAGGCCGGTCAGACCATGAGTGAGATCATCGCCGCAGTCCAGCGCGTGACGGACATCATGGGCGAAATCTCCGCCGCCTCCGAGGAACAGAGCACAGGTATCGACCAGGTCGCGCGGGCGGTCACACAGATGGATGAAGTTACGCAGCAGAACGCCGCGCTGGTCGAGCAGGCCGCTGCAGCGGCGGCATCACTGGAGGGGCAGGCGCAGACCCTGCGTACCGCGGTGGCGATATTCCAGTTCGAAGAGGCCGGACACGAGGCGTGAGCGCCGGGGTTTATCGGTCGGCGAAGTCAGCCGGTCGATGGACCTTGGTAGAGGCGGAGGCAGCGAGCCGCGATGGCATCGAGCTTCCCCTTGGATTACTGTTGCAGCCGCGACCCAGGCGGCTATGCCGATGGCGGCCCGCTAGTGCCGCGCACGATCAGTTCGATCGGAAGGCATTCTTGTTGCGGGGGCACGTCGTCCGCGAGCCAGCGCAACAATGCGCGCGCGACGTGTTCGCCGAGTTCGTAAGTCGGCAGCAGCACGGTGGTGAGCCCCGGCGTGATCTGCGATGCGATCGGCAGATTGTCGCAACCCACTATCGAAAGGCGCTCGGGCACAGCGATGCCCAGCGATTGCGCTTCGAACAGGCAGCCGAACACGTTTTCGCGGTGGTCAAGCGCCTGCGGGGTTTCGGCAGGGATGCGCTATCGCGGTTAGTGCTTCCCTGCCGTTGTCATCAACTGCGCGGTTCGCCGCTATCAGCCCGGGTAATGTCGAAGCAGCGTCGCGGTGGCCCGGAACTCCGGTGTAAAGGGCAGGTCGGAATCGCGGAATGGCACTATCTTGCGCAGCGCGTCGAGCAGCGCTTGCGTTTGCGGTGACAACGTAAAACCAGTGGTTTTCTGCTGGCGCAATTGAACCGCCTGGGCAGAGGAAATCAATTCGATACCTGTCAGCTCAAACGAGTTGTCGATCTGGGTCCGCACGCGCCGGATGACTTCTGGAGCGTTGGTGGCGATGTCTTCTATGTCGCCGGCGGCAGGCAGGAAATCCATTGAGACCGGCATTGCCAGCGTCTTATTCGCCTCAGCCAGCGCGAGAGGTGGCTTTTCCATTGCACCGAACGCGTGCAGCGTGTGATCCGTGCCGAGAAAACGGCTTAGGTGAGTGAAGCGCGGGTCGTTGAGCTTGATGATGCGCTCGGCTGAAGCAAGCGAACCGTGTGCGAGCGCGATACCTGTCTGTTCGAACGCCAGCACGAATGGCAAGGGCTCGAAGTTGGCATTCGGCAGCACGGCGCCATAAACATTCTTCCCCTCAAGGTAGCCGCGCCGCGCCTGCCAGAGGTCGCTTTTCGGTTTGACGCCGACATTCACGCCCGGGTTGTCGTCCGACGAGTTCAACTGCAACTCGATCATTCGCCGGTCTTCGCTGTAGCTCTTGTCGATCTCACCAAGCAGATACGGTGCATCCCGGTAACTTAGCGGATCTTGCAAGGCACGTTCGTCATCGCGTTGCCAGAGACTACTACCGGCAAGGATCGTGCGCAGTTGCGCGCCTGCGCTGACTACCTCAGGGTAGGGGTGCAGGGCCAGGGCGTCCTCGAGAAACGGCGATACGTTGCCGTTCATTCCTTGCAGGCTCATGGCGTACACAAGCTTTTCGACGCGTGCCAGCTGCTTGAGGTCGACGATGACCAGTGCAGCCATGCCAGTGGAATACGCGTTCGAGCTGAGAATGCCGAGCGCGTCCTTGCCCCACGGCCGGATGGGCTCGATGCCGGCTTTCTTCAATGCCCGGGCTGCCGGGAGCTTCTCGCTCTTGTAGTACACATCGCCTTCTCCCATCATGGTCAGTCCCACGTGGCTGAGAATCGTTATGTCGGCTTCGCCGATCGAACCTTCCGCGGCCATGGCGGGTGTAATGCCCGTATTCAGGAACTGGACGTACTTGTCGGCTACGGCTGGTTGAACGCCTGAAGCACCGACCAGAATCTGGTTCAAACGCGTCGCCAGCACTGCCCGGGCTGTACGCGTATCCATGTCCGGTCCTGCTCCAGCGGAATGGGCGCGAAGGAGCGCTGCATTAAAGCGTGTCGAAGCCGCGATGACATCAGGCGTCAGCTGGCCTTGGGCGTCGACCATCTGACGGTCCTTGTTAAGGCCGACGCCGACCGTGAGACCGTAGATGCGCTGCCCCTGCATGGCTGCCTCAAGCACTAACTCGTGCCCCTGCGTCACGCGTTGCAAGGCCTCGGGCGGAACGATCACCGACTCGCCGTCTGCGATTCTGGCGATCATTTCAGGCGTCGCTGTTTTGCCGTCCAGAACGACGGCGGCATGACATGTCAGCGCAGGTAACAACACGATGGCACCAATGATCTTTCTGACAGGATTCCTCATGGATCTTTTCCAGTTCTTATGAAGCTTTCGTTGGTCTCCGCGCCTCGCTGCCTCGCGCGCTCCGGGCGACATTCAGGCGCCGAGGTCATAGCGTATTTGTATATACGTATCCTTGCAAGAAATTCAAAATTTATTTGCGGGACGATTGGCGGTGCAGGGGTGTGAACGTCCTTGCAAGCTGGTTTTCATGGGTGTTCTCGCGAAAGCATGCGAAAAGCTTTCGTCGCGGAAGCGATGTGCGCCATAAATGTACATACACATCCGGCGCATCGGTAGATCAGTTTTCGACTTTGAGCACCACAGATGCGCCCCGGCTTGGCGCAGGAGGTACGCGCACGGCAGGTCAATCGTTCATTGGCTGTAGACGAAAGGCAGCCGGCAGCGCGAGATGAAAATCGGCGGGCCGCGTTGGGCGGGAAGAAATACGACTGGCGGCCCAGTCCGGCAGGCGGCCGCCAGTAGCTAAAGCAGGAAGGGTGTGGGGAGCTTCGTTACGCGCGGGTAGATGTGCTGAGCTGTGGGGCCGCCATGCTAACCGGAAAGCCGGTCAAAACTGCCCGCTCAACTGATAACGACTCGCCGGATGCCACAGCATGACGTCGGTGGCTACTTTACCTCTTGCCCTGGTGCGCCGGTGCAGCACGAGACACGGCTCGCCGATTGCCATCTTCAGCGCCTGACGCACGTTAGATGGCGGCTGACGCGCAGTCACCCAGTACTGCACGCCCTGGGCGGGAGCTATGCTCGTCATGTACTGATTTGGCGTTTGGGCCTCGAAGTCCTGGTCGAGGTATTCTGGAAACACCAGTCCGTTTACGTGGCGATCTTCGAGCTGGATCGGCACGCTGTTCTCGAAATGGACAATGCGCGAGTGGAACGCCGGATCGTTGCCCGACAGTTCGAGCGTTTGCAGGACGAGAGGATCATGCGTGGGTTCGAGCAAAAGAAGTTTGCTTGTATGGATGTCGCCGCGGCTGTTGATCTCTTCTGAGATGCTGCGGATTTCGATGAGCGTGGATTCATACCGGGTGTCCGCGACGAAGGTGCCACAGCCTCTTACGCGTGTCAGGACACGTTCGGTCACCAGTTCGCGAAGCGCACGATTGACGGTCATGCGCGAAAGACCAAACTCCTTTGCAAGCGACTCCTCCGTTGGGATCATGTCGCCGCGGCGCCACTCTTCCGCCTCTATCATCTTCAGCACGTGCGCTTTCAGTTGCTGATAAGCGGGAGTCGAGGTCGGGAGCGTTTTTTCCATAATCGGTAGATCGTGATGTGGATTAGCGGCCCATTGTATAGCCATGGAGAAGAGGGCAGCTGCCGCGCCGGCTGGTGGCGACGGCAGCCTCGTACGATTCGCTTTTGACTATACGAACTCGACTCGACCGGGTATGTCAGGCGAACTGCAACGTTTGCCCGATACCGAGGCGACTGGCTTTCTCGAGCATCGCGTGAGCGAGCCCGATGTCGCTGAGACTCAGGCCGCGATGCCAGAACAGAATCGTTTCGTCGTCGTTCTGGCGGCCGGGTTTTTTGCCCGCTACGATCTCGCCAAGCTCTGCATGCAGCGTTTCTTCCGAAAGACGGTCGCTGTCGACGTGCTGCCTGAGTGCGCCGAACGGCAGGCCCTTGCGGCACTGTCCCCAATCGTCCACCACCATCTTGTTCATGATGTCCGTCAAGGAGAGCTCGACGGCGCTCATCGTGCCATAAGGAATCACCAGCGCTCCCTGCTTGATCCACTCGGTTTTCAGCAGAGGTTCTGGCTTGGGCAGCCGCGATGCTTCCACCACAATGTCTGCGCCGCGAACGCACGACTCCCAATCCTCCGTGACGCGGACTGGCTTGCCGAGATCATGAGACAACCGCTGGGCGAACGCATTGCGGCTTTCTTCGCGCCGCGAATGCACGCGGATTTCGTCGAAGTCGAACAGATGGTCCAGCAGCCGTACGTTCCAGTAGGACGTACCGCGCGCACCGACATGTGCAAGCACCTTGCTACCTTTGCGGGCCAGATATTTGGCGCCCAACGCGGTCATCGCGCCGGTGCGCATGTCGGTGATCGACGTTGCATCGAGGATAGCCTTCGGGGCTCCCGTCTCGGGATCGAAAAGGTTGAGGACCGCCAGCTCCGAAGGCAAGCCGAGATGATAGTTGTTGACGAAGTCACCGACGACTTTCACACCCGCGAGGCCGAGCGGGTGAATGACGCCGCGCAGTACATTGAAGTGTCCTTCCGCCGAATCCCTGGGGATCAGATGGACACGCGGTTCGATCACGGTTTGGCGATTGCCCTGCGCGGCCAGCGCCGATTCCACGGCAGCCAGAATCTCGGCGTCCGTCAACTCCAGTCGCTCGACATCCAGGCGGTTCAGATAAGTGAAATGGATTGATTGCATGAAAGGTCTCCCGAAAAAATATGTGTCTAATCCGACAGTCCACCTTTAACCAGCGGAGCGGACATATGCGATTGGGTGTGGGTGGATGGCGTCGCTTCGTCGCCTGGCAATGGCGTAACGCCGAGTCGGCGAAAGCGGCGCAGATCGGCTTCGGGATGAATCAGCAGGGCTGCCACCAACCCGAGCGTGATGACCAGCAAACCCGCATAAAGATATCCGGTCCGGAAACCGTCGACGGGGTCCGAGGCCACGTCGACAATCAGGCCCATGGCGACGGGCGCGATCAGACCGGCCAGGGTATGAACCGAGTTGGTAATGCCGAGCATGGCGCCGCGCTGCGAGGAAGGACAGATCTCTCCGATGAGCGTCGAACCGAGGGTGAAGATAACGCTGCCTACCGAGAAGGCGAGGCCAATCAGAAAAATCTTCAATGGGCCGAGGGGCAACATGGGTAGGCAAGCTACCGCCACGCCGGCGCCCACCACACACGCGCAGCCGAACGTACCCCGTGCAAGACGGCTCGAATAGCCACGCTTTGTGAGCTGTTGCGATATGAATGCGAAGCAGGGTGCCAGCACGATCTGCATCACCGAGGGAAGGGCAATCACCCAGGCCGCCGTCGAGGGGGAGAGGTGAAGGGCCTTGATCAGGTAGTTGGCGAGCCAGACGATGTTAAGCGCGATCATCCAGTATGCGGCGAATCCGGCGAGGTACACGCCGAGCGCGGTACGGCTCAAAATCAGATCACGGTACGGAATGGGGACGGCCGCCACGCCGTCTGCTATTGAGTTGCCTACAGGCCCGTCCTCGCCGACAGCGGTCCAGACGATGGCCCAGGCCAGGCCCGCCACGGCCAGCGCGGCAAAAGCGGCATGCCAGCTGTAATGCACGATGATCCACGTGACGAGCGGCGCGACCACCCCGGCGCCGAACGCGGCGCCGCATGCGACGACACTGGTCGGCACGGCGCGGCGCTTGTCGCCAAACCATTTGTAGACGGCGTGAAGCGCGATGGGAAACGCTGGCCCTTCTGCCGCGCCGAGAACCACGCGGCTGGCGAACAGCGCAATGAAGCTGACGGTGCCTGCCATGGGTAAAAGCGCCAAAGCCCATATCACACTCATCACCAGCATGATGCGTTTGGTTGAGACACGGTTGGACACGAACCCGATCACTACACCCGAAACGGAGAACAGCAGAAAAAAAGCGCTTCCCAGTGCGCCAAACTGCGCATGAGTCAGTTTCAGTTCCTTGATTATCACCGTGCTCGACAACCCGACGACCGCCTTATCCGCGAAGTTGATCAGCATGAACAGAAACACGAGTACGACAATCGTCCATGCTTTCCGTCCGCCACCAGTCAGCTTTGTCTCGTTCATGTCGTTCGTTCCTTGTGACGATGGCTGAGCCCTCGGTTCTCACCAGACACCGGTTCAGCAAGCGATTTCATTGGATTTCGCAAGGTAGCAGCGCTAATAAATATTGTCTATACATAGTTTTGCGAATTAGCTAGCCGCTGCCGCGGCAAGGCGCGCGCCTCCGGCCTTGTGGCATAGGATATTCGCCGCCGTTGAGCTGCTTTTGATGGAGGGGTGGAACGGTATGTTTTTACGTATTTGTATATACAAATACCCCGACGGCATGCACCCGTCGCTACGCGGCCACCGGCGTCCGGTGTCCAGGTTCTACGCGGGCGCTTCGCCACGCTGCGATCGGAAGGCTCATCGCAAACCGGACCTGCCGCCAACAGTACGATGACGAGTACGACAGTCCCGGCCTGGCATGGTTACCCACCCGGTCCGCAGCAGCCAAGCTGCTGTTGCATCGGTGGACACATCACCGAACCGAACGAGCAGAACACGCAGCAGTCGCCCGGATTGGCGCGCAGCAGAGCCGTGCAGTGGCTGCACTCGTAAAAGAACTGGCAGGCATCCGTGGGCATGGTTTCCGGCCGGGCAAAACCACAGTGCGGGCAGGTCAGCACGGATTCGATGACGATCGCATCCATCGAGGCCTCACTTCTCCAGAGTCGCGGGATAGCCCGCATTCGTGGTTGCCCTGGTCAGGGCGTCGGACAGTGCCTGGCCGGGATCATAGGTAACCGTGGCGGTCTTCCTGTCGAAATCGACCTTGACGGCGCTCACACCAGGCACCTTCTTCCGGTGAGCAGTGTCATGTCCATGTCCTTTGAAGCGATTTGCCTGCGTGCGTTTCACATGCCATGGCGCCGCCAACCTGGCGGGCTCTGGCCCACGCCGCAGTTTCACCAATCAGCCTTGTCCAGCTGTGTCACCCCTGCGGCGCCACCCAGCCGGACAGCCGGCGTCCATACAGGCCGCTGAGGGCCAAAAGCAGCGCCGCCACGCCGACGTTCCACATCAGGATCATGACCGTCGCATCGAGTGGATGGAACAGCGACAGCGCGGCCGCGGTCATCGCGGCCACCGCAAGGCTCCCGGTCATCACGACAGGCGTGGGCGCGAGGCGCGCCACATGCCGCAGCATGATAAGCATCACCAACGACAGCGGGATGCCGGTGATCGCGAGCGTCGCAAAACAGCGCGCGGTTTCGCCCGGCGACATCCCGCCCGGCCCGATACTCACCCAGTTCGTCAGACAGCCATAGCCAATCGTGGAGATCCACACCATCACCGCGGGTGCAGGCAGCCACAGCCACCGTCGCGACCGGCCCGGCACGCTCGCAATGAACGACGCCATCGAGGCGAGGGCGGCGGTGAGCAGGGCGGCCGCCACGCCAACGACAAAGCCTGGTTGACGCAGCTTGAGCGTGAGGTCCGGGCGAACCCCATGCACGACCGCGACCAGCGTCAGCATCAGCGCCGCAAACAGCAGCCAGCACAGGGCTCGTGTCACAGGCGGTCGCAGGCGCCGCACCGGCTTTGCGTCTGCGACCAGCGAATCGATCAGATCGGAGGTTGACGTCATGACCGGCCACCCCGCGTTTCGATCAACCTGCGCAGATTCTTGAGCGCCCGATGCGTTGCCACTTTCAGCGCCGCGATCGACATGCCGCTCGCGGCCGCGGCTTCCTTCAGCGACATTTCTTCCAGTTTCAGCATGCGTATCGCGTCCCGTTGTCCGACTGGCAACTGCTCAACAGCATCACGCAACAGAGTGGCATCCCCCGCGTCTTCCTGCAGATTCGCTTCAGCAGCCTGAAAGGTTTCATGGTCCGGATCGAACGGTGCCTCGTGCGCGCCGCGACGCCCCTGACGCCGCATCCCGTCAACGATGCGCCGGCTGGCGATGGTGATCAGCCAGGGGCCAAACGGACGGGCTGGGTCGTACGTCTGACGCACCATGTGAAGGGTCAGGAGAATGTCCTGAACCGTATCTTCGACGTCGCTCCGGTTTCCGATCTGGCGCGACGCGAGCGCCCGCAGATACGGCGTGATCGCTTCGAGCAGGCGCCGGTACGCATCCCGGTCACCCGCCTGCGCATGGGCCATCAGGATCGACCAGTCGAGCGTGCCGTCGGGGCGAATCTCCGCCGTTTCGGGAGGGCGATCAGCCAGGGCCGCATCGTGAGCATTCCGTACGATACTCAGCGTGGGGCCAGGGCGGTGCGTTCTGGAGGACATGACCGGATTTTGCACGCTTGGCCGGTTATCTGCATGAATATAAATTTTGCAAACGGCGTAACCTTTGTCCCGCTCCCGACGAATCTTGCTGCAGGTTGCGATTCTGCAACCCCAACCTCAGGAGGACGCACAATGAGCAAGGAACTGGGTAAGCCGCTACTGGCCGCTTCGACCCTGTCAGCCGTGATCGGTCTCGCGCTTGCGATGCAGGCATTGCCGGCACAGGCGCAGGAGATGAAGGACATGAGCAAGATGCCGCAAGTGGTCCAGGACAACATGATGCGGATGCAGAAGAACAAGCTGGAAAAATGTTACGGCGTCAATTCGGTCGCAAAGAACGACTGTGCCGAGGGCGCCCACTCGTGCGCCGGCCAGGCGACTCAGGCACGCGATACGAAGTCGTTCGTGCTGCTGCCGGCGGGCGACTGCTCGAAGATTCAGGGCGGTAAGCTCCACGCGAGCTGAGCCGATCCCCGCTGATATGAGCGTTCCCGTGGTCCACGCGCAGCAGGCGTCAAGCCCGATTCCGGCGAGGGCCGGCATCGGGCTGCGCTTTCGCCATCACCAGCGGGTGCTCGACACACGACCTGCGGTCGCCTGGTTCGAGGTGCATACCGAGAACTACATGGGCGGCGGCAGCGCACCTCGCTACCTCGACGCGATTCGCCGTGATTATCCGGTGTCACTGCACGGGGTGGGATTGTCCCTCGGCAGCGCCGAAGAGCTCAATGCCGAGCATCTGGCCAGGGTGCGCAGTGTAGTCGAGCGGGTCGAACCCGGACTCGTTTCCGAGCATCTGTCGTGGAGTATCGCCGGCGGCACTTATCTCGCCGACCTGTTGCCGCTGCCGCTGACCGAAGAGGCGTTGAGCGTTGTCTGCCGGCACGTGGATGAAGTGCAGGCTTTCCTCAGGCGACGCATCCTGGTGGAGAACCCCTCGACCTATCTGCGGTTCAGTCACTCGACGATTCCGGAGTGGGAATTCCTCGCTCAGGTCGCACAGCGCACTGGCTGCGGCATTCTGTGCGACGTCAACAACATCTACGTCAGTGCCTGCAATCACGGCTGGAATGCGATGACCTACCTCGATGCCTTGCCTGCGGCCGCGATCGGCGAAATCCATCTCGCCGGGCACAGCGTCCGGCAGCTCGATCACGGACAGACGCTGCGCATCGACGACCACGGCTCACGCGTCGCGCCGGAAGTCTGGGCGCTCTATCGTGAGGCACTCAGGCGCTTCGGGCCGGTTCCGACGCTGGTCGAATGGGATACCGCCGTACCGCCGATTGAAACACTGGTCGAAGAGGCGGCCCTCGCCGAGATCGAACTGACAAGGCAACGCCATGAACGTATCCACGCCAACGCTGCTTGAACTGCAGCAGGCGGTGAAGCGGGGTTTGCTCGAGCGCGCGGACCGCGAAGCGTCGGTCTGGGTGATCGCTGACGGCGTGGCCGCCGACGCACGGCTCGACATCTACCGGAACACCAGGGCCAGCGTACTTGGCACGGCCCTTCGCCTGGCTTTCCCGGCGGTGGAGCGTCTGGTCGGTCCGGCGTTTTTTGAGGGCGCAGCGGGGCTGTTCGTTGCAAAGGCTCCGCCGCGGAGTGCCTGGCTGGATGACTATGGTGCGGGATTTCCGGACTTTCTGGGCGGGTTGCCGCAGGCGGCCTCAGTCCCTTATCTCGCCGACGTGGCACGCCTGGAATGGCACGTCAACCTCGCCCTGCATGCGCCAGACGCCCCGTTGCTTGACATCGCGCGCCTGACGGCAAGGGGAGAGAGCGAACTGGCGCAGCTGCATTTCGAGGCGCATCCGGCGGCACGCCTGCTGCGATGCGAATTTCCGGTCGACATCATCTGGCGCGCGGTACTGGAGCGCGATGACCCGGCCATGGCGGCGGTCGATCTCGCGGAAGGCCCAGTCGGCCTGCTGGTTCACCGAACGCAGAGCGGTATCGACGTGATGCGTCTGGGAGAGTGCGAATGGCGCTTCACCGCGGCGCTGTTTTCGGGAAAGCCGTTGTCCGCGGCCCTGGAAGCGACGCCGTGCGACGCTGCGCACCGCGTGCTCGCCACGCTTCTGGCCAGTGGATGCGTGGCGGAGGTCAGCGTGGCTCCTGGAACGCATGTCAATGAGTTCCGGAGGACTCACACATGACACGCGGTCATTCTTCCATCAGCCCGTCACCGGCCGACAGCAGCCGAATCATGCGTCTTGCCGGATGGCTTGAGGGTGTGCCTTATGCGTTGCTCGCCATTCCTTTGCGGATTGCCGTGGCGACTATTTTCTGGAACTCCGCGATGACCAAACTGGCGAACTGGGAGACCGCCGTCGACCTGTTCAGGGACGAATACAAGGTACCGATTCTGCCGCCCGAATTCGCCGCGTACATGGCCGTGTCGATCGAGCTGACGACACCGGTGTTGCTGATGCTCGGCCTGGCGACCCGGTCCGTGGCGTTCGTATTACTGGGAATGACCACCGTTATCGAAATATTCGTCTATCCGCAGGCATGGCCCACCCATATCCAGTGGGCTGCCATGTTGCTGGTGCTGCTATGCCGAGGTGCCGGAAGCTGGTCTGTCGACCATTGGCTACGAAGACGGTGGACCGGTTAATTCGCCAAAAGGTGGGCCAGCATGACATGCGACGTTTCAGCTTTGCCGAGGTACGACATTCGCATATTGCTCCTACACGTCAAAGGTTGATAAATTATGTTATGTCAAGTTAAAGGGCGTTCAACCACTCGCCTGATTCGCGCGTTGGTTTGCATAACTTTGTTCCCCGGTTTTTGCGTGAATCCGTTCCCTGCATTACACGATGCGTGCTTCTGACGAGCTCGTCGTGCACGATGCGACGGACCTCTGGCGCAGGAACAATTTTGCGCTACACCGCTTTGCATAAATTTGTTCCTACTTGGCCAGCGGATCCCAACCAGTCGTGTGCGGGCAGAAACAAAATTGTGCAAACCGACGTCTTCGTTGGCTTGCATGAGACTGTTCCCGTCTTTACAGAATTCTGTTCCTGCCCTCCAGACCTAAACCGTAAGCAGCCGGCGAAGTCATCTTGATCGGTAAGTCGAGCAGCCCGACGATCATGTCCATTCAAATTTTAAATGGACAGGTGTACATGATGGACGAAGTCGAGGTTGTCCAGGATGTGGTTCAGCCGACACGGCGCCGGCGGCATAGCAAGGAATTCAAGGAGATGGTCATTCGGGCGGCAATGCAGCCGAACGTGTCGATTGCGGCCGTGGCATTGCATTACCGGTTGAACGCCAACCTGCTGCGTAGCTGGGTAGCAGCCCAGGAGGAACGCGATGCCGCTGAGGCGGCCCGACAGGAATTGAATGTCTCGCCGCCGGAATTTGTGCCGTTACAGATGCAGAATGGCGTTGCAGCGGCGACGCACATCGAGATCGAAGTGCGCAGGGGCGCGACGGCGATCACGGTGCGCTGGCCACTGTCGGTCGCGAGCGACTGCGCAACGTGGCTGCAGGGGTGGCTGCGTTGATTCGCATCGATGCCATCTGGCTCGCGACGGAGCCGGTCGACATGCGCGCCGGTGTCGATACGCTGCTCGCACGCGTGGTCAAGATGTTCGGGTCAGTGAGGCCTCATCATGCCTACCTGTTTGCCAATCGGCACTCGACTCGAATGAAGATGCTGGTCTACGATGGCCTGGGCATATGCCTCAAACGTTGGGAAGCGCTTACGCGCTATCTGGATGACGGGCATGTGCCTGCGGATAACAACTGGGTCGAGAATCAAATACGTCCATGGGCCCTGGGGAGGTCGAACTGGTTGTTCGCAGGATCCCTGCGTGCCGGAAAACGCGCGGCCGCGATCATGACATTGATCCGCTCTGCACAACTGAACGGGCACGATCCGTTGGCCTACCTGAAGGACGTGTTGACGCGATTGCCGACACACCGTGCCGCCGACATCGCGCAACTGCTTCCTCATCGCTGGACGCCGACCGCTGCTTGATCGTTTCAGCGATTGCCCCCGTCAAGATGCCTTCCCCGGGTGCTTACGATTGAGCGCTTACGAATGAAGCGTATGAGCTTCATAGGCCGCGAGATCGTCCGGACGCTGCAGGAGATGCAGGCACGTCGATATCGCTTCTAGCAGTGATCTGATAATTATCTCCGGCTGGAGCACATAGCCCATCCGTAGCACGGCTACCGAGGAAGCGAACGAGTTTAAAGCGTTCGACAAGAGTTGAGCTGTGCGATTCACAGACATCATTTCACTTTCTTGAACGCCGTTTTCTTTGCGCGCTTGAGTTCGTGGCTCCGTTAGGAGACGCGAGTTCAAGCGCGCGCCGATGATGTTCGGCAAGGATCTTGTCGACTCGCCATTCGCGATGCCGGATTCTCTCTTTCAACCCGTCGTAGGCGGTTTCTCCCTGCTCCGCGAGAGGTGTGATTTCGCTCACTTCTGCGATGCGGTCGACGGGAGTCTTGCCGCCGAGTGAGCCGTGTGGGCGGCGCCAGTGGTAGTCGAACTGCCACTCCTCAATTCGTCGGTCAATCTTATCTTCGGTCGGGACATGGTGGAACCAGAATTCGTTCAGGTCAGTAATTTGTGAACGTTCGACCTTGCCATTGAGGTGTGGCGAGCGTGGCGGGATCGGTCGGAATTTTATGCACTCGCATCATCAGATGCCGCTGCACTGATTCGGCGAAGAACGCGCCGCCCCTGTCGGTCTGAATACGCTGGATCGGAAACGGCATCTCTTCGATGACGCGATCAAGAAAAAGCAGCGTATTGCGGGCATTTCTGCGAGGGTACACAGCCAGTACGCGGAAGCGCGAGCAGTCGTCGATGGCCGTGTACTGATAGACGCCTCGCGCAATCTTCATTGTGTCCATCTGGACCCGATCTCCCGGAACCGGGCGACTATAGCGTGTGGGATATGCCGGCCGCCTGGAGCGCACTAGTGGCTTCACAGACGCCTTGGTCAGAACTTTATGAATGGTCGCGAGGGACAGCTCTCTTTGTTCGTGAAGCCGCAACTCGTTCTGGATCCGCCGTGCGCCCTTACGCTCGGCGCGCAGCCGGAGAATCGTCGCCCGATCAGCTTCGGAGACCTTCCGGTTTGGACTGTTGAGAGGGCGGCGACTTTGAGAGCGAAGACCTTCTTCTCCAGCATCCCAGTAGCGTTGTAACGATTTGCGAAGTGTCGGCCTTAAGATGCCACAACGTGCGCATACGAGGCCGGCGTTGCCGGTCTCGTGATACATCAAAACCCAACGTAATCGAGTCGCAATTTCGCGGTCCATCGCCCCATTTTAGTTGAAACGATCTGTGTGAATCACACACTTCACATGCCCGGCTCAGCCTCGATGCTACTGGATGTATCGGCTATTACGCCCGGCACTACGATTTCTTGATGTTCTGCCGACGCAGACTCCACCAAGGCCTGCGGTAGCGCCTTCGATGGCTTTACCCCCATGTCGCGAAGCAATTCAGCTTGTCGTATGACATTGCCTCTCCCGCTCGTAAGCTTTCCGTGTGCCAAGTCGTAAGCCTTCTGAGCCTGCCCGAGACGCATCCCAACTTGCTGCAAGTCTTCAACGAATCCACAAAGTTTGTCGTACAGCTCCGCGCCTCGACGCGCGATATCCTGCGCATTTCGACTCTGTTGCTCTTGCCGCCAGAGGTGAGCGACCGTGCGCACAACAAAAAGGAGCGTAGACGGGCTAACGACAAGTACGTTCCGACGCCACGCCTCCATGAATAGCTCGTTGTCGTTCGTCACAGCGAGCATGAACGCTGGTTCGATCGGGACAAAAGCAAGGACAAAATCAAGAGACCTGCCGTACAGCGCCTGATATTGCTTGTCGGACAGCGATTTGATGTGGCTCCTGACGGATTCAACATGCTGGCGGAGAGCGACTGCCCTCTCTTCGTCGCTTTCCGCTGATGCATATCGCTCATACGCATTGAGAGACACTTTTGAGTCAACGACCAGCTTGCGTTCATCAGGAAGGTTGATTACAACGTCAGGCTGTGCCCGAGTGCCATCCTCTCGCACCTGACTGTCCTGGACTTGATACTCCTCCCCCTTGCGCAGACCAGAGGCTTCGAGCACGCGCTCAAGTATCAGTTCACCCCAGTTACCTTGAGTTTTCGCAGACCCTTTGAGGGCAAGCGTGAGGTTTTTTGCATCCAGGCTGAGCGCCTGATTCAACTCGACGAGTTGTCGAACCTGAGCAGAGAGTGCCGAGCGGTCTTTGCCTTCCTGAACATAGACTTCTTCGACCTTTCCCTGAAATTCGGACAGCCTCGTCTTCAAAGGCTCAAGTAGCAGTCCGAGGTTGGTCTGATTCTGCTCCGCGAAGCGTTTGGACTTTTCCTCAAAAATCTCAGTGGCAAGCGTCTTAAACTGGTCACTAAGGGTCTCTTTTGCCTCCAGTAATAGATTAAGTTTTTCGTCGCTGTTCTGTTTTTCCGCGTCAGTTCTAGTGCGAAGCTCCGTAAGCTCGTCCGTGAGCCGTGTCACATCGCGGTCCGCCGCGGCCCGGGCAGCTTTTACCTGCTCGAGCTCGTCACGCACCAAGCGCGCAGCGAGGCGCTCGGCATCCAATTCAGCCGATAATTTCCCGTTCTGGCGACCATTTGACTCCCGCAGTTCAGACAAAGCGTGCACGGTTTCTGTCAATGATTCTGCGGTCTCGCCCATCTGACGGTCGAGGTCTGGGATACGAGATGCCATTTCTTCCAGCGCGGCCCTGCGCTCGTTCGCAACCTGCAACTCTGACGAAGTTTGTTCAACCTTCCGCTCCGCGTCAGTCAGGTCCTTCTCCAGTTGCGCGACTTGCTCAGTCAGAGATCTAACGAGCTGCTGCTTCTGGGCTTCACTAGCCGCGACAACTCTCAGTTCATCCGCACTGCTCCGCACCTGTTCACTCAGCGTCCGAATCTCCGCCTCAAGAACTGGGACTCGTGAAGACCGCTCAGCCAACCTCGCCTGCTCATCGCGAACAGCAAAAAGTTCCTCGCGCAAGACGTTGGCTTGATGTTCCACCTCATCCCTCGACCCGCGGGCTAACCTCAAGTCGTCGCCCGACGCCCGGAGTCTCTCTTCTAACTGAGCAATTTGAATCTGCGACTCCGATTGGCTACGGACAACTGCTGCCCGCATGCGCATGGCCTCACCGCTCCGTAATAGCACCCATGCCGCCACCGCACCGAGAATCAAACTTACTACCGAAATTGCAAACCCAGCAACTGTCTCCATCACGCCCCCAGAATCTGCTTTTTGCGAGGAAATTTACCCTGCTACCCATAGCCACGCGCAAGTAAAGGCGGATTGTCGTCTGGGTGCGATGCGCGTTTTCACGTCACACAACGCTGTTCGGGCTCGGCAATCCCCACACCTGCAGAACTGATTCCCCGCTTCTAGAGTGCTTCGCGGCAATCGGGCAATTCGTCACGTCGCGACGTTCGACGCCAAGACATACAGGTCTAGCCGTCTTTTCGGTACCGAGAGTGAAGATTAGCTATCCGTGCATCAAACGCCTCGGTCAGGCACGTCATGTCCGAACAGCTCTTGGTGACTTGATCGACCCAGTTCTGCTGTTCAATACGCACTCCGATGTCTTTCCCGCCAATGCGGCCCTGCGCCGCCTCGTACTCTTTCAGTTCACGGTCGTAGGCCGCCGCGAGGGTTGCGCTTTTGCATACGTTGGCACCGAAAAACGTCCCATCCTCGGTGCAACTGACGCTCTCCTGACCGGATTGGAGTGAAGCATCTGGTACCTGTGCAACCGGGACCGACTCCAAAGCGAGAGCTGGGGCGACACTTTCGGGAGCGACCACTCGCTCGTTCGAACCGAGCGCAACTCCGCTGTCAGACTTCTTCTCCGCTGGTTGAGGGTCAAGAGCGACAACGGGATTCGACACTTCTGCCTGTGAGGCAGCGACCACCTCAGGCTGCGAGGCAACATTGTCAACCTGAGTGGTGGACAATGTACGCTCAGAAGGCGAACTTAAGCTGACAATGGCTGAAGCTACAATACAAATCCCAATGCCGTACAGAATACGCTTGCCTGCACGACCAAAGTTCCTGTTATCTGGCTCGTTATTTTTATAGCCTGTCTTGAAGCGCCGGTCGACTTTTCGAGTATCGAAAAAGCCTCCAAAACCTATCAATCCGGTGAGCACGCCAACAAGAAACAGCCCGACCCCGAAGTTGCTCATTTTTTGTTTGCTTCAGAGAACTGTGACCAAAAAGTCAGAAGTTCCAAAGGTTGTGAATGGCAGATTCAACCGCTCGCTAACCGCCTAACCGGCCGCTTTGGAACGAGCGACTCCCAAAATGATATAGCCTCAGGGTTCGTCTATCCCGCCATTCGGTTGCCGGCACCTGGCAATTCTTCGCAACGCTTTCATCCACCCCCGAAAAGGCCCATATTTGCGAATCGCACGTAGCGCAAATTCCGAACAGGTCGGCTCGAAAAGGCAAGCATCTCTAAGTGCAACCGGGGCAAACCTCCGATAGACACCAATTGCCGCCTCGCTTGCGCTAGTCAGGCCGTCGGAAGGTAACGACATAGTATGTTGCAGACTGCGCCTTGCGACCAAACAATGCGTCGAAGCATCCAGGCTGGACGTTCACTCCAATGCTATCAATGCGATAAAACTCCCATCCATCTCGCGAGTATTCGTTGACAACCCCTTCCAGATAGGCGGCTGCCTCATTACCTCTATGCTCGCGTGCACGGACCGCAATGTTTGGAGGAACCTGAACCATCTTGTATTCGAACGCCATACATCCTCGCAGGACTTAATGCATGCTTGACGACAATTGCGTCGAGAACTTTAGGCCTTCGACACAACATTTCTATCGGTAGAGACAATCACATCACAGCATCGGTAGACGACTGGCGGCAAATCCCTCATAACACTGGTATCGCTCTTGCGATATGATTGGGTACTTTTCGCACTCGGCTGCCGTCGACTGCTCATACGCCTGTTCGGAAGCGAGAAATTCCGGCGCGCCACCGGGACCACCCGCTGCTTTCAGGCGCTTCAGATACAGGTTGTGCTCGACGCCTTGTGCACTTCCACGTTTGTATTCAGTAGATGTGTTGAATTTCAACAAGGAAGAAACAATCTTCTGGCTGCCGGCCAGCGCATCCTCGTCATTCGCAGCACAGTACAGAACGGTCGTTGGCCTGTTCGCTGCGAGCAGAAACGCGTAGACACACGATTGAGGGTTAGCAGCGGAGAACGCTGAAGGCGCTGCAGCGGAGCCACGGATAGCTACGGCGCCCGACAGGTCGCCGGGCGCGAGAAGCGCAGCGCTGGTAAACCCTGCCTTGGTCACCAGGTTGGCTTCGTTTCCCAGTTGGCGTGTCAAAACATCGACCGGCATCCCGCGCAATGATTGGGTCACACTGTCGAACCAGGTCAAAGGCACGAAGCGGTCGCGTTGGCTGACAATCCGAATTTGCCAGATGGACGTATCAGAGGTTCCCAAAACTGGTTGGCACATGCTGACTTCGTCGTCAACAGGGCTCGGCAACATGCAAGTCGCATTAATCCCATAGGACGGCAGATTTGCCTTTAGCCGCAAGGGACCAATTTTTAACGTTTGCAACTTCCACACGGCAGCGGGAACGGACTCAGGCTCGGCCGGTTGCGGCACCGCTGTCGCCGGCGCACTTGCGCTATCGAGCGGCGCCGCGACGTCAGATGACGTATGTTTGTTAGCCCCGGATGCGAGCACGCCCATTGCTACAGCGAAGACCAAACCTAAATAAGCTGGAGCTTTACTTGTGGACATGATTCTTGGATTATTATCTCAGGCTTGAATACTAACGCGCGGTTCTGAGCTTAGCCAGCGCCGCATAGCGAGAAGACCATGACTGAGAACAATGACTTTGCTACGCAGGTAGCATTCGGCACGGACAATTTCGCCGAAAATCCTGAGCAACGCTGCCCCTGCGTGCTAGTCCTTGACCGTTCAGGCTCCATGGGCGGAGAGCCAATCGCTCAGCTCAACGCGGGCCTGACGACTTTCAAAGACGAACTGGCCGCAGACTCTCTCGCGATGAAGCGGGTTGACACAGCGATTGTGACATTCGGTCCCGCCACACTCGAAATGCCGTTCCACACGGCATCGAACTTCTTCCCGCCCACTCTGACGGCCCATAACGATACGCCAATGGGCTCTGCTATCAACCTTGCGCTGGATACGCTCGAAGCGCGAAAAGCTGAATACAAAGCAAACGGTATCTCTTACTACCGCCCGTGGGTGTTCCTTATCACCGACGGCAGTCCGACGGATGCCTGGCAATCAGCTGCGGCCCGAGTCCGAGAAGGTGAAGCCTCAAAAAAATTCGCCTTCTTCGCGGTGGGAGTACAGGGCGCGAATATGGACACACTCGCCCAGATTTCGACTCGTCAGCCATTGTCGCTGCAGGGATTGAAATTCCGCGAACTTTTTCAATGGCTGTCCGCATCGATGGCAGCCGTGTCCCGCTCAACGCCAGGCACTGAAGTTCCACTCACAGCGCCCACAGGCTGGGCCTCCGTGTGAGCTGGCGAGTCATTGGCGCTTCCGTTGTCGGCAGTTCGCATGTCCAAACGTCAGCACCGTGTCAGGACAGCTGCTTCTACCACGTCGCGAATGACGCAAACGGCGCCATTTTTCTGGTCGCCCTCGCGTCCGATGGGGCTGGAAGCGCACAGTTCGGAGAGGTAGGAGCTGAGATTGCTTGCGAGACCAGCGGACGACTTCTTGTAAAAGCGGTCGAAGCCGCAGGCGAAGTGGGTCTGAAGACAGAGTTGGCTGCCGAGTTACTCGAGAATGTGCGAGCAGAAATCACAAATGCTGCGACCGCTCGCAACGTAACCACGCGCGCGCTAGCGTGCACGTTGCTCGGTGCAGTCATTGGGCCAACCCAAGCACTCTATTTTCAGGTCGGTGACGGGGCGATCGTCGCGCGGCATGAAGGCATGCTCGCGCCGGTTTTTTGGCCCGAGTCTGGCGAGTACGCAAACATGACCTATTTCGTCACGGATGCCGATGTACACGACCATTTGCGCACCGAAGTACGGTGCACAACCGACGAGGCCGCTCTGTTCAGTGACGGGTTGCAGCGCCTTGCTCTGGTGTTCTCCAGCGAAACAGCGCATGCGCCGTTCTTTGAACCTATGTTCAAGGCTCTACGGACGTCGACAGACGAACAGACCGACTCGCTGTGTGCGGCACTCGAACGTTTTCTGGGTAGCGATGCGATAAACGAAAGAACCGACGACGATAAGACGCTGATTCTTGCCACACGTGCGTTGGGGGCCACTGATGTCCGTGGCGTTTGACGAACAGGGAAACCAGCTGAAGCTCGGCAAGAAGCTGGGCCAAGGCGGTGAAGGCGCTGTCTTCGATGCGACGCATAACGGCGAGAACGTGGCCGCCAAGATGTATTCCCACGCTCTGGATGCGGACCGGCAGGCAAAGCTACGCGCTATGGCGCAGGTGGGTGACACCTATCTGAAGCAGATTGCAGCGTGGCCGATTAGCGTTCTCCTGGCACATAAGCCAGGGCCGGTAGCCGGGTTCACTATGCCAAAGTTTTCCGGCTACGAACCCGTGCACCAACTGTACGGAGTTGCGAGCAGACGGCAGACATTCCCAAAAGTCGATTTCTCGTTTCTAGTCGGAACAGCGAGGAACATCGCCGCAGCATTCGATGCAATACACGCGCATGGACACGCGATTGGGGACGTCAATGAAAACAATATCATTGTCAGCCACCAAGGGACCGTCAAGCTACTCGACTGCGACTCGTTTCATGTCAACACAGCTTCGGCCAGCTTCCCATGCACAGTGGGGGTTCCTCACTACACTCCGCCGGAGTTACAGGGGCTGGGCTCATTTCACGGCGTAACCCGTACTGCGAATCACGACAACTTCGGGCTGGCTGTCCTGATTTTCCAGTTGCTGTTTATGGCGCGGCATCCCTACTCCGGGATTCCCAAAATACCCGGCGACCTCCCGTTGGAACGGTCAATTAAGGAGTTCCGCTTCGCGTATGGCGCTGACAGGCTCGCTCGATTGAACGATATGCCGCCGAGAGCGCTAGGGTTGGAATATCTCCCACCGACCATCGGCGACCTCTTCTGGCGCGCCTTTACTGAAGTAGGCGCGAAATACGGCCGCCCCAAGGCGAAAGAATGGGTTGCCGCTCTGGACGGCCTATTGCACTCGTTGCGTTCATGCAGCGCAGAGCCTTGTCACAAGTATCCTGGACACCTAAACACCTGCGTCTGGTGTGAGCGGGATAGACTCGGAACACCCTACTTCACACCGGCATCGGCCACCGGTGCAACCATAAACTTTCAGGTTGCGGGCGCGAACATTGCCGCTCTCTGGTCGCAAATTCAGTCCCTAAGTGCGCTACCTTCGCTATCGGCCTACAACCCACCGCCCTTCAACCTGACGGGGCGGCCACCGCCGACATCCGTAAGCAAAGGCGTTACGAAGACGCGACTGACCTACGCCGCTATCTGTCTCCTCGCGTTTTTGATGTCGCTGGTTGTGCCTAAACTGTGGCCGCTCTGGTTCGTGTTGGGGGCATTTGCCATCCACGGTGTAAAACCGGTCACACCAATCGAGCTCACCACGCGAAGGAGCGTTGTCGAGAGTACAAAGCGCGCATACGAGCAGGCACTTTCCAACTACGAAAGCTTGCGCTCTGACCGGCGACTTTCGGATAGGGCGCGGTCAGCAAGCCAAATCAAGGCTCAACTGGATGACCTGCCGCAAGTGCTCGCGCGCGAGATGAAACAACTGCAGGCATCGATAGTCGCCCGGCAGTTGCATGATTTCCTCGATCGTCATCTCATTCATTCCGCAAAGATTGCGGGCGTGGGTGAGCAGCGCAAGCAAACCCTCGTCTCGTTCGGCATCGAATCTGCGGCAGATGTTTCAGCAGTCGCTGTCGCTGGTATTCCTGGCTTTGGCACCGGACTTACGGCAAATCTGCTGGCATGGAAGCGCAGTATCGAACAGCGATTTGTTCCCACTGCCGGTGCGGCTCCGACGCAGCAGGACATTAATGCAGTGAATACCAAAGTCGCGTCAATGCGCAACGACCTCGAACAACAACTCAGAGACGGGGCACGGCAACTGCAAGACCTTCGCAATGAAATAATTGGGCGACAGAATAACGCTAAGGGAGCGTTGGAAGCAGCTTCGCATGCACTCGCCCAAGCAGAGGCGGACCTTGCAGTCATGCAGGTGCGCTGATGAGAAGCTCACTTAAGTCGAAGCGTTACGCCTCTTTTAGCCTGTCATTGGCCGGCCTGCTGGTTCTAGGTGCACCTTATGGCCAAGCGCAAGAGGCACCCATTCAGGTCGACCAGTTTCTAAATGCCTTTCGCGGGAAGCCGGTTGGACCTGTTGCGCCCCCTCCTGCGAATGCATCGCCGATGACGTCGCTGTCACAATCTCCAAGCCAAGCACAATCGTTGCCGACTGCCTCTGGGCAAAACACATCTGCAAGCAGCCCGTCCTTATGCCCACCAGGTGTCGACCGCATTGGGTGCACGAATTCCGTCAATCAACGCGCACGAACGGACTGCCCTGCAGGAATGGCTGCCGGGCCATCGGGATGCGTCCCGATGGCAATGCCCGCCAACGCCCATCGAGTCTCGGCAGACGGGCAATGGCAATGCGACGATGGATTTCTGCGATTCGGAGCAGTATGTATGTCGATGCAGAGCATGCCGTCAAACGCGCATTTGACTGGTGTTGGCTCGAACTGGGATTGCAATACAGGTTTCAGACGCATGGGTAACACGTGTGCTGCCATCAGCTTGCCACCTAACGCCCACCTAGCCAACACATGGAACGGATGGGAGTGTGACTCACGCTTCAGAATGATTGGCAACTGGTGCGTCGCTCAATAAAAAGGTATCGAGGCGAATTCAATGGGACAGAGCTACAGGAAATCGCTATCCGCTGGACCATTCCGCTTTAATCTATCTGGCGCTGGCATCGGCGTGTCCGTCGGCTCCCCGGATTTTGCATCGGAACAGGTCCGCGGGGCAATTACGTGTCGATATCGAAGGGCGGTTTCACCTACCGGGCTAAGTTCGCACAGGATTTGTGCGCTGATCACCGAGATCGGTGGCGAAAAGGTCATACTCGAAACGCCATTCCTCGGCGCGATCAGAACCAGTGAGCTACGTCCTGCGACCGGAACGCTCAAGCCCGAGTCGGGTTCTGGCCGCACTCGATCGTCTGTTCGGCGCTTACTGGTCAACCTCAGTAAGCGGCCGGTCATCCCATCTTGACGGCAGCGTGCGGTTCAGGCCTGCAGAGACGGCTGCCAGCGATGCGGCAGGAGTTCTTCGAGGCGGCTTGCGGGCTGCGTCGGCAGTCGCGTAAGCACGTCCTTGGATACGCGTACGGATCATGGCCGTTGAGTCTTGCCGACTGGATCAAACTCATGGCCGCCGCGGCGCGTCGGCCAGCACGCAGAGAACCCGCGAACAACCAGTTGTTGCGACCGATGGCGATTGGACGTATCTGGTTCTCACACCAGTTGTTGTCAATCGGCACCTGCGGATCGTCGAGGTAACGCGTCAACGCCACCCATCGGCGCAAACTGTAGTCCAGCGCTTTGGCGATGGCTGAGCCTTCACTCACCCGCACGCGTTGCTGTGTCATCCACGCATGCAGTGCATCAGCAACGGGACGCGCTCGCTGTTGCCGGATATCCAGGCGTTCGTCCGGAGCGAGCTGCTGTACTTCCCGCTCGATCTCGTAGAGCTGACCGATGTACTGAAGCGCATCCTGTGCAATCTCGCTCTTGCTGGCCGCATGCAGATCGTAGAACTTGCGCCGCGCGTGCGCCATGCAACCGAGCTCGGTCACGCCCTGTGCAAACAGTGCTTTATAGCCGGTGAAGTCATCGCAGACGAGTTGCCCTCGCCAGTCTCCCAGGAAGTCCCTCGCGTGTTCACCCGCCCGACTGTCAGCGAAGTCGTAGACGACCGCCTTCAGATCCTCGAAGGCCCCGGGGCAATACGTCCATAGATAAGCTCTTTGCGTCTTGCCCTTGCCGGGACTGAGCATCGCGACAGGCGTCTCATCGGCGTGCATCACCCGATGCCGCAGCATGTGTTCCTTGAGTGCGTCGACCAGCGGCTGCAACTGCACTCCGCACATGCCGACCCACTGCGCCAGTGTCGAGCGGGGGATGGCGAGACCGGCGCGCCCGAAGATCCCTTCCTGCCGGTACAAGGGCAGGTGGTCGCCGTATTTGGCGACCAGCACCTGTGCCAGCAACCCGGCAGTGGGGATGCCCTTGTCGATCACCTGAGCCGGAACCGGTGCCTGAATCAGGATCTCGCACCTGGCGCACACCCACTTGCCGCGCACATGACGCTCGACGGTAAACACGCCCGGTGTGTAGTCCAGCTTCTCGCTGACGTCCTCGCCGATGCGCCTGAGCTGGCAGCCGCAACCGCAGGTTGTCAACTCCGGTTCGTGACGAACTTCGATACGCGGCAGGTTTGCCGGCAGCGGCATACGGCGGGGTTTGTTCGGGCTCGCTTCGGCCTTCGGCTGGGCGGCGAGTTGATGTATGCCGACGCCGTCATTCGCTACTTGATGCGACTGATAACGTCCGCGAGCTGCGCAATTCATTTAGGAGAACGATCGCTTTTATGACTGCGAGAGTTGTGATAGAAATTCGCACTTAGCTTGCTACACCCCGTAATACGCTCTACGCTTGTGACGTCGTTGCAACCGCCTGACGCGGTACACCGGCCAGTTGGAGGATGTGCCCGTAGAGCCGTTTGCCAAATGCGTCATCCCGCGCGTCCTGCTCGCTATCGTCGCGTACCACATGCTCGAGGAGAACTCCACGACTTCGCATGATCTCGTGTGTTCTGGTTTTCTGGATCAGATAATCCTCAGACTCCGATCCCATTGTCGCAACAACGATCCGGTGGCGCCGCGCGGTCGCCGGCCCCTGCGTGATCTCATTGAACTCCAGTTCGAAGTCTGGCCGACAACATACTACCTCGCCCGACGCCAGGGTAACATCGCTGTCGAACAGAGGCTTAGCGACGGCGACGGCGACGCCTTTTTTTCCGACCCAATCGACGATCTTAAGCAGTTGAGCGAGGGTGCGGCGCTCATAGTGACTGTCAAGAGGAACCGGCTGGGTGGAACTGTAGGCGTGCTGTGCGAACGCTTCGCGAACCCGGGCCTCACCCTTCTTGTTTCCGGTCGATCACAGCGAGCACCCAGTATGGAGGATGACTGTGTTTCTGATCCCGGCCACCAATACGCATGCCGCGCTCCGGCGTCACGGTCGCCGGCTTGTACCGCGTGAACTTGATAGCGCTGCCGGCCTCGATCTTGTCGGCCACGAACAGTAGTAGCGCGCTGCGCTTCTTGCCTGCGGGCCACGGCAAGCCATCGATCTCGTTCATCTTCTCGGCCAGACTGGTCCACGGTTCCGTGAAAAGCACCTGCCGCAGCGAGAGCGTGTCAGTGATTTCTTCGCCATCGGCGAACGTGCTGACACGATCCCAAGGGTGTTTGCCGCTTGCCGCCGTAGCGGCATTGAATCCGGCGTCACTAAGTATCGTGTGCAGGATGCGCCCGAGCCTGGGCAGACGCTCGCCTGATGCGGTAACTGTCAACGCCGACTGAAACCTGACCCACATTTCGTGGTTTCGCCGAAGTAAATCTGACCCACCTGGGTCCTGTATCACGCGGCCGCTTTCGCGCTTGCCCGCGTGCTCGTTTGTCCCGCCTTT